>DASVDG010000093.1:0-8514 GCA_036381255.1 Longimicrobiales bacterium | reverse complement strand
GCGTACGCGCTGTCGTACCCCATGCGGAACGCCTGCTCGTTCAGGGCGAGCAGCGTGGCGATCGAGTCCTGGAGCGCGATGATCTGGCCGTTCAGGTCGTCGAGCTTCGCGAGGGAGTCGCGCTGCGCCTCGTACGCCTCGCTGTTCCGTCGGTAGATGATGAAGCTGCGCGCGAAGTTCGCGGGGACCATGAGGTAGCGGAGCGAGGGCGCATCGGGCGTGGGGCGCAGCTCGGTCATGCGCATGGCGTCGGCGAACTCCGGGAACGCGGTGCGGAACTCGCGTTCCGTGTCGTCGGAGGTGCGGAGCAGCCACACGTCGCGCTGCGCCTGCGCGCGGGCCTGCTCCATCGCGGCGATCTTGAGGCGCAGCTCCTGTGTTTCCGCGGAGAGGCCGGAGACGGCGCGTTCGACGCTGGCGCGCACGCTGTCGCGGATCGCCGTGGCGGTCAGGATCGAGTCGCGCTGGGCGCGGATCGCTTCGGCCTCGGCCTCGACGCGCGCGACCTCGGCGCGCGCCCACAGCCGCGCGGTCTGGAACCCCGCGAACAGCGCGACGGCGACGACGAGCGCGAAGCCGATCGCGATCTGCTTGCTCCTACTCACGTCTCACCTCCAGTCGGCGATCGGTCACGTTCGCGAAGCCCAGCGCGCGCGACGCGTGCGACGAGGGCGCGGTCGCCGCGGACCAGCGTGTAGTCGACGGTGTGCCCCCGCTCCGCCGCGTTGTCGAGCCGGATGTACGTGCGCCGGCCCGCGCGCTCGAGCTCGTCCAGCAACGCGCTCACGACGCCGGCGGCCGCGACGTTCATCCGGTTGAGCTGCTCCGCGTTGTGCCGGTGCAGCGCCTCGATGTCCACGTCGCGGGTGGCGGCGGACGCGGCGGCGGACGCGGCGGCGGGCGCGGGGGTCGGCGCGGTCGCCCGCGCGGCCGCACCGGAGGCGCCGGAGGCGCGGGCCGCGGCGGCCGGGCCGTACGCGTCGGTCACGGGTGCCGCGCCAGCCGCAGCGGCGGCCCCACCGGTCGTGGCGGCGCCCGCGTGCGCGGCGGCCGGGGCGGCCGTCCCCGCGGCGACCGGGACCGCGGCGGCGTGCGGCGCGCCGATGGAGACGGGGGTCAGGCCGCAGCCGTCGACGACCCGCTGCCAGAACGCGGGGTCGGGGAGCGGGTCCGTCTTGTCGGGGCGGACCATGTTGTGGCCGTTGACCCCTTCGATCGACTCGAGCTGCTCGCCGTAGTAGTCGAGGAAGCGGTCCGGAATGCGGCGCGGGATGGCGAAGCGGTCGCAGAGCTCGTTCACGAGCGCGATCAGCGTCTCGATCTGCGGCTCCTCGTAGCGGTCGAAGTAACGGTAGCCGCGGTACGGGGTGCCGTGGTCGTACGCCTCGGCGGCGGGTTTGCGCGTGCGGTCGGAGATGCGGTCGAAGCAGTACAGTTGCCCGTCGCTCTCGACCAGGGCGCCCTCGCTCGCGATCTCGATGCCGATGAAGCGCTGCTCGAAGCGGAGCTTCCGGGCGACGGGCCAGCGGAGCCCGAACTGGTACGCCCACCCCTCGGGGTCGAACACCTCGTACAGCGTGCCGTCGCGCTCGATGATGTACGCGGTGCCGACCTTAGAGGCGGGCGCCGGCGGCGTTGCGGTCGCGGAGCCACCACTGGAACGTGGACTTCGCGCTGCCGCCCACGGTGTGGTGCAGCGCGATCCCGGACTTGGCGAAGGGGCCGGCGAAGTACTCGCCTTCCGGCAGGCGAAGCGTGCGGTCGGGGTCGGGCATGGTCGCTCCCGGGGAACGGAGCCGTCGGCTCGGGTGGAGTGGGGGGTTGCACCGGCGCGGAGCCGGGGCGGCGGCGCGGAGCCGGCGCGCATCACTCGGATGCCGGAGTCGCGGCGGCGGGCGTCCTCAGCGACATCGCCACCGGGCGCCACCGGGCGCCACCGGTCGCCGCAAGTCGCCGCCAGTCACTGCCGGTCCCGTCCGGACGCCGCCGGCCGCCACCGGCCGCGACTGGCCGCCGCCGGCCGCCGCCGGTCGCGGCTGCAATATTCAACCGCGCCGCGCGGTTCACAATGGTCATGCGGGAGCAGACGCGGCCGGGTGCCGACGCGTGTGCCGGCGCCGCGCGCGTCCCAGTCGCTCCGATCGGCGTAGCGCCGGGGGCGTAGCGCCGACTCAGGACGTCGCCGTGTGCGCCGGCTCAGGACGTCGCCGCGGCGATGGTGGGCGGCCGCGGCGTGTCGAGAATGGCGTCGATGCGCACGAGCACGTCCCGCAGGTGGACGCGGGTCATGCGGTCGCGCGCGCGGACGAGCGCGGCGGCGACGTCGCCGCGGAGCGTGAGGAGCTGCGCGCGCACGAGCGGCCGGATGTCGGAGCGGCTCATGGCGACCTCGCGGCGGCCCCGCGACCGCGGCCCGTCCTCCTCCTCGCGGTCCTCGAGCAGGAACGCCATCCGGTCGAGCCAGCCGCGCTGGAGCGCGCGGCGGTAGACGTCGATCGCGCGGCTGGCGGCCAGCTCGCGCCAGACCATGGCGCGCAGGTCGTCGAGGAACTCGGGGAGCGGGTACGCGACATCGGGCGCGTACGCTTCGACCTCGACGAGCCGCTGCATCCGCTCGGGCGAGAGGAGCAGCTCGAGGATGCGGACCTGCTGCGCGGTCAGCCGCTCGACGCCGCCGTCGCCGGTCAGCCGCGTCAGGATCCCGGGATCGACGAGCCACGTCGGCGTCTGGAAGACCTGGGCGTCGAGGAAGCGCATCGCCGCCTCCTGCCGCGCACGCGGGACGGGGTCGTAGACGGCGCCCTCCTGGTCGGTCGTCTTGTGGACCTCGTGCACGCCGCCGACGACCGCGACGACGTGGCGCACATACCGGCTCCACTGCCCGATCAGCTCGCCGTACAGCTCCTCGAGGTCCGAATAGTCCTTCGCCGGCGCCGATGTCCACTCGACGAGGTGGTCCGCGGCGACCTTCAGGTTGCGGATCCCGTAGCCGCTGGCCTTCACGGGGTCGTCGCCGAGGTCCTCGGTCTGGACGCGCGGGTCGGCGCCGCCTTGCGGCGTGAACCGGTAGATGGGGTCGTCGGCCTTCTCGAGGATCCAGCGGTGCAGGATCGGGCGCTCGGCCTCGGCCGTCGGCGCCTCGGGGATGACGCGGTACCCCCAGTTGATGACGTAGTGGTCGTACGGTCCGATCTGGCGGATGAAGTCCGCGCCGACGAGCCCGTCGCCGGGCTGGGCGATGTAGTTCTGGCGCGCGTAGTCCATGATCGTCGGCGCGATCCCCATCTTGCGGACGAACGTCGCGGAGCGCAGCGAGTCGACGGGGTACGCCGAGCTGGCGACCATGTTGTGCGGCAGGCCGAGCGCGTGGCCGACCTCGTGCGCGACGACGGCGCGCATCGCCTCGCACATCAGCTCCTGGTCGACCGGCAGCGACCGCGCGAGCGGGTTCGCGGCGCCGGTCTCGAGCATGAGACGGTTGCGGTAACTGCGCAGGTGGTTGTGGTACCAGACGATGTCGCTCTCGATGATCTCGCCGCTGCGCGGGTCGGAGACGCTCGGCCCCTGCGCGTTGCGCGTCATGCTCGCCGCCCAGCGGACGACGGAGTACCTCACGTCCTCGCCGCTCCACTCCGGGTCCTCCTCGGGCGACGGCGGGTCCTTCGCGAGGATCGCGTTCTTGAAGCCGGCGGTCTCGAACGGGCCCTGCCAGTCCTCGATCCCCTGTCGCACGCACGGCCGCCATTCGGGCGGCGTCGCGGGGTCGAGGTAGTAGACGATCGGCTTGACGGGTTCGACGAGCTCGCCGCGGGCGTACGCCGCCGGGTCCTTCGGCTCGAGCCGCCAGCGGCGGATGAAGCGTTGCGTCGCCGCCTTCTGCGCGTTCAGCCCGAAATTGACGCGCTCGATCGAGAAGAAGCCGACGCGTTCGTCGGCGTAGCGCGGCCGCATCGGCTCCTCGGGGAGCAGCACCATCGACTGGTGCATCTCGAGGGAGATCGTGCCGGTGTTCGCGTTCGACGGCGGCTTGGTCGCGTCGAACGTCAGCGTGTGGCGGACGTCGACGTTGAGCGGGAAGCTCCGCGCGTAGTTGATGAAGCTGCGGTCGCCGTCGAGGCGGCGCACGCCGTACTGCGACCGCTGCGACTGCGTGAGCCCGCCGATCGCGGGGACGTCCTCTTCGTACAGCGCCGTCACGTCGATGATGACGCCGCGCCCGTCCGGTGTCTCGGCCTCGACGTCGAACGCCTGCACGATCGGCGCGAAGTTGTTGCTCATCACCGAGACCGCGATCGGCTCGGACTCGTCCGCGACCTGCTCGTACGAGATCTTGCGCAGCAGGACGCGGTCGCCGCGGCGCTCCCAGCGTACGACCTGCTCGTGCGCCTTGTACCCTGCGGGGATGTAGCCGCCCAGGTTCGAAGGCACCGACGCGATGCGGCTGATCAGCAGCATGTCGCGCCCGAAGAGCGAGTCCGGGATCTCGAAGAGGAGCGCGTCGCCGGTGCGGTGGACGGTGAAGAGGCCGGCGTCGGTCGTGGCGTCGTCGGGCACGACCTCGTCGTACGTCTTCGTCTCGTCCCGGCCCGGCGCCGGGCGCGCGTCCTGCCGGGGCGCGGGCGCCGGGCGCGCGGTGGCGCACGCGGCGACGAGCGGGAGCGTCAGCGCCGGGATCAGGACACGCAGGGGGAGGCGGCGGATGGCGGTGCCGGCCGGGCGGCCGGGGCGTCGTACGTTCGCGGACATCGCGTTCCTCGGGATGTCGGTGTGGATGGGTACGCCGGCAAGATACGGCGCAGTGCGCGGGTTGGACAAGCCGGGCGCGACGGCGGCGCCCGGCAAAGCGCCCGCGGCTCAGCGGCCGGCGCTGCGTTCCACGCGCGGCGCGAGCCGCAGGAGGAACGAGCGCGGCATGCGTGTCGTCCGCCCGCGAGCGGGTCCGCTCACAATCGGCTCAGCTCCGCTTCCGCCGCGATGTGGCCGAACGCCGCCCAGGCGCCGTTCGAGACGACGTCCCGGAAGATCGCGACCGCGCGGGTCGTGTCGCCGTTGTAGAGGAGCCAGTTCCCGACGCCGTACCCCTGCGTCACGGCCTGGAGCGCCGGGCCGTCGTCGGCGGCGAGCAGGCTTTCGGGCGAGAGCAGCCCCTTGTACATGAGCAGCCGGCGGTGGTACGCGCCGTTCTCGAGGATCTCCATCTCCGGGTAGACGCGGGCGAGGACGGCGGCGGCCTCCTCGTCGCGGCGCAGTCGCCGGAGCGTCATGTACATCCAGTCGGCCGCGGCGACGATCATGTCGTCGTTCGTCGCGAGGTCCATGCATTCCCGGTACGCCTCGAGCGCCCGCGCGAAGTCGCCCTTCAGGTAATGGGCGAGGCCGAGGTGATACCAGATGTTGAACTGGAGCGTCGTGCGCGGGACGTTGAACGCGTTGGGCATGCCGTCCGGCTCGATGCGGTCCGGCTTGCCGCGGACGAGGGTGGCGGCGCGTTCCAGGTCGGCGATCGCGCGGTCGAACTCGCGAACCGTGATCCAGCGGTGGCCGCGGTGGCGGTAGAACCGCGCGTCGTCCGGGTGCTTCTCGATCCCTTCGGAGAACGTCGCGATCGCGTCGCGGTAGCGGCCGAGATAGGCGAGGCGACGGCCGAGCCAGAGGATCGCTTCTGCGTCGTCCGGGTCGCGGGCGTAGGCGGCGCGGGCCTCATCGAGCTTGCGATCGAGCTCGGCGCGCGAGGCGGAGTCCGGCTCGGGGCGGTAGAGGGGCTCGCCGAGGAGGGAGACCGCCTCGGCCTCCGCTTCCGTCGCGCCCGGGTCGCGGGCCGCCGTGTCCTGCTCCGGCGGCCCCCCTGCACACGCGGCCACGGCAAGGGTGAGGAGGAGGGGGATGCAGGCCCGGATCATCGTCGCGCTCCTGTGGGACAGGTGGAACCGCGCCGCGGCCGGGGAGAGATCCTCGGGGGTGGCGGCGTCGCCGGGCACACTTGACGAGGATCCCGCGTGCGCGACAATCTTCGCCGAGCACCCGCGGAAAGGCAAGCCCACCCAAATGGCGCCGCCCGGGCCCGCGCCGTGGAGCCGCCGTGACCTGCGCCGCCGGGGCGCGGGTGCGCGTGCCCGCTGGAACTATGGGCGCGTGCCGGCGGTTTATGCGGAGGCCCACGCCGCCGCGTCTCCACACCCATCCCCGGGAGCTGCCATGCTCATCAGACGCCCCGACGACATCGCCTCTTCCGAGATCACACCCGAGCGCGTCTATCTCGACCGCCGCCGGTTCATGGGCGCGCTTGCCGCCGGCGCCGCGGCGGCGGCGCTCGACCCGGAGCTGCTGGTCGGCGCCGAGACGGCGGCCGCGCGGCCTCCGCGCCCCCGCCAGGACAAGCTCACGCCGTTCGAGGCCGTCACGAGCTACAACAACTTCTACGAGTTCGGCTTCGGCAAGGAGGACCCGAAGGAGAACGCGCAGGCGTTCCGCACCCGGCCGTGGACCGTGCGCGTCGACGGGCACGTGAACAAGCCCGCGGACTACGACCTCGAGGACTTCCTGAAGCCGTACGCGCTCGAGGACCGCGTCTACCGGCTGCGCTGCGTCGAGGGGTGGTCGATGGTCATCCCCTGGCGCGGCTTCCCGCTGGCCGACCTGATCCGGCGCGTCGAGCCGACGAGCCGGGCGAAATTCGTCGAGTTCACGACGCTGTACGACCCGGACCAGATGCCGATGCAGCGCACCGGGCTCCTCGACTGGCCGTACGTCGAGGGGCTGCGCCTCGACGAGGCGATGCACCCGCTCACGCTGCTCGCGACCGGCCTCTACGGCCGCGACCTGCCCAACCAGAACGGCGCGCCGCTCCGCCTCGTCGTGCCGTGGAAGTACGGCTTCAAGAGCATCAAGTCGATCGTCCGCATCCGCTTCGTCGAGCAGCAGCCGGTCTCGACGTGGATGAAGGCCGCGCCGGACGAGTACGGCTTCTACGCCAACGTCAACCCGAACGTCGATCATCCGCGGTGGAGCCAGCGGACGGAGCGGCGGATCGGCGAGTTCCGGCGGCGGGACACGCTGATGTTCAACGGGTACGCGGAGCTGGTGGGGCCGATGTACGAGGGGATGGATCTGAGGCGGAATTTTTAGGGGATGCGGGAACGGGAACGGGAACGGGGACGTGTACGGGAAAGTTTGAGTTTGGGGGGAAGTTCGAGGTTGCGTGCATGGCGGGGAGTTTCAGGGGACGCGCGAGGTGTGGGGGGTGGATCGGTGGGCGGGCGTGAGTGGGTAGGGGGGTGGGGCTGAATGGCGCACCTTGGCCGGCGGGCTCTTGCGGTGCTCCTCTGGCTGGGGTGTCTGGCGCCGGCGGGGGTGCTGGCGTGGGATGCGGCGCACCACGGGCTGGGCGTGAACCCGATCACGGAGGTCACGCACCGGACGGGGCGGTGGACGCTGATCCTGCTGCTGGTCACGCTCGGTTTCACGCCGCTCCGCCGGCTGACGGGGTGGAACGGCGCGATCCGGTGGCGGCGGACCGTGGGGCTGTTCGCGTTCTTCTACGCGGTGCTGCACTTCGCGAACTACGTGGTCCTCGACTACTTCTTCGACTGGGCGCTGATCGCCGAGGACATCGCGGAGCGGCCGTACGTCACGGTGGGGTTCACGGCGTTCCTGCTCCTCGTCCCGCTCGCGGCGACGTCGAACCGGTTCTCGATCCGCAGGCTCGGGAAGCGCTGGCAGCGGCTGCACCGGCTGGTGTACGCGGCGGCTGGGCTCGCGCTGCTGCATTTCCTGTGGCTGGTCAAGGCGCCGGACATCGGGCGGCCGCTACGGTACGGCGCGGTGCTGGCGCTGCTGCTGGTGCTGCGCGTGCCGGCGCTGTCGAAACGGCTGCCGGCGGTGAAACGGGGGGTGGCGGCGGTGGCGGCGCGGGTGCACGGGCGGCGTGAGCGGGCGGCGTGAGTGTGCGGCGTGAGCGGGCGGCGTGAGCGGACGCCGTCGTTGCCGCCGGACGCGTCGCGCGCGGGCGACCAGCGTTCCGGGTAGCCGACGAAGCGGTCGCCGGGACGGCCGTGCGTTCCGGCCGTCCCGGCGATCAGCCGGCGGCGTTCGCGGAACCGTCGGCAGCGCGTCGCGCGGCGCGGACGACCGCGCCCAGGTCGAGCCGCCGGATCGCGTCCAGCGCGTATTCGAGCGCGCCCTCGCCGCACAGTCCGCGCACCCCCGCGTCCTCGAATGCCTCGATCGCGGCCTGGACGCACGCATCGCGTACGGCGGCGGCGATAGCGATGGGGTCGAGGGCGCGCGCGGGGCGACGGGTGCCGGAGCGCGCAGCACGCCGGCCGCCCGCGTCACGGTTGCTGCCGTCCGGACGGGCATCGCCCGGCCGGTCCGCGGCCGCGCCGTTCACGCCGCCTCCTCGAGCACTTCGACCGGCGCGCCGACGACGAGCAGTCCCGGCTCTTCGGGTATCAGGTTCCGCCCCAACATCACCTCGCCCTGTGCTGCACCGTCGCGCCGGCGACCCGGTCGCTC
>DASVDG010000092.1:0-19364 GCA_036381255.1 Longimicrobiales bacterium | reverse complement strand
GATAGATTACGGAGTACAACGTAAGGGTGAACGTGCGGCGGGGCCAGGGCGCGGCCGTTCGGCCGCGGGAGCGGCGCCGGTGGCGCCGGGAGCGGGCCGATGGCCCGGGAGCGCCGGCCTGGCGGCCGGCGGGAGCGGCCGCTGGCGCGGCCGGGACGGACCCTGGCGGGTCCGGGGGCGGGCGCTGCGCGCCCGGGGGGGCGGCCTCCAGCCGCGGGGGCGGCGGCTGCACTGCGTGCAGCGCCGGGGTGGCAGGGCGACCGTCTGGGCGTGTCCCGGCCATCCTGGCGCGCGAAGCGCGCCGCCCCCGGCCGGCGCCGCAGGCGCCGCCGCTCCCGGCCGCGAAGCGGCCGTCCCGGCGCGAAGCGCCGCCCCCCGCGCCGCAGGCGCGGCTCCCGGGCCGCAGGCCCGCTCCCGGCGGCCGCAAGGCCGCCGCTCCCGCGGCGCGCACGCACACGCGCTGTCACGCCGCACACGCCGTACGCACCCATGAACCCGAACCGCGCCAGAACCGCGCAAGCGCGCCGCTCGCCATGCCCACACTCCTGAGCCGTGCCGAAAGATTCGCGCCCGACCTGATCGCGCTCCGGCGCGACCTCCATCGTCACCCGGAGCTGGCGTTCCGGGAGCATCGGACGGCGGAGATCGCGGCGGCGCAGGTGGAGGCGCTGGGCTACACCGTGCGCCGGGGGGTGGGGCGGACGGGGGTGGTCGCGGAGATCGGGGGCGGTGCGGGTCCGGTCGTCGCGCTGCGGGCGGACATGGACGCGCTGCCGATCCAGGAGGCGAACGACGCGGAATACCGCTCGACGGTGCCCGGCGTGATGCACGCGTGCGGCCACGACGCGCACGTGACCATGCTCGTCGGTGCGGCGCGGCTGCTCGCCGAGGCGCGCGCGCGGGGCGCCCTGCCGGCCGGGCGGGTCCGGCTGCTGTTCCAGCCCGCGGAGGAGGCGGCGGACGAGGAGAACAAGAGCGGCGCGGTCCGCATGATCGAGGACGGCGCGATGGAGGGCGTGGACGCGGTCTTCGGGCTGCACATCGGCGCGCATCTGCCGTCCGGGAAACTTTTTGTGCGTTCGGGGCCTATCATGGCCGGTACGGACTCGTTCGTGGCCGCGGTGCGGGGCGTGAGCGCGCACGCGGCGCGGCCGCACGAAGGAGTGGACGCAGTGGTGCTCGCATCGCACGTGGTGCTCGCTTGCCAGAACGCCGTGGCGCGGCGGATCCCGCCCCGGTCGGCGGGCGTGCTCACGATCGGACGGATCGAGGGCGGCGTGGCGGAGAACGTGATCGCCGAGCGCGTGCGGCTCGAAGGGACGATCCGCTACTTCGAGGAGGAGGTCCGGACCGCGCTCCGGCGGGAGCTGGAGCGGTCGCTCGACGTGGCGCGCGCCCTCGGCGGCGGCGCGGAGCTGGACTACCGGCCCGGCTACCCGCCCGTCGTGAACGATGCCGTCATGACCGAGCTCATGGCCGCGGCGACGGCGGCGGCGCTCGGCGGGGACGCCGTCGAGGAGTTCGAGCCGTGGATGGGCGCGGAGGATTTCGCGTACCTGCTCCACGAGGCGCCGGGCGCGTTCGGCTGGCTCGGCGCCGCGCTGGACGAGCCGCGCGAGCATCACCACCCGAAGTTCGACATCGATGAAGGTGCGCTGGCCCGCGGCGCGAGCACGCTCGCGGCCTGTGCGCTCCGGGCGCTGGAGGAGCTCGGCTCCGATGCGCCGTGCCGTTCATAGCATCATCCCTCTCGCAGTACAGGAAGTAGCAGTGAAAGCAGCAGCAGTCGTAGCGGGCCTCGCGGTCCTGGGGCTCGCCAGCCCCGCAGCCGCACAGTTCGGGACGGTCACCGAAGCGCCCAGGACCTGGGCGACCGGGTGGGTGGGCGGATACCTCAGCCCCGGCCGCGTCTCCGACGCCAGTGGGAACTGGGACTTCGGCTCCACTTTCGCGGGTGGCCTCGGCCTGCACCGGCAGGTGGGGCGCAGTCTGGTTCTCGGCATCGAAGGGTCGTTCGCGCCGGCCGCGTACGAGCGGACCGACAAGGACGGCGCCCTCCTCGGCGAGGGCGACGCCCGCCTGGTCACCGGGATGGTGACCGGCCGCCTCCAGACCGGCGGCGGCGGGAACTTCGGGATGTACCTGACCGGCGGCGCCGGTGCGTTCGTCTACGGCATGTCCGAGCTGGACCGTTGGGACCCCGACCTCGCGCTCAAGACGGGCGCGGGACTGGAGTACCGCCCTTCGGTCGACAAGGCGCTGTTCGTCGAGTGGGGCCGGTACTGGACCTTCCACCAGAAGGAGGGCGTACGCGACAACACCACGAAGCACTCGCAGCTGCGAGCAGGCGTGAGAATCGGATTCTGAAGACGGGCGGGCTCGTCGGCGGGCTCGGCGTCGCGGCGGTCCTCGCCGCGTGCGCCGCGCCTCCGGCGCCCGCGCCCCGACCGGAGCTCGCGGAACGCGTCCCGGCCGAATGGCCGTACGCGCTGGACGCGGCGCCGGCCGAGGCGCCGGGCGGGATGGTCGCGAGCGATGCGCCGCTGGCCACCCGCGTCGGCGTCGACGTGCTGCGCGCCGGCGGCAACGCGGTCGATGCCGCGGTCGCGACGGCGTTCGCGCTGGCGGTCGTCTACCCCGAAGCCGGCAACCTCGGCGGCGGGGGATTCATGGTCCTGCGTCGGGCGGACGGTGAGACGGCCGCGCTCGATTTCCGCGAGAAGGCGCCGCTCGCCGCGACGCGGGACATGTTCCTGGATGAGACCGGCGAGCTGACCGACCGCTCGATCACGGGGCACCTGGCGGCGGGCGTGCCCGGCGCCGTGGCCGGGCTGTGGGAAGCGCACCGGCGCTACGGTTCGCTGCCGTGGGAAGACGTCGTCGCGCCGGCGATCCGGTTGGCCGAGGACGGGTTCATCGTGGATGAGCGGCTCGCGAGCACCGTCGCCGGTGAAGCCGACCGTCTGCGCCGGTTCCCGGCCTCCGCCGCGCTCTTCCTCCCGGGCGGCGAGCCGCTGCGCGTCGGCACCCGCTGGCGCAACCCGGAGCTGGCCGCGGTGCTGCGGCGGATCGCCGAGCACGGGCCGGCCGGCTTCTACTCCGGCGAGACCGCCGACCTGATCGTCGCCGAGATGCGGCGCGGCGGCGGGATCATCACGCACGAGGACCTGGCGAGCTACCGCGCCGTCTGGCGCGAGCCCGTCGAGTTCGACTACCGCGGGCACCACATCATCTCGATGCCGCCGCCCTCCTCGGGCGGGCTGACGCTCGCGCTCATCGCGAACATCCTCGAGGGCTACGACCTGCGCGCCCTCGGCTGGAACTCGCCCGAGGCGCTGCACCTGACGGCCGAGGCGATGCGGCGGGCGTTCGCGAACCGAAACCACTTCCTCGGGGACCCCGACTTCGTCCGCATCCCGCGCGAGCGGTTCCTGTCCGAGGACTTCGCCGCATCGCTGCGCGCCGGCATCGACCGGGACCGCGCCACGCCGTCCGCGGAGGTCACCCCGGGGACGACGACGGCGATCGGCGCCGAAGGCGACCACACGACGCACTTCTCGGTCGTCGACGCCCGGGGGAACGCGGTCGCGCTGACCACGACGATCAACTCGCTCTACGGCTCCGCGGTCACCGTGGCCGGCGCCGGGTTCGTCCTGAACAACGAGATGGACGATTTCGCCGCGAAGCCCGGCGAGCCGAATCAGTTCGGGCTGGTCCAGGGCGAGGCGAACGCGATCGAGCCGGGGAAGCGGATGCTCTCGGCGATGACGCCGACCATCGTGCTGTCGCCCGAGGGGACGCCGCTCCTGGTCACCGGCGCGCGCGGCGGCCCCCGCATCATCTCGGCGACGTTCCAGGTCATTTCAAACGTCGTCGACCACGGCATGGACGTGGCCGCCGCCGTCGCGGCGCCGCGGATCCACCACCAGCACCTGCCGGACGTGCTCTTCTACGAGCGCGGCGGGCTGCTGCCGCGGCAGATCCGGGCGCTCGAGGCGATCGGGCACGATGTCCGGCCGCGCGCCACCGTCGCCACGGCGCCGGCGGTGCTGCGGCGCGACGGCGTGTGGACCGGCGTGCCGGACCCCCGGACGGGCGGGCTCGCGGCCGGCCACTGAGCGGCGGCGCGCGCAAGCTCCCGCCGCGCTCGGTGGGCCGGCACCACCGGGGCGATGGCCCAACGAGAAACCCCGCGGGCTTCGACCCGCGGGGTTTCGCTTCTCCCGGCTACCTTCCGACGCCCGGCGTCAGCGGTTGTCGCGCGGCACCTCGACCGGCGCGTCGAGCCGGATCACCATCCGCGAGCCGGCCGGGAGCACCGCATCCACGTCGGAGGTCCCCATGGCGATCGCCGTGCCGGCCGCGGCGCCCACGGCCGCGCCCTTGAGCGTCGACTCGCTGTCCTTGCCGAGGACCTGGCCCAGGATCGCGCCCGCCGCGGCGCCGGCCGCGATCTTCGCCGCCTGCGTCTTCGTCGACGTCCGCGTCCGCCGCTCGGGGTGCGCCTCGACGACCGACGCCTGGAGCGGGTAGCTGCGGCCGCCGAACGAGACCGACTCGAACGCGACCTTGATGATCGCCGTCTCGCCGACCCGGTCCGACTTGTCTGCGGCCGTCACGCGCCCGCGCACCGTCGCGCCCGACGGGATCAGCACCTCGCCGTCCGCGGACACGATCGGGTCGTCGATCACGGCGGTGAACGGGTCGCCCGGCTGGTTCGTCTCCGTGCTCAGCTCCTCCTCGAGCCGCACGGCGACCTGCGTCCCCGTCGGCACGGTCAGCGTGACCGGCCGCGGGCGCGCACGCGGCGCCTCTCGCGGCGGTTCCGGGCGCGGGTTCCTCCGCTCCGGCGATGGCCGGGGCGACGGCCGGCGTTCCCGCCGCGGGGCCGACGCCGGCTCCGCGGCCGGCTTCTCGGCCGTGTCCTCCAATGAGGCCGGCGTGGTGTCCGGCTTAAGTGCCAGGTCGAGCTCTCGCTCCAGCTCGTCCTGCTCCAGAGCCGCCCGCTCGTTGCCACCGTCGCCGCACGCGACGGGGAGGACGGCGAGCGGAAGCAGCAACATCGTGGCAGCCCGCAAACGATACTTGGACATGCGACCCCTCCGCGGGTGGTGTGCCCGCTTGAACGGCACGGAAGTTTCGGATAACTTGGTACGTGACGCGTGGCGCACCACGCGAACATTTGCAATGTATATACCAGAACGGGCCGTAGGTTTCCGGACCACCCGCGGGGCCGCCCCGTCGGGGCCGGCACCCTCGGCCCGAACTGCTAGCGACGGGTCGGCCCGCGACCGGAGGGTCGGCCAGCGGATGGAATGAAGGAACTTCGCACGCTCCTCCCCTATATCCGCCCGTACCGCGCCGGCATCGCGCTCGGCCTGGTGCTGGTCGTGGTGGCGAACGCGTTCGGCATCCTGATGCCCGAGCTGGTGGGGCGCGCGGTGGACGCGCTCGGACGGCCGGGCATCACGCGCGGCACGATCCTGCTCTACGCCCTCGCGGTCGTGGGGGTCGCGCTGGCGAGCGGCGCGGCGCGCTACGGGATGCGGGAGCTGCTCAACGGGATCAGCCGCCGCGTCGAGACCGACCTGCGGCAGCGCTTCTTCGAGCACCTGCTCCGGCTCGACGCCGCGTTCCACGGCCGGACCCGGACCGGCGACCTGATGAGCCGGGCCACGAACGATGCCCAGGCGGTGCGCATGGCCGCGGGTCCCGCGGTCATGTACCTGGTCAACACGGTGGTCATGACCGCGTTCTGCCTGACGTTCATGCTCCGCATCGACCCCGCGCTGACCGCCGCTTCGCTCGTGCCGATGGTTGCTCTGCCGCCGATCGCGCTCGGCTTCGGCCGGATCATCCATCGCCGGTTCGAGCGGATCCAGGACCAGCTCGGCCGGCTGTCGACGCTGGTCCAGGAGAACCTCTCCGGCGCGCGCATCGTCCGCGCGTACGTCCAGGAAGCCCGGCAGGAACGGGAGTTCGAGGAGCTGAACGCGGCGTATCTGGACCGGAACATGGCGCTCGCCCGGACGAGCGGGGCGTTCCAACCGCTGCTCGCGCTGCTGACCGGGCTCGGCACCGTGATCGTGCTCTGGCTCGGTGGGCGCCAGGTGATGGCCGGGCGGATCACTGTCGGCGACTTCATCGCCTTCGGCCTGTACCTGAACATGCTGACCTGGCCGATGATCTCGCTGGGCTGGGTGATCAACCTCTTCGAGCGCGGCGCGGCATCGATGGGCCGGCTCAACGCGATCTTCGCCGTCGAGCCCGTCGTCCGCCCGCCCGACCGGCCGGCACGACTCGAGCGCGTGCGCGGCGAGATCGAGTTCCGCGACGTGACGTTCCGCTACCCCGGCACCGAGCGCGCCGTGCTCGACGGCATCAGCTTCCACGTCCCGGCCGGGAAGACCGTGGCGCTCGTGGGGCCGACCGGCGCGGGGAAGTCAACCGTCATCGCACTGCTGGCCCGGATGTACGACCCCGACGGCGGACAGGTCCTGCTGGACGGCGTGCCGCTCTCCGACCTCCCGCTCGACCGCGTCCGCGCCGCCATCGGGATCGTGCCCCAGGACGCGTTCGTCTTCTCCGAGACGATCGCCGACAACATCGCACTCGGCCTGCCGCCCGACGGCGACCACCTTGCGCGGATCCGCGAAGCGGCCGGCATCGCCCAGCTCGACGAAGCCGTCGCCGGCTTCCCCGCCGGGTTCGACACGCACCTCGGCGAGCGCGGCGTCAACCTGTCCGGCGGCCAGCGGCAGCGGACCACGCTGGCGCGGGCGATCGCGCGTGACCCGCGGATCCTGATCCTGGACGACGCGCTGAGCGCCGTGGACACGCAGACCGAGACGCGGATCCTCGAGGGGCTGCGGCGCGTCCTGCGCGAGCGGACCGCGCTCATCGTCAGCCACCGCGTCTCGGCCGTCATGGGCGCGGACCTCATCCTCGTCCTGGACGCCGGACGCATCGCCGAGAAGGGGACCCACGAAGAGCTGATGGCGCGCGGCGGGCTCTACGCGACGCTGCTGCGGCGCCAGCTGCTGGAGGCGGGGCTGGACGAGGACGACTCCGCGCTTGCGGTCGCCCGGGCCGATGGCTAGCTTACCTTCAATGAGCACGAGCGAGCGCCCCATCCTGCTCGTCGAAGATGACCCCCTACTCCGCGACGCGCTGCGTCTCCTGCTGGAAGATGCCGGCTATCGCGTCCGGGAGGCGGGGAACGCGGCCGAGGCGCTCGATCTCTCCACGGCCGATCCTCCCTCGCTCATCCTGCTCGACCTCGGCCTCCCCGATCGGCCCGGCCTCGAGGTGGCCCGCATCCTCCGCGCGCGGATGACGACCCGCGAGACGCCGATCGTGGCGCTGACCGGTCGGGTCGGGGCCGGAGAGCGGAACGCCTGCTTCGCCGCCGGCTGCACCTCCTTCCTGGCCAAGCCGGTCGAACCGCGGGAGTTGCTGCGCTGCCTGCCGGAGTTCCTGCGGGCCGGTTAGAGACGCTCCAGCAGAAAATCCGGAGTGAGACGGGCGAAGTAGCCGGCCAGCGCGGGGAACGTGCCGCTCGCCAGGAGCACGCCGGCCAGCACGAGGATGGCGCCGGACGCCCGTTCCAGCACCGGGATCATGCGGCGCATGCGGCGGGACGCCTCGAGGAACGCGCCGGTCGCCAGCGCCGCGGCCAGGAACGGGAGGGCGAGGCCGAGCGCGTACGCGCCCAGCAGCGCGACGCCGGACGCCATCGTCTGCTGCGTGCCGGCGTACGTCAGCACGGTGCCGAGGACCGGCCCGACGCACGGCGTCCAACCCGCGCCGAACGCCACGCCGGTCAGCACGGCGCCGAAGTAACCTGCGGGCCGGGCGGCGAGCTGGACGCGGCGCTCACGCATGAGCGCGCCGATCCGGAGCACGCCGAGGAGGTGCAGCCCGAAGACGACGATGAGGACGCCGCCGACCCGGGCGATCCAGTCCTGGTAGCGGAACATCAGCTGCCCGATCACGGTTGCCGACGCGCCCAGGAGCAGGAAAACCAGGGTGAACCCGCTGACGAACAGGAGCGAGTGGAGCACGGCGGCCCGGCGCCGTTCCCCCGTGGTGAGGTCGTCGAGCGACATCCCGGTGACGAATCCGAGATAGCTCGGCACGAGCGGCAGCACGCACGGCGAGAGAAACGACAATATTCCCGCGGCGAACGCCGCCGCGAACGAAACCGAATTCTCCATGGTCGCTCCAGCGAATTCGAGATGGACCCGCCTCCGGCGGACCCTCTACCGATGGTACTACCGCGCGAAGTACCTGCCGTTCGCCGCCGAGCGGCGGCACCGGCGCGACGAGGCCGCGGCGGAGCACGGGCGCCCCGGATTCATCGTGATCCAGATCGATGCGCTCGCGCACGAAGACTTCGAGCGCGCGCTCCAGCGCGGATACGTGCCTCACCTCAAACGGCTCATCGAGCGCGACGGCTGGGAAGTCCGCCGGTTCCCGGCCGGGCTGCCGAGCGCCACGCCCGCCGCGCAGGCGGCGATCTTCTACGGGACCAAGGATCGCATCCCCGGATTCCGCTTCTACGACAAGCGCGACCGGCGCGTGATCATCGGGTCGCAGCCGACGTCGATGCAGTACATCCGCGATCGGCTCCCCGCCGAGGGTATCCTGACGGGTGGGTCGAGCTACGTCAACCTCTACGACGGCGGCGCCGCGCGCTCCGTCTTCACCCTCTCCGCCCGGGACCGCCAGCCGCTCTTCCAGAAGATGGGCGGCCTGCGCCTCGCCCTGCTGCTCGCGCTGCACCCGATCCGCGTGCTCCGCATGGGGCTCGCCAGCATCTGGGAGTACCTGCGCGAGGAGCGCGACCGACTCCTCAGCCACGCCCGCGGCCGCTACACCTACTGGTGGTGGTACCTGCCACTGCTGCACATCGGCACGAACGTCATCCTGCGCGAGCTCCAGACGCTGGCCGTGCTCCTCGACATCTACACCGGCGTGCCCGCCATCTACACCACGTACAACGTCTACGACGAGTTCGCGCACCACTTCGGCCCGTCGTCGCGCACCGCGCTGAAAAGCTTGCGCGCCCTCGACCGCCGCATCGGCGAGATCCTCCGCATGCTGCGGCGCGCACCCGGGCGGCCGTACGACCTCTACATCCTCAGCGATCACGGTCAGACGCCGTCCGTGCCGTACCGGATCGAGTACGGCGAGACGCTCGGCGACACCATCGAGGCCGCCGTCGACTACGGCGTGCAGGTGCTGGCGGAGACGGGGACCTACGCACCGCCCAACGAGGCCATGGACTTTCTCGTCGAAGAGCTCGAGGAGGTCGCCGCCACGTCCATCTCGCCCACCCGGCAGCTCGGCCTGCGCCTCGGCCGATGGCTCCGGCGCCATTACGGCCTCTTCCCGCTCGTCGCCGAGACCGTGCGGATCGCCACCGACAAACGGCTCGTCGTTACCTACTCGTCCTCGCTCGCCCACGTCTACTGGACCGAGCCCGAGCGGCCGCTCCGCTTCGACGAGATCCGGTCCGATCCGGACCGCCGCGCGCTCTACTACTTCCTCGTCGCCCACCGCGGGATCGGCTTCGTCGTCACCCGCATGCAGGACGGCGCCCACGTCGAAGGGCGCGACGGCCGCGCGCTCATCACGCCGGCCGGCGAAGTCGAGATCCTCGCCGGCGCCGACCCGCTGCGCCACTACGCGACCACGCCGGTCGAGCGCCGCGCGATCGTCCACGTCGCCCAGCTCCCGAACGCCGGAGACCTCGTCCTCTTCGGCGCCTACGACCCCGCGACCGACCTCTGCATCTGTTTCGACGACCAGGTCGGCGCCCACGGCGCGCTCGGCGGCCGCCAGTTCTGGCCGTTCCTCCTGACGCCGCCGGGGCTCGTCCCCGAGGACCACCGCATCGAGGATCCACTCGATCTGTATCCGTTGTTCAGGAGGTATTCGAGCGAGTCCGCGTGAGGCCCCGTCCGCGTTGGACGCACGGGCGAAGGGGCCGTGGCAGGACCCCTGAAACGAAATTCGCCGGGACCGCTACCCTCATTGGGCTCGACCGGTGCCCTCATTGGGCTCGACCGGGGCGCGACTCGCCGCCGGGACCGCGAAGGGTTCATGCGAAGTCCGTATGACGCATCCGGGGGCAACCGTTCGCGTCGCGCGACCGGCAACGGCAGTGGAGGGGCGCGGACACGTGAGAAGCACGGACAGGCAGGGGCGCGGACTCACCGTGGGGAGGGGCACGCGTAAGCGTACGTGTAGGCGTAGGCGTAAGGGGGGCCGCGCAGGAGCTCCGTACACGTACGCCTACGCGTACGCCTGCCCTTGCCCCTGCCGAAACCGCGCCGCGCATGCGCGCTCGACTCGCGCACCTGTCGTACGCACCTGTCGTACGCACCCGTCGTACGCACCCGTCGTACGCGCATCGCTCCCCAACCGCATCCCGCCCTCCCCTCGCGCGAGCGCGAGCCCGGGCTACCGCGCGTACTTGTACCCGATCATCTTGTAGACCAGCTTCGCGACCAGGAAGTCCGGCGCGTGCAGGCCGGGGATCGGCGCGAGCTCGACCACGTCGCAGGCGACGACGTTGCGCTCCCGGAACACGCGGCGCAGCAGCTTCAGCGTCGGGTACCAGAGCAGGCCGCCGGGCTCCGGCGTGCCGGTCGAGGGGACGAGCGAGGGGTCGAGGCCGTCGACGTCGAACGTGATGTAGACGTCGTCGCCGAGGCGGGCGAGGACGTCGTCCATCCATGCATCGCCGTCGTGGATGTCATCGGCCAGGAAGAGATGGATGTGGTCCGAGCCGCGGGCCAGCTCCCGCTCCTCACGCGTCAGCGCGCGGATCCCCACGGCGACGAGGTTCACCCGGTCCTGGACGCGGTGCATGACGGAGGCGTGCGAGTAGGGGCTCCCTTCGTACTCCGGCCGCAGGTCCGTGTGCGCGTCGATCTGGAGCACCGAGAGCGGCCGCTCCCCCTTCCCTGCCAGCCGGTCCGCCCACGCGAGGACCGGCGCGCTCGTGATCGAGTGCTCGCCGCCCAGCGTGATCACGAACTTATCCGGACCCGCGTCGAGCAACGCGTCGTACGCCGTGCGCAGCTCCGCGATCGCCTCCGCCGGGCCGGCGCCCGTCAGCTCGAGCGACGGCAGCGTCGCGATCCCGACCTCGTACGGCTCCGCGTCCAGCTCCTGGTCGTACAGCTCGATGTAGCGTGACGCCTCCAGGATCGCCGACGGGCCGCCCGCCGTGCCGGCGCCGAAGCTCGTCGTCGCTTCGTACGGCACGGGCAGGATCACGACCCGCGCCCGCTCGAACCCACTCGCGTCCTCGTCCAGCCCAAGGAAGTTGTGCGGCAGCTCCCACCCGAGCTGGCGCAACGGCTCCGGCACCCTCATCTCGATCCCCCCGTCCCGATCGGTCGTCGGTTCCAGCGGGCCCCGCCCGGGAGCCCCGGCATCCCTGCGATTCGGCATTCAGGTCACCCCCGCAACGAATCAGCCGACGCCCTCGGATGGCGCCGGCCTTCCTTCGCACGGCTCGTTCGCGGCACCCGGCCCGTTCCGCTCGGGGCGCCCCGGAGCGTCCGGGCGGGCGCGGCGCAATTATAGGATTTGGATCGGGCGACGCAAGATGCGCCTATCGATGGGTCCGGCGGTCCCGGTGCCGGGATCCGCCCAAAGGGTGAGTCGCTCCGCGGTGGAACCGGAGGCTCCGCGGTGCAACCGGAGGCGGGGGTTCAGCGCGTGAAGATCGCCAGCAGCTTTCCGCGCAGCGTGCCGCTGGTGATGCGGGCGATTCGCCGCTGCGTCCTCTCCCGGATCGCCTGCTTCTCCCGCTGCGCGGCGTCGAACTCGCTCCAATCCAGCTCCACACGCGCCGCCCGCACTCTCTCGGCGATCTCCACCATCGTGTGCACCGGAACATCAGCCATCGCCTTCATCCACGCCTCCGGCCGGAATCAGTTGCCGCGACAGGAGCTCGACGGCCCCGACGAGCTGGTTGTGCTGCGCCTCGAGGCGCTCGAGCTGCGCCTTGAGCGCGCTCACCTCTCGATCCTGCGTCCGCGCGGCGCTGTCGAGGCCTGCAACAAGCTCGCCAAGCGCGCCGATCCGCGCCCGCAATTCACTGATGCGGGGCGGCCCCGCATCCATGATCCGCCGCCGGTGATCCGCTCGGTACAGGCTCGCCACGTACATCACGCCGACCCCGATCGCCAGCAGTCCGCCTAGACTCAGGAGAAAGGCGCCGACGGTGGCAATGAGATCGAACGGCGCAGACCACGGGGTCTCGACCACGGCATCGCTCCTACGCTGGGGTGCGCTCCGGGGTTCCGAGACCTGCTCGGCGGGTCGGTTCCAAGGTGAGCCGGCGGACGCCTCACGTCAATAGCCGCGCGCGGATCACAGCATCTCGATCGGGCAGGTCAACCCCTCCCATTCGAGCGTTCGGCCCGCCGCCTGACAATCCGCACACAGGCCGTACATCTCCAGCCGATGCCGCGCCGGCTGGAACCCGTGCTCCCGCGCCACCGCCTCCTGCAACCGCAGCAGCTCCGGCGTCTCGATCTCCTGCACCTTGCCGCACTCCGTGCAGATCAGGTGCTCCCGCACCAGCATCTGCCCGAACAGGTGCTTGTACCGCTTGAAACCCTCTCCGAAATCGTACTCCTCGACCAGCCCGCTCCGCACCAGCATCTCCAGCGTGCGGTAGATCGTCGCCTTCCCGATCTTCTCCCCCCGCGCCCGGAGCCGCGACTCGATGTCTTCCACCGAAAGATGCTCCGGCGCCGAGAAGACGATCTCCGCGATGACCTCCCGCTGCTGCGTGACCGGCAGGCCCTGGTCCTTCAAATAGCGTCGGAAGAGGTGAACGAAGCTCATGTGCCCTCCTGCGCTTGGCGCCGCCTTAACAATAATACTTATTCTTCGCTGAATGGGTCCGCTGACGCAAGCTCGGACGGGACCGACGGCCCGGTCGAGGCCGGGTCGGAGAGCGCGGCGACGAGCTCGGCCCACCGCGTCGCGTCGCCTCCGATCGCCGCGGCGTGCGGGGGTTCGGAGAGCAGGTCTTCATCGAGCCGGCGCAGGACGCCCTCGATCAGCCGGCCGAGGCGGTCCGCCGGAGCGGCGCCGTGCTCCAGGACGTTCTCCTGGGTCGAGAGGCGCCCGCGTCGGTCGACGCGGACGGTGTAGTGTGCCGTGATGATGCGACGGCGGTCGTCGGATTCGGCGTCGAAAGTGGAGACGACGATGACGGTGCTGAACGCGCCGGCGACGCGGCGGGTCGGGAAGATCCAGACGCGGTCGACGGCATCGACGGCGATGCGGCCGGCGAGGTCGCCGAGGTGAGCGGCGAGGTGCCCGACCTCGGGCGCTCCGGGCTGCCGGGGCGCCCCGGTCACACGCCGGCGGGGGCGCGGTCCTGGGCGGCCGAGGCGGCGCGGTCGAGCGCGTCGGCGGCGGCCGCCTCGGCCGCGGCGGCCTCGACGAAGTGCCGGAGGACGTGGAGGAAGTCCTGGGCGTTGGTGATGACGCCGAAGGCCTGGTGCGTGCCCCGGTCCTTGAGCTTGTTGACGACGAACTCGGAGGAGTCGACGGCGATGGTCGTGAGCGGGCGGATCTCTCCATCCGCGTCGGCGACGTAGGCCGGGAGCATGTTGCCGAACGCGATGGTGTGCAGCGCGGTGGCGATCATGATGGCCAGGGTGGTGCGCCGGGCGTGCTCGCGCATGAGCTCCTGGGCACGGACGACGTCGGTGATGGTGTCCGGCAGCGGGCCGTCGTCGCGGATCGAGCCGGCGAGGATGAACGGCACGTCGTGCGTGACGCAGGCGTGCATGATCCCCTCGCGCAGGACGCCCTGTTCGACGGCGGCGCGGATCGAGCCGGCGGCGCGGATCTGGTTGATGGCGCGCATGTGGAACGCGTGGCCGCCGGAGACGGGTCGGCCGGAGCGGTCCATCCCGAGCGTGGTGCCGAGGAGCGCCTGCTCGATGTCGTGGACGCCGACGGCGTTGCCGCCGAGGAGCGCGTGGACGTAACCGTTCTCGATGAACCAGGTCAGGACGTCGCGGCCGCGGGAGTGGAGCACGGCGGGGCCGACGACCCAGACGACGTGGCCGCCGCGCCGCTTCTCCTCGACGATGAGGCGGGCCATCTCGGCGTAGTCGACGGGCTTCTCCCGGCTGACCTCGGAGCTCATGAACTGGAACTCGTCGTCGCCGGCGTCGGCGTGGTCGGCCGTGAAGCCGGTGGCGTGGACGTAGATGCCCTCGCTGCCGTCCTCGGCGAGGCCGACGGCGACGGGCTGGCCGGCCGTGACGTAGCGTCCTTCGACGATGCGGAGCGTGCCGTCCGGGTCGAGGACGATGGCCGCGTCCATGCGCGGCGCCGTGGGGACCCGCCACTCGCCGGCCACCTTGACGTAGGTGGGCAGGTTCGTGGTGGAGAAGAACCCGTCGGGCAGCACGCCGTCGGCGGGCGCGGGCACGAAACGCGCGTCGGGCGCGCCGGCGAGGCGCGCCTGTCGGAAATCCGGGCGTCGGTAGATTCCTCTCATACCCGTAAATTTAGCGCATTTACGAGCCTCGCTCAAGCGCCTGGACGGCCATGCGCGTGGCGTCGAGGACGGCGCGGCGGGCGGCGTCGAGCGGTTGTCCGATGAGGGCGCCGGCGGCCTTGACGTGCCCGCCGCCGCCGAACTTCCGGGCGAGGGCATTGACGTCCACCTCGCCGTTGGAGCGCCACGAGACCTTGGTCGACGCGTCGGGCAGTTCGCGGAAGAGGATGGCGACTTCGGTGCCCTTGATCGAGCGGGCGTACTCGACAATCCCGTCGAGGTCCTCGGACGTGGCGTTCAGCGGTTCGAGGATCGAGCGTGGGAGCGAGATCCAGGACACGTGTGCGTCCGGATCGGCTTCGAGGCGTTCGAGCGCGGCGCGGAGCAGCTCGATGCGCCGGAGCGGGACCGTGGCGAAGAGGCGGCGGTAGACCGCCTCGGGGTCGACGCCGCGCAGGAGCAGCTCGGCGGCGACGGCGTGGGTGCGCGGCGTGGTGTTCGCGAAGCGGAACGAGCCGGTGTCGGTGACGAGCGCCGTGTACAGCGCCTCCGCGACGACCGCCGGCCAGGCGCCGCCGGGATCGGCGAGGCGGAGCAGGTCGAAGACGAGCTCGCCGGTCGCGCTCGCGGTCGGGTCCTGGACCGCCGTGCCGGACACGCGCGTCTCGCCGGGCGGATGGTGGTCGATGACGACGGCGGGCCGGTCGTCGATGAGGCGCGGCAGCCGGCCGAGTCGCTTGGGCTCGCTGGTGTCCAGCACGGCGAAGAGCTCGGCGGCGTGCAGGGCGCGCTCGGCCTGTGCCGTCCCGAGGTCCGCGACCTGCACCGGGTCCGCCACGAGGTGGAGGTACGTCGCCGGAAACGGCGTCGGATTGACGATCGTCACGGACTTGCCGCGGGCGGCGAGCCAGGCGCCGAGCGCGGCCTCGGAGCCGGCGCCGTCGCCGTCGGCGTTGACGTGCGTGGTGAGCACGATGCGGCCGGCCGCGTCGAGCGCGGCGAGGACGCGTTCCAGCGCCGGCCGGCGCGTTTCGGGAACGGCGATCGGGTCCGACACGTCAGATCTCACCCTTTCCTCGGGGGTGCGGAGGCGCGAGAGTAGGCGGCCGGCGCGGGCGCTGTCAAGGCGCCCAGCGCTTGTGGAGCTTGGCGTACGTCGACGCGACGTGGACGACGACGGAGGAGAGGCGGCCGTGGATGCGTCCGTCCCGCAGCGCGGCGAGGAACGCGGCGGGGGTATCGTCGAAGGGCGGCACTTCCACGTACGTGCGGCCGACTTCGAGGAGCGTGTGGGCGTCGGAGCCGGCGCCGAGCGGGAGGCCGCGCGCCCGGGCCCACGCGACGGCGCGGTCGTTCAGCCGCTGAAGGTGGATGCGGCCGTTGAACCCTTCGACGGCGTCGACGACGTCGCCGATCTCCTCGAGCAGCCTGCCGCCGCCGCCCTTCCCGCCGATGAACGGGTGTGGCACGTAGACGATCCCGCCCTGCTCGCGGATACGCGCGCACGTCTCCCGCGCCGGCGTGCCCTTCGGGATCCGCTCCGCGATGTAGAGGCCGATGATGTCGACTCCCTCCGCGGTCTTGACTTCCTCGCCCACGATGATGCGGTCGGGGTAGCGCTCCTTCAGGCGGAGCGCGGTCTCGATCTCGTTGTGATCCGTCACGCAGATCCGGTCGACGCCGCGCGCCGCCGCCCGTTCGACCACCGCGTCCGGGTCGCTCAGGCAGTCGTAGGAGCACCGCGTGTGGAGGTGCATGTCTACCCGGACCCGTCCGCCCGCCGCCGCAGCTTCCGCCATACGTCCTCCGCCTCGCGCTCGAGCTCGTCGAGCGTGCCGTCGTTGTCGATCACGTAGTCGGCGCGGCCGCGCTTGTCTTCCGCCGGCATCTGCGCCTCGATCATGCGCCGCGCCTCGTCCTCCGCCAGCGCCCGGTCCCGGACCAGTCGCTCCAGCCGCACGCGCTCCGGCGCATCGACCAGGACGACGGCGTCGAACCGACCCTCGAGGCCGGCCTCGAACAGCAGCGGGATGTCGTGCACGACGAGGCGCGCGCCGGCGTCGCGCAGGCGCGCTTCCTCCTCGTCGCGGAGCCGCGCGACCTCGGGGTGCACGATCGCTTCCAGCCGCGCGCGCGCCGCCGGGTCGCGGAACGCGATGCGGCGCATCGCGGCGCGGTCGAGGCCGCCGTTCGCGTCGAGAACGGCGGGTCCGAACGCCTCGACGATGCAGCGCAGTCCGGGCGAGCCCGGCTCGACGGCGCGGCGGGCGAGGACATCGGCATCGATGACCGGTGCGCCCAGCCGCGCCCAGACCCGCGCGACCGTCGACTTGCCGCTCGCGATGTTCCCGGTCAGTCCGACCCGGAACACCTACGCCCCCGGATCCGCCGCGCCGGAGCTCGGCGACCCGCCGTGATCCGGCGGCGTGGCGTGCACGGGCACCGCGCCGGCGGCCGCCGGCGCCGCGCCCGCCCGGCGCCTCCGGCGGCGCAGGAGCACCAGCGCGACCGCGACCAGCAGCGCGACCGCGACGCCGCCGGCGGTGCCGAGCGCCGAGGCGACCCGGTCCCAGCTCTCGCCGGCCAGGTAGCCGAGGGCGATGGAGCCGAGCCCCCAGCCCAGCACGCCCAGGAGGTCGAAGACGAGGAACCGCGGGTACGGCATGCGGCTCATCCCGGCGAACCACGGCATGAGCGTGCGGATGAACGAGAGGAATCGGGCGAGGGTCACGGAGAGCGCCGCGTGGCGGCGGAACAGGTCGGTCGTGGACGCCTCGTACCGACTCCACAGGCGGCCGAGCCGGTGACCGCGGGCGACGATGCGCGTCCCGCCGTGACGGCCGAGCAGGTACCCGGCCTGATCCCCGACCGCGCCGCCGCAGAGCGTCGCCGCTACGATCTCGCCGAGCGCGAAGTACCCGCGGTCGGCCATGAACGCCGCGACGAGGACCGTCGCCTCCGCCGGGATCACCAGGCCGACGAACGCGGCCGTCTCGACCGCCGCGACCGCGAACACCACCCACGGGCCGATTGCGATCAGCAGCGTGATGATCTCCTGGAGCAGCGACTCCATGGGTGCGCTATCTCCGTTCGACGCTCGCGCGGATGTCGTCGTCGGTGCCGCGCTCCATGTCTCGCCCGGCCGAAGCGACGGTGATCGAGTCGACGGTCACGACAAGGTAGTACGGCGTGCCCCACGGATCGAGGCCGTTGCGGCCGCCCCGCCACTCGCGCTTCAGGTACGCGGCGAACTCGTTCGCCTGGGGCAGACGCCGCGAAGCGGCGTAGCGGGAGCCCAGCATCCGCGCGATCGACTGCGCCTCGTTCCGCGCCGCCCACCGGTGAACCGGCGCCAGCGCCCAGAGCAGCACGGGCTCGAGGCGCCGCAACGCGGAATCCCAGACCGGCACGACCCGCGGCTCGACCCGCTGCCGCAATTCCGGCACGGTCGCGCTCGCGGCGGCAAAGATCAGCAGCAGTATGATCAGCTTCTTCACGATCGTCCATCCCTCGTGGACCGGCCCGGCCGCTGCATCGCCGCGGTCCACTCGAGGTAGCTCCGCAACTCCTTCGCCGTCGGCTCTGCACCGGCGTCGCCGTACGCCGTGTGCAGCCGCCACTCCAGGTACTCGGCGGGCGGCAGCGGCAGGAACGGGGGATGCCGGAACCAGTCGCGCGCGCGGAAACGCCACGCGGCTCGAAGCAGCAGCAGCGCCGAGCGCGGGTGCGCCGCCGCCCGGGCGGCCATGCGAATGAGCGTCGCGGAGCGATACGTGGTCAGGTGGCGCCTCCCTCGCCGCGGGTGGTCCGGTCGCACGGACGACTCGCCGCACGACACCGACAAGTTTGACGGCAGCGACGGCGGACCGCAACCATAATTTCGCAACCGTGTAAAGGTTTCCGCCATCTACACCGCCGGAATCCGCCCGGGTCCGGGCCCGGCGCGGCGGCCGGCGCCGTCGCGGACGGCGGGCCGCCGGGTGGCGGGCGCGCCGGCGGCCGGGCCGCCGCCCGCGGCGCGCGGGGGCGGCCGTAGCTCGGGACGCCGCCCACCGGGTTGTGCTGGCGCCGCCCGCGGCGCGCGGGGGCGGCCGGAGTTCCTCGCCACCGTCGTGTCGCTGATCGGGCGCCACTGGCGGCGCGCGGGGGCGGCCGTCGGCCGTGAGCGGCGCGCCGCGACGACCGGCGTCGGACCCGGCCCGCGGCGGCGTGCGGGGTGGCCAGACCTCGCTCCCCGGGGTATACTACTGTGTTCGACAGGGGCCCCACGGGGTTCCGGGTTCGGCACCCCCGCCCATGGGGGTGGCATGTCACGAGTGGATCGATCAATGGCGACGAAAGCGAAAATCGCGGAGCGTACCGAGCGCACGTCCGGGCTGGACCGGGACACGCTGGTGCGGATGTACCGCACGATGGTGACCGCCCGGCGGACCGATGACAAGGAGCTCCAGCTCAAGCGCCAGAACAAGATCTTCTTCCAGATCTCGGGTGCAGGACATGAGGCGGTGCTCACCGCCGCCGGCATGGTGCTCCGTTCGTCGTACGACTGGTTCTATACCTACTATCGCGATCGCGCACTCTGCCTCGAGCTGGGTGTCACCCCTGCCGAGATGCTTTATGAAGCCGTGGGTGCGGCGATCGACCCCGCGTCGGGCGGCCGGCAGATGCCGAGTCACTGGGGGCACAAGGACTACAACATCACGTCGGCATCCTCGCCGACTGGTACTCAGTTCCTTCAGGCGGTAGGAACCGCTGAGGCAACGCTTCGCGCGAAGCTGCTCGGAATAACAGAAGGTTTTCAGTCTGATGAAGT
>DASVDG010000091.1:0-9785 GCA_036381255.1 Longimicrobiales bacterium | reverse complement strand
TCGCGGTCCAGCTCGGGCGTCACCTTCCGCATGTCGGAGCCGTCGATCCCGACGGCGTAGATCTCGGCGACGTGGTACGTCTGCTCGGTCTGGTCGGTCCCGGTGAACAGGACGGTGCGGCCGTCGGGCGAGACGACGGGGTCGGTCCAGTTGCCCTTGCGGCTCGTGAGCTGGCGGATCTCGCCCGTCGCGACGTCGACGGCGTAGATCGCGGATTCGGCGTAGCGCATGTCGGGGTCGGCGGTGAGGCCGTCGAAGACGATGGTGCGGCCGTCGGGCGTCCAGTCGTAGCCGGCGCCGGAGCTCAGGCCGCTGAAGCGCGCACCGACGTGCCATTCACCCGACGTGATCTGGCGCGGCGTGCCGCCGTCGGCGGGGACGACGAACAGGTGGTCCCACCCCTCCTCCTGGAAGCCGACGCGGTCCTGGCGGAAGTGCATGCGCTCGATGATGCGGGGCGGCGCGGTCCACTTCGCGCCCTCGGGCGCGGGCGGGAGGTCGATGCGCCACTCGTCGCCTTTCGGCGCGGGCGGCACGCGCATGAGGAAGGAGATCGACCGGCCGTCCGGCGACCACTTCACGTTCGACGGCGACGCGGTCAGGCGGGTGACCTGCGTGGTCGCGCCCTCGGCGTCCATCCAGCGGACGAAGATCTGAGTTCCTTCTGGTTCACCCCGGGCGAGGTAGAGGATGCGGGTGCCGTCGGGCGACCAGCGGGCGGAGGCGCCGTCGACGAGGAAGCGGTTCTTCGTGCCGTCGGCGTTCACGATCCAGAGCGCCGATTCCCAGCGGTCCTCGAGTTGGTTCACCCAGCGGCGGGTGTAGATGACGTGGCGGCCGTCGGGCGAGATCTGCGGGTCGGATACGCGTTCCCAGTCGAGGTAGTGGTCGACGGTGAGGAGTCCGGCACCGGCGGTCTCCTGGGCGAGCGCGGGCGTGGGCGCGAGCGCGAGGGGAGCGGCGACGGCGGCGCAGGCGACCGCCGGGGCCGCGAGGAGGCGGCGCATCCTGTGTCTCATGGTTGCTTCTCCGTTCGGGGTGGTGCCCGCCGGAGCCGGCCTCCGGCGGAGAATGGAACTCAGGGCCCGGGGTTCGGCCGAGGGTCCCCGGATTCGTGTGAGCAGGCCTCATCCTCCCGTAAACGTTCCCGTTCCAGGCCGCGAAGCGGCCGTTCCCGTTCCCGGGATTTCCGGTCAGTGCCCTTTCGAACGGCCGGGAACGGCAACGGGAACGGCGCCGTTCGGCGCCTGGAACGTTGACGGGAGGGATTCGCCCGGGTCCAGGATCACCTGCCGGCGAACACCTTCCGTCCGACCGCCCGCGCGATGAACCGCAGCCGCTCCGGCCACGGGAGCCGGAGCAGGTTGGTGCGGACGACGCCGCGCGTGAAGAACGTCTTGCGCGAGTAATCGATGGCGCAGTCGACGACGATGGGCCGGCCGGCGTCCGTCGCGGCGGCGACGCGGTCGAGGACGGCGTCGACGTCGTCGTCGGAGTCGAGGGCGAGGCATTCGACGCCGAGGCCGTCGCAGAGGCGGGCGAGGTCGTAGTCGTGGAGCTCGCTGGCGACCTTGCGGTTCAGCGCGACGTCCTGAAACTGCGCGATCTGGGCGAGCTCGCGGTCGCGGAGCACGATGACGGCGCCGGCGACGCCGTACTCGGCGGCGGTCATCAGCTCGAGGCCGGTCATGAGGAACGCGCCGTCGCCGGCGAGCGCGACGACGGGGGCGTCGGGGCGGGCGAGCTTCGCGCCGATCGCGGCGGGGACGGCGTAGCCCATGCACGAATAGTCGACGGGCGCGAGCAGCTTTCCGGGTGCATCGACGCGCAGGCACTCGACGGCGAGGAAGGTGCCGTTGCCGCTGTCGGCGGTGAACACTGTCTCCGGCCCGAAGCGACGCTGGAGCGAGCGGAGCAGGTGCGCGGGGGTGACGCCGGGGCCGCCGACGTCGGCGAGCCAGTCGCGCCAGACCATGGCGTGGCCCTGGCGGATGCGGACGCGGAGCGCGGCGCCGCCGAGCCCGCCGTCGGCGGGCGGGCCGTCGCCGAGGCGGTCGAGGAGGCGGCGGACGAAGTCGGCCGCGTCGCCGGCGATGGCGAGCTCGGCGGGGTAGTTGCGCCCGAGCACGGCCGGGTCGACGTCGACGTGGATGAGCGGCCCCGGCGGCCTCACGCCGAAGCTCCCCGTCCCCACCTCGCCGAACTTGCAGCCGATGGCGAGGGTCGCGTCGCAGGAGGCGGCGATGTCGCGGGCGAACGGGGGCGCGGCGTCGCCGAAGCCGGGCCAGAGGAAGAGCGGGTGCGACTCGGGGAAGACGCCCTTCCCCTGGAACGTGGTGGCGACGGGCGCGTCGAGGCGTTCGGCCAGCCGCACCAGGTCCTCGCCCGCGCCGGCGGCGCCGAGGCCGAGGTAGAGGAGCGGGCGGCGGGCGCGGCGCAGGAGCTCGGCGGCGCGGTCGACGTCGGGGGGTGAGGCGATGGGGGTGGAGTGCGCGATCGAGGTGTCGTGCGCGGTGGTGTTGGGGTGCGCGGTTGTGCCGGGGTGTGCGATGGTGCCGGGGTGCGCATCGCGGGCAGGGGCAGGCGTAGGCGTATGCGTAAGCGTAGGCGTAGGCGTAGGCGTACGCGTACGCGTACGCATGCGCGTAGGGGCCGTGGGGGGCGGGAGCGTGTCGTCGTCGTCAGTGCCCGCGCGCAATTCCACGTCGTGCGCGAAGAGGTACAGGTTCGCCGGGATCTCGACGAACACGGGCCCGGGCGCGCCGTCGCGCGCGATTCGGCAGGCGGCGCGGATGGTGGGGTAGATCTCGGCGCCGGTATCGGGGCGGAGCTGGGCTTTGGTGACGGCGCGGACGAGGGCGAACTGGTCGACGTCGTGGAGCTGGTAGGCCATTCCGGTGTCGCGGCGGATGCCGCAGCCGAGGACGAGCATCGGGACGTTGTCCATGAACGCCTCGGCGATGCCGCTGAGCGCGTGGGTCAGGCCGGCGCCGGGGACGAGGTTGGCGCAGCCGAGCCTGCCGGAGGCGCGCCAGACGGCGTCGGCCATGAACGAGGCGCTCTGCTCGTCTGTGACGAGGATCGGGCGGACGGTCTCCGAGTCGGCGAGCGCGTCGTAGAGCTCGATGTTGTGCGTGCCGGGGATGCCGAAGGTGAAGGGGATGCCTTCGTCCTCGAGCGCGCGGACGACGATCTGGCCGCCGGTCATGCGCATGGGGTTCTCCTCGGGTCACGAATGGGCACGGCGCGGTCCGGCGACCCGGCGGACGCCTGTGTCGTCGGGCGCGCGGCCGTGGTCCGCGGCGCGCCAGTGCTCCGGCTGTGTGCGCTCATGCGGGCACCCGCTCCGTCGAGGCCAACAGCGCCGCCGCATCGTCCCGGACCGCCTCCGCCGCGCGGTCGGCGAGCGCCATGACGGTGAGGTACGGGTTGATCTCGACGGCGTCGGGGAACAGGCTCGAATCGGCGACGCGGAGCCAGGGGACGCCGTGGACGCGGCCCCGGGCGTCGGCCACGGAGTCCGAGGCGTCGCGCCCCATGCCGCACCCGCCCATGAGGTGCGCGGCGGAGATGGAGATCCTGCCGGGCTTGAAGTGCCGGGCGTCGATGAGCGCGTCGAGGCGGTCCATGTCCGCGCGCTCGATGAGCGGTGGGTCGGCGGAGGGCGCGTGGACGCGGAGCGCGCCGGCGGCGAAAAAGATCTTCGCGGAGGCGCGGGTCGCGCGGACGAGCGCGGAGACGACGTCGTCGGTGAAGCGGTAGTGGACGACGGGGCGGCCGTCGCGGTCGACGGCGATGCGGTTGCCGGGCACGGCGCGGTCGCAGGCGAGGACGAGGATCATCTGGAGGCGTGGGAACGCGCGCATCAGCGCGCTGTGCGGCGCGCCGAAGCCGGTCAGGTTCTTCGCCGTCGTGAACGGGAAGTACATGCAGGTCTCCAGGATGAAGCGCTCCTCCTCGGCGCGGTCCAGGAAGTAGCTCTTCGGGTGGCCGACGTCGTTCGTGATGGCGCGCGGGTGCTCGGCGACGAGGATGTGCGCGGGGTGGCAGGTGAAGCCGGCGCCGAGGCACGGCAGCCGCGCGCCGAAGCCGGAGCGGAGCAGCAGCGCGGTCGAGCCGATCGCGCCGCCCGCGGCGACGACGATCCCGGCGCGCACACGGTACTCGCCCGGCGCCCACTCGGAGGGGAGCCCCTTCTCGCCCGGCCGCTTCTCACTGACGCGGACGACGACGGCGCGCTCCTCGATGCGCAGCGCCTCGGCGCGGGTAACGACCTCGACGCCCATTCGTTCGGCGTTCGGGAGCTGGACGCGGTTCGTGCCCTGCTTGGCGGCGTTCGGGCAGCCGAGGTTGCACAGGCTCGACCCCTTGCACCCCTTCACGTTGATCGGGAACTGCTCGGCGTGGTAGCCCGCCTTCTCGCACCCCTCGACGAAGAGCCGGTTGTTCTCGTTGATGCGGTCCGCCGGCTGGAGGTGGACGTTGTTTTCCTCCATGTATTTACGCGACCGGCGCGCGATGTCCGCGTGGTCGAGGCCGGGAACGTTCCAGCGGCGGATCACGCGCTCCGGCGCGATGATCGAGGTGCCGGTGTAGACGACTGTCGAGCCGCCGTACGCGCGGCCGAACGCGAGCGTCATGGTGCCGTCGGCAGTGAGGAAGCCGCCGCCGTCCTGGTAGAGCGCGCCGGACATGTCGAGCTCGCGGCCGGTGAACTCGTCATCGCGGAGCCGCGGGCCCTGCTCGAGGACGAGGATGCGGACGCCGTCGGCGGCCATCGGCGCGAGCGCCTGGGCGACGGTGCCGCCGCCGGCGCCGGAGCCGATGATGACGATGTCGTAGCTGCGGTCGATCACGGGGCCCCCTCGGCGTCGCGTGGCCCGGCGGGCGTGGCGGGGTCGGCCTGCGTCGCCGGCGACGTGCGGCCTCCGGCGCGGGCGCCGGCGGCATCCGGCCCGGCCGCGTCCGCCCGCGCCTCCCACCCACGCGGATCGGCGCGGTAGCCGATCGTCGCGGCGGCGGCCGGCCGGGCGTAGTAGCCCATGAAGACGAGCGTGCGGAGCCCCCAGAAGCCGCGGCGTAGGAGGAGCAGCCGCGCGTTCTCGAAGCGTCGCAGCACGCGGGTGCGGCGGTCGGGGTCGAGCGCGGTGAACGGGCGGCCGTAGCGAAGGAGGGGGCGGAGCTGGATCACGCGGATCAGCATCCGGAGCTGGCGTCGCATCTTCGCCGGGCGGGTGGCGAGCGCGGCTTCGATGATGCGCTCCAGCTCCGCCCAATCGTCTGCATCGAGCGCCGCGGCTTCGGGCACGATCGTCGTGGCGATGGCGCGGAACGCGGGGCGGACGGGGTGGAGGACCGGGTGCATGGGGGCGGCTCCGACTGCGGTGATGGCAGCGCGCAAGATCTTGTGCTTCGCCAGCCCGTCGGTGAATCTGACGCCGGTGATGAGAAGGTAGGGTGCAGAATGGATGACGGCAACCGGAATATGGATTCCTGGCGAGTCCTTGGCCCGTATCGCAAGCAGTTCGCGCATCCGCCGCCGGTTGCGCCGCCACCGCGTGCGCGCCGTCGTCCCGGAGCGCGACGACCAGCGGAGGCAGCGCGTGCACCGGCCGTTCCGGAAGGCGCGCATCGACCGCGCGGCGTACCGGCCCAGGCACATCATCGAGAACTGCGTGGGCTGAGGGAGGCGCACGGTGTCGCGGGCCGTCACGCCTCCGGCGCGGGCGGCGCGCTCATGACTTGGCGCACCTCGATGGGCATGTTGAGCGGGGCACCGCCCGGCCCGGGCGCGGCCGAGGCGCGGGCCGCGATGGCGTAGGCGCGCTCGGGGCTGTCGACGTCGACGAGCCAGTAGCCGGCGAGGAACTCCTTGGTCTCGGGGAACGGGTCGTCGGTCACTGGCGCGCCGTCCGTGCCGGCGCGCACCAGCACGGCCTGCGCCGGCGGCGCCAGCGCCAGGACGTCGACCCACTCGCCGGCCTCGGTGAGCTCGCGATTGATCTGTTGCAGGTGGGCGATGTGGGCCTGGACGTCGTCGGGCGCCCAGTTGAAGATCTCGTACTCCCCGGTGCCGCGGGGGACGTGCATCATGAGCAGGTATCTCATGGGAGTTCTCCTGGAAGAGGCTCGGCGCCGGCGGTCCGCCCGCCGCGGCGCGTGCCGGGACCGACGCGGCCCGGCCCCCACAGGTCGGAGCCGGCCCGACGCGCTCGACATGTCGGCGCTCGACGACCACCGAAGGATACCGCGGACGAGGGGCCGCTGTCCACGCTGTCGTGCGGCGAGCCCGGCCGGCGGGGAGGGGTCGGAGTCGGCGGTCGCCGAATCGCAGCTCGTATCCTCGGTGTTCCCGACACTCCTTCCGTGCAGCCTCACTCCCGGAACGCGGTGGCCGCGAGGTGGAGCAGGCGGCGCTGGCTGCCGGCGAGGCGGAGGAGGGTGACGAGGAATCGGCCGCCGGTGGGGGAGCGGCGGGCGAGGTGGAGCAGCGCGACGGCGCGGCGGGTGAAGCGGAGCGAGCGGCGGTTGGCGGGGCGGCGGCGGCGTTCGTAGGCCGCGAGGCGGTGTGCGGAGAGGTCGTCGGCGCGGAGCGCGGCGTCGGCGACGTCGGCGAGGGCGAGGGCGTCGAAGATGGCGGCGTTGGCGCCCTGGCCGCCGGCGGGGCTCATGGGGTGCGCGGCGTCGCCGAGGATGGCGGCGTCGTCGGCGACGTAGCGGTCGGCGTGGCCGTAGACGCGGCGCACGCGGACGAGCTCGCGGGGCTCGGGGATGTGGTCGCGGAGCTCGGCGGCGATGGGGGTGAGCGCGGCGAGGCTGCGGTGGAAGGCGTCGGCGTCGTCGCGGAACTTCGAGTCGAATGCGCCGATCGGGGCGAGGATCACGGCGGCGGTGCGGTCGCCGGGGAGCGGGACGAAGAGGGCGGCGAAGAGGTCGTCGCGGACGGCGTCGGGGCGGGCCCAGGCGCAGGCGAGATCGGCGGCGAGCGAGGGTGGGCGTTCGACGGCGAGCGTGAGGAACTCGACGGGGAAGAGTCGGAGCCGGGCGCGGATGCCGAGGCATTCGCGGACGACGGAGCGGGCGCCGTCGTCGCCGACGAGGAGGCGGCCGTGGGCCTCGAACGATCGGCCGTGCATGCGGCCGCGGACGCCGGCGATGTGCCCGTGTTCGCCGATCAGGCGGGTGACCTCGGCGCCGCGGCTCAGGGTGACGCGGCCGGTCGCGAGGGCGGCATCGAGGAGGCGAGCGCGGACGCGTGCGGGGTCGGTGGAGAGGGGGCGGTTGCCTGCGGCGGCGAGATCGGCCTCGTCGATCGCGAGGATCGTCTCCGGGCCGTGGCGGATCTCGATTCCACGGATCGGGAGCGCGGCCTCGTCGCGGAGCCCGGGCCCGGCGCCGAGTAGCTCGAGGGAGCGGAGCGTCGCGTCCTGGAGGATCTCGGGGCGGGCGATCGGTGGCGGCGCGGCCTCGCGTTCGAGGACGTGCACGTCGTGGCCCCGGCGGCCGAGCGCGAGGGCGAGGACGGCGCCGCCGATCCCGCCGCCGACGATCAGGACGTCCGAGGCCACGGCGGCATCAGGATGGCCGGGACGCGACCTGCTCGGCGATGTAGAGCTCGTCGAGGATCGGTCGGAAACGTGCCTCCGCCTCGGGCCGGCGCAGCCGCCGGAGCACGGCGAGGCCGCCGTTGTCGGCGCCGTCGAGGAGCCGGAACGCGCGGATGCGTTCGGGCTCGGGGAGGCGGTCGTTGACGCGGCGGACCTCCTCCTCGACGATCGCGTGGAGCGCCGGGTCGCCGACGGGGCGGTCGGTGAGCTCGGGGTGCCACGCGGCGACGGCGTCGCGGTCGAGCGTGAGCAGCGCGACCATGAACGGCCGCCGGTCGCCGTAGGCGAGCGCGTGGGCGATGAACGGGCGTTCGCGCAGGAGCTGCTCGATCTTCTGCGGCGCGACCGTGCGGCCCTCGGCGTTCACGATCAGCTCCTTCTTGCGACCCGTCACGTAGACGAAGCCGGCGTCGTCGATGCGGCCGATGTCGCCGGTGCGCAGGAAGCCGTGCTCGTCGAATGCCTCCGCGGTCCGGTCGGGATCGCGGAAGTAGCCGGAGAAGACGTTCGGCCCGTGGACGAGCAGCTCGCCATCGCCGGCGACGCGGACCTCGATTCCGGGGAGCGGGCGTCCGGCGGAGCCGGGGCGCGACGCGTCCGGCCGGTTCGCGGTCACGGGGCCGGCGGTCTCGGCGAGGCCCCAGCCGTCGAAGACGTGGATGCCGGCGGTCTCGTAGTAGCGCGCGAGCTCGGGCGCGAGCGGCGCGCCGCCGCAGAAGACGACGGCGAGCCGGCCGCCGAGCCCGGCCCGCGGCGACCGGGCGCCGACCTCGTCGCGGAGGCGTTCGAGGATGCGCGGCACGGCGACGATCGCGTCCGGCCGGAGCGCGGCCACGTCGTCGCGCAGCGTGTCGGCGCCGCGGCCGAAGGCGAGTGTGCGGCCAAGGAAGAGCGCGGCGAACTCGCCGCAGATGCGGCCGAGCGCGTGGCTCGGCGCGACGGAGCAGAGCACGAGCTCGATGGCGCTCAGGGCGCCGCCGAACGCGCGGGCCGAGGCGGCGAGCGAGCCGATCACGTTGCCGTGCGTGAGGAGCGCGCCTTTGGGCAGGCCCGTCGTGCCGCCGGTGTAACAGATCGTCGCCGGCGCCTCACGCGGGCGACGCGCGGTCCGGTCGAGGCGGACGGCGCCCTGGCCCGGCGCGGGGAGCGACTCGAGCGCGGCCAGCGACAACAGCCCGACGTCGTCCGGCGCCTCGCCCTCGAGCAGGACCACGTGCTCGAGATGCGGCACGCGATGGCGGATCGCGGCCAGGCGGGCGGCCTGGTGCCGGTCCTCCAGGAACACGACCCGCGCCTCGGCGTGGTCGAGGATGCACGCCGCCTCGTCCGTCGGCAGCCCGGCATCGATGCCGAGCACCACCGCCCCCGCCGCCATGCCGCCGAGCTCGGCGAGCGGCCACTCCGGCCGGGCGCCGGAGAGGATCGCGACACGGTCGCCGGGGCGGATGCCGAGGACCTCCAGCCCACCCGCGATCGCCTCGACTCGATGCAGCACCAGGCCGTAGCTCCAGTCGCGCCACGCTCCGCCCCGGTGGAAACGAAGGAGGGCGCGGTCGGGGCGTTCGACCGCGCGCGCCCGTAACAGCTGAACCAGGTTCTCGATCGCCACAGCCACCTCCCGTGGTGTGTCCGCCGACGAGCGGCTCGACCCGGGACAGTGCCTGCAGGAGGCGCGCCGGAAGCGCGGGGACGGCCGCGCCCCCGGCCCCGGCCCCGGCCGCGCCGTGGGGCGCGGCCGGGAGCGGCGGCCTTGCGGCCGCCGGGAGCGGGCCTGCGGCCCGGGAGCCGCGCCTGCGGCGCGGGGAGCGACGCTTCACGCCGGGACGTCCGCTTCGCGGCCGGGAGCGGCGGCGCCTGCGGCGCCGGCCGGGGGCGGCGCGCTTCGCGCGCCGGGATGGCCGGGACACGCCCAGACGATCGCCCTGCCACCCCGGCGCTGCACGCAGTGCAGCCGCCGCCCCCGCGGCTGGAGGCCGCCCCCCCGGGCGCGCAGCGCCCGCCCCCGGACCCGCCAGGGTCCGTCCCGGCCGGCGCAGCCGGCCGCTCCCGCCGGCCGCCAGGCCGGCGCTCCCGGGCCATCGGCCCGCTCCCGGCGCCACCGGCGCCGCTCCCGCGGCCGAACGGCCGCGCCCTGGCCCCGCCGCACGTTCACCCTTACGTTGTACTCCGTAATCTATC
>DASVDG010000090.1:0-14213 GCA_036381255.1 Longimicrobiales bacterium | reverse complement strand
TCCAGGAGCCGGCCGGTCGTATCCCGCGCGCCGGTCGGGATGCCGCCCGAGAGCCCGCCCCGCGTGCCACCGGCGATCGCGGCCTGGCCGGCACCGGCTGCGCCGGCGAGGATCGCCCACTTCGCCGCGGCGAGGGCGTGGGTCTTCGCCGCGGCCCAGAATCCCGGAGCCATCCCCGCCGTGAAGGGGTTCGAGGCCGCAGCGAGCGCGCGAGCCGTCGCCTCGATCGCGAGGGCGATGTTCTCCGATACCTTGCTGCTCGCGTAGTCGGCCACCCCGCCGACCAGCGCGCCCGCGACACCGCGCGCCATCGCCTCGGCAGCTTCGCCGACGTTGCTGAAATCCTCGAAGAGGATCGAGAACGCATCCTGGAACGCCCCGGTGATCCCCATCGCGGCGCGCTCCGCAGCGCTCACCATGTCGGCGTTGACCTCGAGCCACCGCTGGGCGAGGGCGTCGACCTCCGCGCGAGCGTCGCGGACCGGCCCCAGCGGGATCGGTGCGAGGCGCAGCGCCCCCATCGTGTCGGAGATCCCGGGCCGGCGGAGTTCTGGCGTGACCTGCTGGGGCGTCTGGGGGCGCTGCGCCTCGCGTGCCCGCTGCTGCGCCCCGGCCGTATCTTGCGCGGCCCGGCGGGCGAGCGTCGTGGCCTCGACGATCTCGCGCTTCGTCGCCTCCAGGCCCTCGCGGATGTGGCCGATCTCCCGGGCCGCCTCGGCGCGCATCCGGGCCGCGCTCTCCCGCATGCCGGCCGTCATGCTCGCGCCGATCTCGATCCCGAGTACCCGGAGCGGCCACCTGGCCCTATCGACCCAGTCGGCGAGTAATTCAAGGCCCTGCGCCAGGACGAGCCGGAAGCCGTGCGGGATCGACATCCAGAACGCGCTGAGCTCGGCGCCGAGGATCTGGATGCCGCCGATAAATTCCCGGCCGCGCTCAGCGAGCCAGATGAGCAGTTCGGCCCCGAACTCCCGGACCGGCTCGAGCGCCCGGCCGAGCACGACGGCGAATTCCTGGACGGCACGGCTCGCCTGCTGCTGCCGGCCCTGCGCCGTCTCCAGCCACGACGCGTACTCGCCCTGGACGCGGGCGCCGTAGGTGAGCGCCGCGTTGACCAACGCCTGCGCCTTCTCCTGGTCGGTGAGCGCGCCGGCCGATTTGCCGATCTGCCGGGCAAACTCCTCGTACAACACCGAGGGATTGGCGCCGAACAAGCGATCGGTCCCCTCGTCGATGCCCAGGATGGCCTGACGCACCGCCTGGAGCGTCTGCTCGGTGGAGAGGCGGCGTGCGGCGCCGAGGTCGAGGAACGCGGCGAGCACCTGGCCGGTCTGCTGGACCTCGCCCGCGCGGGACGTGAGGCGGATGATCTCGGAGACGAGCCCGTTCGCCTCCTTGGCGCCGAGCCCGAAGCGCTCCTGAGCGGTCGCGGCCTCGCGCTCCAGGAATCCGAGTGAGACGCCCGTGAAGCGGGCGGTGGCGGAAAGCTGCGCCGTAGCGGCCTCGAACTCATCGGCGGCCTGAGCCGCGCGCCGCAGCCCGAGCGTGATCGCGGCGAAGGAGAGGAATTGCGCGATCCGGCCAGTGACGAGCGACTGGAGCTCAGCACCGAGCGCGCGGAAGCGGCCCCGGGCGCGATCGGCCGCCTGGACGCCGACATCGCCGACGGTCTTGAGGCGGTTGGTGAGGCGGGCGAATTGTCCCTCGGTGAGTTGCCCCTGCGAGCGCAGCCTCTCGATCCCGGCGACCAGGCCTTCGTTGAACGTGCGGGCGGCCTGCGCCTGGACCTCCCGGAACTGCTTCTCGTCGATGATACCCCGGGCGAGCTTGAGGCGGGCCTCGGCGATCGTCTGGTCGTAGGCGCGCGAAAGCTCGCGGACGAGAGCGCGGGCGGCTTTCTGCCCGCCCTGCTGCATCGCCTCTTCGAGGGCGGAGGAGCCGGCCTTTCCGGCCGCTTCCAGCGCGTCCTCGGTGTCCTCCTTGACCTGCCGGGCCGCCTCCCGGTCGAGCCGGAGGATGATTTCTCTCAGGAATCCGCGCCGCGCCACGTCAGTATCCCGCGAGAATCCGTTGTGTCGCTACCCACTCGTCGCCGCGCTTGCTGTACGGCAGTCCCGCCGCGCTCGCCATCGTCAGCGCATCGCGCGCCCTGCGCCGCGAAAGCGCCTCCAGCCCGTAGACGAACACCCGCCACGATTTCGGCCGGCCGCTACGGTCCAGCCACCCCGGGTAATGCGCCGCGAAGTCCGCCAGCATGTCGAGTAGATCCGCCGGCGGCGGTGGCCCATCTAGGACCGGCTGCCGGCGAGGGAGATCGTCCGGCACCGCCCTAAAAAACTCAGGATCTCCCGGATCTCGGTCTCCGTCGCCCGCCGGAACGGGTTTCGCCGGAGCCGCTGGAGCCAGCGCGGCACCCACCGCGGCCGGATCGCGATCCAGCAGAGAGCGACAATCTCGCGGTACAGCCGGCGCAGCTCCTCCAGGTCACCGTCCGGCCGCTGCGCCCACCGTTCCAGCGCCGACGCGGCTTCGAGCAATGCCAGGCCGTCCTCCCATGAGATCGGCCGGGGAAGGATCTTCCGTCCCCGGTAGTAGAGCGGCCGGGGCGTCCAGATCTCCCGGGCCGGGCCCGCGTTGACCACCGCCGGCCGATCCCGCTCCACCTCCGCCATCGCCGCGGCCACGCGGGCGTGGCGCTCCATCATGGCCGCGGGCGGGGTCCTGCTGATCGCGATCATGGCTCATGCCTGCGGGTGGATGTCGATGCCCGCGTCGGCTGGATCGCCGACGGTATAAAGCCGCTGGCCGTCGGGGATCACCGACGTCGCCAGTTTCGTCGGCATCGCCTGGTAGTTGACCTGGAGCACCAGCTTGCCGCCGTCCTCGCTCCGGAACGTGATGCCCGGCTTCTGGAAGTGCCCCCGCCAGAACCAGGCGCTGAGCCCGAGGAGCCGATCCTGCTCCGGCGTGAGCGCCTGGCCGCCGATCTGCCAGGCCGTGCCATCGAACGTGAGCTGCGCGAAATCCCCGTTCGCGTCGCGGAACAGCTCCTCCGGGAAGATCACGAGCGTGTATTCCGTCACCGGCCGCTGGCGCATGTACCCGCCGCTCGCGCTCCCCGTCGGGCTCACGATCGCGCGGAGCGCCGGATCCGCGAGGAAGAGCGGGATCGTGATGACCGGATTCTCGCCGGCGAGCCGCCGCTCGTGGATCGCATCGCCCGTGAGCTCGGGGAGCGTGAGGTCGTTGTAGCTCTCGTTCAGCTCGACGGTGATCTCGCCCTCGGTGTCGCCGAGGTGGGTGAGCGCCAAGTTCTGTGTCCCGTCCCAGACCGGGGCGTAGAAGACGACGCCCCGGCCAATGGCGCGGACGACGCTGTTGAGATCGAGCAGAGTGTAGTTGACGGGCATGATCTCCTCCGATGCTGCCGCGGTGCGGCGTCTTTACCAGCCCCGCTCCCGCACGGGCTGGTGCCTGAAATCCAACGACCTATGCCACCGGCCCGGAGCCGGCGGCGGATGATCCCGCGATTCCTCGTAGACTGAGCTCAGCATCACGCCCCCGACGTCCCGCCAGCCGACCCAGTGGAGGCGCCGCCGGAGCCGCCGCTCGATCCCGACGAGCTGGCTCATCGATCCCGCGAAGATGTCCCATTGCGTGATCACCGGCTCGAAGGGCTCCGTGAGCACCGACGTCACGATCGTGTACGTCACGCTCGGGAAACGCGGCTCCCGGACCTCGTCGCGCCGGTAGATGTGCGGCCCGCCGAGGAGCGTGATCAGATCGGTATCCGCCTCCAGCCTGGCGATCAGTGCCGCGATCGTAGCGTCCCACTTCACAGGTCCTCCAGCATGCGCTCGATCGTGTCACGAAGCGCCTCCTCCGTCGGCCGGAGGAACGGGTACGGCGGATGCACCCGGCCCTTGCGGTCGGTGCCGCCGTACTCCAGGGCGGCCGCTTTGCGCGCGATCCGGCTCCGCTCAGCCGGGTCATCGACCCATACGCCGGCGCCCCCGCGTACGCCCGTCTTTGTGCGCCGAATCGGGATCGGATTCAGCGACCTCTGGAGCTCGCCCGTGCGCCTCGCGGGCGGTCCGCCTGGCGTTGACGGACCGACACGGCCGACGACTTCCTTGAGTCGCGAGGCGAGCAGCTCCGACGCCTTGCGAACCTGGCGCTCCATCGCCGGCACGAGCTCAGCGTAGAGCTCGTCCGCGAAGACGTCGATCTGCTCGCCAGCCACTTCGACCCGGATCATGGCTCCTCCGGCGGAAGCTCCGGCTCGTAGACCTCGAGCAGGATCACGAGCGAACCGTCGCCGGGCCGGTACGGCGGCGAGACGGCACGCCAGCGGGTGCCAGCCTCCGGGCCGGCCACGATCTCGAGGACGTCGCGCATCCGGACGTCGATGTGCGCGCGGAGCTCGGCCTCCATCCGGCCCTCTGGGATCTCGCCCGCGCCGTAGTTCGCGACCACGCGCCTGGGCGGGCGAACATCGACCCATGCCATGCCGACGGCCGGGTACATCGTCTCCACGTCGCCGAGCGGCTGGCGAGTCTCCGTCGGACGCCGGATCACGGCCCGGCTCCTGAGCCTGCCGGCCCTCATGCGTACCTCCTGCCGACGGCGTACTCGTCGTAGATCATGTCGACCACGCGGCGGGGCGTGACCGTGCCACCCGCGATCGTGTCCTCCCGATGCTCGTGCAGGTCGCCGATGTGGAGAAGCATCGCCGAGCGGAGGATGTCGGGGACGCCCACGGCGCCCGGCCCCGCCTGGAACTTCACCACGACCGCGCCGATCCGGTCGCATGGCGTCGCCGGCCAGTCGTCGACCGGCGCGATCCGCACCGGCTCGCCGTCGACCACCACGTAGGCGGAAGGGTCCAGCGTCTGCTCGGCGCCGTCCGCGTCCACGTAGCGGATCTCGATCGAGGTGATGTCGACCGGGACGCGGGTGATCTCGATCGGCTGGCGGCCGCAGGGGAACTGATCGAGGACCAGCTCCCACTCGCGGTCCACCAGCGCCCGGCCGGTCCGCCGCTCGGCGTACTCCCGGGCCGCGCGGATCGCGAGCTCGAAAACGTTGCGATCCTCGGCGAGCAGGTCATCGACGCGGCGGTAGTGTGCCGCATCCTCGGGGGTGATCGGCTCGGGGCCGGGCGGGCCGACCGGGCGCTCGACGCGCATCACTTCTTGCCCTTCTTCGGGTGCTTCGCCTCGCCAGCGTCATCTACCGCCTCGCCGCCCTTTGCGCCGGGCAGCACGACGCGGCCGGCCTCGACCGAGAGCCCGAGCCGCCGGGCCTCCTCCACCGGGACCTCCGTCCCCGGCGACGCGAGCAGGAACGCCGCCGCCGGGTCCCCGTCCTCGACGACCCGTGACCGGTCGGCGGTGAGCCACAGCCTGCGATCTGCGACGATCATGGTCTCAGGTCTCCTCTCTCCCCGGGACCGCCGGGCGCATCGTCACGCCCGGCGGTGTTGGGGATCAGGTGTTCAGGCCGGTGACCGTGCAGAACGCGGCCGGCCGGAAGACGACCAAAGCGACGCGCATGTCGGCGCGGATCGTCTTCGTGCCCTTCACGAACTGGTCGTTCACGAAGCCGACCTGCACCTCGACGCCCCGGCGCTCGAAGGCCATGATCATCGCGGGGTCGAATGAGCCGGCGAGCGCGGTGCCGGCCGTGAGCACCTCCGCCTCAATGACCGGGAGCCCCCAGATCCGCGCCGGCCCGGCCTCGGACGGCGAGCCCCAGAGGTAGATCCCGTCGGTGGTCTTGAGCAGGCGGACCCGCTCCCAGTCCGTCGGGTGGAGCAGCACGTGCGTCGGCAGCGCCCGGCCCGTCGTGCGGACCTTGGTGAGCGCCTTGAAGATCGCATCCGGCACCGCGTCCGTCCCGCGGGCTTGCGTCTGGATGCCCGAGGTATTCAGGATCCCGCGCAGGTTGGGCGCGACGCCGTCGCCGATGAGGACCTGCGTGTCGAACCGCTGCCGCAGGCCAAACATCAGCCGGGCATTGAGGTAGCTCTGCACGCCCTCCACGTCGTCCAGCTGCTCGTCCGTGACCGGGATCGAGTCACCGATCTTCCGGACCGGAGAGCTCTTCTCGGTGAGGACGAACTCCGATTCCGGGTACTGCCCGGCCTCGGCGACTTCCGCGGCGGCGTGCGTGCGGGTCGTCTCCTCCATGTAGACGACCGCGGCCTGGCTCGTCCGGCCGCTCGGGATGATGTCGATCACCTGGAGCGGGCGCGTCGGCGCCTCGACAACGACGCCGATCCGCGTGGTCTCGGGAGCCCAGCCCGCGCCGGTCTGGAAGAGCGCGTTCTTGATCTCGGAGAACCCGAAGTCCTTGATCTCGCCGGCGGCGGGATTCTTCGTCTGCCGGTACTGCTGGAACGCCTGCGAATTGACGATCATCTCCCCGATCGTCTTGGGCTGCTTGGCCTCCGGATGCACGATCCGGCGTCCGGCGGGGAGATCGACATCGCCGCTCACGCGATTCGCGATCTCCTCGATCTCCGCGAGCTTCTTGCACTCGTCGTAGAGGGCCTCGATCTCCTTGTTGCGCTCGCGGACCTTCTCGACCGCCTCGGCGCTGTCCTTCGCGCCGAGGCGATTGAGAACCTCGGGCTTGCTGAAGTCCAGGTCGGGGCCGGCCGCCTCGAAGACGTCGGCCAGGGCCTTGCGCTTGGCGTCGAGCTCCTCGCGCTTGGCGACCAGGGTAGAAAGCGTGCTGGGCATGGTGGCTCCCTCGTGGTTGTGCGCCGAGGGGCCGTCCGGAAAGCGAAGACGGCCAGACTCGGCGCGGGTCGCGCCGTATTCTGGCCGTCGGAGGGTCCTACTTCGACCGTAATAGGGCCGTAGTCGAATTGCCTGCTACCAATCTATGCGGCCTTCACGCCGCGCGCAAGGGCCGCGTCCAGGTGCTCCCGGGCGACAAAGACGTTGACCCGGCCGCAGCTCTTGCACAGCCGAAGATCCCGCGGCGAGGCGACGCGCGCCTCCGTCCCGTGCCCGACATGCTCGATGTACACGAGCGGCACGGCGCTCTCGCCCAGCCAATGCCTGCAATTCCCGCAGCGGATCTCCATCACAATACGGCTGTCATGTACAGAGTACGCTCCACAGTGGCGGCGAGACGGATCAGCTCGTCGCCAGGTCCGGCCGGCGCATTGGGCTCGATCTGATCCGGCTCCGGCTCCGGCTCCGGCTCCCGCTCCGGCTCCGGAGTGTCTGCCGCGCGCGCCTCGATCAGAGCCGCGAGCGCGGGCGGGACGTTCCGGTAGCTCGTCAGGCATGCGGCGATCCGCGCATCGATCTCGCCGCCCTCGACGATCTCGTCGGCGAAGCCGAACTCCACGGCCTCCTCGGCGTTGAACCAGGTCTCGGCGTCCATCCACGCCTCGATCTTCTCCGCCGGCTGGCCGGTCCGGCGCGCATAGGTGCCAACGAGCGAGCCCCTGATCTTGTCCAGGGTGTCGGCCATCTTCCGCATGTCGGCGGCCTCGCCCCACACCACGCCGTGCGGGTTGTGAATCATGACGTGGGCGTTGGCGGCGATGTGGATCCGGTCGCCGGCCATCGCAATCACGGAGGCGATCGACGCCGCGATCCCGTCGATGTACACGTCCACGTGGGCCGGATGCCGCGCGAGGGCATTGTAGATCGCGACGCCCTCAAACACCACGCCGCCTATGGAATTGATCCGCACGTCGATCTGCGATGCCTCGATCTCGCTCAGGTCTCGGACGAGATCCTCCGCTGCGATTCCGACATCGAAGAACGGATCATAGCCGATCTCGTCGTAGATGAGGATCTCCGCCCGATCGTCGGCCTGGTTCACGATCCGGTACGCGAGTCGGGACCGCGGCGCCCGGCGGTCATTCATCGTCGGCATGGTTCCTCCTTCCGTTGCCGTTCAGTTGGGCGCCGGCGAGCAGGCCGGCGATGCGGTTGTCTGGCGTGGGCGCGGTTGCCGGCGCCTGCGCCGGCTCCTGATCCTCCCCGGGCGCGACAGCCGTAGCGTTCGACGGCCGGAGATAGACCGCCTGCGTGGGGTCGACCTCGAGGCCCAGCATCTCCTGCGCGCGGTCCACCCGGAGGATGCCACCCAGCACCATCTTCACCACGCGCTCGGCCTTCTCCGACTCATCTTCCGCGAACATCGGCACATGCGACGTATCGAACCGCAGCCGCGCCCGCTCGGGCCGCGACTCGAAATCCGGCAGGAGCTGCCGGCCGAGCTGACGCGAGATCGTGAGTTGCGCCGGCTCGATGCAGGTGACGCGGGCGAGGCGGACCAGCTCGCGCATCGTGGCACCCACCTTCGTCGACTGGAGCCCCGCACCGAACCCCACGACAGCGGCCGGCACGCCGAGGATCGCGCACACCCGCTCCTCGGAGATGTCGCGCAGGGGACCGAGCATTAGACGGTTCGGGTCGAAACCGAACTGGTAGACCTCCGTCGGCGCGCCGACGACCAACCACTCGCCGCGCTGGTGCCCGCGGAAGTTCTGCATGTACTCCTTCATGGCCTGGACGTCCTCGGGTTTCGGCGGCCTGGTGTCGCTCTTCGGCGCGATGACTCCGCCCGGCACGCCCATGTTCTTCAGGATATAGGCGCTGAACCGGGCGGCCTCCTCGTCGGTCATCACTTCCCGGAGCACCGACTTCAGCGGCGAGAAGCCCTTCCGCGGGTTGTCCGGGTCCAGGCCGTAGCGGAGATGCACCACGTCCGCGACAGGGAGCCGCATCGCCGGCCGGCCATCGACCGGCGTGTAGTCGTACCAGTCCACGAATCGGCCTGCGGGCTGCCAGCGCGGCTCGACCGTCCAGTGAGGCGCATACCAGAGCTCGACCACGCGCCGCAGCTCGTCCCTGACCTTGATCAGGTAGGCGTTGCCGTCCAGGTACCAGGACATGAGCAGCGCCTTGATCAGCGAATCGCCCTCGTAATAGAGGTTGGGGCGCTCCAAGAGGCCCACGAGCGGATGATCCTCGACCGGCCGCCACATTCCGCCACGCCGCCGCTCCACGACCGGCTCGGCCTGCGTGAACGCCCGGCCGATGAAGAGGAGCGGCGCCATCACGACGTTGGCGTTACGGGCCTCGACGGACGTGGACGATTCGGCACCGACAGGGACGAAGCTGTCGCCGTCACGTATCCGCTTGATCGTGAGCGCGTTCTTGATACGACTTATCCAGCGAGGTGTCCTCACAGCGGCCTCCAACTCATCTCAGGTGCGGGCGCATGCCGCGTCGCCATGTCGTAGGCGATCACCGCGGCCACGGCGAGGTCGATCTTCTGCTCCGAGTCCTTATGCACCTTCGTGATCCTCTTGCCGCGGCTGTCGATGCGGACCACGCAGTTGCGGACGTGCTCGGCGAGCCGCTCGTCGCCGTCGTGCGACAGGAGCCGGCCCTGTACGGCGTCCTCGAACGCGGCGCACGCCGGCGCCATGCGGACCGCGCTATGCGAAGGCCACTCGACCATCGGGAGCCCCGCCTCGAGAAGGACCTGGATCGTCCGCTGCCAGCGGAAGGGGTCGCACGCGATCGCCTGGACGTCCCACCGTGCACACGCGGCGCGCAGCGTCTCCTCGACGTCCGGAATGTCCACCCGCCAGTCCTCGGCGGCTCCGGCCGGCCTCTCCCAATGCCCGATGACGAAGAGGTGTGGACGCTCACCGAGCATGCAGCCCACCACCGCCGTCGAGTCACGGCTGTAGCTCCCATCGAAGCCGATCACGATCCGCGCGCCGTCCGGCACCTCTACGTCCTCGGCGCAGGCAGCCCACAGCGCATCCGGCAGCCACCGCTCCGGCGCGCTCGCCCATTGGTTCAGGTAGTAGCGCCGAAACTCGTGCTCCTTCGTGGGCCCGAGCTCGTAATACCGGCGGACGATGGCGTCCTCGGGCAGGAAATCGCCCGCAGCCGGGTTCGCCGCGCGCACAGCCTGGCGAAGCTGCTCCGGGTCTGACAGGTCGAGGTCTTCCGGCGCCTCCCACCACTGGAACAGGAAGCGCGGGTCGTCGACTTCGCCGGCTTGCACCCGCTTCCCGTGGAGATAGAGCCGGCCGAGCAGCGACCCGACGTCCCATCCGGCGGTCGAGATCGCGAGCTCCCACGTTCCCGTGCGCTTGGCCCGGCCGTTGGAGAGCACCAGGTAGACACGTTCCTTCCGCCCCTCCCACTCGTGCAGCTCGTCCGCCACGAAGAACGTGGGCCTGCGACCGTCATTGGTCCCGGCGACGGCGGCCACGCGGTAGAGCCGCCCCGGCGCCCCCTTCGGCAAAAGCTCCGTATCCCAGCACTCGAAGAAGTCCGCGAGCGGGCCGTGCTGGATCATGGCCCGCGCGGCCCCGAACAGGGTATCAGCCTGCTCGAACGAGGCGGCGGCAATCGGGATGTCCGGCGCGGTCCGCGGCACCGGCCGGCGCGGCACGCCGGGACGCTCCCAGCCGTCGAACACCACCGGGCCGGCGAGCTCGGCGAGCGCGAGCGCCGCAGCGAGCTCCGTCTTCCCGTTGCCCTTGCCGACCCCCAGGAGCGCGCGGTCGTAGCGCCTAGACCCGTCCGGCTCCAGCTCATAGGCCCGGTAGATGAACGCCTTCTGCCACGGCCGCAGCCGGAACGGCTGGCCGAGATAGTCGCCCTGCGAGTGGACCAGGAACCGCTCGATCCACCGGCAGACCCACGGCCCGAGCGTCGGCGGCGCCTCAGAGCGCGGCGAGCCGCGGGTCCTCTTCGTCGGCTTCGTTGCCGTCGTCATACTCCAGCATACGGTTGAGGTCGGAGAGCGACCGGGCCGCCTCTCCGAACGCGATCCCGAGCGCGAGCCGCGCCTTCGGAGTCATGCCGAAGCGGTCCTCCAGCGCCCGGATCTCCTTCTGGAGCGATTCCGCGTACTTGAGCAGCGGGTTGAGTACCATCTGCCCCATCGACCCCGGGACCAGGCGGGCCTTCCTGGCCTCCCGCATCGCCCGCCGCTCCTCGTCACGGAGGCGAAACAGCCGCTCGAGCGCCACGAGGTCCGTTTCGGCCTGCACGAGCTGCGCGAGCTCCGACCGCCAGAACGTGTCCCACTCGTCGCGGGTCGCCTTCAGCAGCCCGGCCGGGGCCGGCGGAGCGTTACGACCGACCAGACCGCCCGGGATCACGCGGAGCGGTTTGGGCTGGTTGCGCCTCTGGCGACGATCCGTCGGCTTCGGCAGTGGTCCTGGCACCGAAAATCACCCCCGTAAAAACCTAGGCGAACCCGTACAGCCGCGAAGTCGAGGCGGGCCGCGGTCTGGACGCCACCCGCCCGGAAGAAATCGACCCCCGCCCCGGGCCGTCGCGCCGCGTGATCACAGCCCCATGCCAGTCTTGCGCGAATGGTGGGCAGCACATAGCGACTGCCAGTTGTCCTCATCCCAGAACAGCCCCGGGTCGCCCCGGTGCGGTACGATATGGTCGACGACCGTGGCCACCTCGACCCGGCCCTCCCGGCGGCATTCCACGCAGAACGGATGCTCCCGGAGATACCTCGCTCGCGCCCTCTGCCAAGCCGCACCGTATCCTCGCTGCGCCGCGGTACCCCGCCGGCTGTCTGCCTCCCTGCGCACCGCCCGCTCGTGTCGCTCGCAGCGCGAGCCATTCCGCACAAGGGCGGGACAGCCAGGGTGTGCGCACGGGCGAGGCGGTTTCCGCGGCATCAGAGCCCCAAACGCAAAAGGCCCCCACCCGGCAATGCCGGGGCGGGGGCCTGCTGGCCAACTGCCTGAAATCTACGTCGCAAACGTCCGCGCCGCAATGCCCTCACTGCGGTCATGACCATCCTGTGGCCCCAACGGTGTCAGGCGGTCGCCTTCGCCGTCGGCCCGAGCACCACGCCGAGCTCGAGGAGTAGCTCCCGGGCGCTCGGGATCGTACCAGACGTCAGCCGATCGAACTCCTGCCGCGTGATCGGCACCACGAGGCACACGCCGGCGCTCGCCCCCACGATCGCGACGTGCTGACCGCACCGCTCGCCGGTGCGCCGCTGGCCCGGAAGTCGGCGCGCCTTGGCCCGACATTGGGCGAACATCAACCCATCGCCGGCGTGGATCCCGTGCAGGACATGGCCGCAGCGCGGGCACCGCGGATACCGCGACTCACAGACCGCGAATGGTCGCATCATCACTCATCATTTCGCGCGGGTGCTGACCGTCCGCACCCCACGCCGGACACGCCTCGGGAATGCTGCTCATGAGTGAGCATTACCCCGCCGCGGTCTGGTCCGCAACGTCGTCCCGCGCCGCGTAGCGCCCGCGGCTGAGACGGACGATCAGCGGCGTGCGCCGGAGCGCGCCCGCCACGCTGTCCATACTCACCCGCCATCCGCGTTGGTTGAGCCGGCGGTGCACCTCCATGAGCCGCAGCGGCCCGCCCGCCTCGCGGAGCACCTGGTGCGCGAGCTGGGCGAGCGGGACCGGGTAGCACCGGACGTACCGGCTGCGCCGCTGGGTGCGGACGACATCGACGCCCAGCGTCTGCAGCCGCGCCCTGAAGATGTCACATGTGCTCTGCGCCAGCCGGTGCCAGAGCCGGCGGTACTCGGCGCTCGTGCTGTAGTCGCCCGGGATGCCGGCCTCGCGTAGCGCCTGGTCGATGACGTCGGCCGGCGCCATGCCGGCCGGCGGGTCGGCGGCCCGGCGGGCGATCGCCCGCAGCTCGGATTCCGTCATCATTCGACCACGATCCGGCAGCGGACCGCCCGCGCCTCGCCGCGGCGGCGGAGGCGTTCGTAGCGATACGGCGAGCGCGCGGGCTCGTCCCGGTCGAACCGCGCGATGGCCTCCTCTCGCGTCGCAGCGGCGGTATGCGGCAGGGGGAACCACCACGTGCCGCTGACATGCCGGAGGAGGATCACCCATGCGCGGTCCCCGCGGATGGGCTCGCCGCGGTAGGTGTTTCGATTGGCCAGCGTCTCACTCGCCATCGCTCTCGCTCCTGTCGGTGGGGTGGGCAGCGCAGCCGAACAACTTCCGCGCCTGTTCTATCGCGGCTTGTGCCTCTTTGCGTGTCTTCCACCTGCTCACCCGCAATGGGGCCTGACCGAGGTACGGGTGCTCGATTGCCATCGGCAGGGCCACGATCTTTCCGGTCGGTATGTGCGTGATATTCCACCACGGCTCAGTCCGTCCGTCCTCCCGGCGGATTTCGACCGCTGCCAGCACATCACACGGAGTCACTTCCCACCTCCCTCGCCCCGGCGGGCGGCGAGGCATCGACGGATCGTCTCACTCGCCATCGCTCTCGCTCCTGGCACGCCTCACTGCGTACCGGCTGGTGGTTACCAGGTAGCCGTCCTTGAACTCAACGAGGACCGTGTTCATCCGCCGACCGCGGACCAGAACTCGGCACCGCTGTCCCTTGCGCTCTGGAAGCCTGGAGCGCCACCGCCACACGTGGTCATACGTGCTCGCCATCCCCACCTCCTTCGCCCCGGCGGGCGGCGGCGATTGCGTCCTGCGCGACGGCGCGCGACTCCGGCGTCTCGCGGCGCACAAGCTCACGGGCGGGCTCGGCGATCCGCCAGCCATCCCCCTGCGCCTCGGAGCGGAGGGCGGCGAGGCGGCGTCGGATCTCGCGTACCGTCTCGCGGCTGGCGAACGATGGCACGAACCCGTCGTCCCACTTGTCGGCCTCGGCTTCTACGGCATCCAACACGGCTGCGATCTCCCCCTCGCCGCGCGGGGCGCGGAGGATGGCCAGGATGCGGTCGGCGACATTGAAATACAGCCTACGCCTCATGTTTGACTCCTCCCGCCAGCGCCGCAATGCCCAGGATTCGTCGGCGCCAACCCTTGTCGCCTCCCACAGATACACTTCCTTCGCCACCCGCTCCCGCACGTCGGCGGGTGGTTGCGTCGTCGCGTCGCTCATCTCTCACCGTCCTGTGTGGGTCTCGATCGGCGCCCCGGCCTCCCGGAGCGCATTGAGTGCATCGTTCACCGACCGCACGACGTACGCATGGCCGCCTGCGGCACGCTCTCTCGCCAGCCACGCCTCCTGCCATGGGCTCAGCCGGCCGCGCTCGGTCTTGACCTCCAGCCAGATCCGGACCTGCCAGCCCTCATGCCTCACGTACAGGTCGGGCAGCCCAAGCGGGAGCATCGTCCGGCGCGGCTGCGTGAGATCGCAGACCTCGCAGCCGAGCTTTTCCAGCTCGCGCCTGATCTGGTG
>DASVDG010000089.1:0-7377 GCA_036381255.1 Longimicrobiales bacterium | reverse complement strand
GCGCGGGAGATCGGGATCCGCATCGCGCTCGGCGCCCGCCGCGAGGACGTGCTGCGCATGGTCGTGCGCGAGGCGGCCGTGATCGCGGTGTCGGGCACCGTGGTCGGCCTCGCGGGCGCGTTCCTGGCGACCCGGCTGATGTCGTCGCTCCTCTACGAGGTCAGCGCGACGGACCCCGTCACGTTCGGCGGCGTGGCGCTGCTGCTCGTCGGCGTCGCGGTCGCGGCGAGCGTGGCGCCGGCGCGTCGTGCCGCGTCCGTGGATCCGGCGACGATGCTCCGGGCGGAGTGACCGCGCCGGCGGGACGACGTCGCCGCAGGCGCGGCGCGGAAACGACCCGGCTCGCCGTCGTCGTCGTGGCCGCGCTTCGTGGTCGTTCGCGAGGCGCGGGGCTAGGTCCCGGGCGGTGGTCCCCGTATATTGGCGGTCGGCGATCGGGCGATTCCCGCTCCGCGCGCGTGTTGCCCGGATCGAGGCGGACCCCGGGGCCACGGCTGTCGCGCCGTCTCCGCGCGCCGCGTGTCGGGCCGCCGATCGGGGATCGATCGTGAGCGACGCACCTCCACCCGGACACCACCTGATGAATGCCGCAGCGCCTCAGGCCATCACCGTCCGCGACCCGTTGTGGGACACGATCCGGCTGGACGCGACGGCGGTGCGGATCGTGGATTCCGCGGCGTTCCAGCGCCTGCGCTACATCCGGCAGCTCGGGCTGGCGTACCTGATCTACCCGGGCGCGACGCACACGCGCTTCGACCACGCGGTCGGCGTGTACCACCTGGCGCAGCGCGCGCTCGCGGTGATGGCGGAGCAGGGCGGACTGGACGGCGTGGACCCGGTCGAGCGGCGGCTGGTCCCGCTCGCCGCGCTGCTGCACGACATCGGCCACTACCCCTACTCCCACGCGATCGAGGAGCTGGAGGAAGGGCGGATCCCCGGGCACCACGAAGCGCTGGTCGGGCGGTTCCTGACGGACCCGACGGTGCGCGCGGCGCTCGAGTCGGTCGCGCCGGACGGGCCCGCGCGGATCGAGGCGCTGATCCGCGGCCGATCGGAGAGTCCGCTGCAGGGGCTGGTCAGCGGCAGCCTCGACCTGGACAAGATCGAGTACCTGAAGCGGGACGCGCGCTTCTGCGGCGTGCCGTACGGCGAGGTCGACGTGGACCGGCTGCTGTACGCGCTCGTCGTGCTGGAGGACCCGGAGACCGGGCGGCCGGAGCTGGGCGTGCGGGAGAAGGGCGTCGCGGCGCTCGAGTCGCTGCTGTTCGCGAAGTATCAGATGTTCCGCAACGTGTACTGGCACCACGCGGTCCGCGCGGCCACGGTCATGTACAAGCGGATCGTGGCCGACGCGCTGGACGCCGGGCTCGTCGCGCCGGACGACCTGGTCGGCCGGACGGACGAGGCGCTGCTCTTCTTGCTGGAGGCGCGGGCGGCGGCGGGACGCGGCGCCGGCGATGGCGGCACGCGGCGTCGTGGCGAGGCCGGGGGCGACGGCGATCCGGGTGGCGGAACCGCGGACGCGGCGGCACGAGTGGGGCGGTTGCTGGAGATGCTGCGGTCGCGGCGGCTGCCGAAGCGCGCGGCGGAGGTGGTGGCGGCGGAGCTCGATGGCGAGGCGGTCGGCCGGTGGCTGATCCAGGACACGCCGCTGAAGCGGCGGGTCGAGGAGCGGCTGGCGCGGGAGCTCGGGCTTCCGCCGGGCGGCGCGTTTCTGGACTACCCCGAGAAGCCGGCGATGCTCGGGCTGGACCTGCTGGTGCAACGCGGCACCGGCGAGGTGATCCGGCTGGGGCCGCGCGGGCGGGCGGGGCTGATCGGCCTGCCGCGCGTGGCGGACGAGCTCTACCAGACGGCGCGGGTGCTGCGGCTGTTCACGTTGGGCGAGCGGCGCCGCGTCGATGCCGGCGCCGTCGCGCGGCTGGCGCTGCTGCCGGCGGCGGAGGTCGAGCGGCGGCTCGAGGCGGCTACGCCGTTACTCGGATGAGGACCGCGGTGATGTTGTCGGGACCGCCGCGGAGGTTGGCGGCCTCGACGAGCTGAGCGGCGAGCGTCTCGAGGGGGAGCGGCCGGTCGAGGATGGCGCGGAGGTCCGCGTCATCGACCGTGCCGCTCAGGCCGTCGGTGCACAGCAGGAGCAGGTCCTCGTCGGCGAGGTCGGTGTCGACGAGGTCGACGTCGAGCGCGTCGATCGGCCCGCCGACCGCGCGGGTCAGGACGCTCGAGAGCGGGTGGGCGCGGGCCTCGGCCTCGGTGAGCCGGCCGTCGTCGACCTGCTGCTGGACCCAGGTGTGGTCGGTTGTCAGGCGGGCGAGATCGTGGTCGCGCAGGCGGTAGGCGCGCGAGTCGCCGACGTGGGCGATGTGGATCGTGCGCTGGGCCGCGCGCAGCAGCGTCGCCGTGAGCGTGGTTCCCATCCCGGTCGTCGCGGGGTCGCGCGCGGCGTGGTCGAGGATCGCGCGGTGCGCCTGTTCGACCGCATCGCGGAGGATCTCGCACGGGCGGGCGTCGGTGCCTGCCTCGAGCGCCCGGACGGTCTCCGACTCGACGATCGCGGCCGCCATCGTGCTGGCGACCTCGCCCGCCGCGTGGCCGCCCATCCCATCGGCGACGAGGAAGAGGCCGGCATCCTCGCGGATGCGGTACGCATCCTCGTTCGCCTCTCGCCGCAGGCCGCGGTCCGTGATCCCGGTCGCGATCCATCGCATTCCGGAAGGCTAGGTCGCCGGCTTGTGGCCGGCAAGGTCCGGCACGCGGATTGCCCCCGGACGGACGGTGCCATGAGACGATCGCGTCACCGACTTCCGCTGCTCGTTGCGCTCGTGCTCGTCACCGGCTGCCGCCGCAGCCCGGAGGAGGATCGCATGTCCGAGCCGCCGCCGCCGCCGGCCGCGATGATCGCGCCGGTCCGGGAGTACATGTCGCTGGCCGAGAAGCTGGAGCGGCTCCAGGCGGAGCTCGATGCGGCGCTCGCCCGCGGCGGCATGGACGCATACACCCGGATCCGGATCTACCGCGCGGAGGCGATCACCGACCGGATCCTCGAGTCCGAGCCGCCGTTCGCCTGGCTCGGGTCGGCGTACGGCGTCGAGGCGTGGCTGCGGCAGCTCCAGGCGCTGGCCGACCGCGTCGTGGCGCAGATCCGCCGGAGCGAACCCGAGGCGCGCATCCTGGCGGACGTCGCCGCGCTGCGCGAGTCGGTGGCCACGCTCCGCGCCGAACTGGCCCGGCCCGGCGGGCCGCCGCCGCCGCCGCTCGACACCCTGCTCGCGACGTTCGAGATCGATTCGATGCCGACGGACATCCCGAAGGAATCGATCGGCAACTAGGCGCCGTCGTCCTCGACGTGTGCGGGCCGGCCGTGCTCGGCCCGGCGCTCCTCCCTGGGGTGCCCGTGTCCCTGGTTGTCCGCGACCCCGCTCTCATCGAAGTCGCGGTCGCTGCCCGCCGTGCGCTCCCGGCCCACGCGCGACGGCTGCGTCTGCGGCACCACGCGCTTCTTGATGCCGTGGTCGTCCTGTACGTCTCGCTTGAGTTCGGTCATGTTCCGCGCGGATCGTCGGCTGCCTCGTGGGTACGCGGCCGGAAGGCCCGTCACGGCCGGTGCCGCCACGTCGGGGGGGTGCAAGAGGTGTTCCCGGGGGCGTTCGCAGGGCCGGTTCTCGACGCGCACGCACGCGCGCCGGCGGGGCGGTCGCACGGCGCCTGCGGCGAGGCGGCGGCCGGGCGTCCGGACGGCGCGCGGATCCGGGTACCGGCGGACGCGCCGTGATGCGTGCGACGATCCCCTTGCGCGGACGCGGGCGGCGGGGCATCTTGGCCGGCTCCGGTAGCCGTAGGCGTTTCAAACCGCGGGAGCGACCTGCCGCCGGGTACCGCTCGGGCGGTGCGTGGCGGAACCCCGACGCGGCGCGTGGGGTTATTAGCGGCGGAAACGCGAGGCGCCCGCCCGTCAGCGCGCATGCAGCCGACGGGCGCTTTTGTCGGCAGAATCCTTGCATCGGTCCACCGGCGCGCATCGCGGCGCTGCCGGGACGGGCCGTGCGTGCGATACAGAACGTAGATCAGGGGTCTGATGGCCACCACGCCGGACACACGGGAGAAGAGGGAGCGGAGAAAGCGCCGTCGTGCCACCGGGGAGCTCTCGCCGAGCCTCGTCGGGGGCACCGCGGAGGAGCGGTCCGCGTTGGACCAGTACCTCCGGGATGTGAGCAAGCACGAGCTGATCACGCCGGAGGAGGAGGTCGAGCTGGGTCATCGTGCGCTGGCCGGCGACGAGGAGGCGGTGCAGAAGCTGGTGCGTGCGAACCTCCGCTTCGTGATCAGCGTGGCCAAGAAGTACCAGAACCGCGGCGTCTCGCTGATCGACCTGATCCAGGACGGGAACGTCGGGCTGGTGACGGCGGCCCGGAAGTTCGACCCGGACCAGGGCGTGAAGTTCATCTCGTACGCGGTGTGGTGGATCCGGCAGGCGATCCTCTCGTCGCTGGCGAACCAGGGCCGTGCGGTGCGGGTGCCGCTGAACCGTGCGAGCGACCTGGCGCGCATTTTCCGCGAGCGGGAGCGGCTGAAGCAGGAGCTGGGCCGCGACCCGACGACGGAGGAGCTGGCGAAGGCGGCGAAGCTGACGCCGGAGACGCTGGAATCGCTGCAGACGCTGAACGCGGCGGAGATCCGGCTGGACTCGCCGATCGGCGACAGCGACGACAGCCAGCTCGTGGAGCGGTTCATCGCCGAGGAGGCGGCGGAGCCGGAGGCGACGGTCGAGGAGCGGCTGATGGCCGAGCAGATCGAGCGGGCGCTGGACACGTTGACGCCCCGCGACGCGCGGGTGCTGCGGCTGTACTTCGGGCTGGAGGGCGGCCGCGAGCACACGCTCGAGGAGATCGGCAACATGCTGGGCGTGACCCGCGAGCGGGTGCGTCAGCTTCGGGACCGCGCGCTGAAGCGGCTGCGGGAGGGAGAGCTCGGGACCGCGCTCGAGAGCTTCGCCGCCTGAGGAGGCACCCGTGCTCCGGCGTGGAACGGTCCGCAGGGCGGCGGGCGGCGTCTACGAGGTGGAGCTGGACGAGGGTGGGGTGGTGCAGGCGGCGCTGCGCGGGCGGCTCAAGCTCGAGCAGCGGACCGGCGACCGGGTCGTCGTCGGGGACCGGGTCGAGGTCGAGCGGCACGCGGGCGGCGGCGCGACGATCGAGGCGGTCGAGGAACGACGGAGCGAGCTCGCCCGCCGGGCCCCGGGACACGGGGCTCGGCGGGCGAAGATCATCGTGGCGAACGTGGACCGCGTCGTCGTGGTGTTCGCGGCGGCGCACCCGGAGCCGCGGCTCCGCATGCTCGACCGCTTCCTCGTCCTCGCCGAGGCGAACGACCTGCCGGCGACGATCGTCGTGAACAAGGTCGACCTGGTCGGCATCGACGAAGCGCGGCGTCTGTTCTCGGCGTACGAGGCCGCGGACTACCCGGTGCTGTACACCAGCGCGAAGGAAGGCATCGGCGTCGACGCAGTCCGCGACCGCCTCTGCGGCGGGACCAGCGTGCTGACCGGCCCGTCCGGCGTCGGCAAGTCGAGCCTGCTCAACGCGGTCGAGCCCGGGCTCGGGCTGCGCACGGCGGAGGTCAGCGCCGCGGTCGGGAAGGGGCGGCACACGACCGTGACCGCCGAGCTGATCCCGCTGCACTGCGGCGGCTACGTGGCGGACACGCCGGGGCTGCGCGAGCTCGGGCTCTGGGGGATCGAGCCCGAGCGCCTCGACGAGTGCTTCCCCGAGTTTCGGCCCTACCTCGGCGACTGCCGCTTCGGCCGCGGCTGCTCCCACATCCACGAACCCGGCTGCGCGATCCGCGCCGCCGTCGAGGCCGGTGAGATCCCCGAAGCGCGCTACGAGAGCTACCGCACGCTGCGCACGGACGAGGCGTAGCGCGCGGCGCTCCGGAAGCGTCCACTCCTCATCGCACCCTCCCGTCGTCCTCCGGCGCGGCGAATCGTCGCCACGGCGCCATGGAGTCCATCCGGTGTGACGATCGCCGGGTCCCTCTCGTCTATGATACAACGCCGGGCGTCCGGTCATCGGCGATGCTGCCGGTCCGACCGGGCGCTCGTGTCGATGGAAGGGGTATGGACGGATTCACTCTTACCGGAGGACCCATGGTTCGTCGTATCACGGAGTACGCTGCACTCGCGCTGGCCCTGGCTCTCCCCCTGGCGGCGTGCGACGGCGATTCCGGCATGGACGCCGACACCGGACGTGTATCGCTTCTGCTGACCGACGCGGCCGGCGATGTCGAGGCCGCGGTCGTCACGATTTCGAAGGTCTACCTCCAGGGTCAGGGCGGCGAGGTCGCGCTGATGGAGGGTGAGACGACGACGGATCTGCTCACGCTGGCCAACGACGTGGCGACGCTCGCGGAGGACGTGACCGTGCCCGCCGGCGCGTACGCCCAGCTCCGGTTCGTCATCGACGGCGCGTACGTCGAGGTCGACAACGGCGACGGCACGACGAGCGTCTACGCGACGGCGGACTACGCACACGTCCCGGACGGCGTGGAAGTGGCCGGCGAGCTGCGCTGCCCGAGCTGCGGCATCGACGACGCGGAGAGCGGGCTGAAGGTCAACCTGCCGGGCGGCACGAAGATCGAGGGCGAGCAGACCATCCTGCTCGTGGACTTCGACGTCGCGCAGAGCTTCGAAGGCCCGCACACCGGCGGGGGCGACTGGGTGCTGAACCCCGTGATCAAGGCGACGGACCTCGAGCTCTCGAGCAGCGTGGTCGCGTCGCTGGCGCTCGCGGACTCGGTCGAGCTGCCGTCGATCGGTGGGACGGCGCTCACGCTCGGCGATTTCCGGGCCAGGCTGACGAACGCCGACGGCAGCAGCGAGGAGCTGGCGCTGACCGACGGCGATCAGGACTCGGTCTTCGAGGCCGAGTTCCAGTACCTGATCCCCGGCGACTACACCGTCGAGTTCGTGACGGACGCCGACGTGAGCTTCACGCTCGATGTGGACTCGAACCCGACGGAGCTGAACGTCGGCTCCGGCCAGCAGGCCGAGGTCGCGGCGGTGGTCACGTCGGCCAACTGAGCCCGGAGAAATCGTCGCAGGGTGGGCCGGCCCGCGCGTCGGGCCGGCCGCCGGGCCCACGGGCGCGTATTCCGCTTGCGGATGCGCGCCCGATCTTCATCTTCCGATCCATGATCCACGCATTGAGCTGGAGCGGCGGCAAGGACGCGACGCTGGCACTGGACCGCGCCGTGCGGCAGGGCCTCGACGTGCGCTATCTCTTCAACATCTACGAAGGGATCAGCGGCCGGGTGCGGTTCCACGGCGTGCGGCGCGAGCTGATCGCCGCGCAGGCGGCGGCGCTCGGCCGGGAGCTGGTC
>DASVDG010000088.1:0-4649 GCA_036381255.1 Longimicrobiales bacterium | reverse complement strand
CTCGGCGCGGCGGCGTTCGCGCTCGCCGAGCGGGCGGGCGAGCGGCGGCAGGTCCTCGGTGCGCGGGAAGAGGACCGGGCCCTCGAGCGTGCGGCCCTTGAGCACCTCGACGCCGAGCGTCGCGATCCCGGCCACGTCCATCGTGTGCCCGGCGATCTCGCCGTCGCCCTGGAGCGCGTGCATGTCGCCCATGTAGACGCCGGCGCCGGCGACCTTCACGGGCGCGAGGACGATGGTGCCGGGGCGCACGGCGTCGATGTCCATGTGCCCGTCGGTGCGCAGCTCGAGCTGTTCGGCGACGAGCGCGTACTCGTGGGCGGCGCCGACGAGCGCGGCGCCGAAGTCGCCGGCGTTGTGGGAGTCGGGCATGCGCACGGCGGGGAGCGTGCCGAGCTGGCCGAGGAACGGGCGCATCCGGACGGGGATCCCGACCAGGTCGCTGGGCGCGAGCGTGAGTACGGGGTGCTGCATCGAGGCCTCGGGGAGCGCCGCGTAGCGCGCGGCCTCGCGCGCGATCCGCTGCGCCGCCTGCCGGTCGACGGTCACGCCGATCGTGCGACGGTCGTCGAAGACGACGGTGTAGCCGTTCTCGATGCGGAACGGCGTAACGGCGGTGCCGCATTGCGTGCAGCGGACCGCCTCGGGGCCGGTCCCCTCGACGTCGGTCTCGGGGTACAGCTCGCCGCACCCGGGGCAGCGCGCGGCGACGTACGGATCGCCGAGGAAGTGGCCGTCGACGGCGCGGTCGTGCCCCGACGCGGTCGCGATCGAGGTGACGGTCAGCTCCTGGACCCGGATCGCCACGGCGTCGCCGGGCTCTGCGCCCTCGACCGCGACCGGCTGCGTGACCTCATGCCCGCCGCGCAGCCGCGGCGTGACCATGGGGCCCCAGCACCCCGGCGCCGTGTTCGCGACGATCGTCCCGCCGTCCTGTACCGGCCCGAGCATCTCGCGTCCGGGGTCGAGCAGGCCGTCGGTGAAGGTGGAGACGAACACGGTGCGGCGTGCGGTGCGGGTCGCGGTCGTGACCGACATGGCTCCCTCCTGAAGTGTGGGTGGGCTCCCGGCGATCGGGAGCGGTGGCGCACCCTCGTCCTCCGGCGGCCGTCTCGCGGCTCCGTCGCACGCGTGGGGATGGCGGCTCGCGGCCCGGCGTCGGGGCCGTGTCTGGGAGGGCGGCTTCGCGTGCCTCGCCGTGGCTCGGCTCCTCGTGGAGCCCGTTCGACCGGCATGGCAACGACCGCGGAGACGGGGTGCGGTGAGTTGGACAGTGGGGAGGAATATGCGAGGGGCGGCGCGGGCCCGGCAACGGCGGTTTCCGCCAGCGCGGCGGGCGGGGGACGGACTGGCGCGTCTCCTCCGGACCACGTTTCCGTTTTCCGTTTTGCTCCAATCCGACATGCGCGCGGCACGATGACCCATGCAATCGCGGACCACGACCACGTTCCGCCGCACACCAGCCACCCGGTTCCGGGGACGGCGGCATGTCCATGCCGGCCAATCCGGAAAACGGAAACGTGGTCCGCGGGTAATGCCATCCCACCGGGCGGGCGTGGCGCCCCGGGCCGCTCAGCGCCGCTGGCTTCGGGGCCTATGTGCCGCGCCCGCCCATCGCCCCCGCCAGCAGCCGATGAAAGTGATGCGTCCCCTGCTCCCGCGTCGCCGAGTAGCGACCGCGGTCGTAGAGGCGCGACTTCACGCCGCGCTGCACCGCCTCGACGACCTCCTCGTCCTCGAGCTCGACGCGGTGAATGTCGTAACCCGCGCCCCGGCGGCGCAGCTCGTGTTTCCAGACGAAGGAGAGGAAGGAGACCTTCGTGCGCTCGACACCGAGCGGCTGTACGACGTTGAGCGAGAGGCCCCAGGGGTAGAAGTTGAACATCAGGTTCGGAAACAACCAGAAGTAGTACGCCGCGACGGGCGTCCCCTCGTCCGGGTGCCCCGCCGGCAGCTCGAACACGTCCTCGCCCGACTTCCCCACGCCGAGCTGGAGACTCTGCCACGCGAAGGTCTCCGTGCGGTAGCCGCCGTAGTCGAGCACGTCGTTCAGCGCGGCGTGGACGTACGGGATGTGGAATCCCTCTAGGTAGTTGTCGCAGTAGAGCGCCCAGTTGGCCTGGATCAGGTAGTCGTGCGACGTCGTGGGATCGAAGACGAATTCGTCGAGCGGCAGGAAGCCGACGCGGCTGCGCATCGGCTCGATCCAGTCGTCGAACGGCACGGCGGGGTCGAGCGAAGCGAAGAGGAACGGGCCCCAGCTCTCGAGACGGACGTGCGGCAGGTCGTCGCGCTCGGACGGGAAGGTCTCTACGCCGTCGAATTCCGGCATCGAGAGGAAGCAGCCGTCGAGGCCGAAGCGGCGACCGTGGTACCGGCACCGCAGCGTGTTCAGATGTCCCTCGCCCTCGACCACGATCATGCCGCGGTGCGTGCAGACGTTCGACAGGCAGTGCAGGGTGCCCTGCCGGTCTCTCGTCAGCACGAGCGGCTCGTCGAGGCAGCCTTCGAGGAGCGTGAACGGCAGTACGTGGCCGGGCGCCTTGAGCCGCCGCGCATCACCGACGTAGTGCCACGCCGGCGCGAAGACGCGCTCCTGCTGGAGCGCGAAGTACGCCGGGTCGCGGTAGACGGCGGCGGGGAGCGTGTGGGCCTTCGCGATGTCGGGGTCTATGCGGACCACGTTTCCGTTTTCCGTTTTGCTCCGATCTGGCATGCGTACGACATGATCGGCCATGCCGGCGCATTCCACAACCCCTTGCCAGCGGGGCCGCTCGCGCGGCGCCCGTCGGCGACGCGGGGCGACAGCATGTCTACGCGGGCCAATCCGGAAAACGGAAACGTGGTCCGGGTTCCCCTGGTCCGCACCCGCCCCCGCCGTTACCTTTCCCGCGCACAGTCGTAACTGTTTGGGAGAAGCGATGATCGTCATCATCGGCGCGGGGATCACGGGGCTGGTGCTGGCGCACGAGCTGGCTCGTCGCGGCGTGGAGTTCGTCGTGCTCGAGGCGGCGTCCGTGCCAGGCGGCGTGGTCCGCACGATCGAGGTCGGCGGGCGGCTCTTCGAGACGGGGCCGCAGCGGACGCGGTTGGTGCCGGCGGTCGCGGCGCTTGTGGGGGAGCTGGGCCTCGGCGACGAGCTGGTGACCGCGCCGTCGGGGTTGCCGCTCTACGTCTACAAGGCCGGCCGGCTGCGGGAGGTGCCGTTCTCGATCGGCGCGGCGTTTCGGACCGACCTGGTTTCGTGGCCGGGGAAACTGCGCATCCTGTTCGAGCCGCTGACCGCGGGCGAGCGGCCGGACGAGTCGGTCGCGGCGTTCCTCACGCGCAAGTTCGGCCGGGAGGCGTACGAGAGCATGCTCGGCCCGCTGTACGGGGGGCTCTACGCGTCGGATCCCGCGGACATGCTCATGCGCACGACGCTGTCGCGGGCGCTGGAGACGTTCGGCGTCGGCGGCAGCCTGCTCGCGGCGCTGGCCCGGCGCGCGCGGGGGCGGCGTCCGGGGCGCGGTCCCGGGCCTGGCCGCGTGCGCGTCGCCGACGGTGGCGCGCCGGCGTGTTCGTTCCGCGGCGGGATGGCCGCGCTGCCCGATGCGCTGTACCGCGCGCACCGCGACCGGGTGCGGCTGGGTGCGCCCGCCCGGGCGCTGCGGCGGGACGGTGGGCGCTGGGTCGTCGAGACCGATGCCGGCGACATGGCGGCGGACGACGTCGTGCTCACGGTCCCGGCGGACGCGGCGGCGACGCTGCTCGCCGGCGCGGCGCCGGATGCGGCGGCGCGCATCGGCCGGCTGACGTACAACCCGCTCGCCATCGTGTACCTGGACGCGGAGCTCGACCGGCCGGCCATGGGCTACCAGGTCGCGTTCGGCGAGGCGCTGGAGACGCGGGGCGTGACGTTCAACGCGCACCTGTTCGGCCGTGCCGGCGTCTACACCGCGTTCCTGGGCGGTGCGAAGAACCCGCGGCTCGTGGATCTCCCGGATGACCGGCTCGGCGACATCGCCGCGGCCGAGTTCGAGGCCGTCACGGGCCGGCCGGCGCGGCCCGTCCACGTGGAGCGGGTGCGCATGCCCGCGTGGGACCGGAGCTGGACGGCGATCGAGGGGTTGACGCCGCCGCCGGGCCTCCACCTCGCGGCGAGCTGGGAGTCGCGGGCCGGCGTGCCCGGCCGCATCGCACGGGCGCGCGAGCTGGCGGCCGAGCTGGCGTGAGGCGCGTCGGTGCCGGCCGACCGCGCCCGCTCCGTCGCGCCTCTGGCCGCGAGCACCGCGTGCCGCGCCGGGTACATGGCCGTCCAATGCCGTGCCGGGTGCATGCCCGTCCGACGCCGCGCCGGTCCGCACCGGCGTCCTGCTTGACCCCGGGATCGGTGGCGCGTATCGTCGAGCCAGCGCCGCCGCACGGGTCGGGCGCCGTGGATGCGGCCGTCGCACCGGCAACCGCACACACACTGGCAGCCGCACGCACCGGCCGCCGCTTACACGGGCCGCCGCACGCACTGGCCGTTGCACGCAGCGCGATCCGATCGCCGTCGCCCGGTCCCGATGCCGCCCCCGCGGCCCCCGCCGCGCCCGCCGCGGCCGGGCCGCCGCCGTCGCGGCGGTACGCTGCGGCCCCGAGGCTGGCGAGGCTGCCGCTCGCGCTGATGG
>DASVDG010000087.1:0-2126 GCA_036381255.1 Longimicrobiales bacterium | reverse complement strand
CTCCGCGACGAAGTCGACACACCTCAACGCAGAGGAGACGCAACCGATGGCCGAGCCGTTCTTGTCCGAGATCCGGATGATGGCGTTCGACTACCCGCCCCGGGGCTGGGCGTTCTGCGATGGTGCGACGCTGTCGATCGCGCAGAACCAGGCGCTCTTCGCGCTGATCGGCACGACGTACGGCGGGAACGGGACCACGACGTTCCAACTGCCGGACCTGCGCGGTCGCGCGCCGCTGCACCGCAGCTCGAGGTACGCGCAGGGGCAGACGGGCGGCGAGGCGTCGCACACGCTGACGATGGAGGAGGTGCCGGGCACGCACACGCATCCGGTGCGTGCGGTCGCGGGCGCCGGCACGGAGGTTCTTCCGACGGACGCGCTCCTCGCGGGCGGCGCGGAGATCTACCGCTCGCCGCGCAGCGACTCGACGCCGACCACGCTCTCGTCGCAGACGGTGACGGAGGCCGGCGGCCAGCCGCACGAGAACATGCAGCCGTTCCTTGCGGTGCCGTTCTGCATCGCGATCGCGGGCGTCTACCCCAGCAGCGATTGAGGTGAGCGATGGAACCTTTCGTCGGCGAGATCCGGATGTTCGGCGGCAACTACGCGCCGCAGGGCTGGGCGTTCTGCGATGGCCGGCTCCTCGCGATCGCGGAGCACCAAGAGCTGTACACGCTGATCGGCACCACGTACGGCGGGGATGGCTCCGCGACGTTCGCGCTCCCGGATCTGCGCGGCCGCGTGCCGATCCACCCCGATCCCGGCGCGGGCTACCCGCGGGGCACCGCGGGCGGCGCCGAGACCGTCGCGCTGGCGGCGTCGCAGTTCCCGGCGCACGGGCACACGTTCTACGCGTCGGATGGCGCGGCCGAATCCTCGGCGCCCGGCGACAACGTCGTCGCGGCGGGTGTGGTGCAGATGTACGCGGAAGGCGATCCGAACGTCGCGATGAGCGCGGCGGCGATCGCCCCCGCCGTCGACACGGCCGGGCAGCAGTACGGCGCGGGCGCGCCCCACGAGAACATGCAGCCGTTCCAGTGCGTCAACTTCATCATCGCGCTCGAGGGCATCTTCCCGCCCCGGGATTAGGAGGCAACGACGATGGCGGAACCGTTCATTGGGGAGATTCGTCCCTGGGCGTGCAAGTTCGCGCCGCGCGGCTGGGCCGCGTGCGATGGTCAGCTCATGCTGGTCAGCCAGAACAGCGGGCTTTTCTCGGTCATCCAAACCTGGTTCGGCGGGGACGGGAAGTCGACGTTCGCCTTGCCGGACCTCCGGGGCCGCGTGCCGGTCGGAGCGGGCGCGGGGCCGGGGCTGACGCCGAGGCCGCTCGGCGAGTCCGGCGGCACGGAATCGGTGACGCTGACGGCCGCCGAGTTGCCGGAGCACACGCATACGCTCCAGGCGAGCACGACGCGGCCGCAGTCGCAGAAGCCCAGCGCGGCGAGCGTCCTGGCCAGCGCGAGGACGCCGGTTTACAGCACGGCCGCGCCGGACGCGAAGATGGCGCCGGAAGCGATCAGCGCCGTCACCGGCGGCGGCGCGCCGCACAACAACGTGATGCCGTACCAGGTCCTGAACTTCTGCATCGCGTTGACCGGCGTATACCCGCCGCGGCCGTGAGCGCGGCCATGCGACCGCGCCCGCCGGAGGACGTGCACCCGTGAGCGGAGCCGCTCCGGGAGCGAAGCCGACGGCGGCGTCGGCGGCGGGCAACGGCGTCGCGCCGCGCATCGCCCTCCGCGACGTCCGTCCTTCCGACCGCGAGTTCCTGCACCGCGTCTACGCGTCGACGCGGGAGGAGGAGCTGGCGGCGGTGTCGTGGAGCCGCGAGGAGAAGGACGCGTTCGTGCGGATGCAGTTCGAGGCGCAGGACGCGTACTACCGCGAGCATTACGCGGAGGCGTCGTTCCAGGTCGTGCTGGTGGATGGCGAGCCGGCGGGCCGGCTGTACGTGGCGCGCTGGCCGGCCGAGCTCCGGATCGTCGACATCGCGCTGCTGCCGGAGCATCGCGGGCGCGGGATCGGCACGGCGCTGCTCGAGGCGCTGATCGCGGAGGCGGACGCGGCGGGGAAGCCGGTGAGCATCCACGTGGAGCAGTACAACCCGGCGCGGCGGCTGTACG
>DASVDG010000086.1:0-16296 GCA_036381255.1 Longimicrobiales bacterium | reverse complement strand
GTGAACGTGCGGACGCGGAGTTGCGAGCCGAACGGGTGGAGCTGGATGAACAAGGGCGGACCGGCTTCCACTGGCAGGATCGAACCGTTCGGCTCGCATTCCGCGGCCGGCCCAACGCGCGGAACGCGCTCCTCGCCCTCGCCCTCGGGCTCGAGTGGGGCGTGGGCGCGGACGCCGCGGCGGAGGCGCTGGCCGGTGTCCGCCCGCCCAAGATGCGTGGCGAGCTGCACCGCTACGGCGATCTGACGGTGATCGCCGACTGCTACAACGCGAACCCGGCGAGCGTCGACGCGGCGGTGGACCTGCTGGTCTCGCTGCCGCGCCGCGGGCCGCGGATCGCGGTGCTCGGCACGATGCGCGAGCTCGGCGACGCGAGCGCCGCGCTGCACCGCCGTACGGCGGAGTCGGTCGCGGACGCGGCGGTGGACCTGATCGTGGCGACGGGCGAGTTCGTCGCCGCGTTCGAGTCGCTGGCCGGCCGCCTCGGCGACCGGCTGATCGTGGCGGACGATCCGCTCGACGCGTACGCGCCGCTGGCGCGGCGGCTGACGGGACGGGACGTCGTGCTGCTCAAGGGTTCGCGGGGCGTGGCGCTCGAGCGGCTGCTCCCGCGCTTCGAAGAGGACTGGGGCCGATCGGCCGACTCCCGGCACCCCGAGGGCGGGGTGCGCACCGGGGGCCAGGCGGCGACCGCCGCCGACGGAGAGTGACGTGTGCTCTACCACCTGCTGACGCCGCTGGCAGACGTTCACATTTTCTTCAACCTGTTCCGATACATCACGTTCCGGGCGGCCGGCGCGATGGTGACGGCACTGGTGCTCTCGTTCCTGCTCGGGCCGGCGGTGATCCGCTGGCTGCGAACGCTGCGGGTGGGGCAGGTGGTCCGGACGGACGGGCCGGAAACGCACCTCGGGAAGGCGGGCACGCCCACGATGGGCGGCGTGCTGATCCTGATCGCGACGGTCACGGCGACGGTCCTCTGGGCGGAGCTGACGAACCCCTACACCATCATCGCGCTCATCGTCCTGGTCTGGATGGGGATGCTCGGCTTCCTGGATGACTACCTGAAAGTGGTGCGGCGGCGGACCGAAGGGCTCGTCGGGCGCTACAAGCTGATCGGCCAGGGCGTGCTCGGGCTCGCACTCGGCTTCTTCCTCTGGAAGTGGCCGATCAGCCCGATCCCCGCGAACTGGACCGGGCTGCCGTTCTTCGCGGACTACTACCTGGTGATCGCGCCGGTGCTGTTCCTGCCGTGGATCATGCTGGTGCTGGCCGGGAGCTCGAACGCGGTGAACCTGACGGACGGGCTGGACGGCCTGGCCGCGGGCCTCTCGGCGATCGCCGCTGCGACGTTCTCGGTCTTCGCGTACCTGATCGGCCGCATCGACACGGCGGACTACCTGGGCTTCTTCTACCTGCCGGGCGCGGGCGAGCTGGCCGTCTTCTGCGTGGCGCTCACCGGCGCGGCGCTCGGGTTCCTGTGGTTCAACGCGCACCCGGCGGAAGTCTTCATGGGCGACACCGGGTCGCTGGCGATCGGCGGCGCGATCGGCGCGATCGCGATCCTGCTCAAGGCGGAGTTCCTGCTGGTGATCGTCGGCGGCGTCTTCGTGCTGGAAGCGCTGTCCGTCATCCTCCAGGTCGGCTACTTCAAGTACACGGCGCGCCGATACGGACAGGGGAGGCGGATCCTGCGGATGGCGCCGCTGCACCACCACTTCGAGAAGTCGGGGTGGGTGGAGAGCAAGGTCATCATCCGGTTCTGGATCCTCGGCATCCTCTTCACGCTGCTGGCGTTCAGCACGCTGAAGATCCGATGAGCGGAGATGGCGGGTCCGGGACCGGCGCGGCCGGCGGCGCCGCGGGTGGCGGCGCGACGGAGGCCGTGCCAGGCGCCGCGGACGCACGGTCGAGCGTCCTGCCGGGAGCGCCGGGCGGCCGGTCCATCGCGGTGCTCGGCCTGGCCCGCAGCGGTCGAGCCGCGGCCGAGCTCGCCCGCGCCGTGGGCGATCGGGTCTACGCCTCGGACGGCGGCGACTCGCCGGCGCTGCGGGAGGCCGCGGCGGCGGTGCGCCGCGCCGGCGGGGAGGCGGAAGTGGGCGGCCATTCGGCGGAGCGGCTGGCGGCGTGCGACCTCGTGGTCGTCAGCCCCGGCATCCCGCCGACGGCGCCGATCCTGGCGGACCCGCGCGTCGCGCGGATCCCGAGGATCTCCGAGCTGGAGTTCGCGTTCCGGCACCTGAAGAGCCCGGTCATCGCGGTGACGGGGACGAACGGGAAGTCGACCACGACGGCGCTCGCCTCGCACCTGCTCCGCACGGCCGGGCTGGACGCGCCGGCCGCGGGGAACATCGGGCTGGCGCTGTCGGAGGTCGCGCGCCGGGCGTCCGCGCCGGACTGGGTCGTGGTCGAGGCCAGCTCGTTCCAGCTCGCGGACATCGACACGTTCGCGCCGCGGATCGGCGTGGTGACGAACCTCGCGCCGGACCACCTGGACCGGTACCGCTCGGTCGCGGCCTACTACGCCGACAAGGCGCGGCTGTTCGAGAACGCGTCGGACGTGAGCCGCTGGGTGCTGAACGGCGAGCAGCCGGAGGTGCTGGCGCTGGCCGGCGACGCACCCGGCACGCGGTACCTGTTCCGGGTGCGCGGTGCGCCGGCGCCGGGCGAGCTCGGCGGCTTCGTGACGGACGGCGGGGAGCTGGTGCTGCGGACCGGCGCGGGCGAGACGCCGCTGGTGCATGCGTCCGAGCTGCGGATCCTCGGCGAGCACAACCGGGCGAACGCGCTGGCGGCGGCGCTGGCCGCGGTCCTCGCCGGCGCGGACCCGGACGCGGTGCGCGAGGGGCTGCGCAGCTTTCGGGCGTTGAGCCACAGGCTGGAGCCGATCGTGGAGCGGGACGGCGTGCTCTGGATTAACGATTCGAAGGCGACGAACGTCGAGTCGACGCGTGTCGCGCTGCGCAGCATGACGCGGCCGACGGTGCTGCTCCTGGGCGGGCGGCACAAGGGCGAGCCGTACACGACGCTGTTGCCGGAGCTGAGGTCGCACGTGCGCGCGGTCGTCGCGTACGGCGAGGCGGCGCCGATCGTGGTGGACGACCTGTCGGCGGAGGTGCCGGTCGAGCGGGTGGACGGGTCGTTCGAGGACGTCGTCGCGCGCGCGGTCGCGCTCGCGCGACCGGGCGATGCGGTCCTGCTCTCGCCGGCGTGCGCGAGCTTCGACATGTTCCGGGACTACGAGGACCGCGGCCGGCGCTTCGCGGCGCTGGCGCGGGGGGAGGAAGCGCATGGCGCGTAGCGCGGCGTACGTGGCCACGGCGACGTGGGAGGACGTCTCGATGCCGGGGCGGAGCCGGCTCGACACGGGCTGGGAGAGCCCGGTCCTGCTGCTGCTCACGCTGGTCCTCCTGTCGTTCGGGCTGGTCATGCTCTACAGCGCGAGCGCCGCGAACGCGCAGATGAACGGCCTCGAGGGCTACTACTTCGTGGTGCGGCAGGCGCTCGGCGGTGCGGTCGGGCTGGTCGGCCTCGCGTTCGCGGCGCGGCTCGACTACCGCTACCTGCGGCGGCTGGCGTGGCCGCTCCTGGGCGCGGTCGTGCTCCTGCTGCTGGTCGTCGTGGCGCCGGGGACGCAGCCGATCGCGCCGGAGATCAACGGTGCGCGGCGCTGGCTGGTCGTGGGCGGCGTGACGCTCCAGCCCTCGGAGTTCGCGAAGATCGCGGTCATCATCTGGACGGCCGCGCTGGCGGTGAAGAAGCAGGAGAAGCTGCCGAGCTTGAGCCGCGGGCTGCTGCCGTTCCTGGTGATCTGGGCCGTGGTGGTGGGGTTGATCTTCCTGGAGCCGAGCCTGTCGGCCGCGGCGATCGTGGTGCTGCTGGCGGCGCTCGTCGTCTTCGCGGCGGGCGCGCGCATCGGGCATTTCCTGGTGCTCGGCGTGGTCGGGCTGCCGCTGCTGTGGAGCCAGGTCGAGTCGGTGTCGTACCGGATGAAGCGCGTCGCGGCGTTCCTCGACCCGTCGGTCGACCCCGCGGGGATCAGCTATCAGATCCGCCAGTCGCTGATCGCGATCGGGAGCGGCGGCGTGTTCGGCCGCGGCTTCGGCCGCGGCGAGCAGAAGTTCGGTTTCCTGCCGGAGCCGCACAACGACTTCATCTTCGCCACGATCGGCGAGGAGTGGGGGTTCCTGGGCATCTTCGTCGTGGTGACGCTGTTCACCGCGTTCGGGCTGGTCGGCTACCGGATCGCGCGGCAGGCGCCGGACCTGTTCGGCTCGCTGCTGGCCGTGGGCGCCACGAACCTGATCGTCGTGCAGGCGTTCCTGCACATGGCGGTCAACCTGGCGCTGGTCCCGACCACGGGCGTGACGCTGCCGTTCTTCTCGTACGGGCGGTCCAGCCTCCTGGTCTGCCTGGTCGCGGTGGGCGTGCTGATCGCGATCGCGCGGGCGGGGAGCCGGATCGAGCCCGGTCTCGCGACCGGGGCGGAGCCGGTGGGGAGGGCGGCGTGACGGCCGCGGCGCCGGGTCGGGAGGCCGTGGCCCGCGAGCGGGGGGCCGGCGTGCCGGACGGGGCGCGCGGGGGCGCCGTGACTCCCGCGGGTGCGGCGGGCGGCGCCGGGGCGACCCGAAGCGCGGACCGTGTGACGCGTGTCCTGTTCGCCGGCGGCGGCACCGGGGGGCACCTGTACCCGGCGCTCGCGTTGGCCGCCGCGATGCGGGCGGCGCGGCCGGACGTGGAGGCGCACTTCGTCGGCGCGCGGCGCGGGATCGAGGCGCGTGTGCTGCCGGCCGCGGGCGAGGCGCACACGCTGCTGCCGCTGGAGCCGATCCGGCGCGACCGGATCTGGCGGAACTGGCGGCTGCTGCCGTCGATGGGCCGCAGCGCCGCGGGGCTCGGCCGGCTGTTCCGCACGCTCCGGCCGTGCCTCGTGGTGGGGACCGGCGGCTACGCCAGCGGGCCCGCCTGCGCGTGGGCGCTGCTGCGCGGCGTGCCGCTCGCGGTGCAGGAGCAGAACTCGTACCCCGGGCTGGTCACGCGGTGGCTCTCGCGCTGGGCCCGGCAGGTCCACCTCGGCTTCCCCGAGGCACGCCGGTACCTCCGGCCGGGGCCGCGCACGGAGGTATACGCGCTGGGCAACCCGATTCGCCCGCCGGACCCGACGCTGGACCGCGCCGCCTGCCGCCGGCACTTCGGCCTCGCGCCGGACGGCGTAGTCGGGCTCGTCGTCGGGGGGAGCCAGGGCGCGCGCGCGGTGAACGAGGCGCTGGCCGGCGCGCTCGAGGCGGTGGCCGGCGGCGCGCTCGACGGCCGGCCGGCCGGGCTCCAGCTCCTGTGGGCGACGGGCGCCGCGCACGTGGACGCCGTGCGCGAGCGCCTCGCGCCGCTCGGCGTCGACGGGTGGGTGAAGGTCGTCGGCTACATCGAGGAGATGCCGAAGGCGCTCGCGGCGGCGGATTTCGCGCTCTCGCGGGCCGGCGCGATGGCGACGGCGGAGCTGATGGCGTGGGGCGTCCCCGCGCTGCTCGTCCCGCTGCCGACGGCGGCGGCCGACCACCAGACGCACAACGCGCGGGCGCTGGCGGAGGCGGGCGCGGCGGTGTGCGTGGCGGAGGCCGAGCTCTCGCCGGAACGGCTGTGGCGCGAGTTGCGGCGCATTGCCGAAGAGGGCGAGGTGCGCGAGGCAATGGCCGCACGCGCGCGGGAGCGCGCGCGGCCCGACGCGGCGCGCGAGATCGCGGAACGGATGCTTTCCCTGGTGACCCGATGAGCGAGCACGCACCCGGCACCGACGCACGACGCTCCGGCGGCGCGGAGCTGGACCTGCTCGCGCTCGCGCGTACGGGCCCGATCCACTTCGTCGGGATCTCCGGCGCGGGCGTTTCCGCGCTGGCGGAGCTGGTGCTGCGCCACGGCGGCCGCGCCACGGGGTGCGACCTGAGGCCCGGCGCGGCGGCCGAGACGCTGCGCCGGCTGGGCGCGGAGATCGCCGTCGGGCACGACCCGGCGCACATCGCCGATGCCGTCGCGGTGGTGACGACGGCGGCCGTGCCGCCGGACCACGCGGAGCTGGTGGCGGCGCGGGAGCGCGGGATCCCGGTGCTGAAGCGGGCGCAGGCGCTGGGCGCGCTGGTGAACCGCGGCACCGTGGTCGCGATCGCCGGGACGCACGGCAAGACGACGACGACGGCGATGACGACCGCGATCCTGGCCGAGGCCGGGCTCGACCCGACCGGCTTCGTCGGGGGGCGGGTGCCGGGTTGGGGGAGCGGGCTGCGCGCCGGCTCGGACCGCCTGTTCGTGGTCGAGGCCGACGAGTACGACCGGTCGTTCCATACACTGCGCCCGGACGTGGCCGTCGTGACCACGGTCGAGGCGGACCACCTCGACATCTACGGCTCGCTCGAGGCCGTGGAGGAGGCGTTCCGTCAGTTCATCGCGCCGGTGCCGGATCGCGGCCGCATCGCGGCGTGCGTCGACGACGCGGGCGCCCGGCGGCTGCTCCGCGAAGCGGCGGGCGGGCGCGGCATCGGCTACGGCGTCGCGCCGGACGCGACGCTGCGCGCGGCCGGCGTCGAGGCGCGGGGGCGGGGGAGCCGCTTCCTGCTCCAGGATCGCGGCGAGACGCTCGGCGAGATCGTGCTGGGCGTGCCCGGGCTGCACAACGTGCGGAACGCGCTGGGCGCGATCGCCGCGGCGCTGCACCTGGGCGTGGACGTGGCGTCGATCCGCCGCGCGCTGGCGGAGTTCCACGGCGTCGGCCGGCGGTTCGAGGCGCTGGGCGAGGCGGCGGGCGTGCTTTTCGTGGACGATTACGCGCACCACCCGACGGAGATCGAGGCGACGCTCGCGGCGGCGCGCGGCGCGTACCCGGAGCGGCGGCTGGTCGCGGTGTTCCAGCCGCACCTCTACACGCGGACGCGCGACTTCGCCGACGCGTTCGGTCGCGCGCTGGCGGCGGCGGACGTCGTGTGGGTCGCGGACGTCTACCCGGCGCGCGAGGCGCCGATTCCGGGCGTGACCGGCGCGCTGGTCGCGGACGCGGCGCGCGCGGCCGGCGCGGCCGACGTCCACTACCACGCGGACGCCGTCGCGCTGCGCGACGCGCTGGCCGACGCGCTCCGGGCCGGCGACCTGTGCCTGACGCTCGGCGCCGGCGACATCGACGAGACCGGGCGCACGGTGCGCGACCGGCTGGAGGCAGCGTCGTGAGGCCGCGGGTGCCGCTGTGGGCGCTGGCGCTGCTCGCGGCGGTCGCCGCCGTGGCGCTGATCGCGCAGGCGCCGGTGCTGCTCCGGCGGCTGGACGCGTTCCGCGTCGACCGCGTGGAGGTGCTCGGCACGCGCTTCCTCGCGCCGCACGAGGCGCTCGAGGCGAGCGGCATCACGCGGACATCGAGCGTGTTCGACGACCCCGAGCCGTGGCGCGCGGCGCTGCTCCGCCACCCGCTCGTCGCCGACGCGACGATCGAGCGGAAGCTGCCGTCGACGCTCATCGTGCGCATCGTCGAGGAGCAGCCGGTCGCGCTGGTGCGAACGCCCGAGCTGCGGGTGGTGGATGCGAACGCGCGCGTGCTGCCGATCGACCCGGCCGGCGTCGTGCTGGACCTGCCGATCGTGGACGCGCCCGCCACCGTGGCCGAGGACGGCACGCTGCAGAACGAAATCGCCGTCGCGCTGGTCGAGACGGCCGTGCGGCTGCGAGGCGTGCACGCCGGCTTCGCAGCGCGGATCTCCGAGCTCGCGCCCGTCGCCGACGGCGCGATCCGGCTGGTGTTGCGGGACCCGCCGAACGCGGAGGTACTCCTCCCGGCGGGGCTGGAAGCGGAGCGGCTCGAGCAGCTCCGGCTCACGATCGCGGACCTGGAGCGCCGGGACGAGCTCGGCGAGGTCCGTCGCATCGACGTACGATTCCGGGACCAGGTCGTGGTCTCGTTGACCCTCTAGCACGAATGGCTGATATGCGTGCCAACCTGTTTGCCGGGCTGGACATCGGATCGACGAAGACGTGCGCCGTCATCGTCGAGGTCGCCGGCGAGCCGCCGCGTCGCCCCGTGATCAAGGTGCTGGGCGTCGGGCAGGCGAAGACGGGCGGCCTGCGCCGCGAGGTCGTGACCGACCTCGAGGAGACGACGGAGTCCGTCCGAGCCGCGATGAAGGAGGCCGAGCTCATGGCCGGCGTCTCGCTGGACCGCGTCTTCGTCGGCGTGGCGGGCGAGCACATCCACGCGAAGACCTCGACCGGCGTCGTCGCCGTCGGGCGCGAGGAGATCGACGGCGGCGACGTGAAGCGCGTGCACGAGGTCGCCCGCGCGGTGGTCGTGCCGGCCGACCGCGAGGTGCTGCACGTGCTGCCGCAGGAGTACGTGGTCGACCACCAGGCCGGGATCCGCGACCCGATCGGGATGGTCGGCACGCGGCTCGAGGCCGAGGTCTACATCATCACCAGCTCGGCCACAGCGACGCAGAACCTCAGGAAAGCAATCAACCGCGCCGGCTACCGGATCGAAGCGCTGGTCCACGAGCCGCTCGCGACGTCGCTCGCCGTGCTGGTCGAGGACGAGAAGGACGTCGGCGTCGCGCTCGTCGACCTGGGCGGCTCGACGACCGAGCTGGCGATCTTCCGCGATGGCAAGATGCGGCACCTCGGCACGATCCCGTGGGGCGGCGTCACGGTGACGAACGACCTGGCCAAGGGGCTGTCGATCACGTACGCCGAGGCCGAGCGCGCGAAGGAGCGCTACGGCGTCGCGTCGGCGCAGCTCGTCGACCCGCGCGAGACGGTCGAGGTGCCGGGCCCCGGCCCGGGCAGCCAGCGCGCCGTGGCGAGGGAGCTGATCGCGCACATCATCGAACAGCGGCTGGACGAGATCCTCGGGCTCGTCGCCCGGGAGATCGAGGGCGCGGGCGAGAGCGGGAAGCTCGGCGCCGGCATCGTGCTGACCGGCGGCGGCGCGTCGCTGGCGGGCACGTCGGAGGTCGCGCAGCACGTTTTCGGCATGCCGGTCCGGATCGGCACGCCGGGCGAGGAGCTCGGCGGGCTGGTCGACTCGGTGCGCCGTCCGAAGTTCGCCACCGCGACGGGGCTCGCGATGTACGGCGCCCACCGCGGCATCGATTCGGGGATCAGCGTGGGCTTCGGCGACGGCGCCATGGGCCGGCTGGTCGCCTGGCTGAAGGAGTTTTTCTAGACCGTTCCGTCTTTCCACTCGCCGCGGGGGATCACCGGTCGGCCCCCCGGGCCACCCAAGGGAGGGTGAGATGATGATCTTCGAATTCGAGGATGCAGCAGTCCAGAATGCGCGCATGAAGGTCGTCGGCGTGGGCGGCGGTGGAGGCAACGCCGTCAATCGCATGATCGACGAGGACCTCGAGGGCGTGGAGTTCATCAGCGTCAACACGGATGCCCAGGCGCTGAAGAGCTCGAGGTCGCAGGTGAAGATCCAGATCGGCAAGAAGCTGACGCGCGGGCTGGGCGCGGGCGCGCGCCCGGAGATCGGCCGTCAGGCGATCGAGGAGAACCGGGACGAGGTCCGGCGTTCGATCGAGGGCGCGGACCTGGTCTTCATCACCGCCGGGATGGGCGGCGGCACGGGGACCGGCGCGGCGCCGGTCATCGCCGAGATGGCGCGCGAGATGGGGGCGCTCAGCATCGGCATCGTGACGAAGCCGTTCCTGTTCGAGGGGAAGAAGCGCATGCGGCAGGCCGAGCAGGGGCTGGCCGAGCTGAAGCGCGCGGCGGACACGGTGATCGTGGTGCCGAACGAGCGGCTGCTCTCCGTGGTCGGCAAGGGGGTCAGCTTCCGGGACGCGCTGAAGAAGGCGGACGAGGTGCTGCTCCACGCGACGCAGGGGATCAGCGACCTGATCAACGTGACGGGCGAGGTCAACGTGGACTTCGCGGACGTGCGCACGGTCATGCAGAACCGCGGCCCGGCGCTCATGGGCACGGGCTTCGGCCGGGGCGAGAATCGCGCGGTCGAGGCGGCGCAGGAAGCGATCTCGAGCCCGCTGCTCGACAACCTCTCGATCTCCGGCGCCGTCGGCGTGCTGATCAACATCACCGGCGGGATGGACCTGACGATTGACGAAGTCACGACGATCGCGTCGATCATTCAGGAGGCGGCAGGCGACGACGCGGAGATCATCTTCGGCGCCGTGCACGACGCGTCGATGGAGGGCGAGGTCCGCGTCACGGCGATCGCGACGGGGCTGGAGCCGATGGAGGAGCATCCGGTCCGGGACAACGTGATCCGCGGCAACTTCCAGACGCGGCCGAAGATGGCGGCGCCCGCGGCGCCGGCCGCGCAGACGTCGGCGCAGCCGCGGAGCGCGGTCGTCGCGGAGCCGATGCCGTTCCCGCGGCAGCCGGAGCGCGCGATCGTGCGGCAGCAGCTCGCCGACCTCGACATTCCGACGTTCATCCGTCGCCAGATGGATTAGTCGAAGGGGCCATTTTCCGCAGAAGGGGGATCGATGCCGAACCCGGTTCGAGTGATGGTGCTCGTGCTGCTCGCCACGCTCACGTGGGGGATCAGCGCGTTCTGGGAGGCCGGCAGCCGCGTGCCCGGAAGCGAGAGTGCGCCCGTGCTCGGCGCGCTCTACGCTGCACCGGTCGAACGGGTCGAGACGCACGTCCTGGGCGCGGGCGAGACGCTCGACCGCATCATGGCCCGGGCGCAGATCGTGGGCGCGGAGCTGCACGCGCTGATCCGCGCGCTCCGCGAGTACCGCAATCCGCGGTACCTGCGGGCGGGGACGGAGATCCAGATCCGGCGGTGGTTCGACGGCGGCGAGCCGCGCGCGGTCGAGCTGCGCATCAACGCGGACAGCACGGTCCGCCTCGACCGGGACGGCGCCGGCTGGACCGGGAGCGTCGTGGTCACGCCGACGACGATCGACACGACGTACACGTCGGGCGTGATCGCACCGGGGAAATCGGTCTACGAGGCGATCGTCGGCGACGAGACGCTCGACCTGCCGGAGAGCGAGCGCGAGGCGTTGGTGGTGGAGCTGGCGGAGATCTACGCGTACCGGCTCGACTTCACGCACGACATCCGGCCCGGTGACCGGTACCGGCTGGTGTACGAGCGCGAGGCGCGGCCGGACGGCACCGCACGGCGGCGCCGCATCCTGGTCGCCGAGATGGTGAACCAGGGCCGGTCGTACCCGGCGGTGTACTTCAATGCGCGCGGCCGCGGCGAGTACTACGACCGCGAGGGCCGCTCGCTCCAGACGATGTTCCGGCGCTACCCGGTCGACTACGTACGGGTCACGTCATCGTTCTCGTGGCGGCGCTACCATCCGGTGCTGGGGCGCTACCGCGCGCACCTGGGCACCGACTTCGGCGCGCGGGCCGGCACGCCGGTGCGCGCGACGGCGGACGGCACCGTCACGTTCGCCGGGCGGAACGGCGGCTACGGCAACGTGATCAAGATCCGCCACGCGCTCGGGTACGAGACCCGGTACGCGCACCTGCGCGGCTTCGCGCGCGGGATCGGCCGGGGGCGCAAGGTGGTACAGGGGCAGATCATCGGCTACGTCGGCTCGACCGGGCTGGCGACCGGGCCGCATCTGCACTACGAGCTCCGCCGCAACGGCCAGGCGATGAACGCGAGCCGGGTGAAGCTGCCGGGGAAGCCGGGCGTGCCTGAGGAGAAGATGGACGAGTACCGCCTGGTCCTCGAGGATCGGATCGCGCTGCTGGACGCGAAAGTCCCGGTGGGCCCGCACCTTGCGGGAACGGCGGGCGAAACGGAACGGACACGGAGCGGAGAGAGCTGACGCCGCGGATCCCTCCGCCCCTACCGGCGTAGTAGACGAAGCCTGCCGGCCCGCCGCCGGCGGGCTTCGTTCGCGAAAGGGAAGAGGCGGATGGATCTGCTGAGCTGGGCATTCTTCGCGCTGGCCGCGACCGGCGCGCTGGCCGTCGTGCTGCACCTCTACCGACGCCGGGAGGCGCCGGGGCGGGGCCGCATGCTGCTGGCGGGGCTGCGCTGGGCCGCGCTCACCGTCCTCCTCCTGCTGCTGTTCGACCCGCACCTCCCCGTGCCGGGGCTGGCCGCGGGGCACGATCGCACGCAACTTCTGGTCGACGCCTCGCTGAGCATGGCGCTCCCGACGTCGCCGGAGGATTCGACGCCGCGGTGGCAGACCGCCGTGCGGGAGGCCCGCCGCGAGGCGCCGGGCGACCGCGTCCTCCTCTTCGGCGATGGCGCGCGACTGGTGCCGACGGACTCGCTCGCGTCGATCGAGCCGACGGCGACGGCGAGCCGGCTGCTCCCGGCGCTCCGGGCCGCGTCGGAGGCCGGGACGAGGCGCGTGATCGTTTTGACGGACGGCGCGATCGACGACGCGGCCGAGGTGCGGCGCATGCTTCCCCGGCTCGGGCTGGACGTCGAGGTGCGCCCGGTCACCGGCGGCGCGGTCGGCAACCGGGCGCTGGCCGAGGTCGACGCGCCCGTGTGGGCGGAGGCGGGCGAGCCGGTGCGCATCCGGGCCGGCGTCGCCGCGGCGGGCCCGGCCGGCGACAGCGTGAGCGTCGAGCTGCGCCACGACGGGCGCGTGCTGGCGACGGCGCGCGTGCCCGTGCCCGCACCCGGGCGCATCGCCGACGCGGTGCTCGAGTTCGTCCCCGAGGCGCCGGACGACGGCGGGCCGGTCCGCTACGACCTCGCCCTGGCCGGCTCCGACGCCGCGCCGGACGACGACGCGCGCAGCGTTTACGTCCACGTGGGAGAACGCCCGGCCGGCGTCGCGCTCGTCTCGCTCCGGCCGGACTGGGAGCCGCGCTTCCTTCTGCCGGTGCTCGAGCAGTCGCTCGGACTCCCGGTCCGCGGCTTCCTCCGCGCCGCCGACGGCCGCCACATCGAGCTCGGCGCCGGCGAGGACGCCGGGCGCCGCGCCGACGAGGCCACCGTCCGCCGGCTGGTCGACGAGGCCGACCTCGTCGTGATCCACGGATTCGGCGCGGAGGCGCCCGCGTGGGCCGCGGAGGCCGTGCGCGAAGCGCGGCGTGCGCTCATCTTCCCTGCCGAGGGCGCCGCCGATGCGGGGCTGCCGTTCCCGCTGCCGCCCGCCCAGCCCGGCGAATGGTACGCGACGAGCGACGTGCCGGCGTCGCCCGTCGCGCCGCTGCTGGCGTCGCTGCGCACGACCGAGCTGCCGCCGCTGACCGGGCTGCGCCCGATCGCGGGGCTCGACGGCGTATGGTCGCCGCTCCTCGCGAGCCGCGGCGGCCGGGGTAGCGGCGCGCCGGTCGTCGTCGCGGGCGAGGCGGAAGACCGCCGCTGGGCCGTCGCGACCGCGCAGGGCTTCTGGCGCTGGGCGTTCCGCGGCGGCGAGGCGCGGCAGGCGTACCGGCGCCTGTGGAGCGCGATCGGCGGCTGGCTCGTCGAGGAGACGTTCGTCGCCGGCGACGCCGAGGTCCGGCCGGTTCGGCGCACGACGCCGCGGGGCGAGGCCGTCGCCTGGCTCGCGGCCGGGCTCGACGCCGACTCCGTCGCCGTGCGCGTCACCGACGCGGCGGGCGCCGTCGTGACCGACACGGTCGTGACCGCGCTGCGCGGCGACTCGGCGTACACCGCGCCGCTCGCGCCCGGGCACTACCGCTACGAGGCGCGCGCCTTCGCCGGCGGCGAGGAGGTCGGCGCGGCCGCGGGGCCGCTGAGCGTCGAGAGCTACTCGCCGGAATTCGTCCGGGCGGCCGTGGAGATCGGCGCGTTCGACGCGGAGGGCGCGGGGTCCGTGTTCGCGTCAGTCCCGCGCAGCGGCGAGCCGCTGCACACCCTGCCCTGGGCGTATCTGGCCCTGGTGCTGCTGGTGTCGACGGAATGGGTGCTGCGGCGCCGGTGGGGGCTGCGGTGAAGCGTGGGAGCGGAAGGGAAACCGAAGGGACGAGGATGGCGAGGCTTTTCAAGCACAAGGAAGAGCGTCGGTCGCTCTGGCAGAGGATCAAGGACGTCGCGCTCACGGACGTGGGCGTGATCATGCGGGGCGGGGTGGACGAAGGGTCGCTCGAGCGGCTCGAGGAGCTGCTCCTGGCGAGCGACTTCGGCGTGCCGGTCACGATGCGGCTCGTCGACCGGGTCGAGGACCTGTCGCGGCAGGGGAGGGCGCGCACGGAGCAGGACTTCCTGGACGCGGTCGAGCGGGAGCTGGAGTCGATCCTGCGCGGGGGCGGCGTCGACACGTCGCTGCGCTTCGCCGATGGTGAGGGGCCGACCGTCTACCTCGTGGTCGGCGTGAACGGCGTCGGCAAGACGACGACGATCGGCAAGCTGGCGCACCGGCTGAAGCGCGAGGGGCACCGGGTCTTGCTGGCGGCGGGCGACACGTTCCGCGCCGGAGCCATCGATCAGCTCCGGGTGTGGGCGGAGCGTGCGGGCGTGGATTTCGTCGGCGCGCAGGCGGGCGCGGACCCGGCATCGGTCGCGTTCGACGCGATCGAGGCCGCGCGGAACCGCGGCGCGGACGTCGTCATCATCGACACGGCCGGGCGGCTGCACACGCAGAGCGGCCTCATGGCCGAGCTGGCGAAGGTGCACCGCGTCGTCGCGCGGAAGGTCGACGGCGCGCCGCACGAGACGCTGCTCGTGCTCGACGCGACGACGGGGCAGAACGCGACGTCGCAGGTCCGCACCTTCTCCGAGATGCTCCCGCTCAGCGGGCTCGTGCTCTCGAAGCTGGACAGCACGGCGAAGGGCGGGATCGTCGTCGCGCTGAAGGAGCAGTTCGGGATCCCGGTGAAGCTCGTCGGCACTGGGGAGGGGATCGAGGAGCTCGCGTCGTTCGACGCGGAAACGTTCGCGCGGGAAGTCCTGACCGCCTGACCCGGCGGGTCGCCATGACCACGACCGTATCGCCGCTGGACCGGCCGGCGCAGTACCTCAAGGGCGTGGGGCCGAAGCGCGCCGAGACGCTGGCGCGCGTCGGCATCCGGACGGCGCGCGACCTGCTCTACCACGTGCCGCGCCGGTACGAGGACGCGAGCACGGTCTCGCGCATCGGCGCGCTCGAGGTCGGGATGGACGCCACCGTGATCGGCGAGGTCACGCACAAGGGCGTGATCCCGACGCGCGTCGGGCTCCGCATCTTCCAGGCGGTGATCCGGGACGGCAGCGGGCTGATCGAATGCTCGTGGCCGGGGCAGCCGTTCCTCGACCGGGTCATTCGCAAGGGCGACCTGCTCCTCGTGACCGGCCCGGTCAAGTTCTTCCACGGCCGGCAGATCCAGCCGCGGGAGTACGTCATCCTCGGGCGCGCGGGCGAGGACGCCGACGCGTCGGGGAAGGTGCTGCCGATCTACCCCGCGACCGAAGGGCTCTCCCAGCGGATCCTCCGCTCGATCATCGACGCGAACCTCGACGCGCTCCTCCCGGCGCTGGACGATGACGAATTCTTCGCGCCCGAGCAGCTCGGCCGCATCGCGGCGCCGCCGCTGCGCGAGGCGATCGAGCTGCTGCACCGCCCGCCATCGCTCGCGGATGCCGAACGCGCACGGCGACGGCTCGCCTACGAGGAGGCGTTCTTCCTCCAGCTCCTGCACGCCCGCGCGCACCATCGCGCGACCGCGACGCGGCAGGGGATCGCATTCCGCCGGACCAACGAGCTGACCGGCGCGCTGTTCCGCGCGCTGCCGTTCGAGCTGACCGGCGCGCAGACGCGGGTGCTGCGCGAGATCTTCGCGGACATGACGTCGCCGCGGCGGATGAACCGCCTGGTCCAGGGCGACGTCGGCGCAGGGAAAACCGTCGTCGCCCTCTTCGCCATGCTCCTCGCCGTCGAGAGCGGGTACCAGGCCGCGCTCATGGCGCCGACCGAGATCCTCGCCGAGCAGCACGCACGCACGCTGCGCAAGCTGCTCGAAGCGCTCCCCGTGCAGGTTGCGCTGCTGACGGGGCGGCTGGGTGCGGCGGAGCGGCGCGACGCGCTCGAGAAGATCGCGTCGGGCGCCGCCGGGATCGTCGTCGGTACGCACGCGCTGATCCAGGACGCAGTGCAGTTCCATCGCCTCGGCCTCGCCGTCATCGACGAGCAGCACCGGTTCGGGGTGAGGCAGCGGCAGGCGCTGGCGGAGATGGGTGCCGTGGGCGCGGCGGACGCGGCGGCGGATGCGGCGGGCCCGGGGCAGCCGGGGCGCGCCGGCCGCGCCGGCCGCGCCGGCGGTACCGGCGCCGTGGCGCGCACGCGGGCGGCAGGCACGGGGGCGGCTGACACGCGAGCGGCAGACGGCGGGACCGACCGCGAGTCGCGCGACGGGCTGCCGGACGTGCTGGTCATGTCCGCCACGCCGATC
>DASVDG010000085.1:0-13344 GCA_036381255.1 Longimicrobiales bacterium | reverse complement strand
GAAGCGGGCGAACCGCCGCCGTCCGGGGACGGGGGAAAGGGGGCGTGTCCCTCACATCACCCCCGCAAGGCCCGGATCAGACCCAAGCGGCAAAAAAGGCAGAAATCGGCAAACTCACGCGACATGGTGAATAGCCGAGGTTCAATCACCCATTTCAATCACCCATTTCGATCACCCCTCTCGATCGCCCCTCTCGATCGCCCCTCTCGATCGCCCCTCTCGATCACCTCTCTCGATCACCTCTCTCGATCACCTCTCTCGATCACCTCTCTCGATCACCTCTCTCGATCACCTCTCTCGATCGCCCCTCTCGATCACCTCTCTCGATCGCCCCTCTCGATCGTCTCACTCGATCGCCTCTCTCGATCGTCTCACTCGATCACTCCTCTCGATCGCACGACCGTGCGATGGCCGCCGGCCCGACCGTATCGCGGTGAGCTTGTGCCCCCGTGGCCTGCGCCGTACGTTTTTACGACCGATCGCCGGCCGCCGACCGCCCACGGCCCACCGCCCACGGCCCACGGCCCACGGTCCATGGTCCACGACCAAAGGCCCACGACCAAAGGTCCACGACCAAAGGCCAACGGCTCACGGCCTACAAGCCCGCGGCCGACAGCCCACGGCCTACAAGCCCACGGCCGACAACCGGCGGCCCACGGCCCACGGCCGGGCGGTCAGGGGCGGGTCGCGCCGGGCCGGTCGACGCGGCGGATGTACGCGGTCACGTCCGGGAAATGCTCGCGCAGGAACACGGCGCCGCGATCGGGACCGAGAATGCTGACCAGCGTCGAGAGCGCGTCCGCCGTGATGCCGTCGGGTGCGACGATCGTCGCGGCCACCCCGTCGCTGAGCCCCATCCCGGTGCGCGCGTCGATCACGTGGGAGTAGCGCTCGCCGTCGACCTCGAGGAACTGGGCGGCATCGCCCGACGTCGAGACGGCGGCGTCCGCCAGCGGGATCGTGTCGCGGCCCGGCGCGGCGTCGGCCACGCGGATGCGCCAGCCGGGCCGTCCCGGCGGCGGGCCGGACGCCACGATGTCGCCGCCCAGCTCGACGAGGGCGCGGCGGATCCCGTGACGACGGAGCGTGGCGATGGCCTCGTCGCCCGCGTAGCCCTTGGCGATCCCGCCGAGGTCCAGGCGCATCCCGCGCGCGAGCAACTGGACGGTTCGCGCGACGGAATCCAACCGGACCCGGCGCCAGCCCACGCGATCGGCCGCGTGGCGCAGCGACTCCGGCGACGGCGGCTCCCCGGTTCTGCGGGCGCGGCGCCACAGCCGGACGAGCGGCCCGACCGTGACGTCGAACGCGCCGTCGGAGAGCCGGGCCAGCCGCTGGGCGCGCGCGAGCACGTAGAACAGCTCCTCGCTCACGCGCAGCGGCGCGCCGCCGGCGCGGGCCGCGAGCGCGGCCAGCTCGCTGTCCGACCGGTAGTCGCTGAGCAGGCTGTCGAGCTCCGCGATCCGGGCGAACGCCGCGCCTGCCGCACGCGCGGCGGCCGCCTCGCTCGGCGCGTACAGCACGAGCCGAACGCGCACCCCCATGTGGATCTGCCGGAACTCGAACCGCTGCGGCGCGGCGCGCGGCGCGGCGAACAGGGCGGCCGAGACGGCGAACGCACCGAGGACTTTCGAGCGTGAGAGGCGCATGATGTCGCGATGGATCTCCGGGTGGCCCGCCCCGTCCGCGCTGGCGGCGGCGTTGGTGCTGACCGTCACGCGGCCCGTCCCGGCGCGGCAGGCCGGCGGCGCGAACGCCGATGCCCCGCAGGATAAGGCGATGTCCGCGCCGACGGAAGCCTACACGGAAACGCTGCCCGGCACCGTCGTAAGCTTCGAGATGGTCCCCGTCCCCGCGGGCCGGGCCGAGGTCCGGACGCCGAACGGCGTCGACACCGTGGCGGTCGGCCCGTTCTGGATGAGCCGGATCGAGGTCACCTGGGACGTCTACGACGTCTGGGTCTTCGGCCTCGATGCCGGCGGGCAGGTCGGCACCGGGAAGGGCGCGGATGCGGTCTCGCGGCCGAGCAAGCCGTACGTGCTGCCGGGCGCCGAGTTCGGCCACCAGGGGCGGCCGGCGCTCGCCATGACGCACCACGCCGCGACGCGATTCGCCCGCTGGCTCTCCGAACGGACCGGCCGCAAGTACCGGCTCGCGACCGAGGCCGAGTGGGAGCACGCGTGCCGCGCCGGCGCGGCCGGCCCGCCGGACGCGCTTTCCGACCACGCCTGGTACCGTGAGAATTCCGACGGCCGCACCCACCCGGGCGCGATGCGCGCGCCGAACGCGTTCGGCCTCTACGACCTGCTCGGCAACGTCGCGGAGTGGGTCGACGGCGCCGACGGCACGCCGGTCGTCAAGGGCGGCTCCTACGCGGACGGACGGGACGCCGTGCACTGCGATGCGCGACAGGCGCAATCGCCGGCCTGGAACATGACCGACCCGCAGCTCCCCAAGAGCCGGTGGTGGCTGGCCGATGCGCCGTTCGTCGGGTTCCGCCTGGTGCGCGAACCCTGAGAAGCCGAACGCTCCCTCAACGATCCCCCGAGACAGGACGCGAACCATGAGCGATGCACCGAATCCGCGTGGACGTGTGAGCCGGCGGGACTTCCTGCGGACCTCCGCCACCGCGACCGTCGGCCTGGCGGCCGGGCAATGGGTGCCCCAGTACGCGTGGGCCCACGCCGCCGGGTCGGACACGATCCGCGTCGGCCTGATCGGCTGCGGCGGCCGCGGCACCGGCGCGGCGCGGGACTGCGTCACCTCGGCCGAGGGCGTCGAGATCGTCGCCATGGGCGACCTCTTCGAGGACCGGCTCGAGCGCTCCCGCAACCAGCTCGCCGAGGCGATCGGCGAGAAGCTCAGCGCCACGGCCGAGACCTGCTACGTCGGGTTCGACGCGTACGAGAAGGTGCTCGCGAGCGACATCGACCTGGTCATCCTCGCCACGCCGCCGGGGTTCCGACCGCAGCACCTCGAGGCCGCGATCCGGGCGGGCAAGCACGTCTTCATGGAGAAGCCCGTCGCCGTCGACCCGGTCGGCGTCCGCTCGGTCATCGCGTCGTCGGAGGCCGCCGCCGCGAAGGGCCTCGCCATCGTCGCGGGGACGCAGCGCCGCCACGATCCGCGCTACATCGAGACCATGCGACGGCTCCACGACGGCGCGATCGGCGACATCGTCGCGGGGCAGGTCTACTGGAACCAGGGCGGGCTGTGGCGCGCGGACCGGACCGCCGGCATGTCGGACGTCGAGTGGCAGATCCGCAACTGGCTCTACTTCACCTGGCTCTCCGGCGACCACATCGTCGAGCAGCACATCCACAACCTCGACGTGGCCAACTGGGCGCTCGGCGGACCGCCGGTCCGCGCGAACGGCGTCGGCGGGCGGCAGGTCCGCGTCGACCCGGCGTACGGCCACATCTTCGACCACTTCGCCGTCGAGCTCGAGTACGCGAACGGCGCCCGCATCCTGAGCATGTGTCGGCAGCAGGACGGCACCGCGCGCTACGTCGGCGAGCGCTTCACCGGCACGCGCGGCACGTCCAACGGCAACGGCTGGATCCGCGGCGCCGAGGAGTGGCGCTGGGAGGGCGAGCGGGTGAACCCCTACGTCCAGGAGCACGCCGACCTGATCGCGAGCATCCGCGCGGGCGAGCCGCTCAACGAGGGCCGCCGCGTCGCCGAGAGCACGCTCACCGCGATCCTCGCCCGCGAAGCGGCCTACACCGGCCAGGAGATCACCTGGGACCAGATCCGCGACGCCGACCTCGACCTGGTGCCGCGCGAGCTGTCGTTCACGTGGATGCCCGTCCCGCCCGTCGCGCAGCCGGGCGTGACCCAGCTCTCCCGGACGACGTTCACCCACGCCCGCAAGGAGGCGACGTCATGAGGCGAAGGGATTTCGTGAAGGCCGGGGTCGTCGGCACGACCGCGCTCGCCGCGTCCGCCACCGGTCTCGAGGCCGCGAGTCGCCTCGCCGGCGGCGACGTCGCCGCCCGGGCCGCGCGCCGCGGCGAGCCGTTCCGGCTCGACTACGCGCCGCACTTCGGCATGTTCCGCCACCACGCGGGCGAGGACCCGATCGACCAGCTCCGCTTCATGGCCGAGGTCGGGTTCCGCTCCCTCGAGGACAACGGCATGCGCGGCCGGCCCGTGAAGCTTCAGGACCGGATCGGCGCCGAGCTGGCGCGCCTCGGGATGCGGATGGGCGTGTTCGTCGCACACACCATCGACTGGCGGCGGCCGACGCTGACCTCCGGCCGCGACGACGCGCGCGAACGATTCCTGAAGGAGATCCGCGAGTCCGTCGACATCGCCCGACGCGTCGACGCGACGTGGATGACGGTCGTGCCCGGCCACCTCGCGCAGCGCCTCGACCTCGGCTACCAGACCGCGAACGTCGTCGACACGCTCCGTCGCGCCGCGGAGATCCTCGAGCCGCACGGGCTCGTCATGGTCCTCGAGCCGCTGAACCCCCGCGACCACCCCGGCCTGTTCCTCCGGAAGGCCGCCCAGGCGTTCCAGATCTGCCGCGCCGTCGACAGCCCGTCGTGCAAGATCCTGTTCGACATCTATCACCAGCAGATCACCGAGGGGAACCTGATCCCGAACATCGACGCCTGCTGGGACGAGATCGCCTACTTCCAGATCGGGGACAACCCCGGCCGGAACGAGCCGACCACGGGCGAGATCAACTACAGGAACGTGCTTCGGCACATCCACGGCAAGGGGTACCGCGGCATCCTCGGGATGGAGCACGGCAACGCCCGCGACGGCCGCGAGGGCGAGCAGGCCGTGATCGACGCGTACCGCGAAGTCGACGCCTTCGAGCCCGTGACCACGTCCTGATCCGGCGCGCCGGTGGTCGACCGGCCGGGCGGGCCGAGCGGGTCCGCCTGGCTCCCGCGCCGTCGCACCGCTACCCCGCCGGATCCACCGTGAACACCATCCTCATCCCGGCCTCCATGTGCTCCGCGATGTGGCAGTGCAGCATCCAGCGGCCCGGATTCGAGAGCTCGAGCAGCAGCTCCGCCGTCGAGCCGACGGGGAGCAGGATCGTGTCCTTCCACACCCGGTTCGGGTTCGGCACGCCGTCGACGGAGAGGACGAGGAACCGCTGGCCGTGGATGTGAATCGGGTGCTGCATCGCGTGCGCGGCGCGGCGGTCGTTCGTGAGCCGCAGCTTGACGACGTCGCCGACGCGGAAACGCCAGGCGACATCCATGTTCTCGCGGCCGGTCGAGGGCTCGCGCAGGATCCAGCGCGCGTCCCGGGCGGTGGCCGCCCAGTTCATCATCGGCATGGTCCCGGTCCATTCGACCGGGTGGAAGTACGCCGAGTCGAGGCGGATCAGCGGCCCGATCGGGAACGGCAGCTCGTCGAGCTCGAGGGTGAGCAGCAGCTCGTGGTCGACCGGTCGGCCGAAGTGCGCGCGGTACGACGCGATCTCCGCGACGACGTCGTCGTTGCGTCGCAGCGTCTCGAACGGCGTGCCGAGCACCGGCGCCGCCGGCCCGTCGGCGACGCGGATCCGCACCAGCGTGTCCGCCTCGGTGAAGAAGTTGCCGTACAGGTGGTCGATCCCCTGGACGCGGTTCTCGAGCACCGTCACGCCCGGCGCGTCGAACCGCACGTCGACGATGGCGCGCTCCGCCGGCGCGAGCACCACGCTCTCGACCCACTGCTCCCGCTCGTAGCGGCCGATGTCCGAGCCGACGAGCTTGATGGCCGCGCCGCCGAAGGACAGGTTGAAGACCCGCGTATTCGAGACGTTCGTCAGGTAGAACCGCACGACCTCGCCGCGCCGCACCGCCATCGTATCCCCGGGCTCGCCGTTGACCAGGAGCACGTTGCCGAAGCGGCCCATGAGCGCGTGCGTCGCGGCCTCGCGGCCGTACGGGACGAGCCCCGCGTCCGCGACGAGCAGGTCGTCGAGCGTCAGGACCTCCTCGCGGTGCACCGGGCCGTACGCGTCCGCGTCCGGCGAGCCGACGAGCATGTTGCCGTAGAGCCCGAGGTCCTGCGTGATGTCCTCGCGGTGGTGCGGGTGGTACCAGTAGATGCCGGCATCGCGGAAGTGCACGCGGTACTCGAACGTGCCGCCCGGCGGCACCGGGTCCTGCGTCACGCCGGGCACGCCGTCGTAGCGGTTGTCGAGCCGCACGCCGTGCCAGTGCACCGCGGTCGGCAGGTCGAGACGGTTCGTGAACCGGACCACGATCGTCGCGCCGCGCGGCACCCGGATCAGCGGTCCGGGGATCTGCCCGTTGAAGCCGTACATCACGAACGTGCGGCCGGCGATGGTGCGCCGGACGAGGCCGGCGACGAGGTCGAGCGTGTCGCCGTCCTGCAGCGGCACCGTGGTCGTCGGCCGGGCGTCCGGGACCGCCTCCCCGGCATCGGCGGCCGGGAGGAACGGCGCGACCGACGGCCGCACACCCATCAGCGCCGGCGCCATGGCGACGCCGGGGTGCATCGGCGGGAGCGTCCATCGGGCGCGGGCGGCGCTCGGCGCGGCCTTTGCCGGCGGCTCCGCGTGCGGCACGCGGCCGGCTTCCGGTGCCGCCTTCTCCGCCCGCACCGCGCGCGGCACGTGGCCGGCGTGCTCCGACGGGCCCGCGCCCGGCCCCAGCGTGTACAGGAACGGCAGGTCGTGCGGCTGCATGCGCATGCTCGGCGACGTCCCGCGCAGCACGATCTTCCCTCCCCGCTCCTCGACGCCGGCCGACCGCTCCGCCGTGACCAGGACGAGGAACTTGTTGAACGCGATGCGCCCGGAGGCGACGAGGCGACGCGCCGGCGCCGCCTCACGCCGGCCCGGGCCGGCGCGCCGAGCCGCGCCGGCGGCGGAAGTCGCGCCCCCGGCCGGGCCCGACCCCGAGCCGGCGCTCGATCCCGTCGCCGCCTCCGCATCGGGCCGCAGCGCGCCCAGCTTCACCATCGGCCGCAGCAGCGGCGTCGTCGCCCACGCGACGTAGGTGGTGTACGGCCCGAGCGTCTCCGGCGCCGGCAATCCCTCCACGGCGACCCGCAGGTCGTACTTCAGCACGCCGTCCGCCGTGACCGCCACGCCGAACGGCGTCGGCACGCGGCCCAGCTCGACGACGCCCGAGGCGGCGGGGAGATCGGGCGTCGGCACCAGGTCGATGCAGTACAGGTCGGGGTCGGTCACGCCCGGCCCGCGCGGTCGCCCGCTGCACGGCGTGCCGATACCGGCCGCGTCGCCGACGCCCTGCGCCGCGACGGCGGACGGGAGCGCCATCGAGAGCCCGGCCGCGAGTGCGAGCCCGCGCCCCGCCCCGAATGCGGCAGCGAGCGCGGCCGCCTTCCTCGGCGACCGAGCGCGGCCCGCTGGAGAGATCACCGGCATGACTCGCCCCCTGACTGGCGGGATGTGCGACGGACCGGTGCAAGTTAAGGTGCGACGGCGCCGCCTCAAAGGGAGCGCGCATCGCACCGTGCCCGAGATGCGGCCGGCCGCTATATTGCCCGGATGGGTGCCCGCCCGCGGCCATGCGCCCCGACCCGAACCGGACGCTCCCATGGCGCCGACACACGACCCGAACGAATCGCCGATCGCCGCACTGTGGCGGCGCCTCGGCCCGCTCCCCGGCAGGACGTGGCTGTTCAGCCGCCTGCTCGGCCTGCGCATCCCGTACACCGCCACGATCGGCGCCCGCGTCGTCGCGCTCGAACCCGGCTACGCGCGGATCGAGCTGCGCGACCGGCGCCGCGTCCGCAACCATCTGGATTCGATCCACGCCGTCGCGCTCGTCAACCTCGGCGAGCTGGCGAGCGGCCTCGCGATGATGAACGGCCTGCCGCCGACGGTGCGCGGGATCGTGACCGGACTCTCCGCCGAGTACCTGAAGAAGGCGCGCGGCCGCCTCGTCGCCGAATGCCGTGCCGAAGTGCCCGAGGTCACGGACCGGATGGATCACCACGTGACCGCCGAGATCCGCGACCGCGACGGCGACGTCGTCGCCCGCGTGACCGCCCGCTGGCGCCTGGCCCCGCGATGAGCCCGCGCCCGCCCAGCCCATGACGACGAGGATGCTCGACTCGCCGCTCACCCGCCACGCCGGGATCGAGGTGCCGCTGATCTGCGGCGCGATGTACCCGTGCAGCAACCCCGAGCTCGTCGCGGCCGTCTCCGAGGCCGGCGGGATCGGCATCGTGCAGCCGGTCTCGCTCACCTACGTCCACGGCCACGACTTCCGCGACGGTCTGCGGCTGATCCGACGGCTGACCACGAAGCCGATCGGGATGAACGCACTCATCGAGGCATCGTCGAAAGCCTACCGCGAGCGGATGGAGCGCTGGGTCGACACCGCGCTCGAGGAGGGCATCCGCTTCTTCATCACCTCGCTCGGCAAGCCGGACTGGGTCGTCGAACGCGTGCACGCGGCGGGCGGCGTCGTCTACCACGACGTGACCGAGCGGAAATGGGCGCTCAAAGGGATCGACGGCGGCGTCGACGGGCTGATCGCCGTGAACCGCCGCGCAGGCGGCCACGCGGGACCCAGGAGCGCCGAGCAGCTCCTCGACGAGCTCGGCGACCTGGGCGTCCCCGTCGTCTGCGCCGGCGGGATCGGCACGCCCGACGAGTTCGCCGCCGCGCTGCGCATGGGCTACGCCGGCGCGCAGCTCGGCACCCGCTTCATCGCCACCCCGGAGTGCCGCGCCAGCGACGCCTACAAGCGCGCGATCCTCGAGGCGGGCGAGGGCGACATCGTGCTCAGCGAGCGGATCACCGGCGTCCCCGTCGCCGTCATCCGCACGCCCTACATCGAGCGGATGGGGCTGAAGGCCGGGCCGCTCGCCCGGTGGATGCTGCGCGGTCGCAGGCGCAAACACTGGATGCGCACGATCTACGCGCTGAAATCCGCGTGGCAGCTCAAACGCGCCGCGCTCGACGACACCGGCGAGAACGAGTACTGGCAGGCCGGCCGGAGCGTCGCCGGGATCGACGCGATCCTGCCGGCCGGCGAGATCGTCCGCACGTTCGCCGCCGCCGCCGGCGCCGACTGCGGACCGCGCCGGCCCTCCTCGTCGGCGACGGATGCGGCGTCGTGATGGACGGCGACGCGGTCTCGCTCGGCCTCGCCTTCCTGGCGGGCGTGGCCTCGTTCCTCTCGCCGTGCGTCCTGCCGATCGTGCCGAGCTACGTCTCGTTCGTGACGGGGCTCACGCTAGATGAGCTGCGCGGCGCCGACGACGACGCCACGGCCCGCCGTCGGGCGGCGGCGCATGCGGCGCTCTTCATCGCCGGTTTCTCGGCGCTGTTCGTCGCGCTCGGCGCTTCGGCGACCGCGCTCGGCCGCGTGCTCGCCCGCTCGCTTCCGCTGCTCCAGCAGCTCGGCGGCGCGGTGATCGTGCTCTTCGGGCTCTACATGATCGGCGTGCTCCGGAGCCCCGCGCTCCTGCGCGAGCGCCGCGTCCACCTCGCCGCGAAGCCCGCCGGTGCGCTCGGCTCCGTCGCCGCCGGCGTCGCGTTCGGCGCCGGGTGGACGCCGTGCATCGGCCCCGTCCTCGCCACGATCCTGCTCTACGCCGGGATGGAGGCGACGATGGCGCGCGGCACGCTGCTCCTCGCCGCGTACGCGCTGGGCCTCGGGATCCCGTTCTTCGCCGCGGCCGTCGGGCTGAACGCGTTCCTGACGCGCACATCGTGGCTGCGACGATGGCTCGGCCCGATCGAGCGCACGACCGGCGCGTTCATCATCCTGGTCGGCATCCTTCTCATGACCGGCCGGTTCACGGCGCTGTCGAGCTTCTTCGCGGGGTTCGGACTGCTGATCGATCTGGGGGGAGCTCCGTGAGGTCGAGGCCATCGCCGCGTGCGGCGGCCGCGGCGCCGACCCGCTCCGCCGTCGCCCGCTGCGATGCGCGGCCGAACGCGTGATTCGGACGCCGCGTGAGCCCTTCGCGGTCCCGGCGGCGAGACGCACCCCGACCGAGGCCAATGGGGGAAACGGTTCCGGCGAATTCCGTATGACCCGGTCGGGATCGGGACCAACAATTCCTGCAGACAGAACCCTACGGGTCCATGAGCGAGCATACGAGGGGGTCGCCGGGCGGCCCCGGCGCGCACACCGTCGACGCAGCCGCGGCGCACACGCCGTCGGCCGAGCTGCGGCGTGCACGCCGTCGGCTGGGCCGCGGCGCTCACACCGCCGCCCGGGCCGCGGCGCTCAGCGCGCGCCGCACAGCGCGTGGCGGGCCAACGCGTCCAGCGACCGTTCCACCGCCTCGTCGAACCGGGTGCTGCCGTACAGGGCGTCCGTCGTCGTCACCGAGACGACGAAGCTCCGGCTGCCATCCGGGAGCACGCCGGTGCGCGTTTCGTAGCCGAGCGCCGTGCCGTCGTGGCTCCAGTAACCCTCCCCGGGCCGGCACGGCAGCTCCTTGAACCACAGGCCCAGGCCGTAAGCGGCGCCCTCGCCGATCGGTACCGCCTTCAGCATCTCTTCCAGCTGCGCGGGCTCCAGCAGCTCGCCGCGCATCAGCGCCGCGAAGAACCGGCTCAGGTCGCCCGTCGCCGTGATCAACGCACCGGAAGCATCGGCCATCGTCATGTTCTTCTCGGTCACGTCGACGTAGCCGCCGTCGGTGCCGTACAGCTCGTAGCCGCGAGCGAACGGGCGCGCGATCGCGGGATCGCTCCCCGGCGCGTACGTACGCTGTAGCCCCAGCGGCTCGATGATGCGCTTCCGGACCTGCACCGCCCACGGCTCGCCGGTCACCGCCTCGATCACCATGCCGGCAAGGACGTACCCGGTGTTCGTATAGCTCCATGCGGCGCCGGGCTCCGCCGTCGGCGGGTGCGACACGGCCAGCCTCACCAGCGCCTCCGGCGTCCACTCCCGGAGCCGGTTTTCTTCGAACGCTTCCGGGGTGAAGATCGTCGAGATGAAGCGGTAATCGTTGAAGTAGTCGAACAGCCCGCTCGTATGCTGGAGCAGGTGACGGATCGTGATCCGGCTGCCGTCGTTGCCGTTCCCCTGCACCAGATCCGGCACCCACTTCGAGACCGGATCCTCGAGCGAGAGCCGGCCCTCGGCCGCGAGCTGCAGCACGACGACCGCGATGAACGGCTTCGTCGCGCTGCCCATCCGGAAATGGCCATCGAACGGGACCGGGTCGGCGCTCCCGAGCGCGGCCGCGCCCGACCGCACCCGGATCGCCGTGTCTCCGTCGATCACTTCGGCCATCGCGCCGACCGCGCCGGCGGCGACGATGGCGTCCACGTCCTCCTGGAGCACGGCCGTCAGTCGGCCACCGCACACGATGGCGGCGGAGGGCCGGTCGGGTCGTCCCTTTTTCTCGCGGCGTCGACGGCGCCGGGCAGCTTGCGTCGAAAGAATGGTGCAGCCGGGTCTGCTTGCCCCGCTTCAGTACCCCACCGCCCCCCCATCCGGCTCCCGCGGGTCCGCCGCGCCCAGCCGCTCGCCCGTTTGCGGATCCACCCGGATCGAATGCGCACGACCCTGCCGGCCCCCGACGCGCACCGTATGGCCCATCGCCTCGAGCGCCGCCACCACGGCCGGACCCGCGCCACCCTCCTCGATCCGGATCCGGTCCGGCAGCCACTGGTGATGGATCCGTCGCGCCGCGACCGCCTCGCCGATCCCCATCTCGAAGTCCACCAGGTTCAGGATCACCTGGAGCACCGTGTTGATGATCGTCCGCCCGCCCGGGCTGCCGACCACGGCCACGAGCTCGCCATCCTTCGCGACGATCGTCGGCGTCATGCTCGACAGCATGCGCTGCCCGGGGCGCGCCAAATTTGGTTCGGTACCGATCAGCCCGCCCTCCGTGGTCAGACCCGGCTTCGCGTTGAAGTCGCCCATCTCGTTGTTGAGCAGGAAGCCGGCGCCGGGGACGACGATCTTCGAGCCGTACCCCGCCTCGAGCGTGTAGGTGACGGCGACGGCCATGCCGTCGGCGTCGACGACGGAGAAGTGGGTCGTCTCCGTGCTCTCTGCGACGAGCTCGACGTCCTCGGGCGCGGACGGCGTGGCGCGGTCCGCGTCGATTTCTGCGCGCAGCTCGGCCGCGTAGGCCTTGCTGGTCAGCCGGCCGATCGGCACGTCGACGAAGTCGGTGTCGGCCAGGAATCGGGCCCGGTCGCGGTAGGCGCGGCGCATCGCCTCGACGAGGTGGTGGATGTACGCGGGCGAGTTGTGGCCCATGGAGCGGAGGTCGAAGCCCTCGAGGATGTTGAGCATCTCGACGAGGGCGACGCCGCCGCTGCTGGGCGGCGGCATGCTGATGATGTCGTAGCCGCGGTAGCTGCCGTGGATCGGCGTGCGTTCCTTGGCCTCGTAGGCGGCGAGGTCTTTTTCGGTGATGATCCCGCCGCCACGGCGCATCTCGGCGGCGATCAGGCGGGCGGTCTCGCCGCGGTAGAAGCCGTCGCGGCCGAGGTCGCGGATGCGTTCGAGCGTGCGGGCGAGGTCGGGCTGGCGCAGGATCTCGCCGGGGCGGTAGGGCACGCCGTCCTTCGAGAACGCGGCGACGCTCGCCGGGTAGCGCTCCATGGCGGGCAGCACGCCTCTGAGCGATCGGGCGAGGCCGGACATGACGGGGAACCCGTCGTCGGCGAGGCGGACGGCCGGCTCGACGAGGTGTCGCCATTCGATCGAGCCGTATCGCTCGTGGGCGAGCGCGAAGCCGGCCACGGTGCCCGGCACGCCGACGGCGAGGTGGCTGTTGTGGTGGCGCTGGTAGGAGTACTCGCCGTCCTCGTCCAGGAACATCTCGGGGTGCGCGGCGAGCGGCGCCTTCTCGCGGAAGTCGAACGCGGTCGTGCGGCCGTCGGGGAAGCGGATCACCATGAAGCCGCCGCCGCCGATGTTGCCGGCGGTCGGGTAGGTGACGGCGAGCGCGAACGCCGTGGCGACCGCCGCGTCGACCGCGTTGCCGCCGTCGCGCAGCACGTCCCGGCCGACGCGGCTGGCGATCGCGCTCGCGGAGACGACCATGCCGTGGCGCGCGCGCACCGCCGCCGCGTGGTCCGCGGCGCTCGCCGAGGGGGTCTGCGCCCGGAGCGCGGGCGCCGCGCCCGGGAGCGCGAGGAGCGCCGCGAGCACGGGCGCGAGGAAGCGACGGCGCGCGGGTGCGGTCGTGGACGCCATCGGGTCGGTCTCCGCGAGATGAAGGTCCCGGATCGGGGGATGAGCCGGGAAGATCGGGTAAGGCGCGGGCGGACGCAACGGGCGGCGGCGGCGCAGGCCCGCGCGGCGGAGGCCCGGACGGCGCACGACCGGACGGCGCACGACCGGACGGCGCACGAGCGCGCGGCGCACGAGCGCGGCCGCGCGCCGCTCCGGAGCCGGCTCC
>DASVDG010000084.1:0-3745 GCA_036381255.1 Longimicrobiales bacterium | reverse complement strand
GAGGTGCTGGAGCTGGTCCTCGCCGACCGGCACCGCATCCGCCCGATAGAGCAAGATGTCTGCCGCCATGAGGACCGGATAGTTCAGCAGCCCCGCCGGGATCGACTCCATCCCGGCGGCCTTGTCCTTGAACTGCGTCATTCGCTCCAGCTCGCCGAGCGGCGCGACGCTGTTGAGCAGCCAGGTCAGCTCCGTGTGCTCCGGCACGTCCGACTGCGCGAAGATCGTGCACTTGTCCGGATCCAACCCGGCCGCCAGCACGCTGACCGCCATGTCGAACGTCCGCTGCGGGAGCGCGGATGCGTCGTACGGCATCGTGATCGCGTGGTAGTCCACGATCGAGATCAGGCAGTCCGCCCGCTCCTGCAGCTCGACCCACTGCCTGAGCGCGCCGAGGTAGTTCCCGAGGTGCGCTTCGCCCGTGGGCTGAATGCCGCTGAAGATCCGCTTTGGAGTCATCGATCCGGTCCTTCGGTGATTCGTCGCTTTCCGTTGTAACCCGTGGAAGCTACGATGTTGCGGGGGGCCGCAGCAACGGTCGGCACGGCCGCCCCCGCCCCCGCACGGCCGGGGAGCGGGAACGGGAATCGGAAATTTCGACATGAGCACGACAGAATACCGCGATCTGCTGGACACCGCCGTCGCCGCGGCGCGCGCGGCCGTCGACGTGCACCGGCGCCACCTGGGCCGGGTCCGCGTCGAGGACTGGTCGGAGAAGGGGGTCGCCGATTTCGTCACACACGTGGACCGAGAGGCCGAGGAGCGGATCCTCGCTCTCGTGAACGGTCGGTTCCCCGAGCACGCGGTGCTCGCGGAGGAGGGCGCGACGGCGGTCGCCGCGGCGCCGGCCGGGTCGCCCGCGGCGGCGGCACCGGCCGAGGCCGAGTGGCTCTGGATCGTGGACCCGCTGGACGGCACGACGAACTTCCTGCACGGCTATCCCATGTACTCCGTCTCGGTCGCGGTGCTTCATCGGGGTGCGCCGGTCGCGGGCGCGGTCGTCTCGGGCGCGACCGGAGAGGAGTGGACGGCGATGCGGGGCGGCGGCGCGTTCCGGGACGGACGGCGCATCCGCGTCTCGGACATCGAGCGGCTGAAGCTGGCGCTCATCGGCACCGGCTTCCCGTTCAAGACCGTGCACGAGCTGCCACGCTATCTCCGTCACCTGGACGGCGTGCTCCGCAACACCGCGGGCGTCCGGCGCGGCGGCTCGGCGGCGCTCGACCTCTGCCACCTCGCCTCGGGGCACCTCGACGGGTTCTGGGAGCTCTCCCTCGCCCCCTGGGACATCGCGGCCGGCGTGCTGGTGGTCCAGGAGGCGGGCGGGATCGTCACGGCCGTCGACGGCGGCCCGGTCGACCTGCGCGCCGGCGGCTCCGTGCTCGCGGGGAACCCTCGGATCCACGCGGCGCTGCGCACGCTCCTGGCCTCGCTCGACTGAGCCGCGGCCGGCCGGGGAGCGCGGTGCGCCGGTGTGGGCCGCCGCACCCCCGGGCCGCGCGCGGCCGCGACCCCGGGCGACGCGCCGCCACGATGCGCGCACCGCGGTGCGGTCCTTGCGACGCCGGCCCGCCCGAACGGCGGACCCGCCGGCTCCGGACCCCAGGCGACGGAGGACGTACATGTCGGTGCCTCGAGAGCGATTCCGGGACGGGCTCACCTGGGATGACTGGCTGGACAGGCTCGGCCGCGACGCCCCGGCGTGGCGGCGACGCTTCGATGAGACCACGCTCGCCGAGCTGCGCGCGGAGTACCAGAGCATCCCGACCCCGCGCTACGTCGCCTGCTTCTTCGACCCGGACAGCCCGGCGGCACAGGAGGCGGTGCCGGTCGTCGCCCGCGCATGCGACCAGGCCGCCGTCGCCGGCGGCGTCGACCTGCGGCTCTTCCCGATCGACGCGTACCCGGACTTCGCGAGTCGGTACCCCGCCGAGGCGGATCGGTCACTCCCGGTCTGCGTCGTGTTCGATCGCGACTGGGTCCAGGTCGGCATCTGGCGGATGCGGCCCGACGTGCTGCGGGAGACCGACTGGATCGGCGACGCGCTCCGCGGCCTGCTCGATGCACTGCGCGGTCTGCCGAACCCGCCGTGGCAGGGGCGCGGCCGGTTCGGCGAGCACCTCTGGAAACAGGCGGAACACGGGCGCGGCGGCGACTGACGCACGGCCGCCGGCGCCAGCCGGCTCCTCCGCACCGACCGCCCGACGGCCGCGGCGCGGACGACCACCGCCGTCGCCGTTCAACGATCGCCCGGCCGACCGCCCCGGCGTTCGCCGTTCAACGACCGCCCCGGCGTTCGCCCCTGCGTTCGCCGCGCCCCCGGCGACCGCCGTATCCGCCGCCGTATCCGCCACCGTATCCGCCACCGTATCCGCCGCCGTATCCGCCGCCGTATCCGCCGCCGTATCCGCCACCGTATCCGCCACCGTATCCGCCACCGTATCCGCCACCGTAACCGCCGTAACCGCCGTAACCGCCGTAACCGCCGTAACCGCCGTAACCGCCGTAACCGCCGTAGCCGCGGTAGCCGCGGTAGCCGCGGTAGTCGCGGTAGTCGCGACCGCGGTGGCCGCCGCCGGCTCCGCGCCGGGCGTAACGCGTGCCCGCGGCGCGGCGCGACTCCCTGTCCCGGTAGTCGCCCCGCCCGCGCCGGCCCGGTGGGCGGCCCGGCGGCCGCTCGCCGGCGCGCGGCCCGGCGCGGCGTCGCGCCGCCGCCATCCCCGGCGGCTCGTACGCCTCGCCGTAATCGCCGACGCCCCAGCCGAGCGCGGACGGGTAGACCTCCGGGTTCAGCGTGTCCGCCGGCGGGTAGCCCTGCGCCGCTTCGGCCGCCGCCGCGCTGCCGAAGTAGGGGTACGCCCGGTCGTAGTCCCGGGCCGCGGTCGCGGCGCGCCGGCCGCCCCGCGCCTCCCGGCCCCGGTACCCGCCCGGGTGCCGGCCGTAGTACGGCGCGGTGGTGCGGCGACGCGGCGGTGGGCCCGGCTCGGCGCTCCTCGCGCCGAGGTCGCCCGCCCGCTCGTAGCCGCGCCCGAACGAGCCGCCGGTGCGGTACGGGTCCCCGCCGCGCCCCGAGCCGTAGCGGGTGCGGTAACGCCATCGCAGGTTGTGCAGGTAGTCCGCGCCGTATCCGGCCGGCGTGTAGCCCCGGCGGTCGCCCATCGCCTCGTCCCCGCTCGTGCGCGTCGTCCCGATCAGCGCCGCGCCTCGCCGTCCTCGACCTCGATGCGCTTGCCGCGCGCCTGCGGCAGCTTCGGCATCGTCACCGTCAGCACGCCGTTCTCGAAGCGCGCGGCGATCCGGTCCGCGTCCACCGTCCGCGGCAGCGTGAACGACCGCGAGAAGCTGCCGTACCGCCGCTCGTAGACGTACCGCTCCTCGCCCTTCTCCTCGATCTCTTCCTTCTTCTCGCCACGGATCGTGAGGACGTTGTTGTCCAGCTCGATGTCGATGTCCTCTCGCTTCATCCCCGGCAGCTCCGCAGTGAGGACGAGGGCATCGTCACGCTCCGCAATGTCCACCGCGGGCTCGAAACCGGCGCCCCGCGCGGCCGGCCCACGGAACGTCGAACGCAGCAACTCATCCATCTGCTCGCGCATCTCGCGCAGGGCATCCCAGGGAGAAGTGAAACGTGCGGGCGAACGCGAGGACATCGGATCCTCCTGTGGCGGTGATGGTTCGCCCGCCTCCCCGACGCACGAAGCATTCCAGCACCACCGCACCCCCACACCCACCCCACACACCCCCC
>DASVDG010000083.1:0-46453 GCA_036381255.1 Longimicrobiales bacterium | reverse complement strand
CGGAAGCGTGGGCGTGCCGAACGCGTGCCCGCAGTCGCGCCCGGAGCGAAGGCGTGGGTGTCCCCTCCCGGATAGCGCCCCGGCAGCCCCGCCGTAAGCGGAGGCGTGGGTGTCCCCCGGAGGGATCGAGGACTGTCTGAGTGAGCGCAGCGAGCGAGTTCCGCAGATCCCGGAGGGGGACACCCACGCCGGAGCGGTGCCGGAATAGCGCCAAAGCACCCGGAGAGGAAACCCGCGCCGGAGCGCCGCCCGGGATCGCGCCAGTGCACCCCGGGTCGGACACGCGCGCCGGAGCGCTGCCCGGGATAACCGGTACAGGCCGACCCGGACACCCGCGCCGGAGCACCCCGGCCGCGTTCTTGCACCCCTCCATCGCCGCCGGCACCCCGGAACCGCCGCGACGACGGAGATGCCCGCCTCGATCGGCCTGATGCGCCCGCTGCTCCTGGTGCTGCTTGTCGCCCCGACGCTGGCCGCACAGGAGCGCGCGGCGGTGGTGGAGCTGTCGCTGGAGGAGGCGCTGGCGCGCGCCGAGGCGACGAGCGAGCCGCTCGCGATCGCGGAGGCGGGCGTTCTGCGGGCGCAGGGCGAGCGGCTCCGCGCTCGCGCGGCGTACTACCCGGAGATCACGGCATCGGCGGCGTACACGCACACGTTTGCCAGCGAGTTCTCGGGGTTCGGCGGCGAGGGCGGCGTGCCGCCGGACACCGGCGCGGCGCCGCCGGACAGCGTCGTCGCGTGCGGCCCGTTCGCGCCCGATCCGACGCAGCCGCTCGGGGCGCGGGTCGACACGCTGGAGGTCGTCGTGGCGTGCCTCGCGGCCGCCGCGGCGGGCGGGCCCGGCGGGCCGGCCGCGCCGCCGGACCTCGCGTCGCTCTTCGGCGGCGGGTTCGGCCCGTTCGGCAGCCCGCACCGTTACGACATCGGGTTGTTCCTTACATTCCCGATCTACACCGGCGGCCGGCGCGTCGCGCAGACGCGCATCGCGGAGGCGGGGCGACGCCGCGCCGAAGTCGAGGTGCGGGCGCAGCGCGCGCAGCTCGCGCTGGACGTGACGCGGGCGTACTTCGACGCGCTGCTCGCGGCGCGGCTCCTCGACATCGCGGAGCAGACGCTGGCGCAGGCGGAGCGGACGCTCGCGGTCACGCTCGTCGCGGTGGAGGCGGGCGACCAGGCGGAGTTCGACGCACTGCGCGCCAGGGTCGCGCGGGACAACCAGCGCGCGGAGGTCGTGCGGCGGCGCGCCGAGCGCGACGTCGCGTTCAGCCGCTTGCGCACGCTGGTCGGCGCGCCGCTCGACCGCCCGATCGCATTGACCACGCCGCTCGGCGACGAGGTCCCGCCCGCCGTCGCGAAGCGCGCGCCGGACCCGGCCGGCCCGGACACCGCGGCCGAGCTCCGCTCGACGGTGCGGCAGGCGGCGGAGAACGTGCGGATCCAGCAGGGACGCCTCGAGATCGCGCGGTCGCAGCGGCGGCCGCAGGTCGTGCTCAGCGGGCAGCTCGGGCAGGTCGCGTTCCCGATCGACGCGGTCCCGCGCCCCGGCGACTTCCGCACGACCGCGTCGCTCACGATCGGCGCCGAGCTGCCGCTCTTCACCGGCGGCCGGCTCCGCGGCGACGAGCTCGTCGCGCTCGCCGATGTGCGCGAGGCGACCGCCCGCTTCGAGGAGCTGCGCGACCTCGCCGCCGAGGACGCGCGCGTCGCGATCGACCGCCTGAACGCCGCGCGCGCCGCGTTCGACGCGACCGGCGGCACGATCCAGGAAGCCGAACGCGCCTACGCGATCGCCGAGCTGCGCTACCGCGAAGGTGTCGCCTCGCTCCTCGAGCTGAACGACACGCGGCTGCTCCTCGAGGAGGCGCTCGCGAACCGCGCCGTCGCCGCCCGCGACCTCCAGGTCGCGCAGACGCGGCTGATCCTGCTCCCCGACCTGCCGCTCGACCTGCCCGTCACGATCGAGGCCGCGGGCACGGCCGGGCTCACGGGCGCCGCCGGCACGCTCGGCGTGCCGGCCACGATCCGCGCCGCGGACGGCATCGGCGCGACGCGGATCGCGCCCGGGCCCGGGATCACGGTGAGACCGCGCACTCCCGGCATCGGCGGCGCGACGGGGACGACGGGGCGCACGGGCGCCCCGGGCGCGACGGGGACCGGCGGGGCGCCGGAGACGACCGGCACGGGGCCGCCCCGTGGCGGCAGCGCCGCACCCGACACGACCCGCGCCGCGCCGGCGACGTCGCGCCCATCCGCGAAGCCCGGTCGGCCCGGGGGCCCCGGTGCCCCGTGATGCGGGGGAGAGCACGGAGCCCACGCCGGCCGAGCGGCCGCCGTCGTGCGCGGTCGCGGCGGGCCGCGCCGCGCCGGGGCCGGCACGCCGCACGGACGCCTGGCGCCGGGCCGCCGACGCGTGCCGCGCCGGCGGCGAGCCCGAAACAGTCGCGCGGCGCCGGGCCGAAACGCGCCCGCCGCCGCGCCCCGCGCCCCACCCTCGCGCTCGCCGTCGCCCTGGCGTGCGGCGACGGCGCGCCCCCGGCGGAGCCGGCGCCCGTCGTGATCGCGCCCGAAAACATCGCGATCGCGCGGATCGGGACGATCGAGACCGGCCCGTACGTCTCCGGCTCGCTCCAGCCGCGCCGCGAGGCGGTGCTGCGCGCGGAGCTGGCGGCGCAGGTCGCGGCGACGTACGCGGAAAAGGGCGACGCCGTCGCGGCCGGAGAGCTGCTGCTCCGGCTCGAGGCCGCGGAGCTGCGCGATGCGGTGCGCTCGGCGGAGCGCGCGGTCGCGACGGCGGAGCAGGCCGCGGCGTACGCGCGCAGCAACGTGCGGCGCGCGGAGGTGCTGTTCGAGGCCGGCGGCGTCGCGCTGCGCGACGTCGAGGACGCGCGGCTGAACCTCGCCACGGCGGAGGCGCAGCTCGCGACGGCGCGCACCCAGCTCGCGACGGCGCGCGAGCAGCTCGCGGACACGGAGGTGCGCGCGCCGTTCGCCGGGCGCATCGCCGAGCGGCACGTGGGCGCCGGCGATGTGGTGCAGCCCGGGACCGACCTGTACACCGTGATCGACCCGTCGACGATGCGCCTCGAGGCAGAGGTCCCGGCCGAGCACCTGGGCGCCGCGCGGGTCGGCGCGCCGGTGCGCTTCCAGGTGCGCGGCTATCCGGCGTTCACGTTCGGCGGCGTGGTCTCCGCCGTCGGCCCGGCCGCCGACTCGGCGACGCGGCAGATCCAGCTCGTCATCACGATCCCGAACGCCGCCGGCAGCCTCGTCGCCGACCTGTACGCGGACGGCCGGATCGAGAGCGAGGCGCGGAAGGGGCTCGTCATCCCGGAGGACGCGATCGACGAGGCCGGCGCCGGCCCCACGGTGCTCGCCGTGCGCCAGGGGCGCGCGACGCGCGTCGGCGTGACGCTCGGCCTGCGCGACGAACGCACGGCGACGGTCGAGGTGACGGCGGGCCTCGTCGCCGGCGACACGGTGCTCATCGGCGCGGCGCGCGCGGTCACCGAGGGGGCGCGCGTCGTCGTGCGGACCGCCGCGGCGGCGCGGCCGCGCCGCTGAGGAGGCGACGTGTTCATCTCCGACTTCGCGATCCGCAAGCCGATCGTCACGATCGTCTCGATGCTCGCGCTCGTCGCGTTCGGCGTCTTCGCGCTGCTCCAGCTCGAGACGGACGAGTTCCCGGACATCCAGGCGCCGGTCGTCGTGGTCACCATCCCGTACCCGGGCGCGGACCCGACCGTCGTCGAGCGCGAGGTCGTCGAGCCGGTCGAGGAGGCGATCCGCGGGATCGACGGCATCGACGAGGTCGAGTCGAGCGCGACGGACGGCTTCGCCGTGATCACGGCGACGTTCGTCTTCGAGAAGGGCGTCGAGGAGGCGTCGCAGGACGTGCGCGACGAAATCTCCGCCATCCGCGGCGACCTGCCGCCGGAGATCGAGGAGCCGGTCATCCGCCGCTTCGACCCGGCCGACCTGCCGATCGTCTCGCTCACGCTGTCGTCCGACACGCGCGACCAGGCCGCGCTGACGCGGCTCGCCGACCCCGGGATCACGAGCGAGCTGCGCGGCGTGCAGGGCGTGGCGCAGGTCACCGTCGTCGGCGGCGCGGAGCGCGAGCTGACGATCTACGTCCGCCCCGACGCGCTCGCCGAGGCGCGCGTCGGGCTCGACGAGGTCGTGCAGGCCGTGCAGGCGCAGAGCCTCGCCGCGCCGGTCGGGCGCGTCACCGGCCCGGTCCGCGAGCGCTCGATCCGCCTCGAAGGGCGCATCGAGCGGCCCGAAGACTTCCTCCGCGTCGCCATCGCCACGCGCGACGGCGGGACCATCCGCCTCGGGCAGATCGCCGACGTCGTCGACGGCGCCGAGGAGCCGCGCTCCCTCGCGCTCTTCGACGGCCGGCCCGCCGTCGGGATCGAGGTGCTCAAGACGAAGGGGGCGAGCACGACGACCGTCGCCGACCGCGTCCTCGATCGCGCCGCCGCGCTCGCCCGCACGCTCCCGCCCGACGTCCGCCTCGACGTCGTCCGCAACGCCGGCGACCGGGTCCGCCGCTCCGTCGCAAACGTCGAGCACGCGCTCGTCGAGGGCGCCGCGCTCACCGTCCTCGTCGTCTTCGTCTTCCTCAATTCCTGGCGCAGCACCGTGATCACCGGTCTCGCGCTGCCGATCAGCGTGCTCTCCGCGTTCATCGCCGTGTGGGCGTTCGGCTTCACGCTCAACACGATGTCGCTCCTCGGCCTCTCCCTCGCGATCGGCATCCTGATCGACGACGCCATCGTCGTGCGCGAGAACATCGTGCGCCACATGGAGATGGGGAAGGACCACCGCACCGCCGCGTTCGATGGGACCGACGAGATCGGCCTCGCCGTCGCCGCGACCACGTTCTCGATCGTCGCCGTCTTCGTCCCCGTCGCGTTCATGGGCGGGATCGCCGGGCAGTGGTTCAAGCCGTTCGCGCTGACCATCGCCTGCGCCGTGCTCGTCTCGCTCTTCGTCGCCTTCTCGCTCGACCCGATGCTCTCCGCGTACTGGCCGGACCCGCAGGTCGAGGCCGGGCGGCGGGGCGGGAGGCAGGGCCCGGGCACCGGTGCGGGTGCGGGTACCGGTGCGGGTGTAGGCACCGGTGCGGGTGTAGGCACCGGAGCGGGTGCAGAGGCGGGCGCAGGTTCGGATCCGCGTTCAGGTCCGGGTTCAGGTCCAGGTTCAGGTCCAGGTTCAGGTCCAGGTTCAGGTCCAGGTTCAGGTCCAGGTGCGGATCGAGGCGCGGATCCAGGTGCGGATCCAGGTGCGGATCCGAGTGTGGGTCCGAGTGCGGGTCCAGGTGCGGGTCCAGGTGCGGGTCCAGGTCCGGGTTCGGGTCCGGGTTCACGTGCGGATGCAGGGGCAGGTCCGGGCGCGCCGGACGGCACCGCCTCCGGCGCGGGCGCCGGCCGCGGCATCCGCGGGCCCTTCGCCCGCGTCACCCGTACGCTCGGCCGATTCAACCGCTGGTTCGACCGCCAGGCCGACCGCTACCGCGGACTCATCGCCTGGGCGCTCGACCACCGGCTCGCGGTCGTCGCCGTCGCCGTCGGCTCGTTCGTCGGCGCGATCGCGCTCCAGGTGCTGTTCGGCGGATTCGGCTTCGTCCCGGTCAGCGACCGCAGCGAGATCGACATCGCGTTCGAGACGCCGCCCGGCTCGTCGCTCGAATACACGCGGCTCAAGGCGCGGGAGCTGGAAGCCATCGTGCGCGCGCGGCCCGAGGTCGAATACACCTACACGACCATCGGCGGCGGCGACGGCGCCGGGCTGGCGCTCGGCGCGGGCGCCGTCGACGAGGGCAACATCTACGTCCGGCTCGTGCCGCAGGGCGAGCGCGACCTCTCGCAGGACGAGCTCGGCGTCGTGCTGCGCCGCGAGCTCGCGCGCGTCGCCGGCGCGACCGCGTTCGTCTTCGCCGGCGGCTTCGGCGGCAACGAGAAGCAGATCCAGCTCCAGCTCCGCGGCCCCGACGCCGCCACACTGACCGCGCTCGCCGAACGCATCGCCGACGTCGTGCGCGAGGTGCCCGGCGCCGTCGACGTCGGCCTCTCGACCCGCGGCCGCCGCCCGGACCTCGGCATCACCATCGACCGCGGCCTCGCCGGCGACCTCGGCGTGACCGTCGGACAGATCGCCGCCTCGCTCCGCCCCGCCTTCGCCGGGATCGACGCCGGCGACTGGGTCGACCCCTCCGGCGAGACCCGCGACGTCGAGGTCCGCTTCGCGCCGCCGTTCCGCGACCGCACCGGCGACGTCCGCACCCTGCCGATCGTCCTCGCCGACCCGCTCGGGCTGCCGCGCGTCGTGCCGCTCGAGCAGGTCGCGCAGATCCGCGAGGGGCTCGGCCCCGCGCGCATCGACCACCTCGACGGCGACAACGTCGTCGTCATCGGCGCCAACGTTCAGGGCCGGTCGCTCGGCGAGGTCTCCGGCGACGTCGACCGCGCCGTCCGCGCCGTCCCGCTCCCCGCCGGCTACGTGCTGACGCAGGGCGGCGAGGTCGAGGAGCAGCGCGAGGTGTTCACGAACATCTTCCTCGCACTCGGCTTCGCCGTGCTGCTCATGTACCTGATCCTCGTCGTCCAGTTCGGCAGCTTCGTCGACCCCATCGCGATCCTGCTCTCGCTGCCGCTCTCCATGATCGGCGTCGTGCTCGCGCTCCTCCTCACCGGCGACACGCTCAACATCATGAGCCTGATCGGGGTGATCCTCCTGGCCGGCATCGTCGCCAAGAACGCGATCCTGCTGATCGACTTCGCCAAGTGGGGGCGCGAGCGCCGCGGCCTCGACCGCCGCACCGCGCTCATCGAGGCCGGCCGCATCCGCCTCCGCCCGATCCTCATGACCAGCCTCGCGCTGATCGCCGGGATGGTGCCCGTCGCGCTGGGGCTGGGCGAGGGCGCCGATTTCCGCGCGCCGCTGGGAAGGGCGGTGATCGGTGGGGTGGTGACGTCGACGCTGCTGACGCTGCTCGTCATCCCGACGGTGTACGAGGTGCTGGACGAGTGGAAGGAGCGGGCGATCGCGTGGGTGCGGCGCTGATCACCGGACCACGTTTCCGTTTTCCGTTTTGGCGCGGTTTGATATGCCCTATCCACAGGGCCTGGCAGGTGACGGAGCCGAATGGGATGGCCAAAAATCGCTGTGTACCGCCACTTTGTCGATTTATCCATGAATCCATGTCGCGGCCGCGTATTCGGGCGGCGTAGCAATATGGAGCAATCCGGAAAACGGAAACGTGGTCCGCCGATTCGTGGATCGGCCGCGCCGTGGCGGTGCTGTTCGCGCGCGAGGGCGCGGACGTCGCCGTCGCCTACCTGAACGAGCACGAGGACGCGGAGGAGACGAAGCGCGCGGTCGAGAAGGAGGGGCGGCGCTGCATCCTCATCGCCGGCGACGTGCGCGACCCGGCGTTCTGCCGCAATGCCGTGGAGCACACCGCGGGCGAGCTCGGCGGGCCGGACATCCTCGTCAACAGCGCGGCGTTCCAGCAGCACGTCGGCTCGATCGAGGAGCTGACCGACGAGCCGCTGGACATGACGATGCGGACCAACATCTACGGCTACATCCAGATGGCGCGCGCGGCGGTGCCGCACCTGAAGCCGGGCGGCGCGATCATCAACACGGGCTCGGAAACGGGACTCTTCGGCCAGCCGGTGCTGCTGGACTCCACGGCGACGAAGGGTGCGATCCACTCCTTCACGAAAGCGCTCGCCACGAGCCTCGCCCCCCGCGGGATCCGCGTGAACGCCGTCGCGCCCGGGCCGGTCTGGACGCCGCTCAACCCCGCAGACCGGTCGGCCGACAAGGTCGAGCGGTTCGGCAGCGGCACGACGATGGGGCGCCCGGCGCAGCCCGAGGAGGTCGCGCCTGCCTGCGTGTTCCTCGCCGCGCCGTCGTGCTCCAGCTACATCGCCGGCGCGGTGCTGCCCATCATGGGGGCGTGACGGGGTAGGCTCGATCGGATCGCGTTCCCGCCGCGGGGCTTGCGTCACCGAACGCAGCGCCCGCCTGCCTGCCCGGGAGCACGCCCGACCGCCGGATCGGCGACGGCGCGAGACGGTCCGGCCTCGGCGCGAGCCGGTCCGGCGCCGGCACGAGACGGCCCGGCCTCGGCACGATACGGTCTGGCCTCGGCACGGGACGGTCTGGCCTCGGCACGATACGGTCTGGCCTCGGCACGGCACGGTCCGGTTTCGGCTCGAGACGGTGCGGCGCCGGCACGAAGCGGGTCGCCGCCGGCTCGAAACGGTTCGGCCCTGACTCGAAACGGTCCGGCCCCGGCTCGAGAGGTCGGCGCCGACTCGAGACCGTCCGGCCCCGGGTCCTTCGGCCGCGCGGGCGACCGCGGCCGCCCGGCGCCCGCCTCGTCCGAATCGCGCCTGCACGGCGCGCCGGGCGCTCCCGGCTACATGCACGCCCGCAGCATCAGGTTGAGGAGCACCGTGAGCACGATCGAGATCACGATGCTCCAGAGGCAGCCGCTGGTGCTGAACCGGACCGGCATGGGGACGATCTCCTGCACGGGCCCTCGAGTCCCGAGACCGGCACTGGAGGCAGGAATCGAGCCGCCTCGACGTGCCCGTGCCTGATGCGCAATCCGCCGGAATCGTTCGTGCCCGTCCGCCCGGCCCGGGCGAACCCCGCCTTGCGGACCACGATCGGTTCAGGCGACGTCGGTATGACCACTTCCGCTCCCGCCCCCGTACGCGGACCGCTCGGCTCCGCGCGTCAGACCGTTCGGCGGCGGCCGCCCGCGCGGCCTGCGCCGCGAGCACGCGGTCGGTCCGCACACGGTCGCGGACGCCGGCCGGCATGGTCCCGGCCGCCGCCGAACCATAGCGCCACTCCGTGGTATGACCCCTGAATCGAGCGGCTCCCCGGGTGGACGGCGACACGGAGGAACGATGTACGGATTCGGCGGCGGGCGGCGTCGCATGATCGCGGCGTGTGCGGTACTGGCCGTGGCGGGCGCGGCCGCGGCGGCGGAAACGCAAACGGATGTGGAGACGGCCGGGGGCGAGGCCGGCGCGCACGCCGCCCCGAGCGCGGCGCCGGCGCACGCACGTGAGTTCGCGCCCCACGCGATCGCGTCGCTCGACCACGCGTTCGAGCCGGCCCTCGCCGATGTCGCGTGGCTCCCCGAGCGGCCGGCGCAGGGCACGATCTTCACCGTGAGCGTGCGGCCGGACGGTGCGGCGATCCAGCGCGTGAGCGGCGAGTTCGCCGGCGAGCCGCTGCACTTCGAGCCGGGCGACGACGCGTTCACGGCGCTCGCGGCGGTCCCGGTCGATGCCGAGGGCGAGCTCACGCTGCGCCTCGAGGTGCGCACGGTCGACGGCCGCGTGGAGCGACGGGAGGCGCCCGTACCGGTCGCGCCGGGCGAGTACCGCATGGAACAACTGACCGTCGCGCCGCGCTACGGGGGCGGCTACGACGAGGCGACGACGGCGCGCATCCGCCGCGAGTCGGCGCGCGCCCGCGAGGTCTCGCGCCGGTCGCACGGCACGCCCCGCTTGTGGGAGCCGCCGTTCGTCCGACCGCGGCCCGGCCGCGTGACCAGCGGCTTCGGCAACGGCCGCGAGTTCAACGGCAGGGTCCAGAGCCGGCACACGGGCACCGACTTCGCCGGCGGCGTCGGCGCGCCGGTGCGCGCCGCGGCGCGCGGCGTCGTCCGGCTGGTCGATTCCTTCTATATCGGCGGCAACGTCATCTACATCGATCACGGCGCCGGGCTCGTCACGGCGTACCTGCACCTGAGCGAGCAGACGGTCGCCGAGGGCGACACGGTCCAGGCCGGCCAGGAGATCGGCCGCGTCGGCGCGACCGGCCGGGTGACCGGCCCGCACCTGCACTGGATCGTGCGCTACGGCCAGATCAGCGTGGACGGGCTGAGCCTGCCGGGGATCGAACGCTAGGCCGGCGCACCCCCTGCCTGGCGCCGCGCCTACGCCCGATCCCACGCCCGCCGCAGCGCCCACCCGCACGCGGTCAGCGCGACGGCCATCCACGCGATCCCCCACGCCAGCGCAGGCACACCCGTCATCTGCGCGAGCAGCGCGGCGTCCGATTCGACCAGCGGACGCTGGAGCACGTCGCTGCGGATGTCGAGCACGGCGTACAGGGCGCTCGTCAGCCCCAGCGTCGTCAGGAGCGCACTCAGCCCCGCGGCGTGGACCCACCGGGCCGCGAGCAGCAGCGCCGCGCCGAAGACCAGGCTGAAGACGAGGCCGAAGCCGCTGCGCATGTAGATCACGGCCACCGCGATCAGCAGGGCGCCCAGCGCCGCCACCACGACGCGGGCGTACGCGGCGCGCGCGCGTGCGACGCCGAGCAGCACGAGACCGAAGAGCAGACTGCCGAGGTACCCCGCCGAGAGCGTGACGAACGCGTTCCCGCCCCGCGTGTACGCGGCGCCGGCCTGGTCCGCCGTCAGCACGATCCGTTCGACCGTGCCGCCCGTCGCCAGCACCGCCGCCGCGTGTGCGAGCTCGTGGACCAGCACGACGAAGACCTTCAGCGGGTAGACGACCGGCGTGTCCCACAACAGCCAGAGCGCCACGAAATAGACGGTGAAGACGGCCAGGGCGCCGATGCGCCGGCGAGCTTTCGATCCCATGGGAGTTTCGGGGTGAAGGGCGCAGGACGGCGCCGTCGCTGGCGACGGCGCACCACGTCCGGGGAGATCGTTCGCAGCTTGGCGCCATCGCCCGGGCGATGCAAGGGCCGCCACGCGCGACGCCGCTCCGCCCGGCGCGTACGCCCGCCGGGCCGCGCCGCCGCCCGCCTGACCGCGCCGCCGCCCGCGGGATTGCGCCACCACCCGCCTGACCGCGCCGGCGGATCGCGCCGCCGCCGGCCGTACCGCGCCGCCACCCACCCGTCCGCCCCGGCCCACCCGCGCACGACACGCCAGCCCCACCGAGGCAAAAAAGAAGAACGGCCGTCAGCGTCGACGACCGTCCTCCTCAGCGCGGCGCTCTCCCCGGAGTTCCCGTTCGCCGCGCTACCGTGTTGTGCCGCTCGGTAAGGGCACGCCGCGTGCCGGACGCCGGCGGTTCTCGTAAGTCGCTGTCGCACAACGCGATCGCCAGCACTTCCCTCCGTGCGCCGCTCGGCGAAACGCGGAAATTTGGGTGCGATGTCCGCATTTCTTTCGCGGTGCGGCCCCGGGATCGGGCGGTCGTGGCCCGTGACAAGGGCGCTGTCGCGACGCCCCGGTGCCGGTCCTCGACGGCGCCGCGTCGATCCGGGCCGCCCTTGCGCCGCGGCATCGCAACGCGTTAAATGGCTGAGCGATTCGGGCAACGGACCGGTCGTGCGCAGGACGGGCGTCCGAGGTCTCCACCGATCATCCTCCGAGGAGCGAACCATGGGCCGACTCAGGGAATCGATTGTAGCGCTCGTGCTGCTGCCGATCGCGGCGGCCGCGTGTTCGTCGGCTTCGGGCCAGCCGGGCGCGCCGGTGCCGCAAGCGGCGTCGGAGTCGTCGCGGTCCGGGCCCGGCGACGGGTTGAAGCCGTTCGATGAGCTGACGGAGGGCGCGGTCGCACGGGAGGGTTTCTTCGACACGTACCAGAAGGGCTCGAACCTGTGGCTGGCGGTCCCGCGGGACCGGTTGGGCGAGGATTTCCTGCTGAGCTTCGAGATCTCGCGGGGGATCGGCGCGGGCGGGGTGTTCGGCGGGACGATGCTGAACATCTTCGAGGGGAGCATCGTCGCGTTCGAGCGGCACGGCGACCGGGTGTTCCTGGTGCAGCGGCCGCATCGTTTCGTGGCGCCGGGCGACCCGGCGGCGGCGAAAGCGGTCGAGCTGACGTTCGGCGAATCGGTGCTGGCGTCGGCGAAGATCGAGTCGGTGCGGGCCGACTCGGCGCTGGTGATCGACGTGCACGACTGGCTGGTCTCGGACCTGTCGGGCGTGAGCGAGCGGGTGAACGACGCGATCTCGCGGCCGGGCCGCGAGGCGCGCGCGGCGTTCGACAAGGACCGGAGCTGGCTCGCGTCGGTCAAGGCGTTCCCGGAGAACCTGAACCTGGAGGCGCAGCTCACGTTCCGCTCGCAGCAGCCGGCGTCGCTGCCGTCGGTGCCGGACGGGCGCTACATCCCGGTGGGGATCCACTACTCGTTCGCGAAGCTGCCCGAGCGGCCGATGCAGCCGCGCCTCGCCGATGACCGCGTCGGCTACTTCATGACGGTGCACAAGGACTTCTCGAGCGACGACGGCGAGGACTTCTTCGTGCGCTACGTGAACCGCTGGCGGCTGGAGCCGAAGGGGCCGGCGGGCCCGGACGGGCTGGTCGAGCCGGTCGAGCCGATCGTCTACTACCTCGACCACACGATCCCCGAGGAGTACCGGCCGTACATCGAGGCGGGCGTCGAGGCGTGGAACCGCGCGTACGAGGCGGCGGGGTGGAAGAACGCGATCCGCGCCGAGCCGCTGCCGGAGGGCGCGGACCCCGAGGACCTGCGCTACGCGACGATCCGCTGGAACGTCTCGGACCGGCCGGGCTACGGCGCGATCGGGCCGTCGATCGTGGACCCGCGCACGGGCGAGATCCTGGACGCGGACATCCTGATCGAGCACAACATGATCCTCGGCTTCAAGCGGGACTGGCGGACGAAGGTGAGCCCGGGCGTCGCGATCGAGCAGATGCTCTCCGCGTCGCCCGAGGAGCTGGCGGCGCTGGCGGCCGGCGGCGAGGCGACGTCGCTCGGCGCAGCGCTCGCCGCGCAGGGCGCCACGCTGCGCGCGGTCCTGACCGCGACGGGCGAGATCGCGCCCGGCGAGCCCGTCCCCATGGAGTACGTCGGCCAGGCGCTGAAGTGGGTCACCATGCACGAGGTCGGCCACACGCTCGGGCTGCGCCACAACTTCCGCTCCTCGGCGGACACGCCGCTCGAGCGGCTGGACGACGCCGCGTGGGCGCGCGAGCGCGGCGTCTTCAGCTCGGTCATGGAGTACCCGAGCGTGAACCTGGACGCGCGCGGCACGGACGCGCCGTACTACAATCCAGGCGTCGGCTCGTACGACCTGTGGGCGATCTCCTACGGCTACACGCCCGATCCGGCGCGCGCCGCGGCGCTCGCGCGGGATGCGGCGAAGCCGGGGCACGCGTACGGCACCGACGAGGACGCGCGTGGCCCCGGCGCGCTCGACCCAACGGTCAACGTGTACGACCTCGGCGCCGACCCGCTCGCCTGGGGGATGCGCCGCGCCGAGCTGATCGCCTCGCTCTGGCCGACGCTCCCGTCGCACGTGCTCGAGGACAACGCGCGCTACGCGGAGCTGACCGACGCGTACCGTACGCTGCTCTCGGAGTACGGCCGCGCGCTCGCGACGGCGGTCAAGTACATCGGCGGGCAGTACCAGTACCGCGACCACGTCGGCGACCCGGACGCGCGGCCGCCGTTCGTGAACGTGCCGAAGTCGCGCCAGCGCGAGGCGCTCGAGTTCCTGCGCACCCACGCGTTCGACGAGGACGCGTTCGCGCTGCCGCGCGAGGTGCTCGCCCGCTTCGGCGCCAACCGCTGGAGCCACTGGGGCGAGACCAACACCTGGGACGGCCGCATCGACTTCCCGCTCCTCGAGCAGGTGCTGGGGCTCCAGACGTCGCTGCTGGAGCAGCTCACGAACGCGTTCGTCTTCGCGCGCATCCGCGACGCCGAGCTGAAGTACGGCGCCGGCGCGGTCCTGACCGTGCCCGAGCTGATGGAGGGGCTGACCCGCTCGATCTGGAGCGAGGTCTGGAGCGGCGGCGCACGGCCGATCCCGGCCATCCGCCGCGACCTTCAGCGCGCGTATCTCGATCGCATGACCGAGATCCTGGTCACGCCGCCGTCGCGCATGCCGGCGGACGCGCGCGCGGTCGCCCGCATGCGCCTCGTCGACCTCGAGCGGCGCATCGCCGCGCGCGTCGGCGCACGCGGACTCGACGACTACACCCGCGCCCACCTCCTCGAAAGCCGCGCGCGTATCGCGAAGGCGCTCGAGGCCGGGCTGGTCGCGGAACAACGGCCGTAGGCCACGGAGAATAGGGTTGACGACGCTGACGGAGGCACCGAAGGCGGCCGGCCGCGCGCACGCGCGGCCGGCCGATCGCTGGAACCGGCTCCTCGCACCGTACCGCGGGCCCGACACGCGGCGCAGCGTGGTGCAGCTCACGACGACGGCGACGCTGTTCGTCGCCTCGTGGGCCGCCATGCTCTGGAGCCTGGACATCCACTACGCGCTCACGCTGATGCTCGCGTTCCCGACGGCCGGCTTCCTCGTCCGTCTGTTCATGATCCAGCACGACTGCGGCCACGGCTCGTTCTTCCGGTCCCGCCGCGCGCGCGACCGGGTCGGCTTCTGCATCGGCGTGCTCACGCTGACGCCGTACCAGTACTGGCGCCGCACGCACGCGTACCACCACGCGCACTCCGGCGACCTCGACTTCCGCGGCTTCGGCGACATCGATACGCTGACGGTCCGGGAGTACCACGCGCGCTCGTGGCTCGGCCGGCTCGCGTACCGGCTCTATCGCAACCCGTTCGTGCTCCTGGGGATCGGGCCGGTCTTCCACTTCGTCGTCAAGCACCGCTACCCGTGGGACATCCCGCGCGACTGGAAGCAGGCGTGGGCGAGCGTCTGGTGGACCAACGCGTGCCTGGTGGGGATCGTCGCGCTCATGTCGGCGACGATCGGGCCCGTCCGGTTCCTCCTCGTGCACGGCCCCGTCGTCGTGATCACCTGCGCCGCCGGCGTCTGGCTCTTCTACGTGCAGCACCAGTTCGAAGAGACCTACTGGCACCGCCACGACGACTGGGACTACTTCGATGCCGCGCTCCAGGGCAGTTCGCACCTCGTCCTGCCGCGCCCGCTCCAGTGGCTGACCGCGAGCATCGGGCTGCACCACATCCACCACCTGAACGCGCAGATCCCGAACTACCGGCTCCAGGAGTGTCTCGAGGACGTGCCCGAGCTCCAGCACGCCACGAAGATCACCCCCGCCGACGGCTGGCGGCTGTTCCGCCTCACCCTCTGGGACGAGGACTCGCGCCGGCTCGTCGGCTTCCGCGAGGCGCGACGCCTCGCCGCGGCTTCATGATGGCGACGTCGTCCGCCGCGCTTCGGCCCGCCCCGTGCGGTGACTCGGACGAGCACCGCCGGCACGCGGCACGGTCCCGCCCGCCGCGGCCGACGCATCCCGTTCGTGCGGGGCACGAGATGATGCCACAGCGCGACATGAGACGCCCGCGCACCCCGACGCCACGGTCGGCGTCGCACGACAAACGACGCAGGTTCGCGTCGCCGGTCCGGCCCGCCACGCCAGGCGGACGATGCGCCGCCGGAACTCGGCGGACGCACGGCTGGTACATCGAGGCTATCGCACCGCCACGGCCGCCGCTGCGGCCGACGGCAGCGTTTCCCGGGTCGCCCCCTCTCTCCCCGCCGACCCTTTTTCCGACATACCATCCTTCCGAGGAGGGTGTATGAGACGGTTCGCCCCCATCGCGGCCCTCGCCGCAGGTGTGCTCGTGAGCGCGTGCACCATCCGGGTCGTCCCCCAGGCCACGCCGTCGACGGGCAATGACGCCGGCGACGTCGCGCCGGATCCGCCCGTCGTCGTGTCGCCGCGCCCGGCCGACCCCGAGCCCGGCAAGCCGAACGGCCAGGAGAAGCCGCAGAACGACCGGAAACCCGGGACCCCCGACCGGGGCAAGGCCGGCAACCCCGACCCCGGCCCGCCCGACCACGCAGGGCGTCCGGACCACGCCGGACGGCCGGACCACGCCGGCAGGCCCGATCACGCCGGAAGGCCCGATCACGCCGGAAGGCCCGATCACGCGGGCAGGCCGGACCACGCCGGCCGACCTGACCACGCGGGCCGACCCGACCACGCGGGGAAGCCGGCCAATACCGGCAAGCCCGACCACGCCGGCAAGCCCGACCACGCCGGCAAGCCTGACCACGCCGGCAAGCCTGACCACGCCGGCAAGCCTGCGAACGCGGGCAAGCCTGACCACGCGGGCAAGCCTGACCACGCGGGTAAACCAGCGAACGCCGGCAAGCCCGATCACGCGGGCAAGCCGATGAAGCCGGGTAGGCCCTCGGACGTCGAAAAGCCGGCCGGTGCGAGCAAGCGCACTGACGCCGGCAAGCCCGACCACGCCGGCAAGCCAGCGGACGCCGGGAAGCCCGCGAATGCCGGAAAGCCGGCGGACGCCGGAAAGCCCGCGAACGCAGACAAGCCGTCGCAGGGCGGGAAGCCGGCGAATGCGGGCAAGCCGGCCGATTCGAACAAACCCGCGGACAACGGCAAGCCGTCCGGCAAAGCCGGCAAGCCGGACACCGGCGGCCAGCCGTCCAAGGGCGGCAAACCCGCGAACGCCGACAAGCCCGCGAATGCCGACAAGCCCGCGAATGCCGACAAGCCCGCGAACGCCGGCAAACCCGCGAACGCGGACAAGAAGGGCTCGAGTGGGAAACCGGCGTCCGCCGGCAAGCCGGCGTCGCAGGGCGACGCCGCGAAGGCGGACAAGCCCGCCGCGAAGAAGCCCGACCCTGCGAAGAAGCCGGCCGGCGGGGACAAACCCGCCGGCGGGGACAAACCCGCCGGCGGGGACAACAAACCTTCCGGCGGGGACAACAAACCGGCCGGCGGGGACAACAAACCTGCCGCCGCGGACAAACCCGCCGCCGCGGACAAACCCGCCGCCACGGACAAACCCGCCGGCGCTGACAAGCCGTCGTCCGGCGGGAACACATCCGGCGATGCCAAGCCGAGCGGCACGGACAAGGGCGCCCCGGACAAAGCCGCCCCGGACAAAGGCGCCCCGGACACGGGCGGCGCGGACAAGGACAAGGGCGGCGCGAAGGGCGCCTCGGGCGGGAACGCGCCCGCCGCCGGGAAGTCATCGGGCGATGCCGCGGCTCCCGACAGCGCGGCGAAGTCGACCGGGAAGGGCAAGCCCGGTGGGTCCGGCAAGCCGGCCGGCTCCGGCAAATCCGGCGGGACCGGCAAGCCGGGCGGAAACGGCGTGAGCTGAGCCGGCGCGCCACCGGTCCGCGATCGACCCGCATCGGTCGCGGACGCAGCGTCGCAACATCGCCCCGGGCGGCCGTGCGAGGAGTCGCGGCGCCGCCCGGGGCGGTGGCGTTGAGAGAGCGCGGCGGCCGGACCCGGCCGCCGCGCTCGGTGCGTCGTGGGGCGCGCGGCGGCTATCCGCCGACGCGCACCGTCGCCGCTCCCGTCCGGAACGGCTCCGGCGCGTCCGTGGGGAGCGCGCCCTCGACGGTGTACGTCCCCGGCGGCACGGGTGCGTCCTGGTTCGTCCGTTGCGGCCAGGCATCGCGCAGCGTCAGCGTCTCGCCGGGCGCGAGGAAGCGCACCTGGAGGATCTGCGGGATGACCGCGCCCTCGAGCCGCCGCCAGACGACGGCGCCGGCGGCGTCGCGCACCAGGATGTCGAACGCGATCTCCCGCCCGAGCAGGTGCAGCGTGACCGAGTCGGGCGCGGTGTTCTCGAGCCGCAGCTCGATCGGCACCGGCTCGCCCGGCGCGACTCGCTCCGGCGCGTGGACGGTGAAGCGCAGCGAATCCCCGATGAGCGCCATGGATCCGTCCTCCGGCACGGGCACGCCCGCGGGGCCCGGCCCGGCGTCGGCGCGGTGCACGGCGGCGGCCAGGGAGTCCGCGCGGGCGCCGACCTGCTCCGCGCCGGGCTCCGGTTCGCAGGCGGCGAACGGGAGCGAGAGCAGCGCGGCGAGGCGGGCCGCCCGGGCCATGCCGCTGCGGCGCCCGGCGCGCGTGCGGCGCCGCGGCCGGACGCCGCCGGCGACCGGCCGGGTCGCCCGGCGCCCGAAGGCGCCGGAACGACCGGACCGCATCATCGTCCGCGTCACGACGTCGTCAGACTGCCGAGCTCCTGCTCGATGTTCGAGATCGGGCTGAACACGAACAGGTCGCCGGCGCCGCTGCCGCCCCACAGGATCCCGAAGAGCGTGATCCCGCTGCCGCCGGACCAGCCGAAGACCGGCGAGCCGCTGTCGCCCGAGCCGACGCCGCCCTCCACGATCGACTGGCAGAGCTGCGTGATGTTCGTGCCGGAGACGTTCACGTTCACGCACGTGTTCGTGATCGTGCCGAACGTCCAACCGGTCGTCCGGCCCACCTTGTTCGCCTCCTCGCCCGCGAGCGGGTCGCGCTCGCCCGTGATCGAGAACGTGCCGGCGATCGTCAGCGAGCCGGAGAGGTTGCCCCGCGACGTCGTCTGCGCGACCGCGCCCAGCGAGAAGTCGACGCCGGCCGAGTACGCCGCGCGCGACGCGTCGCTGAAGCGGCACCTCCGGCCCCGCGGGCACTGGCCGCCGCGGAAGTACTCGGGATCGTCGACCTCCGTCGCGATCACCGTGCCGTCCACGGTCGACAACGGCTGGAAGTACTGCGTGCCCTCCGTGCCGCCCTGCTGGTTCGTGCAATGCGAGTTCGTGATGAACGAGTTCTGCCCCGCGCGCACCGCGTTGAAGCCGAGCGTGCACAGGAAGTTGCCGAAGTGGATCTGGAGCCCGCCCTGCACCGGCCGCACCCGGTCGCGCAGCGTCGCCGCGAAGTGGATCGGCGCCGTCTCCCGGATCTCCACCGCATCCGCGGGGATCCCCAGCCGCGCGATCACCCCGCGCACCGCGTTCGCCGCGCCCGCGTGCTCGACACCGACCAGCAGCCGGTTCGACCGCTCGTCCAGGTCCACGAAGACCACGCCCGCCGTCGCCAGCACCTCCGGCGAAGCGCCGCGGAACCAACGGTCGAGCTGCGCGAAGCCGAACCGCCCCTCGCGGATCCGAAGCGACGTCGCCGCGTACCCGCGCGACGCCAGGAACCCGCCGACCGCCGCCTCGACCGCGCCGCGCTCCGACGCGTCCGTCACGTACGCCGTCGGCACCCCGTCCGCATCGATGAAGAGCCCGCCGAACGCGGGTACGTCTCGGGCCACCGTGGCCAGGTCCGACGCCGACTGCGCGCCCGGCGCCAGCGCATCCCGGCTCGCCTCCGGCGAGGTCGTCTCCGGGACGTCGCCGCACGCCGCCGCCCATACGATCGCGCCCGCCGCGATCAGGCGGAACCCTCGAGTGATGCGACGCATGCTCACCTCCTCACTCTGTGTGTGGGAAAGCCTCCACGGTCCGCCCCGGACCGCGGACGAAGCGTCGGGCGGGTTCCGCACCCGAGGCGCCCCCGCCGCACCGCACGCGGCGCTGCCGCACGCAGGCGTCCCCCATCGCGGCAACATCGCCCGACGACGCTCCGATGGCTCGATGCCCTCCCGCACCGGCATCGGTGTCGGGCGATGCGATCCGCGCTGCCGCGGATCGGGACCGGCGAACCGGACCCGCGGCCGGCGCCGTCCGCGTTCCGCGACGGGCCGGCCCTGTACTCTGTCGTGTGAAGATCGAGATGCAGTGGGACACTCCGGGGCGCCCTGCTTCAGGCGGGGCTGTCATAGTACAATCGGACAGTGGCGCGAGGAACCGGGTGAGCGGGCCAGTCGTGGTGCGCACGGACGATCTGGACCGAGGCGGGCGCGGGCGGGCGCGGCGCGGCGCGCGGCCGGAAGGGCCACTCCCGCGCGACGGGCGGGGGTCTTAGTTTCTCACGGAATCAGCCGGTACTCCGTGGAGGTGTCATGCCGAAGACGGTGCTGGGCGATGCGAGGCTCGCGGTCCCGCGCGTGCTGGCGTCGTGGTCGCCGCAGTGGTTCGTGGCCGCGGTGGTCGCGGCGGCCGCGACGGTCGGGGCGCTCGTCGGTGTGTTGGGGGCGGTGGGCGTGGTGGAGGTGACGGGCGCGGCGGCGCGGGAGCCGCGGCTGGAGGGGCTGCTGGACTCGGGAACGGCGCTCGCCTACTCGCTCCTGGGCGTGGCGGTGGTGGTGTGGGCGTCGCGCGACCGGGGCGCGTTGGCGCTCGGGCTGGCGTTCGCGGCGATCGGCCTGAGCGGGGCGCACGGGCGCCTCGAGGCGATCGGCTGGGTGCCGCCGGGGCTGCGGATCGCGACGTTCACGTTCGGTGCGGTCGCGTTCGTGCGGGCGACGCAGCTCTTCCCCGCGCCGCTGCGGCGTGCGGACGTCGCGGCGGCGTGGCGGGCGCGGGCGTTGCGGCCGGCTGCGGCGCTGCTGGGCGTGTGCGTCGGTCCGGCGGCGACGTGGCTGGGCGTGGGCGGGGCGCTGCTGGTGCTGCCGTGGCTTCTGCCGAGGCCGGCCGGTCTGCTCATCCGGCCCGCCGTGCTCGTGGCCGGCCTGGCGTACCTCTACACGCAGTACCGGATCGGCGACGAGCCGGACCGCCGCCGGGTCTTCTGGTTCCTCCAGGCCGTGGTCGTGGCGGCGGCGGTCGCCGTCGTCGGGCTCAGCCTCGACGCGTTCACGCTGCTGGCGGAGCGGCCGGTCTCCGGCCGGGTCGATCTGTTGCTCTCGCTGGTTTCCACGCTCGGCGTGGTGACGTGCAGCGCGATCGGCATCTTCTTCGCCGGCGCGTTGGATCCGCGGCTGGCGATCCAGCGGACGGCCGTTCTGGGCGCCGTCGTGTCGCTGGTGGTGTTGCTCATGGGCGTGATCGAGCAGCTCGTCAGCCAGCAGGTGGCGCAGACCCTCGGGCTCGACACGACGATCTCCGCCGCCGTGTCCGGGACGCTCGTGGGCGCCGTGCTCCGCCCCGTGCACCGGCTGTTGAAGCGGTCGATCGGGCGCGCGCTCGGGCTGGAGGACGACGGCTGACGCGGGCGGGTCGCGCCGACGCGGCTAGCGCCGGCGCGCGTCGTCGAGGTCTTCGATGAACTGGCGCAGCACCGCGTCCGCGGCGTAGTCCGCGAGCGACTCGAAGGTCCGCTCGATCTGGTCGGCGGACATGCGGGCGAGGGCGATGGCGGTGACGACGTTATCGATCGCGCGTTCGTCGGCGCCGACGGCCGTGGCGCGCACCGGGTCCCAGGCCCGGACGTGCGTGTCCCAGATGATCCGGCCGCTCTTGCCGTCGAGGAGGAGGACGTCGCCCTCCACGTTGAAGTACGCGCCGGACGTCCACGACGCGGCGACGATGCCGTAGCGTTCGATGCGCACTTCGAGCTCGAAGTCGGCGGTTTGGCCGTCGTCCACGGGCGTCGCTCGCAGGTGGCGCGCCGCGTTCTGGTGCACGCGTTCGGCCATGCGCGCGCCGACGTCGACGGCGGCGGCCGCGCTGTCCAGGCGGGCCTGCAGCTTCTCGGCCTCCGATTCCCGCACGATCTCGCTGCCCACGCGCAGCAGCGACTCGAGCGGGTTGTCGCGGTCCACGCTGAGGTCGGAGCTGGCGTCGATCTCCGGGTGCGGCGGCGCGATCGTCGCCAGCGCGAGCGTCCGGCCGCGGAAGTCGTACTCGTGGAGGCGATGCTTCGGGCCGCACGCGGACGCGGCGAGCGCGAGGGTCGTGAGGGCGGCGGCGAACCGGGTGAGCGACGGAACTCGGGTGCCGGGCATGTCGGGCTCCTTGGGAAGCGGATCGCGCGGGGTCGCGAGGCGGCCTCGTGCCGGGTGGTTCGGGCGTTCTACACCCGCGCGCTCCGCCGCGATCCCCGCGGCGGGCCCGCGCCGCATCGCGCCCCGGGAGCGGGGCCGGTCAGCGGATCATCCGCACGATCAGCCAGATCACGAGGATGACGAGCAGGATGATGATGATCCCCGCCCAGAACCCCACCTTGAAGAGCCCCTCGACGAGCTTGCACCCCGGAAGTGCGAGCGAGGTCAGCAGGACGAGGAGTACGGCGAGCGAACGTTGCATGGCGATGGACCTCACGGATGCGCGTGCGTGCGTTGCGAACGGATCGCGGACGGGCAACAACCGTACCCGGACGTCCGCACGGCGCCGCCGGCGCCCGCCCGCGGCCTGTACGCGCCGCGGGCGGCCGCGTATCTTTGCCTCGGGATCTCTCCCGCGTTCCACGATCCGTTCCCTCGACCTCGAGGCTGGACCATGTCCCGACCGAAGCTGCCACGCTCGACGTCTCTGTCCCTGATCCCCCTGAGCCTCGGGCTTTGCCTCTCGCTGGCCGCGCCCGCCGCCGCGCAGCGCGGCGCGGGCCGGGCCGATGCGTCCGCGCAATCGTTCGCGCCGGCCGGCGACCCGGCGCTCGCCGTCCCGCCCGACACCGCCGTCGTCACGCGGCACACGGCCCGGATCAACGGTCAGACGATCCGCTACACCGCGACGGCGGGCACGCTGCCGATCGTCGAGGACGGAAAGGTCCGGGCGCGCGTCTTCTACGTCGCCTACGTGAAGGACGGCGTCGAGGACCCTGCGCGGCGGCCGCTCGTCATCTCGTTCAACGGCGGACCGGGCTCGGCGTCCGTCTGGATGCACATGGGGTACACCGGGCCGAAGCTCGTCACGTACGACGACGAGGGCTTCGCGGTGATGCCGCCCGGCGGCGTCGTGGACAACCCCTACTCGATTCTCGACGTCGCGGACATCGTCTACGTCGACCCGGTCGCGACCGGGTTCAGCCGCATGATGCCGGGCGAGGACGAGCACCGCTACCACGGCGTGATGGAGGACATCCGCTCGGTGGGCGAGTTCATCCGGCTGTGGGTCACGCGCAACGATCGGTGGGGCTCGCCGAAGTTCCTGATCGGTGAGAGCTACGGCACGACGCGCGCCGCGGGGCTCGCCGGCTGGCTCCAGAGCCGGCACCGCATGTATCTGAACGGCGTGATCCTCGTCTCGATGACGGACCTGGGCACCGAAACGGGGCCGATCGTCTCGTACGCCACGATGCTGCCGCACTACACGGCGACGGCGTGGTACCACGGCCGGCTCCCCGACGACCTCCAGTCGCGGCCGCTGCGCGAGGTGCTCGACGAGGCCGAGGCCTTCGCCACGGGCGACTACCTGGCCGCCCTCGTCCGCGGGCATCACCTGGACGGCGCGGCCAAGGCCGACATCGTCCGGCGCGTCGCGCGCTACACCGGCCTCTCGGAGGCGTACGTCGACGCCGCGAACCTGCGCATCGATGTCGGCCGCTTCCGCAAGGAGCTGCTGCGCGATGAGCGGCTCACCGTCGGCCGCCTCGACAGCCGCTACACCGGCATCGACAGCGACGCCGCGGGCGAGCGCAACGAGTACGACCCCGCGATGGCCGACTGGAACGGCGGCTTCACCACCGCGATCAACCGCTACCTGCGCGAGACGCTCGGCTTCGATACCGACCTGGAGTACAACATCTTCGGCGACGTCCACCCGTGGAAGGGCCGGGGCGAAACGAACGTCGGCGAGATGCTGCGGCAGGCGATGACGGAGAATCGGTACCTGAAAGTGCTCGTCCAGGGCGGCTACTACGACGGCGCGACGGAATACTTCGGCGCGCAGTACACGATGTCGCAGCTCCAGCCGGGCGGCGAACTGCGCGACCGGATCCGCTTCGCCTTCTACGAGAGCGGCCACATGATGTACCTGCGGAAGGAGGACCTGCCCCGGGCGAACCAGGACCTCCGCGACTTCATCGCCTGGGCGCTCGAAGACGCGCCGGACTACCCGCGCACGACGACGGTGACCGCGGCGGGCGGGCGCTAGAATCGCCCGCACGGAGCGCGGACTACGCGCGCGCGGCCGCGTCGGCCGCGGCCGCCGCGCGCCTGGTCCGCATCCTGCCGGCGCCTCCGCCGTGGAGGCGCCATGGATACCGACGCGATCTACCGGAACTACATCGACGCGCTCACCGACGGCGACCGCCGCCGGGCGCTCTCCGTCGTGCAGGAGGCGTTCTGGGAGGGCGCGGACGTCGCCACGATCTTCCTGCACGTCTTCCAGCCGGCGCTGCGCGAGGTCGGGCGACGCTGGGAGGCCGGCTCGATGACCGTCGCCGACGAGCACCTCGCGACCGAGATCACGGAGACGGCGATGGGGTGGCTGTACGATCAGACGGTCGACGGCTCGCGGCGGGGCGCGCCGACGCCGACGATCCTCGCCGCCGGCGCGCCGGACGAGCTGCACCACGTCGGGCTGCGCATGATCGGCCACCTCGCCGAAGCCGACGGCTGGGACGTCGTCTACCTCGGCGGCGCGGTCCCCATCGACGGCCTGCTCGCCATGATCCGCAAACGGCACCCGAAGGTCGTCGCGCTGTCCGCCACCTACACGCCGCACGTGGACCACGTCGCCGCGGCGATCCAGGCGATCCGCCGGGAGTTCGGCGACGACGCGCCCGCCATCATCGTCGGCGGTCGGCCGTTCCTGGACGACCCGGGCCTCGGCGAGCGGCTCGGCGCCGATCTGGTGGCGGCGGACGCGGCCACGGCCGTCGAGCTGTTGCGGGACCGGAAATGACGGGCGCGCGCACGGCGCGCTGACGGCTCGCTCGGCCGGCGCCGGCGCGCGCGACCGCGATCGGCCCCGCCGCCAACGTTCCGTCCGACCCGCGCGTCTACGATGGAGATACTCTGCGCGCGCCCGCAGCCGCGCGGCCGCGCGCCGAGTCGCACGCCACGCACGGCCGGCGCCCGGCGATCGGCAGTCCCTGCCACGGCCCGGCCCTGTACACACCCCGACCGGACGAGAGACCATGAGCCGATCCCGTACCGGACTGCTCGCCGCGGCGCTCCTCTGCGCCGCGACCGCGCAGCCCGCCCGTGCCCAGCAGTCGTCCGACCCGAAGCCGCTCGATGCCGTCCTCCTCGAATCGCTCGAGTGGCGCTCGATCGGCCCCGCCAACTTCGGCGGCCGGATCACCGACATCGAAGGGATCCCGTCGCCGTCCAAGACGTTCTTCGTCGCCGCCGCGGGCGGCGGGATCTGGAAGACGACGAACAACGGCACGACGTTCCGGCCGGTCTTCGACGGTCACCGCGTGATTTCCATGGGCGACCTGGCCATCGCGCCGAGCGACACGATGCAGGTCTGGGCCGGCACGGGCGAGGAGGACAGCCGCAACTCGATCTCGCCCGGCGGCGGGATCTACAAGTCCACGGACGGCGGGCTGACCTGGACGCTCATGGGGCTCGAGGAGACGCAGGCGATCGGCCGCATCGTCGTCCACCCGACGAACCCGGACATCGTCTGGGTCGCCGCGCTCGGCGCCATCTGGAACGAGAACCCGGAGCGCGGGCTCTACAAGACGACGGACGGCGGGAAGACGTGGCGGCTCGTCAAGTTCGTCAGCGAGCGTGCCGGCTTCGTCGACATCGCGCTGCACCCGAGCAACCCGGACGTCCTGTTCGCCGCGAGCTGGGAGCGGATCCGCGGGCCGTACTTCCTCCAGAGCGGCGGGCCGGGGAGCGCGCTGTGGAAGTCGACGGACGGCGGCGAGACGTGGACCGAGGTGAAGGGCGGCGGCTTCCCGGAGACGGAGAAGGGGCGCATCGGCATCGCGATCGCGCCGAGCGACCCGAACGTCGTCTACGCGCTCGTCGAGGCCGAGGCGCCGGATGGCGAGGAGGGCGGCTGCCGCGCGGCGAAGCCCGGCGGCTGCGGCCTCTACCGCTCGACGGACGGCGGCGAGACCTGGGAGTGGATGAACGGCAACAACGTCCGCCCGTTCTACTACTCGCAGGTCCGCGTCGACCCCGAGGACCCGAACCGCGTCTACTGGTCCTCCACGCCCGTCAACTTCTCCGAAGACGGCGGGAAGACGGTCCGCGAGACGACGCTCGGCATCCACGTCGACCACCACGCGATGTGGATCGACCCGAACGACGGGGCGCGCTTCGTCGTCGGCAACGACGGCGGCATCGCGATCACCTACGACCGCGGCGGCAACTTCGACTTCCGCAACGTGATGCCGCTCGGCCAGTTCTACGAGGTCGCCTACGGCATGGACTCGCCCTACACCGTCTGCGGCGGGCTCCAGGACAACGGCACCTGGTGCGGCCCCAGCCGGCTCTCGGACGACCCGATCACGAACCACCACTGGGCGAGCATCTGGGGTGGCGACGGCTTCCACGCCGCGATCGACCCGCGCGACGCGAACATCGTGTACGCCGAATCGCAGGGCGGCAACATGGGGCGCGTCGACCTGCGCACCGGCGAGCGCACGAGCTTCGAGAAGCCCGACTGGCGCGAGCGCTACCGGATGTGGGAGGACTCGATCCTCGTCCTGACCGGCGGCGCGGACGAGCCGCCGAACGAGGAGATCGCCCGCCAGGTCGAGCGGATCCGCCGGCAGCAGAAGGCCGACAGCGCCGCGCTCGAGCTGCGCTACAACTGGAACACGCCGTTCTTCCTCTCGTCGCACGACCCGGACGTCTTCTACACGGCGGGCAACCGCGTGCTGAAGTCGACGAACCGCGGCGAGGACCTGGTCCCGATCTCGCCCGACCTGAGCTACGCGGACACCATGAAGATCCGCGTCAGCACCGAGACGACGGGCGGCATCACGCCGGACGTGACCGGCGCCGAGACGTTCGCCACCATCGTCGCCCTCGCCGAGAGCCCGCTGCGCCAGGGCTGGCTCTTCGCCGGCACCGACGACGGCCGCGTCTGGATCACCCGCGACGACGGCGGCGAGTGGCAGGAGCTGACCGGCCGCTTCCCCGGCGTGCCCGACGGCACCTGGGTCCGTCGCATCGAGCCGTCGCGCCACGACCCGGACCGCTTCTACGTCGCGTTCGACGGCCACCGCACCGGCGACTTCACGCCGTACGTCTACGTCACGGACGACGGCGGGCGCAGCTTCCGCTCGATCGCGTCGAACCTGCCCACGGGCGGACCGCAGGACTTCGTGCACGTGGTCCGCGAGGACCCGCACAACCCCGACCTGCTCTTCATCGGCACGGACGTGGGCGTGTACGCGTCGCTCGACCGCGGCGCGAGCTGGACGCGCTTCATGAACGGGCTGCCGACCGTCCCGGTCCACGACCTGAAGATCCACCCGCGGGACCGCGAGCTGATCGCCGCTACGCACGGGCGCTCGATCTGGATCGTCGACATCGCGCCGCTCGAGCAGCTCGACGCGCGGCTGATCGCCCAGGACGGGCCGGTCCTCTTCGAGCCGGCGCCGGGGCAGCAGTTCGGGTCGCGCCTCGTCGGCGGCGAGGCGGCGGGGCACGCCTGGTTCGAGGCGCCGAGCCCGGAGTACGGCGCGGCGATCGTGTACTACGTGCCGGAACCGGCCGAGGCGCTGGCCGCGAAGGCCGCCGGCGACGAGAAGGCCGCGCCGAACGGCAGGAACGACGGCGACGGCCGCGCGCGCGGCGATCGGCCGACCGCGACGATCGCGATCCTCGACGCCGAAGGCGACACCGTCCGCACGCTCACCGGCCCCGCCGCGCCCGGGCTGCACCGCGTGCACTGGGACTTCCGGGGCGAGGCGCCGCCGCCGGAGCCGCTCACGCCCGCCCAGCGGCGGGACAGCATCGCCGCGATGGAGCGCATCGAGGTCGTCGCCGATTCGCTCGTCGCCGCGGGCGCCGACTCGGCGCTCGTGGCGCGGGCGAAGCGCATGATGACCGGCGACGCGGACTTCCGCCGCCTCTTCCGCCGCGGCGGCGGCGCGCGGGAGCGCGGCTTCGTCGAGCGGCCGGGCGAGTCGCCGCCGCCCTCCGAGGAGCGCCGGGGCGGGGCGCAGGACGTCGATCGGGAAGCGCTGTTCGACGTGCTGCGCGCGTTCCGCGACGCCGGCCTCGGCGGCCGACGCGGCCTCGCCTTCCGGACCTACACCCGCGACGCCGGCGGGGACAGGCCGACTGCCGAGCCGGGGACGTACACCGTCGTCCTGACGATCGACGGCGTCACCCGCACGCAGACGCTGCGCGTCGAACGGTCGGCCACCGCCGGCAACGGCGGCACCGCGGAAGCGTTCTTCGAGGAGGAGTGGTACTGAGCGGGTCCTCGGCCGGCGGGCCCGCGCCCGCCGGCCGCGCGCCCGGGTGTCTCACCACTTTTCATTCTTCCCGGGAGCGCGTATACTGGACGACCCGGAACGTCGATCCCCAGAACCGGAGATGACGATGCGACGACGCGCACGAGTCCTCCTCGGCGCCCTCGCCCTCGCGCTCGCCCTGCCGGCGGCCGCGCGTGCGCAGGCGCAGGAGGAGCCGCCGCCGCCGCTCGAGGTCGGCGCCGTCGCGCCCGACTTCGCGCTGCCCGGCGCGACCCGCTACGGCGTGCTCCAGGAGCCCGTCCGTCTCAGCGACTTCAAGGGGAAGACCGTCGTCCTGGCGTTCTTCTTCAAAGCCCGCACCAAGGGCTGAACGATCCAGATGCACGCGTACCGTGATCAGTACGCGCAGCTCTTCAACGACGGCCAGGACGTCGTCCTGATCGCCATCAGCGCGGACCCCGTCGAGGAGCTCGCCTCCTGGGCCCGCGACGATCAGTTCCAGTTCCTCATGGCCAGCGACCGCGGCCTCGACGCCGCCCGCAAGTACGGCGCGATGCTCGGCCGCATGGGACTGACGAACCGCAACCTGTACGTGATCGGCCCCGACGGCCGCATCGCCTACACGGCCACGCCGTTCCGCGAGATCGACCCGACCGCCTACACCGAGCTGGCGGAGGCGATCGACCGGGTCACCCGGACGGCCACGACGGCGGCGGGAGGGCGGTAGCACGGCCGCCGACGGGAGGGTCCGCCCGGCGCACCGAAGGCCCCCGGCGTCTCCCAGGCGCCGGGGGCCGCTGCATCCCCGGGCGCACGCCCGTCACGCACGCCGATGCTACACATACGCCTACGCATACGCTTACGCTTACGCTTGCCCACGTCCCCTGCGCGCTCGCTCGGGCTCCGGCGTCGAGGGCATGGGCATGCGTATGCGTATGCGTATGGAGGCCCCGCCCCTGCCCTCGCCCCCGCCCCCGTTGACAACGCCCGCGGCGCGCCCCACATTCCCGCACCCGAAATTACGACCCCACAACCGGTTGCGCATGATTCGCCCCGCGTTCGACGATTTCCTCCGCCTCGCCACGACCGGCGACCTCGTGCCCGTGGCGCGCGAGTTCCTCTTCGACGCGGACACGGCGGTGACGGCGTACCACAAGCTGACCCGCGGCGCCGGGGTCGAACCTTCGGCGCGTGCCGCGCAAGTCGGGCACGCGACGAGCCCGGGCGCCCGCGCTCGCGCCCACCCCGCGTTCGGCTTCCTGCTCGAATCCGTCGAGGGCGGTGAGAAGTGGGCCCGCTACACCTTTCTCGGCACCGCGCCCCGCGAGGCGTGGCGCCTCGAGGCTGGCGGCCGCGTTTCTCGCTGGACGCCCGATGAAGGCTGGGGCGCGGCGCGCACCGTCGACGACCCGCTCGCGGAGCTCGACGCGCTGCTGCGCCGCCGCCGGCCCGTGCCGGTGCCCGGCCTGCCTCGCTTCACCGGCGGCGCGGTCGGGTACCTCGGTTACGACGTCATCCGCTACGTCGAGCGGCTCCCCGACGCGCCGCCCGACGACCTCGGGCTCCCCGAGGCGCTGCTGTTGTTCACGGACATCGTCCTCGCGATCGACAACCTCTTCGGCCGCGCGCACGCGATCGCGACCGTCGACGTCTCCGGCGACCCGGACGAGGCCGAGCTGCGACGCCGCTACGACGACGCCGTCGCCCGCCTCGACGACGTCGTCCACACGCTGCGCACCGCGCCCGGCCCCGAGCCGCTCGCACTCGGCGCCCCCGACGTCGACCCGCCGTTCGTCAGCAGCTACGCTCGAGAGCGATTCGAGGCCGATGTCGAACGCATCCGCGCGTACATCGCCGCGGGCGACGCGTTCCAGGTCGTGCTCAGCCAGCGCCTCGCGGTGCCGCTCGAGGCGCCGCCCTTCGACCTCTACCGCGCGCTGCGGTCGCTCAACCCGTCGCCGTACCTCTACTTCCTCGAGCTCGACGGCATCACCCTCGTCGGCTCCTCGCCCGAGGTCCTGGTCCGCGTCGAGGACCGCCGCGTCACCGTCCGGCCCATCGCCGGGACCCGGCCCCGCGGCCGCGACGACGACGAAGACACCGCCCGCGCCCGCGACCTCCTCGACGACGCCAAGGAACGCGCCGAACACCTCATGCTCGTCGACCTCGGCCGCAACGACGTCGGCCGCATCGCCCGCTTCGGCTCCGTCCACGTCTCGCAGTTCATGACCGTCGAACGGTACAGCCACGTGCTGCACCTGGTCAGCCAGGTCGAAGGCGAGCTCCGCGACGGTCTCGGCGCCATCGACGCATTCCGCGCCTGCTTCCCCGCCGGCACCGTCTCCGGCGCGCCGAAGATCCGTGCCATGCAGATCATCGATGAGCTCGAGCCCGTCCGCCGCGGCCCCTACGCCGGCGCCGTCGGCTACTTCGCCTACGGCGGCGAAACCATGGACACCGCCATCGCGATCCGCACCCTCGTCGCCGCCGACGGGCGGGCGCACGTTCAGGCCGGCGCCGGCGTCGTCGCCGACTCCGTGCCCGCCAGGGAGTACGAGGAGACGCTGGCGAAGGCGCGCGCGCTGCTGCGCGTCATCGGCGGCGCGGCGCCCACCGCGGCCGGCGCCGAGGGGCTCAACCGCCGGGGTGTTTCGAACGAACGTTCCGACGAGGATCGCGAAGGCCGCTCTTGACAGTTTGCGCGCCGGGGCTTATGTAACGTCCCCTGGCCGTCGGATTTTCGATGCGCCGGTCGGATCGCGGTCGGACACCGCGCCGCCCGGATCCACCGGACGCCGTCGCCGACGGACCCGCAGTGCCGATGCCGCGGGGGGTCGTGCCGAGCGTCCCGTGCGTGTCGATGAGAAGTGCCGCCCCGGCGACCCGGACGGGCGTTCGTCCGTTCGGCGCCGGGCCGGAGAAGCGCCTCCGGGTCCTCGCACTTCCCGGGTCCGTGATACTGCCAGAACTGGACGGAGCGCCAGGAGATCGATCCGACCGGCCGCGAGGCCGGGCGTTCGATCGCGTCGGGGACACGTCCCCGCGCGTTACACACACACAGAGGAGGTCCCATGAGACGAGTCCTTTGTTGGCTCAGCAGTGCCGCGCTCGCGGTGGCCCTGCTGGTGCCGGCCGCCGCGTCGGCGCAGCAGGCGCGGCAGGTGACCGGCCGGGTCACCGCTGCCGAGACCGGGCTGCCGCTGGACGGCGTCCAGGTCTACGTCAGCGGCCAGAACATCTCCACGGTCACGGACAGCGACGGGCGCTACGTGATCCGGGTCCCCGAGGGTGTCACGACCCTCGTCTTCAGCCTGATCGGCTACGAGACGCTCGAGGCGGAGATCACCGGCAACACGCTGGATGTGCGCCTGACCCCGACGGCGATCAGCCTGGAGGGGATCGTCGTGACGGCGCTCGGGATCGAGCAGCAGGAGCGTGCGCTCACCTCGTCGGTCACCGAGATCGGCGCGGACGAGTTCACGGACGTGCCCGAGCCGAACATCGTGAACGCGCTGGCGGGTGAGGCCACCGGCGTGAGCACGGTGAACGCCGGTCCCGCGGGCGGCTCCGCGCGGATCATCATCCGCGGCGCGACCTCGATCTCCGGCGACAACCAGCCGCTCTTCGTGGTCGACGGCGTGCCGATCGACAACTCGGGGCCGGACCTCGACGGCTACGGCGGCCTCGACTACGGCAACGCGGCGCAGGACCTGAACCCGGCCGACATCGCTTCGGTGTCGATCCTGAAGGGGCCGAACGCCGCGGCGCTCTACGGCTCGCGTGCGGCGAACGGCGCGATCATCATCACCACGAAGGACGGTCGCGGCGCGGCCGCCGGCAGCGGTGACGGTGCGCGCATCCTGCTCCAGAGCAACACGACGTGGTCCAACCCGCTGCGTCTGCCGGAGTACCAGAACGTCTACGGCCAGGGCTACGGCGGCGAGTTCTCCTACGTCGACGGCCTGGGCAACGGCGTGAACGACTACGCCGACGAGAGCTGGGGCCCGCCCTGCGACGGCCGTCCGGTCGTGCAGTGGTGGAGCAACGGCGAGCCGGCTCCGTTCAACTGCTACCCGGACAACGTCAAGAACTTCTTCGAGACCGGCCTGACCACGTACAACAACCTGTCGGTCGCGGTCGGCGGCGAGCGTTCGAGCCTCCGCATCTCGGCCTCGAACGAGCACATCGACGGGATGTACCCGGGCTTCCAGCAGGACAAGTGGACGGCCGCGGTCAACGGCAACATGCAGCTCACGGACCGGTTCCGGGCCGACGGCTCGGTCAACTACATCCGCAAGGAAGCGGAGAACCGGCCGGGGATCGGCTACGGCGCCGACAACTTCATGCAGCAGTTCGTGTGGTTCGGCCGCTCGGTGAGCATGGAGCGCCTGCGTCAGGCGTACTTCGACAACGCCAAGGACCGGAAGCACGTGACGTGGAACCCGTTGTTCCACACGAACCCGTACTGGATCGCGCTCCAGAACGACAACTTCGATGACCGCAACCGCGTCATCGGGAACGTCGCGCTCAGCTACGACCTGGCCGATGGCGTGACGGCCACGCTCCGTACGGGCACGGACTGGTACGAGGACGTGCGCAAGCGCACGTACTATCAGGACAACACGAACCACTTCTACGACAACTTCGCCGAGGACGTCATCACGCGCAGCGAGACGAACGTCGACCTGCTGGTCAACGTCAACCGCTCGCTGACCGAGGACGTGACGGTGAACGCCACCATCGGCGGCAACCATCGCTACGCCGAGGACAACTTCCACTACGTGACCGTCCCCGAGCTGACGGTCCCGGGCGTCTTCGCGTGGAACAACGCGGCCCGCCCGGCGCAGATCCGGGACTGGATCTCGCGGCAGGCGATGAACTCGGTCTACGGGCAGGCGCAGTTCGGCTACAGGAACTACCTGTTCCTTCAGGTCACCGGGCGTAACGACTGGTCGTCGACGCTGCCGGAGGCCAACAACTCGTACTTCTACCCGTCCGTCTCCGGGAGCTTCATCTTCACGGACGCGTTCCAGCTCCCCGAGTTCCTGACGTTCGGTAAGGTCCGCGTGAGCTGGGCCCGGGTGGGTAACGACGCCGATCCGTACCAGCTCCTGCCGTACTACACGGCCGCGGAGTCGTTCAACGGCGAGGTGCCGGCGTTCGCCGTGCCCGACGTGATCCCGAACGCGGAGCTCAAGCCCGAGCGGACCGAGTCGTGGGAGATCGGCGCGGACCTGCGCTTCTTCGACAACCGCCTGGGTCTCGAGGCCACGTACTACGACATGGTCACGTTCGACCAGATCCTGGCCACCGACGTTTCCGCGGCCAGCGGCTACTACCAGCAGGTGGTGAACGCCGGGTCGATCGCCAACCGCGGCATCGAGGTCGGCGTGACGGCCACGCCGGTCGAGCTGGACAACGGCTTCCGCTGGGACATGGCCGTCAACTTCTCCAAGAACGAGAGCGAGGTCGAAGAGCTGGCGGGTGACCTCCAGACGTACCAGCTCGGCAGCTTCTGGCAGGTCACGACCGAGGCCCGCGTGGGCGAAGCCTACGGCGCCCTCTACGGCACGGGCTTCAAGCGCGACGACCAGGGCCGCATCATCGTCAACGAGGATGGCCTGCCGCTCGGAAGCGATGAGCGGATCATGCTCGGCAACTACACGCCCGAGTGGATCGGCTCGCTCAGCAACACGTTCAGCTTCAAGGGCCTGAACCTGAGCTTCCTCCTCGACACGCGTCAGGGCGGCGAGCTGTTCTCGGTCACCCAGGCCTTCGGCCAGTACACCGGCGTTCTCGCCGAGACGCTGAAGGGCCGCGAGAATTCGTTCGGCTCCGAGTACGACGCGGATGGCAACTTCGTGGGCTACGTCTGCGATCCCGGGTTCGTCGTTCCGAACTCGGTCCACGAGGACGGCACGGAGAACACGACCAAGATCTGCCCGAACGAGTACTACAAGTGGATGTTCGGCGAGGGCATCCGCGAGGGCTGGACCTACGACGCCAGCTACGTGAAGCTGCGTGAGGCGCGGCTCTCGTACACGCTGCCGGAGTCGATCATGGAGCGGCTGCCGTTCTCCAGCGTCACGGTCGCCCTCGTCGGGCGTAACCTGGCGCTCTGGACGGACATGCCCAACATCGATCCGGAGACGGCGTTCGATGCGGGCAACTCGCAGGGCTTCGAGTTCGGTCAGATTCCGAGCGCTCGGAGCTTCGGCGTCAACTTCACCGTCACGCCGTAACCTGCGTTCACGGAGATATGAACATGATGAAGCCATCGAGAGTCTTCAGGTTCACGCCCGTCGTGGCGCTCGCCCTCGCGGCGGGTGCCTGCGACCAGGGCTGGACCGATCTGACCAGCGTCAACGAGAATCCGAACCAGCCCGCCGAGGTGCCGGCGCCCCTGGTCTTCACCGAGGGGATCCAGGAAGCCGTGGACGAGCTGCTCGGCAACGGCCTCAACATGGACTACGGCGAGCATCTGGCGCAGCACACGGCCGAGATCGCCTACTCCGAGGAGGACATCTACCAGTACCGGAACACGGAGATCGACGGCCGGTTCCGGGAGGCCTACGCCGAATACCTCATGGACTTCCAGGAGGTGATCCTGCAGGGTCGGGCGAAGCAGCTTCCGAACGTGGAGGCCGGCGGCCTGATCATGCAGAGCTGGGTCATGCACAACCTGACCGACATCTGGGGTGATCTCCCCTACTCGGAGGCCTTCCAGGGCAACGCCGAGACGCCGAACATCACGCCGGCGTACGACACGCAGGAGGAGATCTACACCGCGCTGCTGGCCAATCTGACCACGGCGGTCGGTCTCATCGACACGGGCAGCGATCCGTTCGGGTCGCAGGACCTGATCTACCAGGGCGACATGGCTGCGTGGCAGAAGTTCGCCAACTCGCTGCGTCTGCGGCTGGCGATGCGCCTCGCGGACGTGGCTCCGGAGGTGGCCGAGGCCGAGTTCCAGGCCGCGCTTGACGCGCCCGGCGGCGTCTTCACGAGCAACGACGACAACGCCCAGGTCTGCTACGGGTCGGTCACGCGCAACCCGTGGTTCGCCTACTTCGAGGGGCGGGCCAACGACTATCGCGTCAGCAAGACGCTGGTCGACACGCTCACCTCGCTCAGCGATCCGCGGCTGCCGGTCTACGCCGCGCCGATCGCGGCCGACACGATGACCGACCGCTACATCGGCATGCCCAACGGCATGCTGGACGGTCACGGCGTGAAGGCCGGCGAAACCTCGAAGCCGGGCGCGGCGTTCCTGGCCGAGGACGCGTGCCTCACGCTCATGTCGTACGCGGAGGTGCTGTTCCTCCAGGCCGAGGCCGCGGAGCGCTGGGGCATCGGCGGTGCGGCGGATGCGCTGTACTACGACGCGATCACCGCGTCGATGGAGCAGTACGGCATCGCCGACGCGGCGATCACCGCGTACCTGGGGCAGCCCGAGGTGCAGTATGATGCCGGGAACTGGAAGGCGTCCATCGGCCTCCAGAAGTGGATCGCGCTCTTCGGCCAGGGGCTGGAGGCGTTCGCCGAGGTGCGGCGGCTCGACTACCCGCAGCTCAAGCCCGGACCGGGCGCGGTGCTCGATGAGCTGCCGGGCCGTTACCCGTACCCGTTCGGCGAGGAGACGCTCAACAAGGCGAGCCTCCAGGCGGCTCTGGCCAACCAGGGCATGTCCAGCCCGAACGACCACGAGGTTCCGGTCTGGTGGGACGTCTTCTGATGTCGTACCTGCCGTAACGGCCGATCGGAAAGGGAGTCCCCGGCGCGGGGGCTCCCTTTTCTTTTTCGACCCCCAGCAGCGAGGACGGCCTCATGCGATACGCTTTCCTTCTCGCAGTCTGCGGTACGATCGGTTGTGCGTCCGCCGTGACTTCCGGCCCGGCGGGAGGCGCTTCGGGCGTCCCCACGACGACGGACGTCGTATCCTCCACGGGCACCTATTCCATCGAACAGATCAGCGGAGGCATGACCGCGGTGTACCTGGTCTGGGCTCCGATGGAACACGTCTGGGGCCGGCTGCCTCAGGTCTACGCGGCGCTGGGGCTCGAAGCGGGCGTCATCGACGCGGCGTCGAAGGTGTACGGCACGCGGCAGCAGCGGCTCGGATCGCGTCTGGCGGGAGAGCGGCCTTCGGAGTTCCTGGACTGCGGCCGCACGCCGGCCGGTGCGGAGGCGGCCGACATCTACAGCCTCACGCTGAGCGTCGACACGACGTTGGAGGAGGACGGCGAGGCGACGATCATCCGTACACGGATCGGCGCCCTCGCACGGCCCAGGACCGCGAGCGCGAGCATGGTGACCTGCACGAGCACCGGCGCGCTGGAGGCGATCATCGCCCGCCTCATCGGAGCAAAGTAGACCCCGATCCGAGGCGGCGGCCGTGTCGGCGGGCCGGCCGAGGTGCCGGCCCGCTCACCTCATCGGCCCTTCATGAACACCAGGATCAGGCCGTGCGCGTTCGTCGCGTAACCGCCGCGCGGCGTCACGCCCATGGGGTAGATCTCGACCCGTTCGACGTCGGCCGCCGTGAGCCCGCTGAGGACGCAGGTGTTCGTCGCCCGGGCGCCGTCCACGTACACCGCGGGCTCGGTGATCCCCGGCGCCGTGTTCTGCCCGCGCAGCGAGATCGCCGGGCACGGCGAGTGGTCGCGGACCTCGAGCCCCGGGATGCGTCGGTGCATCACCTGGAGCAGCGATTCCATGCCGTCGCCGATCTCCTTCGCGGTGAGCACGGTGCCGCCGCCCGGGCTCGACGCCGAATCCGGTCCGGTCTTGCGACCCGACCAGGACGCGCCCTGACATCCGCCGACCCACGTCGTGGCCGCCACGAGCGCCAAGATCTTCCAACCGCTCATATGAATCATCCTCCCGATCTCCATTGCCGCACGGACCGCGAGTGGCCCGGGGGGATCGGCACGCACGGACCGCGCCGGCGGCGTCGCCGGGCGGGTCAGGGAGTCGGAAGAGGAAAGCGAGGGGAGGAGGTGGGGCCGGAGTTCGAGTCCTGATTTCCGGTGAGTGGCCCCGGCCGCCGTGCCGCTCGCCCGGCCCCCGACGCAAGGCGCCTCCCCCGCGGTCCCGCCGCGACGGAGGCGCCCTCTCCACACGCCCGGCCGCGGGGCGGCGTCAACGGGAGGATCCCGCACGCCCCGCAGCGCGGCGGTCTCCTACCCCTCCGCCGCCTGACACGCCCGCAGCCCTTCGAAGAGCCGTTCGAAGTGCTCGGGCCGGTGCTTTGCCGTCGCGCAGAGGCGCAGGCGCGCCTGGCCGGGAGACACGGCGGGGAACGTGACGGCGGAGGTGAAGATCCCGTGCTCGAGGAGCAGCTTCTGCGCCCAGCGGTAGGCGCGCCACTCGTCGCCGAGGAGGAGCGGGACGACGGGCGTGGTCGACGCGCCGGTGTCGAAGCCGAGCTCGTCGAGCCCCTGCTTCAGGATGCGCGTGTTCCGGCGCAGCCGCTCCATGTGCTCCGGCTCCTCCTGGAGGATGAGCAGCGATTCCAGGATCGCGGCGGCATTGGCGGGCGTGACCGCGGCGGAGAAGATGTACGGCGCGGAGCCGTGCTGGAGGTAGATCTTGAGCGCCTGCGAGCCGGCGACGAAGCCGCCGGACGACGGGATCCCCTTCGACAGCGAGCCGGTCTGGATGTCGATGTCCGCGGGGTCGATCCCCTGCTCCTCGCAGACGCCGCGGCCCGTCTGGCCGATCGCGCCGAGGGCGTGCGCTTCATCGACGAGCAGGAACGCGTCATAGCGGCGCTTGATCTCGATCAGCTCTGCAATCGGCGCCTGGTCGCCGTCCATGCTGAAGACGGAGTCGACGGCGATGAGGATGCGCTTCGCGCCGCGGTTCTTCGCCTGGCGCAGCCGCCGCTCGAGATCCTCCAGGTCGTTGTGCTTGAAGCGCTTGACCTCGCAGCCGGCCATCTGCACGCCGTCATGGATGCTGCGGTGCGCGTACTGGTCGAGGATCGCGTAGTCGTTCGGCCCGAAGAGGGAGGTGATCGCGGCGATGTTGGCGTCGTAGCCGGACGGGTAGATCGCCGCCGCCTCCTGGCCGAGGAAGCGGGCGAGCTCGCGCTCGACCTCGAGGTGCAGCTCGAGCGTGCCGGTCATCAGGCGCACGCCGCCGGTCGACGTGCCGTACTGCTCGACCGCCTCCTTGACCGCCGTCGCGAGGCGCGGGTGGCCGATCAGGCCGAGGTAGCTGTAAGAGGAGAACATCATGATCGGCCGGCCGAACGCCGTCGACACCGGTCCCGGCGCCTCGCCGAGCGGGAGCTGGAACGTGTAGAGCGATTCCGGCAGGCCGCGCGCGAAGATCTCGTACCAGCGCCGGACGGCGGGCGTGTCGAGGAGCGAGCCGGGCTCGATCAACTCGTCGACCGTGCGCCCCTCGAAGAAACCGTGGAACGGATCGCGCGCGTACGCGGCCAGATCGTCAGCCGCCGGGCCGGAAGACGACCTTGACCGAGCGGTGTCCGGCTTTGTCGAGAGCGGCGGAGAGTGCGGCACGGTATTCCTCCAGTTCGAATTCGTGGGTGACCATTCCCAGGTCGCCGAACCCGTCGTGCTGCATGAGTTCGATCGAGACGTCGTAGATGTCGCGGCTCTCGCCGCGGTACGGCGCCAGGCCGTAGGCGAAGACGCCGGCCAGGGTGAGCTGCCGGTACCACAGCCGGGTCCAGTCCGCCTCGAGCTTCGCGGCCGCGCCGACCAGCACGATGCGGCCGCCCTCGCGCGTGAGCGCGAGCGCGTCGCCGGCGGAGCCCGCGGTGCCGACCGTGTCGTAGACGAGCGACGGCCCGCCTTCGACGAAGCGCGGCGCCAGCGTCGGCTTGTAGCTCTTCGCGCCCGGCAGCGACGCGGCCCACGCGTAGACTTCATCGCGGCCGCGGAACAGGTGCGTCGCGCCCGCGCGCTCCGCCATCTCGAGCTGGAACGCGTGCCGCCCGAGCACCGCGATCGGACCCTGCCACCCCGTGAGACGCAGCGCCTTCACGGTGAGCACGCCGATGGTCCCGGCACCGATGACGAGGATGGTATCCGCCTCGGGTTCCCCGGTCCCAGCCGGGCGGGCGTGTGGAGCGGGCGCGCCGGCGCGGTCGCCGGCATCAGCCGCGCCCTCGCGCTCGCCCCCGCCCACCGGCGGATGCAGCAGCACCGGCCGCAGCGCCGACGCGAACGGGTCCGCCAGCACCGCGACCTCATCGGCGAGCTGGCCCGGTCGGTGGAGCTGGCTCACGTGCGCGACGAACGAACGCGACCAGCCGCCGCCGACGCCGGGGTGGTAGCCGATCATCGGGCCGTTGCCGATCGCGCCGTCGGTCGTGCGGCGGCAGAGGCCGTACTCGCCGCGTGCGCACGCCGCGCACACCGGGTCGAGCCCGCGCTGCGCGCAGCTCAGCATCGGGTTCACGATGACTCGCTCGCCCGCGGTCCACCCCGACACGGTGGCGCCCGTCTCGACGATGCGGCCGACGTTCTCGTGGCCGAACGTGAACGGGAAGGCGCCGAACGGCTCGAGCGTGAACGAGTCGTGCGCCGTGACCGCGGCGAGGTCGCTGCCGCAGATCCCGCTCAGCGTCGTCTCGACGCGGACCCAGTCCGGCCCGGGCAGCGCGGGCGGCTCGACGTCCTCGAGCACGAGGCATCCGAGCGGCCCGAGCGCCGCGGTCGGGCGACGGCGGGACCTCCAGCGCGTCAGCAGGTAGCGAACGGGGCGGTAATGGAACCGAATCGCGCGCACGTTCCGGAAACGACCTCTCGGCAACAAGGGGCCCATCGCCGCCCGGCGCAGGCGGCGTGGGCCGACTTGGACGTTAGGATGAGCGAAAAGCTACGTCGATGGGGGACGTCAGACAAGACGAAAGATCGGCGGCGGCCGGTCCCCCGCGGGCGATGGCCCGTCGCCGCGCCGGTCGGCTCGGCGCGCCGCCATCGGTCCCCCTCGCCCGTACGGCCGGGCCTGGTCTCACCTGTCAGATCTGCTAGATTTCACCATAGCACGCGGGCGGGTCCGCACGCCGCGACCGCCCGCGCGTCGCCGGGCTCGGGCGATCGGCTCGTTCGCATGGGGCTCGCGCGCCGCCCGGACCGTTGCGACCCTCGGGCGGATTCCCAACGGACGACGAGCCGACGGTCTTCAACAAGGTTCAACGCGCAATGTTCGATTTCAAGTCGGCCGGTTCCGGGGAGTGGAGCCGGGTTCGCATGGGCTCGATGAGGGGCCGACACGGCCGTTTCGCCGCTTTCGTGGTTCCCGCCCTCCTCGCCCTGACGCTCGTGCCGGTCCTCGCCGCGGGCGTTCGCGCCCAGTCCGTTCCCGTGTACACGCGTGCCGACTCGCTTCGCGGCTCGCTGACCGCGCCGGAGCGGACATGGTGGGACGTGACGTTCTACGACCTGCGGGTGGCGATCGACCCGGCGGACTCCACGATCGTCGGCCGGAACGCGATCACGTACCGGGTCGTCGGCGAGCCGCGCGAGCTGCAGATCGACCTTCAGGCGCCGCTCGTCATCGACAGCGTGGTGCAGGAAGGGCGCCGCGTCCCGTTCCGACGCGACGGCGACGCGTACTTCGTGCAGCCCGCCGGCGCGCAGCCGATCGGCTCGACCCGGACGATCACGGTCCACTATCACGGTCGCCCGCGCATCGCGCCGAACCCGCCGTGGGACGGCGGCTTCACGTGGACGACGGACGAGAAGGGCCGGCCGTGGGTCTCCACGTCGAACCAGGGGCTCGGCGCGAGCGTGTGGTGGCCGAACAAAGACATCGGCTCGGAGGAGCCGGACAGCCAGCGCGTCGCCATCCGCGTGCCGGACCCGATGGTCCACGTCGGCAACGGCCGGCTCCGGAACGTGACGAGGCACGACGACGGCACGACGACGTACGAGTGGTTCGTCTCGAACCCGATCAACAACTACGCCATTGCAGTGAACGCGGGCAGCTACGCGCACTTCGAGGACGTGTTCGAGGGCGAGGCGGGCGTGCTGACGCTGGATTTCTGGCCGCTCGACTACAACCTGGACGCCGCGCGGCGGCAGTTCGCGCAGGTGAAGCCGATGCTCGCGTGCTTCGAGCACTGGTTCGGTCCGTACCCGTGGTACGAGGACGGCTACAAGCTGGTCGAGACGCCGTACCTCGGGATGGAGCACCAGAGCGCCGTGACGTACGGCAACGGCTACCGCAACGGGTACCGCGGCCGCGACCTGTCCGGCACCGGGCACGGCCTCGACTGGGATTTCATCATCATCCACGAGAGCGCGCACGAGTGGTTCGCCAACAACATCACGGCGAAGGACCGCGCCGACATGTGGGTCCACGAGAGCTTCACGGCGTACGCGGAAGGGCTCTTCGTGGAGTGCCTCTCGGGGAAGGAGGCCGGCGCGGAATACCTCCGCGGCGTGCGCCGCAACATCGAGAACGACAAGCCGATCGTGCCGGCGTACGGCGTGAACGCGATGGGCTCGGGCGACATGTACCCGAAGGGCGCGAACATGCTGCACACGATCCGGCAGCTCGTCGGCGACGACGCGCGCTGGCGTTCCATCCTTCGCGGCCTGAACGAGACGTTCCGGCACAGCACGGTGACGGGCGCGCAGGTCGAGGCGTACGTCTCCGAGCGCGCCGGCCTCGAGCTGGACAAGGTCTTCGACCAGTACCTGCGCACGACGAAGATCCCGGTCCTCGAATACCGGATCGACGGCCGCACGCTCGCGTACCGGTGGACGAACGTCGTGCCCGGCTTCGACATGCCCGTCGCCGTCACGCTGGACGACGACGGCTACACCCGGATCCGGCCGACCGAGCAGTGGCAGACGGCGACGTTGTCGCTGAGCGACCCGGCGTCGTTCAGGGTTCATCCGGACTACTACGTGACGGCCCGGCAAGTCGAGGGCTCGGCGGAATGAGCGCGCCGGCCATGCCTACGATCGGGCTCGGGGGATGAGCGGCTCGGGCGAGGCCGGCGTGCCCCGACTGGAGGTCGAGCGCCACCCGCTGTTGCGCGTCGCGGCGTTCGACACGCGCTTCCCCGCGCCGCTAGGCGAGCTGCCGGTCCCCGACGGGATCGGCAGCTTGCTCCGTCTCGACGCCAAGGCGCCGTTCGAGCGCGATGAAGCGGTCCGCACCGCCGTGCGCGACATGTTGCGCTGGGGCGGCTACAAGCCGACGGGGCGGGGGAAGCCGGCCTCCGAGTACCTGGTCCGGGCCGCGGGCCAGGGCGCTCTCGGCTCGATCAACCTCGCCGTCGACGTCTGCAACGCCGTATCGCTGCACAGCGGGCTTCCGATCACCGTAGTGGACCTGGACCTCGCACGGTCGCCGTTCCGGATCGCCATCGCGCCGGCCGAGGCATCCTACGTCTTCAACCGCGCGGGGCAGGTGATCGACCTGTCCGGCCTCGTCTGCCTGTTCGATGCCGACGGCCCATGCGGCAACGCGGTCCGCGACGCGCAACGGACGAAGACCCGCCCCGAGACGGTCCGGACGCTTTCGATCGTCTGGGGCGTTGTGGAGCACGAGTCGCGGCTCGAGGCGGCGACGCGCTGGTACCGCGGACTGCTTGAGGGGATTGGCGCGAAGACGGAGGCGTGGGGGGTGGAGTCGGGGGCGGCCGTGTGAGATCCTGACCGGGCGGGGCGTCGGCTCGGACTCGTCGGGCGGCGCCGGACGACATGTTCACCCTCCGGCCGGATCGAGCCCGGACGGTGTGCTGGCGTGGACGGCTTCCGGCGGCCGGTCATCACTCGGCAAATGCCCGTGAAACTTCGGCGGATCTACCTGGACACTTCGGTCATTGGCGGCTGCTTCGATCCGGAGTTCGCGCCGTGGTCGAAAGGGTCGATGCGCGACTTCCGCGAAGGAAATTTCATCCCGGGGGTCTCCGAACTGGTCGCCACGGAGGTCGCGAGCGCTTCGCCACTGACGCGTTGCACATCGCATTGGCGACGGTTGAACACGCCGACCTTCTCGTGAGCTGGAGCTTCCGCCACATCGTGCGATTCGCCAGGATCCGGCCGTTCAATGCGGTGAACCGGGAGACGGGGTGAGATCGAGATCTACCCCCCAAGGGAGGTGACGCGGCAGGACGAAAGATGAGATACCCGCCGTAGAGCTCGTCCGCCGGATCCGTGACGAGCAGTACGGCAGACTCAAGGAGATGACGCCCGAGCAACGGCGGCAGTACTACCGTGATACGGCCCGCGCTCTGCACGAGAAGCTCGGTGTGGAGCCCCGCAGCCGGAATACCGCCTGACGAATTCGAGCGTGCCGGCGGTCACGCCGCGTTCGAGCAGGCCGAGCCGGTGGGTCAGGATGTACCCGGACTTGACGGCCGCAGAGCGGCCGCGGGTTGTCCGTATCCACACCCGCTTGTACAATGTCGTGATGCGCCGTTCCTCCGGCGCGCGCCCCCTCGAACGCTTACGCAATGGCGATGGACCTGCCCGAAACGACGGAATCCGCCGGCCTCCCGCCCGGCATGGACCGACGCGGTTTCCTGCGCGCGACCGCTGGGGGGACTGCGGCCGTCGCGCTCGCGTCGATGATCCCGGCCGGCTGCGCCGCGGACTATCCGCAGGCGACCGTCGACGGCGTCACGCTGCAGACGCTCTCGCCCAAGGAGTACGCGGTCGTACGGGCGGCGGCGGAGTCGATCCTCGAGGGCGTGCCGGTGCCGCCGGAGCGGGTCGCGCAACGGATCGACCGGGAGCTGGCGCTGGCCGGTGACCCGATCCTCACGGACATGAAGACGGTGCTCGCGCTCCTCGAGCATCTGACGCTGCTCGGCGGGCGCATGCGTCGCTTCACGGCGCTGGACGTCGAGGCGCGCGTCGCGTACCTGCACGGCTGGGCGCGGAGCCGATTCAACCTGCGCCGCGCGGTGTTCCAGGCGGTGCGCGCGTTCGTCTGTTTCTTCGCGTACAGCGACGACGCGACGCGCCCGATCACCGGGTTCACGGGTCCGTGGCAGGAGCGGATCGAGATCCCGGCGTACCCGGTGGACTTCGGGGAGGTCGTGTGATCATCCAGGGCACGCAGTACACGGGCGAGGTCCGGGAGCGGGCCGACGTCGTCGTCGTCGGGACGGGCGCGGGCGGCGCGACGCTCGCGGTGTACCTGGCCGAGCGGGGCTGGGACGTGGTCATGCTCGAGAAGGGCGGCTTCTTCCGCGCGGAGGATTTCTCGCAGCGCGAGGAGGAGGCGCTCGCGGACTTCAACGGCCGCCGCGGGCTGGACACGACGACGGACAACGCGATCTTCCTGAACTACGCCGAGGCGGTCGGCGGCACGACGGTCCACTACTGGGGCGACTCGTTCCGCACGCCGGCGGACCGGCTCGAGCGCTGGCGCACGGAGCACGGCCTCGACTGGATGACCGGCGACGCGCTGAACCCGCACTGGGACCAGATCGAGCGCGAGCTCGGGATCCACATCGCCGAGGAGCGGCTGCTCAACGAGAACAACCGGCTGGTCCGCCAGGGGTGCGAGGCGCTCGGCGTCGAGGCGCACATCCCGCCCACGGCCCGGGTCGACTGCATCGGCTGCGGTTGGACGCAGTTCGGCTGCGCGTACAACCGCAAGACGTCGCAGCTCATCACGACGATCCCGCGCATCTCGAAGACGGGCGGCCGGATCTACAGCGATGCACGCGCGGAGCGGATCCTGGTCGAGGGCGGCCGTGCGGTCGGCGTCGAGGGCGTGCTCGTCGACCGGGCGACGGACCGGCCGCGCGGGCGGTTCCGCGTAGATGCGGACCTCGTCGTGGTCGCCGCGGGCGCGCTCGGCACGGCGGACCTGCTGCTCCGCAACTTCGACGACCCGACCGTCGGCCGGCGCTTCTACATCAACCCGCACTTCTGGGTCTTCGCGGATTTCGGCCGCGAGATCGACAACATCACGGGCATCCCGTGCGCGTACGTGGTGCACGAGTGGCGGCGGGTGCGGCGCACCGCGGGTGGCGAGTACGCCGGCGGCGGCTACATCATGCTGACCAGCCACCAGTCGCCGGGGATCACGGCGACGATGCTCCCCGAGACGGGCGCGGCGCACCTCGAGCGCATGCGGAAGTTCCGGCACCTCGGCTCGCTCATGTCGGTCATCGACGAGGACCACCCGGGCCGGGTGTTCCTGGACGGCGGCGTGCGCAAGACGGAGTACCGCGTCCGGGGCGTGGACGCGCTGAAGGCCGTCGACTACCTGAAGAACGCGTCGCGCATCTTCCTGGCTGCCGGCGCGAAGGAGGTCTGGGTCCCGGACGTCTACGGCACGGTCGTGCGCAACGAGCGGGAGGTCGAGGAGCGGATCACGGAGCGCTCCGTGCAGCCGAACGCGCAGTTCTGCGCGGGCAGCCACCTGCTCGGCACCGCGCCGATCGGCACCGACCCCGACGACTCGTTCGCCGGGCCGACGGGCGAGGCGCACCGGGTGAAGGGGCTGTACGTCGCGGACGGCGCGGCGCTGCCGGGCTCGGTCTCGGTCGATCCGTCGCTGACGATCATGGGCGTCGCGCGCTGGATCGCGGCGGGGATCCACGAGCGGGAGGGGCGCACCGGGGCGTAGCCGGGCGTGCCGCCGGTCCGGCCCGCGGCGGGGCGGGCGCGACGACCGCGTCGCGCCCCGCACCTCGAGGCCGCGTCCCGGGGACGTGGCGCGGTTGCGCAACCTCCGTCCGTAGCGTAAGTTACGGAGAACCCACCCTCGTTGCACCCGCGCCGTCTCGAAGTACCATGAAGCATCGCCTGCTCGCGCTGTCGCTCCTGGCCGCCCTGGCCGCATGCTCCGTTCGTACAGCCGACCGGACCGCACCGACCCCCCGCCCGGCGACCGGATCGGTGCCGGCGCGGGGCGGCGGAGGCGTCGGCGGCGGCGCCCGGCCGAGCATCGCGACCAAGGCGCGGGGCCCGATCTCGGTGCGGCGGCGGTACGCGGCCGAACGGGTCGACCCGGTCCGCGCCGCCGCGCGGGTGCTGGCCGAGGTGAACGCGGCGCGGCGCCGCGCCGGGTCGCGGCCGCTGCGCGTGGACCCGGCGCTGACCCGCGCCGCGCGGCGCTATGCGCGGGAGCTGGCGTCGCGGGAAGAGATCGCGCACGTTTCCCGCACGCCGGGGCGCCGGACGTTCCGCCAGCGGATCGCGGCGGCGGGTGCCCGGGCGCGGATCGCCGGGGAGAACCTTGCGCGGCTGACGGCGCGCGGCTCGACGCTGCCCGAGCGCGCCGTGCGGGCGTGGCTGCGATCGCCCGGGCACCGGAGCAACATGCTGGACCCGATCTTCGCCCGCACCGGGATCGGCGTCTGGCTCGGCAACGATGGGGTCTGGTACGTCGTCCAGGAATTCGCCACAGCCGACTGAGGGCGGCCCGCCGGACGGCCCGGTCGCGGTGCCGAGCTACGCGGCGCTCGCCGAGCTGCTCGATCGCCACACGGACTTCGGGCCGGCGCCGCTCTCGCCCGAGATCCGCGTCTTCCGGGCGCGCGGTCTGGTCGAGGTCTGGGAGGCCGCGGAGCGGCTCGCCGGCCGGACGCTGCCGCCGCCGTTCTGGGCGTACCCGTGGCCCGGCGGCGCGGCGCTCGCCCGCGTCCTCCT
>DASVDG010000082.1:0-47714 GCA_036381255.1 Longimicrobiales bacterium | reverse complement strand
CCGGGTGGTCGTGTTCGGAGACGAAGTCGTTCACGCCGACGATCGTCTGCTGCCGCTCCTCGATCTGCCGCTGGGCCGCCGCCGCCGAGCGGGCGATCTGCCGCTGGAACCAGCCGCCCTCGATGCCCCGCACCACGCCGCCGATGGAGTGGATTTCGGCAAAGAGGGCTTCCGCTTCCCGCTCCAGCCGGTCGGTGAGCGCTTCGACGTAGTACGATCCGCCCAGCGGGTCGATCACGTCGGGCACGCCCGACTCGTAGGCGAGGATCTGCTGCGTGCGCAGGGCGACCTGCACCGCCTGTTCGGTCGGAAGCGCGAGGGTCTCGTCCAGCGAGTTGGTATGCAGCGACTGCGTGCCGCCGAGCACCGCCGCGAGCGCCTGGTAGGCGACGCGGATGATGTTGTTCTCCGGCTGCTGCGCGACGAGCGTGACTCCCGCGGTCTGCGCGTGCGTGCGCAGACGCCAGGACTCCTCCTTCTTCGCGCCGTAGACCTCCCGCATGCGCCGGGCCCAGATCCGGCGCGCGGCGCGGAACTTCGCGATCTCCTCGAAGAAGTCGTTGTGCACGTCGAAGAAGAACGAGAGCCGGGGCGCGAAGTCGTCGATGTCGAGGCCGCGCGCGAGCCCCCGCTCGACGTACTCGAAGCCGTTGCGCAGCGTGAACGCCAGTTCCTGCGCCGCCGTGGCGCCCGCCTCGCGGATGTGGTAGCCGCTGATCGAGATCGGGTTGTACTTCGGCGCCTTCTTCGAGCACCACTCGAACATGTCGACGATCAGCTTGAGCGCCGGCTCCGGCGGGTAGACCCACGCGTGCTGCGCCTGGTACTCCTTCAGGATGTCGTTCTGGACGGTGCCGCGCAGCTTCTCCGGAGCGACGCCCTGCTTCTCCGCGGCGATCACGTAGAAGCAGAAGAGGATGATCGCCGGGCCGTTGATCGTCATGGACACGCTGACCTGGTCGAGCGGGATCCCGTCGAACAGCGTCTCCATGTCGGCCAGGCTCGAGATCGCCACGCCGCACTTCCCGACTTCGCCCAGCGAGCGCGGGTGGTCCGAGTCGTACCCCATGAGCGTGGGGAAGTCGAACGCCACGCTGAGCCCCGTCTGCCCGTGGTCGAGCAGGTAGTGATAGCGACGGTTCGTCTCCTCGGCCGTGCCGAAGCCGGCGAACTGGCGCATCGTCCACAGTCGCGTGCGGTACATCGTCGTGTACGGCCCGCGCGTGAACGGGTACTCGCCCGGGAAACCGAGCTTCTCCAGGTAGGCGGAGGCGGCCGGCGCGTCCAGCGGCGTGTACAGCGGCTCGACCGGCACGCCGGACACGGTCGAAAAGCTCGTCTCCCTCGTCGGGATGCGCCGGAAAGCCGCCTCCCACTCGGCCAGCCTGGAGCGGAGCTCGGCGATCTCGCGGTCCTTCTCCCGAAGCTGCTCCTCGAGACCGGCCGCCGCCGCATCGCGATCGATCACACCCATGCGCTCAACCCTGTCGTGTTGAAGGGAACTCGTGCACGCCCCTCTACCCCACGACGGCGCGCACGATTCGCGCCGCCGCCGCGTACGGGCTCTCGCGCCCCTGCTCGAGGGCCGCGAGCGATTCTTCGAGGGCCGCCTCCCCGCCCCGCTCCTCCCACGCCACGCGGGCGAGGTCGCGGGCGACCGCGTCCCGGACGCGGCCGCGCAGGCGCTCGCGGCGCCGGCGCGCGAGCTCGCCCGACGCCGCCATCCACTCGCGGTGCCGGTCGAACGTACCGACCAGCTCTTCGATCCCCGCGCCGTCCTCCGCGACCGTCTGGAGCACGGGGATCGTCCAGCCTTCCGGCTCGCCCGCTCCGGCCGCGCCGTCGGTGGCCGCGGCGTCGCTCCGGCCCCGCGGATCGCGCAGATCGCGGGCCGCCCGCGATGTGCGACCGGCCGCGCCGGCAGCCCCGGCCGCCGTCGTTCGATCCTCCGCCGGCGCGCCCTCGCCGGGGCCGGCCGATCCGGCCGCCCGCCGCTCCGCGGCCCGCGCGCCGGCCGCCCGCAGGTCCACGCCGTGATGCGCGGGCATGCGGCTCTTCACGCGGCCGCTACGCAGCCGCAGCATCATCTCGACCTCTCGCGCGAGCCGCTCGGCGCCGGGACGGTCGGACTTGTTGACCACGAAGAGGTCGGCGATCTCCATGAGCCCGGCCTTCATCGCCTGGATCGAGTCCCCGGATTCGGGGACCAGGACGACCGCCGTGCTGTCGGCGGCGGCCGCGATGTCGAGCTCGGACTGGCCGACGCCGACCGTCTCGATCACGATGCGGTCGAAGCCGAACGCATCGAGAACGTCCGTGACCTCCTTGGTCGTGACGGCGAGCCCGCCGAGCGAGCCGCGCGTGGCCATCGAGCGGATGAACACGCCCGGGTCGAGCGCGATCTCGCCCATGCGGATCCGGTCGCCGAGCAGCGCGCCGCCGGTGAACGGCGACGTCGGGTCGACGGCCACGATGGCGACGGTCTCGCCGCGTTCGCGGAACGCGGCGGCCAGGCGGGCCGTGAGCGTGGACTTGCCGGCGCCCGGCGGGCCGGTGATCCCGATCCGGTGCGCGCGCCCGAGCCCGGCGTGCAGCTCGCCGAGCAGCGCCTCGAACCCGGGCCGCTCGCCCTCGACCAGCGTGATGACGCGCGCCAGCGCGGTGCGCCGGCCGTCTCGAAACTCCGAAAGCAGCTTTCGCTGCGGTTCACTCAGGGACATTTCATCCATCCGCCCAAAGATGCCAGCGCGCCGGAACGCTGTCAAACCATTGGCCGCCGCTCAGCGCGGCCCCGGCCCGCCCTCGCCGGGCGGGCGCAGGCCGCGAGCGTGGCGGAGCGGGTTCTCGAGGAGGTGCGTCGGGATCAGCAGCACGACGACGAACATGAACAGCGCCGCCAGCAGACCGGCGCCGAGGATCCAAACGTTGCGCAGCGCCAGGAACACGATGGTCGAGATCAGCGCCGTCGTGACGGCGAACAGGCTGAGCAGGATGCGGCGGATCTGGAGGAGCAGGAACCGTTCGGCGTGGATCACGTCGCGGGGGTGGATCCGGACGCGGAACTCCTCGCGCTCGGCGCGGCGCAGCACGTCGCGGACGCCGAGGACGACCGCGCGGGTCTCGTCGACGATGCCGCGCGCGACCTCCGTCGGCTCGCGCATCGTCGCGCGCAGCAGCTCGCCGCGCATCCGTCGGATCACCGGCCGGGCGACGTCGAGGCCGTTGAAGTGCGCGTCGTAGCGGAATCCGATCCCCTCGAGCAGCGCGGCGGCGCGGAAGAAGTAGACGAGCTCCCGCGGCAGGATCAGCGGCCAGGTGTAGAACGTGTCCATGATCTCGCGCACCGCGTGCTGCACGGCGCGCGGCCCCAGCTCGCGGACGCGGTCGATGATGCCGAGGATCTCCGCGGCGGCGTCGCGGACCTCGGCGCGCGTGATCTCGGGATCGATCATCCCGAGCTCGTACATGCCGTTGATCAGGTCGTCGACGTCCTCGCGGGCGGCGGCGAGCGCGACGCGCAGGAGCCGGTCGCGCGTCGAGCGCGCGAGGCGGATCGCCATCCCCCAGTCGAGGAAGACCAGGCGGCCTTCCGCATCGACCAGGATGTTGCCCGGGTGCGGGTCCGCGTGCATGAACCCGTCGACCAGCAGCATGCGCAGGTAGATCTCGGTGAGCGTCTCCATCACGCGGCGGAACTCGAGCTCGCCGGCGGCGAACCGGTCCGAGAGGCGGTCCACCTTGTCGCCTTCGACCCACTCCAGCACCAGCAGCCGCCGGCGGGTGAACGACTCGAAGACGCGCGGCGCGCGCACGCGGCGGTCCCGCTCGAAGATCTCCCGGAAATGCGCGATGTTCTCCGCCTCCTGGCGGAAGTCGACCTCCTCGCGGATCCGCACGCTGAACTCACGCACCACCGTGGTGAGCGCTCGGACGTGGTGGTTCGGGAACAGCACGTTCAGCAGGAAGAGGACGCGGAACGAGATGTCGAGGTCGACGGCGATGAGCGCCTCGACGCCCGGGCGCAGCACCTTGACGGCGACGTCCTCGCCCGCGACCCGCGCCCGGTGCACCTGCCCCAGGCTCGCGGCCGCGACGGGCTCGCGATCGAACGACTGGAAGACCTGCTCGACCGGACGGCCCAGCTCCGCGGCGATCACGGCCTCGATCCGCTCCGACGCGACCGGCGGCACCCGGTCCTGGAGCCGGCCGATCGCCGAGAGGTACGGCTCCGGCAGGATGTCGGCGCGCGCACTGAAGACCTGCGCCAGCTTGATGAACGTCGGCCCGAGCCCGGCGATCGCGGCGGTCAGGCGGTCGGCGCGGCGCCGGTGCTGCTCCGCCGTGCGCCGCGCCGGACGGCCGAACAGGATCCACCGGCGCCGGTCGCGCAGGAACGCGAAGACGAAGGGCGTCAGGCGCCAGAAGATCGCGATGGCGCGGCGCCCGCGACTCATAGCAGCAACGCCGAGGCGAGGCCGAGGAGGAGGAAGAAGCCGGCCAGGTCGGTGAACGTCGTGACGAAGATCGACGACGCGATCGCCGGGTCGACGCCCATGCGCTCGAGCAGGATCGGCACGAACGCGCCGGCCAGCGACGCGACGACCAGGTTGCCCCACATCGCGAGGAGCACGACGACCCCCAGCATCGGCGTCGCCGGCCAGTAGCCGGGCGCGACCAGGCCGAGCAGGTAGCTCACGGCAGCGACGCAGCCGCCGAGCGCGGCGCCGTTCACGAGCCCGACGAGCAGCTCCTTCGCGACGACGCCCCAGCGCCGCGCCTCGCTCTCCTGCGTCAGCGCGAGGCGCCGCACCGTCACGGCGAGCGTCTGCGTCCCCGAGTTGCCGCCCATCCCGGCGATGACCGGCATGATCACGGCGAGCACGGCGACGCTCTCGATGGTGTCGATGAAGATCCCCACGACCGATGCCGCGACCGCCGCGGTCAACAGGTTGATGAACAGCCACGGCAGCCGGCTGCGGACCGCCTCGGCCCACCCGCCGCGCACCTCCTCCTCGGAGACGACGCCGCCCAGGCGCAGGATGTCCTCCGTCTGCTCCGCCTCGAGCACGTCGATCACGTCGTCCCACGTCACCCGGCCGAGCAGCACGTTGTCCGGCCCGACGACCGGGACCGACGGGATGTTGTAGCGCGCGATGATACGGCCGACTTCCTCCTGGTCCATGTCGACGGGCACCGTCGTGACCGGCGGCTCGACCAGCTCCCGCAGCGGCGACTTCGGGTCGGCCAGCACCAGCTCCTGGATCGTCACGGTGCCGAGCAGCCGCCGCAGCAGGTCGACGACGAAGATCGAGTAGAACTCGCCGCCCAGCTCCCGGGCCTGCCGGCGCACCTCCTCGATCGCCTCGCCCGCGCTCAGGTGCACCGACACCGCGACGAGCTCGGTCGTCATGATGCCGCCGGCCGACTCCTCGTCGTACTGGAGGAGCCGGCGCAGCTCGCCCGCCTCGAGGCGCGGCAGCGACGCCAGGATCCGGGCCTGCTCCTCGGGCGGCAGCTCGCCGATCAGGTCGACGGCGTCGTCGTCGGACAGCTCCGCGATGAGCTCGCCGATCCGCTCGGGCTCGAGCGACGCGAGGAGTTCCTCCGGGTGCTCCTCGCTCTCCATCTCGGCGAGCGTTTCGGAGGCGAGCTCCGCCGGGAGCAGCTCGAGCAGGATGACGCGATCGTCTTCGTCGAGCTCTTCGACCAGATCCGCCAGGTCGCTGGGGTGGAGCTCCGACAGGAGCCCCGCCAGGCGTTCCGTCTCTCCCGCCAGGAGCAGGTCGTGGACGTGGTCGGCCCGTACGCCCCGCTCCTCGGGCAGCCCCGACGCCTCGACCGTGCTCATCCCTCGGCGTTCCGCGGCTCGCCGGCCGTCGCGCCCTCCAGCTCCGGCGACACGCCCCCGGCCGACAGGATGAACGTGAACGCCTGCTCCAGCGTCCACGGCAGACGCGTCACGTCCTTCCGATCCACGACCACGAGGTACCCGGTCGTGGGGTTCGGCGTGGTCGGGATGAACACGGTCACGCCGTCCGGCACCACGTCGTGGATCCCCGTCGGCGCGCCCGCCGTGAGGAATCCGAGCGACCAGCGCCCCGGCCCCGGGTACTCGACGATCACGACCTCCCGGAAGAACCGCTGGTCCTCGCCGAACACGGTGCGGACGATCCGGTTCGACGCCGTGTAGACCCGCCGCGTCAGCGGGAACCGCTCCAGCAGCGTGTGCCACCAGGCGACGACCCGCGCGCCGAGCGCCCGCTCGGCGAGCCAGCCCACGCACAGGAGCACCGCGAGCAGGAGCAGCAGACCGAGCCCCGGGACCTCGACCCCGATCGCCGGATAGATGATGTTGCCCAGCAGCCCGTCCAGGCTCTGGAAGATCCACCACAACACGGCCGCCGTGATCGTGACCGGCGCAATGACGACCAGCCCGGCGATCAGCCGCCGCTTCACCGCGCCCCAGCTCACGACGCCAGCACCTCGCGCAGGATGGCTTCCTGCCGCTGCCACATCTCGCTTCCCTCCCGCTCCTCGCCTTCCGGATGATCGTACCCGAGCACGTGCAGCGCGCCGTGGACCGCGAGGCGCACCAGCTCCTCGCGCGGCGCCGCGCCGAATTCCGCCGCCTGCCGCAGCGCCTGCCCCCCGCCGATGTAGATGTCGCCGACCGTCACGCCGCCGGCGGCGCCCAGCTCGAAGGAGATCACGTCGGTCGGGCCCTCGTGACCCAGGTAGCGGCGGTTCAGCGCGGCGATCGCGGCGTCGTCGAGGACGGCGACCGAAATCTCCGCATCCTCGACGCCGTGGTCGGCGAGCACGGCCCGGACCGCGCGGGCCAGGAGCGGCGCGAGCCCTGCACCGTCGCCGAGCGCGGGTGCGTCGGCCCAGCCGCCCACATCGACCTGGACCTCGACCGCCATCAGGTGCGACCGGTGGCGGGCACGGTCGAGGTCTCGGCGTCCTCGCGCACGGTCGGATAGTCGATGCGCTGGTGGTAGATCCCCGAGAGCCCGACCACGAACTGCTCCTTGATGCGGGACAGCTCGCCGAGCGTCAGCGGCGACTCGTCGAGCTGGTGCTGCGCCATCTTCGACTCGACGATCCGGTCGACGAGCGCGCGGATGCGGTCCGGCGTCGGGTCGGGGAGCACGCGCGCCGCGGATTCGACCGAATCGGCGAGCATGACGATCGCCGTCTCGCGCGACCGGGGGCGCGGACCCGGGTAGCAGAAGTCCCGCGCGTCCGGCTCCGAGCCCGGGTCCAGCTCCCGCGCCCGGTCGTAGAAGAAGCTGATCGACTGCGTGCCGTGGTGCTCCGCGATGAACGCCTTGACGCTCCCGGGCAGCTTCGCGTCCTCCGCCAGCTTGAGGCCGTCGATGACGTGGCCGCGCACGATCGCCGCCGACGTGGCCGGCTTCAGCTTGTCGTGCGGGTTGCGCCCGTGCGGCTGGTTCTCGATGTAGTACTGCGGCTTCAGCATCTTCCCGATGTCGTGGAAGTACGACCCGACCCGGGTGAGCAGCGCGTTCGCGTCGATCGCGCGCGCCGCCGCCTCCGCCAGGTTCGCCACGTTCAGCGAATGGGCGAACGTTCCGGCCGCCTCCCGCTGCAGCCGCTGGAGCAGCGGGTGGTTCATGTCCGTCAGCTCCAGCAGCGTCTGGTCCGTCGTGATCCGCGTGAACGACTCGAAGAGCGGCAGGAACCCGACCGCGATCAGCGCGCTCGCGACCGCGTTCACCGTGCCCCAGACCGCCGAGGCCATGATCTCCGGCGCGGCGCGGGAGCGGAGCAGCCCGAGCGCGAGCGCGGCGAGCACGTAGGCCCCCGCGATGATGGCGATGTACGCCCAGGTGTGCGATCGGCGGCGCGCGACCCGCGCGCCGAGCGACGCCGCCGCGCCGCCCATGACCAGCGTGAACAGCGTCGACACGCCGAGGAACGGCGTCTGCCCGCTCAGCAGGACGGCGAGGATCAGGGACAGGTTGACCGCCATGCGGCCGTCCCAGAGCGCGGCCACGACCAGCGCCGGGAACGCGATGGGGATCAGCTCCGTCGGCCACGCGCTGCCGGCGACGAGCGCCGCCGCGCTCATGAACGAGCCGACGAGCAGCGCGAGCAGCAGCACGCTGCGGAACTCGTGGTAGACCCGGGGCCGGAAGTAGTAGAGCAGCAGCCCGAAGATGGAGAGCAGCGCGAGGTTGTAGAGGAACTGCCCCGCGGCGCGGCCGAAGTTCGAGGCGCCTTCGCCGACGCCGCCGATGCTCGCCAGGTGGTCCCGGTACGCCTCGAGGCGCTCGAGCTCCTCGGCCCGGACCTGTTCGTGGGCGCCGATGATCTTCTCGCCCTTCAGCACCTCGCCCTTGATCTCCGGGACCGCGCGCCGCGCCCGTTCTCGCGCGGCCTCCGTCGCCGCGCGGTCGAGGCGCACGCTCGGCTCGAAGAAGCGGATCAGGATCAGCCGCTGGATCTCCGTCTGCTCGGCGACGGCGCGCCCCTCGAGGTGCCGCGCCGCGCGCTCGTAGAAGCGCGACGGCGTCAGGACCGAATCCCGCGCGATCAGGAGATTCCGGCCGTCGCGCCGCAACCGGATGTTCGTCGTGGCGGTCTCCTCGAGCTCGCGCGCCGATGCGACGCCGACCGGCAGGTCGTACCGGATCGCGTCCTCCACCGCCCGCTCGAGGCTCGCGCGTCGACGCGCCGAGACGAACAATTCGACGACCGACTCCGTCGTCGGCAGCGTATACGACCGCAGCACGGCGCGAACGCCCGCCCGGGCGGCCGCATCGCCGCCGCCCGCGGCCAGCACGCTGTCCATCCGGTCGAAGAAGACGCGGACGCGCGCGAGCATCGTATCCGCCGCGGCGGCGCTGTATTCGAACACGGGCTCGACCGTGGCCGCCGCATCGGCGCGCTCCCGCGACAGCTCGGCCTCCGATTTGTAGATCGGGAAGCCGACCTGCGCGATGATGTCCTCTTCCGCCACCATCCCGGTCTCGAGGACCGGGAAGTCCGGGACCGGCGCCACGGGGAACAGCAGGTGCGCCAGCAGCGCGAGCACCACCAGCACCAGCGCGCGGCCGCCGTGATGGATCACGCCGGCCGGCCAGAGCCGGTCCGGCGTCCCGCTCAGCGCGCGGATCGCGTCCCGCGCCGCGTATCGTTCGTCCACGTCGTCACCGCTCCGGTCGGTCCTCGTCGGCCGTGTTGTACGCCCGGATGATCTCCTTCACCAGCCGATGGCGCACCACATCGATGCCGTCGAGGTAGATGAACCGGATCCCGTCGATCCCCTGCAGCACGCGCTCGATCTGCAGGAGCCCGGAATCTTCGAGTCGGGGAAGATCGATCTGCGTCTTGTCGCCCGTGATGACCGTGCGCGAGTTCAGCCCGAGCCGCGTCAGGAACATCTTCATCTGCGCCGTCGTCGCGTTCTGCGCCTCGTCGAGGATCACGAACGCATCCGACAGCGTGCGGCCGCGCATGTACGCCAGCGGCGCGATCTCGATCGTGCGCGACTCGAGCGAGCGCCGCACCCAATCCGAGGGCATCATGTCCTCCAGCGCGTCGTAGAGCGGCCGGAGGTACGGATCGACCTTCTCCTGGAGGTCGCCGGGCAGGAAGCCCAGGTTCTCCCCCGCTTCGACCGCCGGACGCGCCAGGATGATCCGCTTCACGCGGTTCTTCCGCAGCATGTCCACGGCCATGGCCACGGCCAGGTACGTCTTCCCCGTGCCGGCCGGCCCGATCGCGATGACGATGTCGTTCTTGACCATCGCGTCCAGGTACCCGGCCTGGCCGTCCGACTTCGGCTGGATCACCTTCTTCGACCCGCCGAAGAAGAGGCGCCGGTCCACCGCGTCCCGGCCCGGCTCGACGACCTCGGCCGTGCCGTTCAGCCCCGCGTCGGCGACCGCGCGGCGGACCTCCTCCACGCCGAACAGCGTGCCCATGCGCGCGAGGTCCACGAGCTGTTGCGCCGCCGGGATCGCCCGCTCCACATCGGCCAGCTCGCCGGAGAGTACGAGGTAGTCGCCGCGCAGGATCACCCGGCACGACGTCAGTCGCGCGAGCTCCTGGAGGTTCGCGTCGTTGATGCCGGCCAGGATCTGGAAGTCCGCGCCCTCGACCGGCAGGCGATGCTGTATCGTGTTACGCTCCACTTCGTTCGTTCGCTCCTTTGCCGTCGATGACGGCGACGTGCAGCTCCCGCAGCTCCGCCGCGGACACCGCCGCCGGCGCGCCCTCGAAGAGTGCACGCGCCGCCGTCGTCTTCGGGAACGCGATCACGTCGCGCAGGCTCGCCGCGCCGACCAGCAGCATGACCAGCCGGTCGAAGCCGAAGGCGAAGCCGCCGTGCGGCGGCGCGCCGTACCGGAACGCTTCGAGCAGGAACCCGAACTTCTCCTCGGCTTCCCGCTCGTCGATCCCCAGCGCCGTGAACACCCGGCGCTGGAGCGAAGGCTCGTGGATCCGGATCGAGCCGCTCGCCATCTCGTGACCGTTGTAGACGGCATCGTACGCCCGCGACCGGAGCCCCTCCGCGAAGAGGCGCCGCGCGGCGTCGCCCGTCGGCACGCCGTCCGCCGTGTACCGCGTCAGCGTCGGCACGTCGTCCGGGTGCGGCATCGTGAACGGGTGGTGCGCCGACACCAGGCGCTCCGCCTCCAGGTCCCAGTCGAACAGCGGGAACTCCGTGATCCACGCCCACGCGTGCCGCCCCGGGTCCCTCAACCCCAGACGGTCGCCGAGGTGCCGCCGCAGCGCGTCGAGCGCCGCTTCCGCGCCGCCCACGTGCCACACGTCCTCCGTCGCGCCGAGATGGCTCTCCGAGACCGTCTCGAGGACCCGGAACCGGCCGACCACGACCACGAACAGGTCGCCGACCTCGAGCCCGGTCCGCTCGATGAACCGCTCGGCGAGGCCGTCGCCGAGCGCCTTCGCGAACTGGCCCGCGAGCCCCTGCTCCGTGCGCCGCACCCAGAGCGCGCCCGCGGCGCCCGCGGCCTTCGCCACGTCCGCGAGCGCATCCAGTTCCTTGCGCGACAGCGACGCGCCGCCCGGTGCACGTATACCCTTGATGCGCACGCCGGTGCCTCGCGTTTCCTGGAAGAGCCGGAACTCCGATTCCTGGAGCAGCCCGGTCAGCTCCTGGAACTCCATCCCGAAGCGCAGGTCCGGCTTGTCCGTGCCGTACCGCTCCATCGCCTCGCGGTACGTGAGCCGCGGGAACGGCGTCGGCAGCTCGACGCCGAGCAGTTCCCGCCACAGCGCCGCGATCATCCCCTCGCCCACGCGGAAGACGTCCTCCTCGTCGACGAACGACATCTCGGCGTCGATCTGCGTGAACTCCGGCTGCCGGTCCGCGCGCAGGTCCTCGTCGCGCAGACAGCGCGCGATCTGGAAGTACCGGTCGAAACCGGACACCATCAGCAGCTGCTTGTAGAGCTGCGGCGACTGCGGCAGCGCGTAGAACTCGCCCGGGTGCAGCCGGCTCGGCACCAGGTAGTCGCGCGCGCCCTCCGGCGTACGCCGCGTCAGCATCGGCGTCTCGATCTCCCAGAACCCCTCCTCCGAGAGGTAGCGCCTCACGACCTGCATCGCCCGGTGCCGCGCGCCGAGCGCGCGCTGCATCTCCTCGCGCCGCAGGTCCAGATACCGGTAGCGCAGGCGCAGCTCCTCCGCCGGCAGCTCCTCGCCCGGCGACACGGCGACCGGGATCGGCGGCGTCTCCGCCTCCGTCAGCACGCGGAGCGCGCTCACGTGCACCTCCACCTCTCCCGTCGCCAGCTCCCGGTTCACGTTCGCCTCCGGCCGGGCGATGACCTCGCCCTCGACCGCGACCACGTCCTCGGCCCGCAGCCGGCCCGCGCGCTCCAGCACCTCCGCCGGCGTCCAGTCCGGCCCGAACGAGAGCTGCACGCGCCCGGACCGGTCCCGCAGATCCACGAACACCAGCCCGCCCAGGTCGCGTCGCCGATGGACCCAGCCGGCCAGGCGCACGCGCTCGCCCGCATCCTCCCGGCGGAGCGTTCCCGCCAGGCTGCTACGGAGCGAGGTCGATAGACTCAGGCTCATCACCGCCCCTTTCCCTTGCCTTCCCTGCCATCGCTCGGATCGCCGCGAACGCGGTGAGCGAGCCCACCACGTCCGCCACCCAGTCGGCCACGTCCGACGACCGACCGGGGACATCGCGCTGTCGCCACTCGTCCCAGGCCCCCAGCAGCCAGACGGCAAGGATCGGCCACCACCACGCCGGCCTCCGCTCCGAACGCTGCCAACCCCATGCCGCGAGCGCGCCCAGCACGCCGTACAAGAAAAAATGGGCCACCTTGTCGATCGGCAGATCGACCGTCGGCCCGTGGAGATCGCTCACACCACCCAGGTACGCCACGACCGCGGCCCAGAGCACGGCCGGAGCGTACGCGGCGACGAATCCGCGCCTCACACGCCTTCGGCGTCCTGAAGCGCTCGGTAGAACTCCGCAGCGTCGCGCGCCGCGAGCAGCTTCGCCCGGGTGTCCTCCCGGCGAACCAGGCGCGAGATCCGACTCAGCGCCTTGATGTGCGGCCCGGCCGCACTCTCCGGCCCGACCAGCAGGAAAAACAGCCGCACCGGCTGCCCGTCGAGCGCGTCGAAGTCCACCGGCTGGGCCGTGCACCCCGCCGCCATGCGCAGCTCCGGCACCGCCGGCGACTTGCCGTGCGGAATCGCGACCCCGTGGCCGATCCCGGTCGAGAGCACGGCCTCGCGCTCGCGCACGGCGCGAAGCACGTCGTCCGGGTCGTCGACGTGGTCGCTTCGGGTCACGATGTCGACGAGCTCGCGGAGCAGCTCGTCCTTGCTTGTGGCCTCGAGCGGTATCTTGATCCGCCCGGGCGTGATCAAATCCGTCAGGAGCACGGCATCACCGTCGGAAGGCCGCTGTCGGGTTTTCGGATCGTACGCAATCCGGTTAAGTTAACGCCCTGCCACAGGCCCATCAAGCCGCGAGAACGCGGGGGCCGGCCGCCCCGGCGCGGTCGCCGCGGCCGCCGCGGTCGGCACGCTCCGGGTGGTGGCGTGGTCGGTGCGACGCCGCGGCCGCCCGGCGCGGCCGGCGGGACCGGGGTGGGGGCGGCGGGGTACGAGCCGGCCGTCGTGGACCGGCCCCGGGAGGGGGTGAAGAGATGAGCGAGACGAACGAGCGGACGATGGTGGAGCTGCTGGACCTGCTCCCGGAGGAGGCGGAGCGGCGCCTGGCCGAGCACTTCGCGGAGCGCGGCGTGGCGGGCTACCGGGCGCGGCAGGTGCGGGCGTGGCTGTACGAGCGGGACGCGGTCGCGTTCGACGAGATGACGGACGTGCCGAAGTCGGAGCGGGAGGCGCTGGCGGCGCGGTTCCGGCTGGCGGCGCCTGCGATCGCGCGGGAGATGCGGTCGGCGGACGGCACGGTGAAGCACCTGTGGCGGCTGGCGGACGGGGAGACGGTGGAATCGGTGCTGATCCCGGCGGGCGGTCGGCTGACGCTGTGCATCTCGTCGCAGGCGGGGTGCGCGATGGCGTGCGTCTTCTGCGCGACCGGGTGGTCCGGCTACCGTCGCCAGCTCGCGACGGGGGAGATCGTGGCGCAGTTCCGGGGCGCGAGGCGGTGGGCGGCGGAGAACGGGTACGGCGCGATCACGAACGTCGTGTTCATGGGGATGGGCGAGCCGCTGGCGAACCGGAAGGCGGTGCTGCCGGCGCTCACGCTGCTGAACCGGGCGTACGGCTTCGGCGCGCGCCGCGTCACGGTCTCGACGGTGGGCGTGGTGCCGGGGATCCTGGAGCTGGCGGAGCGGCCGGAGCAGTTCCGGCTGGCGGTGTCGCTGCACGCGCCGAACCACGAGCTCCGGCGGCGGATCGTGCCGATCGAGCGGAAACACCCGCTCCCCGAGCTGCTGGACGCGCTGCGCCGCTTCGAGCGGGCGGGCGGCCGGCGCATCACGTTCGAGTACGTGATGATCGACGGCGTGAACGACGCGCCGGCGCTGGCGGAGCAGCTCGCGGGGCTGGTGCGCGAGTTCGGCGCGCACGTCAATCTGATCCCGTACAACCCGATTCCGGGGAACGACTGGCGCCCCACGCCGGCCGAGCGGATCCGCGCGTTCGCGGCCATCCTCGAGGAGCGGGGCGTGCGGGTCAGCGTCCGGAGCCCGCGGGGCCGGGACATCGCGGCGGCGTGCGGCCAGCTCGCGGCCGAGCACGACCTGCGCCCGCCGAAGCCGTTCCTCGAGCTGGTGCGGCGGGAGCCGGCCGCGTCCGGACCGGTCGATTCCCGCTCCGATCGTTCGACGTCTGGATGAGGCGGGGATCGACGCTACGGCCTTCCACGTGGAGAGGACCCCTGCACCGGGGCGCGGTGTGGCTCACGACTGGCCCCGGGGGCGCGCCTCTGGACCGAGCCCCCGTGCGCGTGTGCGCGGCAGGCCCGACGTCGTCTCCCCGGTCGACCGCGGGTACACCACCAGCATCATGAGGAGACACCCATGAAGATCACCGTCGAGACGCTCGTCAAGGCAGAGCTGAGCCGGGTCTGGGATGCCTGGAACGATCCGGCGGACATCAAGCAGTGGAACACCGCCCAGGACGACTGGCACACGACCCACAGCACCGTCGATCTGCGCGAAGGCGGCACGTTCCTCTCGCGCATGGAAGCGAAGGACGGCAGCGTCGGCTTCGACTTCGAGGGCACGTACACGCGCATCGTGCCCCGGGAGACGATCGAATACCGAATGAGCGACGGCCGCGAAGTCCGGGTCGATTTCGTCGAGCGCGCGGACGGCGTCCTCGTGAAGGAGACGTTCGACGCGGAAACGGAAAACCCGCCCGAGCTCCAGCGTCAGGGCTGGCAGGCCATCCTAGACAACTTCGGTCGGCACGTGGAGGCGAAGGGCTGATCCGGCCGGGCAGCACGGCTGCCGCCTGAACGAACGGATCCTGCGACCCTGCGCGCACCTGCCGGAGGTGCGCGCAGGGTCCGCCCGGCACGCGGGCCGGGTCCCCGGTGTTCGGCGCCGCGCAGGGGATCGTCCACGGTCCGCCTCGCACGCCGGCCGGGTGCCCCGGTGTTCCCGGGTCACCGCGACGACGCCCCCCGCGCCCTTCGCAGCAGCGCCCGGATCCGCTCTCCCAACCCCGGCGAGCGATCCGGCTCGGGCGGCGGCCAATCCAGTCCGAGGAGGACGGTGACCTCGAGGAGGAGCGAGGAATCCGGCTCGCTGGCGACCCGTCGGATGCCGAGGGCGGCGGCGACCTCTTCGGCGGCGTCCGGCTCGCCGACGCGGTCCAGCACGATCGAGGAGTCCCTGCCGAACGCGTCCGCGTTGCCGAAGTAGACCACGTCGAACCCGCGCTCGCGGAGCCGCCGGGTGGCCTCGCGGGCGAGGCCGGAGCGGCCGGCGGCGTTGAGCACCTCGACGCGGACGCGGTCCTCGGCCGTCGCCGCGGGCACGTCGGCCGGGTCGATCCGGCCGCCCCGGGACCGCCCGCCGATCACGCCGGCCGCGAGCGCCACGACGAGCCCGGCGCCCAGAAGGGATCCGGCCACGATGACCGCGCTCCGCACTCGAGGGTCCACGCTCACGCCTCGCCCGCGACGTCGTTCCAGAACGCGAGACTTTCCGGCCGGATCGGGTGGCCGGCGCGGAGCAGGTGCGCGATGCGCGCGGCGACGACTTCCCGGAGCACGGCGTCGAACGCCTCGGGCATCCGCGCCCGGAGCGCCGCGCGCCAGGCCGGCTCGAAGGCGCGGCCCGGCTCGAGGAAGTCCGCCAGGTAGAGGGCGCGGCCCAGGCGGTCGAGCTTCGGATGGCCGAGCGTGTGGTAGGCGACGGCGTCGAGGAGCGCGCGGTCCCGGACCCCGTCCGCCTCGAGGCGTGCCGCGGCGGCGGGGCCGTGCAGCAGGGGCCCCGGGAGGTCGCGAGCCCAGGCGGGGACAAACTCGCGCAGCGCCTCAGGCGCCGCGTCGCGGAGCGCGTCGTGGAGCCACCCGGCGGCGCGCCAGCGGCGGCGTTCTCGTTCGTCGAGGCCGGTCCGGCACGCCCACGCGTCGAGCAGCGCCACGACGCGGCGGATGTGTTCCCGCCGCTCCGTGGATGCCACGGCCCACGCCGGCAGCTCGCCGGCCGCGGCCGCCTCAATCGAAACCGCGGCGGACATACGGCTCGAGCACGGCGCGGTTCCGGATGTTCGCGCCGATGATGTAGTTCCAGCCCTTCAGCTCGACCCCGCTGCCGATCCAGCTGTCGATGATCCGGCACCCGGGTCCGATCACGGTTTCCGCGCCGATCGTCGTGCTGCCTTCCAGGACCACGCCCGGGTAGACGACGGTGTCCGGGCCGATGCGCACGTCCACGTCCACGTGCACGGTCTCGGGGAGCACGAACGTCGTGCCGCCGGCCATCAGCTCCAGCACGATGCGGTCGCGGAGGGTGGCGCCCGCGCGCGCCAGCGCCGCCCGGTCGCGGACCAGGCAGTCCTCGTCCGCTCCGGGCGCGGCGGCGTCCAGGTCGCCGGCCAGCGTGTCGAGCGTCGCGCCGCCGCGGGCGAGGTCGTCGAGCCGGGCGCGGCCCAGCCAGGCGGCCAGCGGCCCCGCCGCTCCGACGACGGCGCGGTCGTCGGACGCCGGAACCAGCGCCCGGAGCGCCGGCCCGAGCGTCGCCGCCGCCGCGTCGACGACCAGGAGCCGCTCGATGTCCGCATCCAGCCGATCGCAGATGTCGGCCCACCAGCCGTCGGGCGTCGTCTCGACGATCTCGGCCGGGAGGTCCCGGACCACAGACGGGTCGAGCGGCGAGGCGGAGATGAGGAAGAGCCGGCGCGGCGGCGGGTCGAGGGCTGCGAGCGTCCGCAGCGCGTGCCAGGCCAGCGCGCGGCCCGCCAGCGGGTGGATGTACGTCGGCACCCGCGACCGCATCGCGTCCTCTTCGGGGCTCCGCAGGGCGAGGGCGAGACCGGCCCAGGCGGTCATCGACGCGTCAGGCGCTGTGGACGCGCAGGTCGCTCGACGACGCCTTCTTCTCGATCGGCCGGTTCGCGGCGTCCACGAAGACCAGGCGGGGCTCGAAGCCGTCCAGCTCCGACGCCTCGTAGCGCGCGTAGCTGATGATGATCACGCGGTCGCCGGGCTGCGCCAGCCGCGCGGCCGCGCCGTTCAGCACCACCGCGCCCGAGCCGGGCTCGCCGCGGATTGCGTACGTCTCGAACCGGGCGCCGTTGTTGATGTTCACGACCTGCACCTGCTCGTACTCGACGATGTCCGCCGCCTCCATGAGCCGGGCGTCGATCGTGATCGAGCCCTCGTAGTTGAGGTCGGCGCCGGTCACCGTCGCCCGGTGGATCTTCGACTTGCACAGGACTCGCTGCATGATTCGCCCGCTCACGTCAGGATCACGTTGTCGATCAGCCGGGTCTCGCCCACGAACGCGGCGACCGCGATCACGCCCCCTTCGGCGGCGTGCTCCAGCGGCTCGAGCGTCTCCGGGTGGACGACCTCGACGTACTGGATCCGCACGTCCGGCCCGGATCCGAGCTCCGCGAGCACGACGTCGCGGAGCCGCTCGGCATTGCGCTCGCCGGCGCGGAACGCCTCGGCCGCCCGCGCGAGGCCGCGCGAGAGCCGGAGCGCACGGGCGCGCTCCTCCGCGCCCAGGTACACGTTGCGCGAGCTCATGGCCAGCCCGTCCGCCTCGCGCACGATCGGCGCCACGTCGATCTCGACGCCCAGCTCGAGGTCCGTCACCATGCGCCGGATCAGGACGGCCTGCTGGTAGTCCTTCTGCCCGAACACCGCCACGTCCGGCCGCACGATGCCGAACAGCTTCGCGACCACGGTCAGCACGCCCTCGAAGTGGCCGGGCCGGTACGCGCCGCAGAGCGTGTCCGCCATCGGCCCCGGGTGGACGCGGACGGCCGGCTCGCCGCCGGGGTAGATCTCCTCGACCGACGGCGCGAAGACCACGTCGACGCCCCGGGCGGCCGCCAGTGCGACGTCCCGGTCCAGGTCGCGTGGGTAGCGGCCGAAGTCCTCCGTCGGCCCGAACTGCAGCGGATTGACGAAGATGGACAGGACGACGTGGTCCGCGCGCTCCCGCGCCCGGTCGACGAGCGTCAGGTGCCCCTCGTGAAGGTAGCCCATGGTCGGGACGAGCGCGATCCGGCGCGGCCGCAGCCCCGCGAGGGCGCGCCGGAGCTCCGCCCGGGTCCGGACGACCATCACTCGAATCCGTGCTCCGGGCCCGGGTACTCGCCGCCGCGCACCGCGGCGACGTACTCGGCGATCCCGGACCGCGCCGCCCCGGCGAGATCGGCGAAGCGGCGCAAGAAGCGGGGGCTGAACCCCTCGTTCAACCCGAGCATGTCCGGGAGCACGAGGACCTGTCCGTCTGCGTCCGGCCCGGCGCCGATCCCGATCGTCGGGATGGCGATGGCGCGGCTGATCTCGGCCGTCAGCGCGCTCGGCATGAGCTCGACGACGATGGAGAAGCATCCGGCGTCCTGGAGCCGCGCGGCCTCCGCCCTGAGCCGCTCCGCGGCGGCGGCGTCGCGGCCCTGCACGCGGTAGCCGCCGAGGGCGTGGACGGACTGCGGCGTGAGCCCGAGGTGACCCATGACCGGGATCCCGGCGCCGACGAGCGCGCGGATGTGCCGCGCGGTCTCCTCGTCGCCGCCCTCGACCTTGACGGCCTCCGCGCCCGTTTCCTGGAGGATCCGCCCTGCGTTGCGCAGCGTGTCCTCGACCGAGACGCGGTACGTCAGGAACGGCATGTCGACCACGAGGAGCGCCCGGCGCACGCCGCGGCGCACCGCGGCGGCGTGGTGGATCATCGCGTCGAGCGTGACGGGGATCGTGGAGTCGTAGCCGCAGACGACCTGGCCGACGGAGTCGCCGACGAGCACCACGTCGACGCCGCCTTCGTCGACCAGGCGGGCGAACAGGACGTCATATGCGGTAAGCGCGACGATCTTCTCGCCGCGCCGCTTCATCTCCAGCAGGTCCCGTACGGTCGTCCGCCGCCCGGCACCGTTGTCCTGCACACTCATCCGTCGTCTTCCGGGGTCCGGATGAACCGGCGAAAACGCGCTGTACCAAGCGCAATTCGAGCACGTTGACGATGGCGGGAAGCTAACCTCATCTTCCGTTGGTGTCAAACGCGATTCGATACGACGCACTGCTCGTCCGCTATCTCGCGGCAGAGCTCGACGGCCGCCTGCGCGGCGCCCGGCTCGAGACGCTGGGGTTCGACCGGGAGCGTCGCGCCGCGACCCTCGGCCTCGCCGGCGCAGAGGCGCTGACGTGGCGGCTCCACCCGGGCGACGGGACCGTGCGCCCGGGGCCGGCGCCGGCGCCGCCCGTCGAGGTCCCGCTCCCCCGCCGCGCGACGGTCCGCGCGGTGCAAGCCGCGCCGGACGAGCGCCTGCTGGAGCTGCGCATCGACTCGCCGCGCCCGCGCCCCGACCGCGCCGCGCGGATCGTGGTCGAGCTGATGGGGAACCAGTGGAACGTCGTCGCCGTCGAGCCGGGCGGCCGGATCCTCGCCGTGCTCTGGCCACGGAGCGCGGGCGGGCGGCGCCTGGCCCCGGGCGCGCCGTACGAGCCGCCCGCGCCGGCCGGCCGGCACGGTGCCGACGCGCCGCTGACGCCGGAGGCGTGGCGCGCGCTCCTCGGCGACGTGCCGCCCCGGGACCGGGCGCGGGCGCTCGTCGCCGCCGTCGCCTACACGAGCCCGCTCAACGCCGGCCCGATCCTCGGCGACGCCGCGCGCAGCGACACACCCGATGCACTGGCCGCGGCGTACGACCGCTACCGCGCGATCGCGTCGCTCCCGGCGCCGTCGCCGTGCCTGCTCCGGACCGACCGCGGCGCCCAACCGTATCCGGTGCCGCTCCCGGGCGTCCCCGCCGACCCCTGCCCCACGCTCCTGGACGCGATGGCCGCGGCCTCCGGAGCGGGGGCGCCGCCCGCCGCGCCGGGGATCCCGCGCGCGCAGCTCGACCGCCTGAAGGCGCGGGTCGCCCAGCTCGACCGCCGCCGCCGACGCCTCGCCGAGGAGCTCGCCGACGCCGCGCCGGAGGCCGCGGCGCTGCGGCGCCGGGCCGACCGGCTCCTCAGCCAGCTCCACCTCGCGCGCAAGGGGATGGCGCGCGTCGAGCTGTCCGACTTCGAGGGCGGCACGCTCGAAGTCGAGCTCGACCCCGCGCTCTCGCCGAACGAGAACGCGCAGCGCCTCTACGAGGCCGCGAAGAAGCGGGACCGGGCGGCCGCACGGCTGCCGCGGCTGCTGGAGCGGACCGCCAGCGAACGGGACCGGCTGGCGGCGCTGCTCGAGCGCGCCGAGGCCGGCACCGCGACGGCGGAAGAGGTGGAGGCGGCGATCGGCCCGCCGCCGGAGGCGGCCGTGGCGCGCAGGGGCGCGCCGGAGGTCGTGCTGCCCTACCGCCGGTACCGCACCTCCGGCGGGCTCGAGGTGCGCGTCGGGCGCGGCCGTGAGGCGAACGATGCGCTGACGTTCCACCACGCGTCGCCGAACGACGTCTGGCTGCACGCCCGCGACGTGGCCGGCGCGCACGTGGTGCTCCGCTGGAGCGACCCCGCGGCGAACCCGCCGGCGCGCGACCTGGCGGAGGCGGCCGTGCTCGCCGCGCTGAGCAGCAAGGCCCGAACGTCCGGGACGGTCGCGGTCGACTGGACGCGGCGGAAGTACGTGCGCAAACCGAGGAAGGCGCCGCCCGGGCTCGTCGTGCCGGACCGGACGAAAACGGTCTTCGTCGAGCCGGACCCCGCGGTCGAAGCGCGCATGCGGGACGACGCGGCGCGCGCCGGCTGAGCCGCGGCGCGGACGCCCCGCACCCGCCCGGACGCCGGCCTCGGGAGCTCCGCGGATGGCGGCGGACGCCGCCGGCCGAGCGGGCGCGTCCGGCTCAGGCGCCGGCGCGCACCGCCACGTCCAGCGCCCTCCGTAGCGAGCCGACCCGCGCCACGAGCCCGTCCGCGCCCTCGCGGTCGAGTGCGTCGATGAGCGCGCTGCCGACGACGACGCCGTCGGCGGCGCGCGCCACCTCGGCCGCCTGCTCCGGCGTGGAGATCCCGAAGCCGACCGCGATCGGCGCGCGCGTGTGGGCGCGAAGCGCTTCGACCTCCCGGCCGAGCTCCGAACGCAGCGTGCGCGTCGCGCCGGTCACGCCGGTGCGCGAGATGTAGTAGAGGAACCCCTGCGCGCGGGCGGCGATCTCGACCGCGCGCTCCGGCGGCGTGGTCGGCGCGATCAGCCGGACGAGGTCGAGCGGCGAGTCCTCGAAGGCGCGTTCCATCGCCGGGTCGCTCCCGACCGGCAGGTCGGTGAGGAGCACGCCGTCCGCGCCGGCGGCGTGCGCATCGCCCAGGAAGCGGTCGACCCCGTACCCGAGCACCGGGTTCAGGTAGGTGAAGAGCACGACGGGCGTGCCGGACCGCGATCGGAACGATGCCAGCGCCTCCAGCGTGCCGGCGAGCGTCGTGCCCGCCTCGATCGCCCGGTGCGACGCCCGCTGGATCGTCGGGCCGTCGGCCAGCGGGTCGCTGAACGGGATGCCGAGCTCGATCACGTCGGCGCCGGCGCCCGCCACCGCCTCGAGCAGCGCGACGGTGTCGGCCGGCCGCGGGTACCCCGCGGTGAGGTAGGTGACCAGCGCACGCGAGCCCTCGCTCCGGACGCGGGCGAAGCATTCGGCGAGGCGCCCGCCCTGGGGGTCAGACGACGTAGTCTGCGACACGGATGCCATACTTCTCGGGGTCTGTGGTCTTGATGATCGTGCGTCTCGGGTGGCCGGTCTCCGGGTCGAGCTCCGCGAGGTCCGCGACCTCCGGCTGCGCGAGCGGCAGGCCGAACGCGTCCGCCAGGATCTTGACCCTCGGCTGGTGCATGTGCCTCGGATCCGCCGACGGCGCGACGACGACCGCCAGCTCGAACGTGTCCAGGATGACCAGCGTGCCGACCGGGTACACGCCGGTCACGTTCAGCAACGCCTTGACGAGCAGCGGATCGTAGCCCCGGTCCGGATCGTCGCGCATCTCCCTCAGCACGGCGTCCGGCGTGGGCGGGAACGGCTGATAGCTCCGCTTCGAGGTTCCGGCATCGAAGCCGTCCGCGACCGCCACGATCCGAGAGAACAGCGTCGGCCGCCGGGGTCGGCGGTTCTGCGGATAGCCGGAGAGGTCCGCCTTCATGTGGTGCTCGTACGCGACGAGCATCGCCCGGTACGGCGCCTCGGCCAGGCCGTGCAACGAAAAGAGCGCGAGCAGCCCGTCCGTCGGATGCTGCTTGACCTGCTCGAACTCCTCCTCCGTCAGGGCGCCCACCTTGTTCGTGATCGCCGGGTCCAGCCGCATCTTGCCGATGTCGTGGAAGAGCGCGCCGATGCCCAGCTCGTAGAGCTGGATCCTCGAGAATCCGAGCTTCTGGCCGAGGATCACGCTGAGGATGCACACGTTCACCGAGTGCGTGAACGTGTACTCGTCGTAGTCCCGCAGCGTGGTCATCCCTAGGATCGCCGTCTCGTTGTCGAGCACCTGGTCGACGATCGACTGGACCGCGCGCTTGACGCGCCGCATGTTCACGGCCCGCCCCAGGCGCACGTCGCTCAGGACCTCGCGGGCGACCTGGACGGACTGCACGTACGTGCGCATCGCGGCCGCGCGGGCCTGGTCGTCGTCCACGCGGCCGCCCGGACCGCCCCTGTCCCCATCCACCCGGATGCTCCGGACCGGACTCTCGGCCAGACGGCCGAGGAACCGCTCGAACGGATCCTCCTGCGCCGGCTCGCGCAGCAGCAGGGAGAGGAACGCGGCCCACTCCTCGCGCGCGACGCCCGGCTCGACCTCCACCGCGCCGATCCCGTGGCGCGAGAGTGCGCCGGCCAGGAACGAGAACGTCACGTAGTTCGACAGGTCGAGGCGCAGCCGGGCGTCGTTCAGGAAGAAGAAATCGCCGACGAGGCGGAGCTCGATCGCGCCCTCGCGCTCGAGGACCCGCTGGACGACGCGGTGCAGCTCGCCGAGCGCGTTCTGCACCGTCGCGTTCTCCAGCGGATAGAGCTTGAGCGACTGCGCCGCCGCGTACGCGGCGCCCAGCAGCTCCCGGCCGATCCCCTGGAGCGCGACGCCGCCCTCGACGATCGGCCCGCCCACGACCCGGTTCATGTCGCGGGCGCGTCCCGGCGCAGCGCACGCACGATGGCGCTGCGGACGATCGTGTCCGTCTCGTCGATCGCGCGCTCGAGGCACGCCCGCGCGGCGGGCGTGCCGATGCGACCCAGCGCGGTGGCCGCGCACGCCCGCAGCTCGGCCGGCTGCCGGCGGCCGAGCAGTCCGCCGCGCCCGTTCAGCAGCCGGTCGAGCACCTCGACCGCCTCGGCGCCGCCGAGGTCCGCGTACGCCTCGAAGAACGCGAGCTTCTCGGTCAGGTCCGCGTCGCGCAGCGACTTCCCCTCGATCGCCCGCTCGAGGCTCGTGCGCGCAGGCACGTAGCGCAGGGCGCCGAGCCCGCGCGCCGCAGCGATCCGTACCTCGCGGTCCTCGTCGTCGAGCGCCCGCTTGAGCCCCTCCATCGCCGGAGCCGTGTGCATCGCGACCAGCGCCTCGACCGCGACGAGCCGCGTCGCCGCGCTCCGCCGCGTGAGCAGGCGGATCAGCCCCGGCGCCGCGCTCGCGAGCCGCAGCCGCCCCGCCGCCCGCGCCGCGCCCGCCGCGACCGCGTCGTCGTCCGACCCGAGGAGCGACGCCACGACGTCGGGGTGCCGGCCCGCCAGGCGGTCGCACGCCGGCCGCACCCGCTCGCGGACCGCGGCCGACGCCGTCGTCTCCGTCGCCCGGAACAGCACCGGCAGCGCCTCGGGGCGCAGCCACGACAGGAACTGCGACAGCGCCTCCGCGCCGGGCTCCGTGCCGCCCTCCTCGAGCGACTGGAGGAGCTGCTCCAGCGCGACCGGCTCGCTCAGCGCATCGAACAGCGCCTCGGCCCGCCCCCGCTGCTCCGCGGCCAGGCCGTCGCCCCGCGCCAGGATCGCCTCCAGCTCCCGCAGGATCGTCGACGCCGAGACCAGGTCGCCCCGCGCCAGGAACAGCGGCAGGAGCTGGTCGAGGATCTCCAGGATCTCCGCCTGCCGCTCCGGGATCGGATCCTCGAGCCGGTCGAAGAGCGCGTTCAGCACCTCCGGCTTCACGTCCCGCGACCACTCGTCGTCCAGCTCCTGCCTCAGCCGGTCGAGCTCATCCTCGTCGAGGAAGTAGAGCGTCTCGTTGAAGTCCTCCCGGCCGAACGTCGACGACGCGGGCCGGCCGCCCGATCCGGCGCGCTCCGACGCGAACGACGGGTCCAGCGAGTCCAGCTCCAGCGACAGCGACTCGAGCGGGATCGGATCGAACTCGAGAGCCGGGCCCGCCTCGGGCAGCTCCACGCCCTCCGCCAGGACGTCCACGTACCCGTACCGGAACGCGTGGAACTCCTGCTCCCAGAGGAGCGTGACCAGGTCGTCCTCCTCGGCGCTCAGCCGCCGGGCGCGCACGACCACGTCGAGGAACCGCTCGACCTCGTCCTCGAAGCCGGGGAGGAACGTGACGTATCGCACGCCATCCTTGTAGAACTGGAACGCCAGGTTCTCCCGGCCCTCGCCGGCCGCGTACACCTCGCCCTCCCAGCGGAAGCCCGCCTCCTCGACGTCGAAGCGCAGCGACGCGACGTGCGCCCACACCCCCTCGAACCCCGCGCGGAGGCTCTCCAGGAAGCGCTCGTAGACCGGGTTGTTCGCCTCGTACATCTGGTAGGCCCGCACCGTCTTGCCGAGGAGCATGAGGAGCTCCCGCACGCGGGCGGGATCCGGACCGCCCCGGCCCCCGGCCGCTTCGGCCAGCGCCGCACCCGACTCGAGTCGCTCGCTCATCCCGCCGCGATCCGGTTTCGGGTCACGCCCCGTGCGCGCCCAGCAGCTCCGCCACCTGCGCCACGTCCTTGTCGCCCCGGCCGCTCAGGCAGACCACGACCGGCCCGGCACCCGCCCAGCGCCGACCCTCGCGCAGCACGTACGCCACCGCGTGCGCGCTCTCGAGCGCCGGGATGATCCCCTCCAGCCGCGCCAGCACCCCGAAGGCGTCGAGCGCCTCCGCATCCGTCACGGCCGCGTACCGCGCCCGGCCGGTCTCCTTCAGGTACGCGTGCTCCGGGCCGACGCCGGGGTAGTCGAGCCCCGCCGACACCGAATGCGCCGGCGCGACCTGGCCGCCGTCGTCCTGGAGCAGGTAGCTCAGCGATCCGTGGAGCACGCCCGGCCGCCCCGCGGAGAGCGAAGCCGCGTGGCGCCCGCTCCCGAGCCCGTCGCCCGCCGCTTCCACCCCCACGAGCTCCACGCCCGCATCCGGCACGAACGCGTGGAACATCCCCATCGCGTTCGAGCCGCCGCCCACGCACGCCACCACCGCCGCCGGCAACCGCCCCTCGATCTCGAGCACCTGCGCCCGCGCCTCGCGCCCGATCACCGACTGGAAATCCCGAACCATCCGCGGGTACGGGTCCGGCCCCACGACCGACCCGATGATGTAGTGCGTGTCCCCGACGTTCGTGACCCAGTCGCGGATCGCCTCGTTCGTCGCGTCCTTCAACGTCCGCGTCCCTGACTCGACGACCCGCACCTCCGCGCCGAGCAGCTCCATCCGGAACACGTTCAGCGCCTGCCGCCGCGCGTCCTCCGCGCCCATGTAGACCACGCAGTCGAGGCCGAACAGCGCGCAGACCGTCGCCGTCGCCACGCCGTGCTGCCCCGCGCCCGTCTCGGCGATGATCCGCGTCTTTCCCATCCGCCGCGCCAGCAGGATCTGCGCGAGCGAGTTGTTGATCTTGTGCGCGCCCGTGTGGTTCAGGTCTTCCCGCTTCAGGTACACCGTCACGTCGCCCGCCGCCGCGCCCAGGCGGCGCGCCCGGTAGAGCGGCGTCGCGCGACCGACGTAGTCGCGCAGCAGCGCATCGAGCTCCGCCTGGAACGACGGGTCCCGCCGGGCGGCGTCGTACGCCGCCGTCAGCTCGTCCAGGGCGCCCACGAGCGTCTCCGGGACGTAGCGGCCCCCGAAGCGGCCGAAGCGGCCGGGGTCGTGTGCGGCTTCCGTCGCCGCGGACTGCTCTGCCATCTGTCGTGCCTTCCGTGAATCCTTCGATGCCGATGACGCGGCCGCCGCCGCAGCCGATGCCGGGGGCGAGACCGCCGATGCCGGGGATGCCGCGTCGCCCACCGACGGCATTGCGGCGGACGGCGCGGACGCCGCAGCCGATGCCGACGACGACGCGGACCGCGGCGCCCGCGCCGCGGCGATGAACGCGCGCACGCGCGCCGGGTCCTTCTCGCCGCGCCGGCGCTCGACGCCCGAGCTCACGTCGACGATGTCCGGCGAGAGCCGGGCGACGGCCGCGCCGACGTTCGTCGCGTCGAGCCCGCCGGCGACGACCAAGGCGAGGCCGGCCGGGACGCGCTCCCGCACCGCCGCGACCGCGTCCCACGGGAACCGGGTCCCGGTCCCGCCGGCCGCGCCGCGGCTCCAGCCGTCCAGCAGCAGCGCGTCGGCGACGGGGCCGTACGCCGCGACCGCCGCCAGGAACTCGTCCCGACCCCGCGGGCGCACCGCCTTCCACACCCGGAGCTCGCGCCCCGTCCGGAGGCCGGGGATCGAGCCGGGCGCCTCGTCGCCGTGGAGCTGGACCACGTCGAGGGCGAGCCGCTCGACCGCCTCCGCGACCGCGGCCGGCGCCGGGTCGACGAAGACGCCCACGCGCCGCACGCCCGACGCCGCCGCGAAGATCTCCGCCGCCTCGTCCAGCGTCCGGCTCCGGCCGTACCCCGGCGCCAGGATCACCCCAATGTAATCGGCGCCGCACTCCGCCGCGAACGCGGCGTCCCGCGGACGGCAGACCCCGCAGATCTTGACGCGGACGCTCACGCCGGCGTCACCCCCTCGCGCCGCCGCCCCGTCAGCGCCGCGGCCGCCGCGGCCACGTCCGGCGCCCGCATCAGCGTCTCGCCCACGAGCACCGCGTGCACCCCCGCCTCTCCCAGCCGGTCCACGTCCGCCGCCGTCCGGATCCCGCTCTCCGCCACCAGCGTACGGTCCGGCGGAACCGCGCCGGCGAGCCCCAGCACGACCGACAGGTCCGTCCGGAACGTCGCGAGGTCCCGCGCGTTCACCCCGACCACCCGCGCACCCGCCGCCAGCGCCCGCTCCACCTCGACCGCCGTGTGCGCCTCCACCAACACGCCCATCCCCAGCTCCGTCGCCAGCGCGTGCAGCTCCGCCAGCGCCGCGTCCTCCAGGATCCGCACGATCAGCAGCACCGCATCCGTACCCGCCGCCCGCGCCTCCCACACCTGCACCGCGTCCAGCACGAAGTCCTTCCGCAGCACCGGCACGCCCACCGCCCCGCGCGCCGTCGCGAGATCCTCCAGCGAGCCGCCGAAATGCTCCCCGTCCGTCAGCACGCTCAGCGCCGCCGCGCCTGCCCCGGCGTACGCCCCCGCCACCTCCGCCACGCCGACCTCCGGCCGGATCCACCCCGCCGACGGCGACCGCCGCTTGATCTCCGCGATCAACGCCACCTCGCCCTCCCGCCGCAGCGCCGCCTCGAACGGGCGCGGCGGCGCCGCCCGCTCCGCCGCCTCCCGCAGCGCCGCCGCCCGCGGCCGCAGCCGCGCCACCTCCCGCCGCTTCCCCTCGACGATCCGCTCCAGGATATCCATGCCGCCCCTTGCGCTTCGGTGCATGTTCGGGTATGTTCCCTTCGGTTCTTTTTCGGTACGTCCCCGCGAGCCGATCCCGGCGGGAGGAACGCCATGGCCCTGACCAAGCGACAGAAGCAGATCCTGGACTACCTGAACGAGTACGTCGAGGATCACGGCTATGCGCCGAGCTTCGAGGAGATCGCGCGCCATTTCCGCTTCTCGTCGCTCGCGACGGTGCACGAGCACCTGGAGAATCTGAAGCGCAAGGGCTACATCCGAAAGAGCTACAACGAAAGCCGGTCGATCGAGCTGCTGCCGGCGCGCATGCACGTCGCGGCGGTCGAGCTGCCGCTCCTGGGCACCGTCGCGGCCGGGATGCCGATCGAGGCGGTGCAGGACGCGGAGACGATCGCGGTCCCCGAGGACATGATCGCCCGGGGCGCGCACAACTACGTGCTGCGCGTGAACGGCGACTCGATGATCGACGAGCAGATCCGCGACGGCGACTACATCATCGTGAACGCGCGCCAGACGGCGCAGAACGGCGAGATGGTCGTCGCGCTGGTGCACGGGGACTCCGCGACGGTGAAGAAGTACTACCTGGAGCCGGACGGTCGGGTTCGGCTCCAGCCCGCGAACCCGACGATGTCGCCGCTCTACTTCTCCCCAGCCGAAGTCGCGATCCAGGGGATCGTGATCGGCGTGATCCGGAGGTACCGATGACCGGACCGAAGCACGCGTTCGCGGTCGGCCGCCGTACGCGTCGCGGGATGCTGGTGGTGATCCTGCACTCGTCCGCGGGTCCGATCCGCGGGCCGTGGACGCTGACCGCGGTCGTCTCGGCGAACTGAGCCCGTCGGCGTTCCGCTCCCCTTCCCTGCGTATCCCCGGGGCGTCGCGATCACCGCGCCCCGGCGCCGTCGCCTCCGGCGGCGCGGCGTGACGCGTCGCGCAGCCGGCGAAGCGCGTCGTAGCCGGCGCCGGCGTCGACGATCCGTTCGGCCTCGGCCACGCCGTCCTCGATCGAGTCCGTCTTGCCGGCCACGTAGAGGGCGGCGCCGGCGTTGAGGACGATGGCGGCGCGGGCGGCGCCGCCGCGGCGGCCGGTCAGCACCTCCTCGATGATGCGGGCGTTGTCTTCCGGCGCGCCGCCGGCGAGCCCGGCCGGATCGGCCGCCTTCCACCCGAAGTGTTCGGCGGGGTCGAAGCGGTAGCGCCGCAGCGTGCCGTCCCGCAGCTCCACGACATCCGACGGCCCGAGCGGGCTGAGCTCGTCGAGCCCGGGCTCGCCGTGGACGACGAGCGCGTGTTCGTGGCCGAGCTCCAGGAGCGCGTCGGCGACGACGTCGAGGCGCGCCGGGTCGGCGACGCCGACGACCTGTCGCCGCGCGTGCGCGGGGTTCGTCAGCGGGCCGAGCAGGTTCATGAGGGTCGTCACGCCGAGCTCGCGGCGCACCGGCGCGGCGTGGCGCATGGCCGGGTGCAGCAGCGGCGCGAACATGAAGACGATCCCGGCCTCCGCGAGGACGCGGCCCATCGCCTCCGGCGAGAGGTCGATCGCGACGCCGAGCGCCTCGAGCACGTCGGCGCTGCCGCTGCGCGACGTGAAAGAGCGGTTGCCGTGCTTCGCGATGCGCACGCCGCCGCCCGCGGCGACGAACGCCGCGGCGGTCGAGATGTTGAACGTGGTGATGCGGCCGCCGCCCGTGCCGCAGGTGTCGACGACCGGCGCGTCGCCCGGCGCGGCGACGGGGATCATGGCGCGGCGCAACGCGCGCACGCCGCCGGCGATCTCGGCCGGCGTCTCGCCGCGCACGCGCAGCGCGATGAGGAGCGCGGCGGTCTGGACGGGCGTGGCGACGCCCGCCATGATGGCGCTGAAGGCGGCCTCGGCCTCGTCCGCGGAGAGGGGCTGGCCGGAGGCGGCCTTCGCAACGAGGGTGCCGAGCTCGACGGATGCGGCATCGACTGGGTTCTGCGACATGGGGGCTCCTGCGGGATGGATTCGGATCGGGCCAAGGTAGGCGGAGGATACGACCGGTGTCAATGAGAAGCGCCGCGTCGCGGGGGGTCGCGTGAGGCCGCGGCCGTTCGAGTTGGAGCGGTTCCTGGCGGAGCACGAGTTCCGCGCGCCGCACATGATCTGCGGCTCCGACTGCGAATCGGTCTCGATCGGTGAGCTGCTGGCGCTGGAGCCGGGTGCGCTCGAGGGGCTGCACCGGGTGCGCCTCGGCTACACCGAGTCGCACGGCGCGCCGGAGCTCCGCTCGGAGATCGCGGCGCTGTACGCCACGACCTGCGCGGACGACGTCCTCGTCCACGCCGGCGCGCAGGAAGCGATCTTCGGCTTCATGAACGCGGTGCTCGAGCCGGGCGACCACGTGGTCGCGCACTGGCCGGCGTACGCGTCGCTGCACGAGGTCGCGCGGGCGATCGGGTGCGAGGTGACGCCGTGGCGCGCCGACGAGGCGAACGGCTGGGCGCTCGACCCGGACGACCTGCGGCGCGCGCTGCAGCCGAACACGAAGGCCGTCGTGGTCAACTTCCCGCACAACCCGACGGGAGCGCTGATGGACCGGGACACGTTCTCGGAGGTCGTCGCCGTGGCGGCGGAGCACGGCGCGATCGTGTTCTCGGACGAGGTCTACCGGGGGCTGGAGCACCGGCCGGAGGAGCGGCTCCCGGCCGCGTGCGACGTCGACCCGCGCGCCGTCTCGCTCGGCGTCCTCTCCAAGACGTACGGCCTGCCGGGGCTGCGGATCGGCTGGGTCGCGACGCGCAACCGCCCGGTCCTCGACGCGATGGCCGCGTTCAAGGACTACACTTCGATCTGCAACGCCGCGCCGAGCGAGTACCTGGCGTGCGTGGCGCTGCGACAGCGCGACGCGCTCGTGCGCCGGAACCTCGAGATCATTCGCCGCAACGTCGCGCTGGCCGCCACGTTCATCGAGCGCCACGCGGATCGGTTCGAGTGGACGCCGCCACGCGCGGGCTCCGTCGCGTTCCCCGCGCTGCGCGACGGCGGCAGCGAGCGGTTCTGCCTGGACGTCCTCGACCGCGCCGGCGTGCTGCTCCTCCCGAGCCGGTACTTCGGCGCCGGCGACCGCCATTTCCGGCTGGGGCTCGGGCGCGTCGGGCTGGAGGCCGGGCTCGAGCGGCTGGATGCGTTCCTGACCGGCGCCGGCGGCTGAACGAACGGCGCGGATCCGTGCCACCGCCCGGACCGGATCCGTGCCCGCCGCCCGGGCCGTGCCGGCTCGGGCAAACCGGGTCTCTGCCTGAAGCGTTTCCCCGCTTGACACGCCCCCGCACGCGCGTAGCTTTCGCCCGCGTGTCACCCACGAACGAGCGCAGGATCAAGCTCACGCTGCACTACGACGGCGGCGGATTCTTCGGCTGGCAGGTCCAGCCGGGCGCGCGCACGGTGCAGGGCGAGCTGGAGGCTGCGCTGTCGCGGCTGACGAACCGCCCGACCCGCGTCGTCGGCGCGGGGCGTACCGACCGTGGCGTGCACGCGACGGGGCAAGTCGCGTCCGCGCTCGTGCCGGGCCGATGGACGGCGGCATCGCTCCGCAAGTCGTTGAACGCGATCCTCCCGGCCGACATCTGGGTGGCCGCGTCGGAGGAAGTGCCGGTGGGCTTCCACGCGCGGTTCGACGCGACGTCGCGGAGCTACGTCTACCGCGTGGGTACGTCGGAGGCGGCGCGCTCGCCGTTCCGGCGGCGCTGGTGCTGGCCGCTGACGCAGCCGCTGGACCGTGATGCGCTGGACGCCGCGGCGCGGGCGATCGTGGGCGATCACTCGTTCCGCGCGTTCGCGAAGGCGGGCCAGGAGGAGCGTGGCGACCGCTGCGACGTGGTCCGTGCCGAGTGGCGCGACCGGGGCGACGCCGGCGTGGAGTTCCACGTCACGGCGAACCGGTTCCTGCACCACATGGTGCGGTACCTGGTCGGGACGATGGTGGACGTGGCGCGGGGTCGCCGGCCGGTGGAGGATGTGGCGCGACTGCTCGCGGGCGAGCCGGGGCTCGAGACGTCGCCGCCGGCGCCGCCGGAAGGGCTCTTCCTGACCCATGTGGCGTATAACGAGAACGAGCGGACACTCGAGGAGACCGAGGATGAAGATCTTCCTTGACACCGCGGACGTGGCGGAGATCCGTCGCGCCGCCGAAGCCGGCCTGATCGACGGCATCACGACGAACCCCTCGCTGCTGGCGAAGGCGGCGGGCGCGGGCGGCAACCCGCGCGAGATCCTGGCGGAGATCTGCCGCGCGGTCGACGGCCCGATCAGCGCGGAGGTCGTGGCGACGGACACCGCGGAGATGGTGCGCGAGGGTCGCGAGCTGGCGAAGATCGCGGACAACATCGTGATCAAGGTCCCGCTCATCGAAGCGGGGCTGCGCGCGTGCCGTCAGTTCCGGGCCGAGGGGATCAAGGTCAACGTGACGCTCTGCTTCTCGCCGATGCAGGCGATGTTCGCGGCGAAGGCGGGCGCCACGTACATCTCGCCGTTCGTTGGCCGGCTCGACGACATCAGCTCCGGCGGGATGGAGCTGATCGCGCAGATCGTGCAGATCTACCGGAACTACGACTTCGAGACGGAAGTGCTGGTGGCCTCGGTGCGGTCCCCGCAGCACGTGGTCGACGCCGCGATGCTCGGCGCGGACGTGGCGACGATCCCGCCGAAGGTCCTCTACCAGCTCCTCCAGCACCCGCTGACGGACAAGGGGCTCGACGCGTTCCTCGCGGACTGGGCCAAGCTCCCCGAGTCGCAGCGGTCGATCTGATGGCGATGCGGCTCGGTCGGACCGGACGGCTCGGCGTCGCGCTCCTCGCGACGTCGCTCGGCGCCGCGCCACTCGGCGGCTGCGGCAACGCCGGGGCGCCGGCGCGCACGGAGGACGCCGGCCGCGCACGTGCCGCGTTCGAGTTCCCGCAGCTCCGCCGCCCGGCGGACGACGACTCGCTCGCCGCGGCGCAGGCCGAGCTGGACGCATCGCGGCGCACCGCGATCGTGCGCGCCGCGGAGCGCGTCGCGCCCGCGGTCGTCAGCGTGAACGTGATCCGCCGCGAGGTCGTCCGCCCGCGCACGTTGTGGGAGAGCTTCTTCGTCCCGCCCGGCGCCCGCGAGGTGGCCGGTCTCGGCTCGGGCTTCATCATCCGCGAGGACGGGCTGATCCTGACGAACGAGCACGTGGTCCGCGGCGCGGACCGGGTCGTCGTCACGCTCCCCGACGGCCGCCAGTTCGACGCCGAGGTCGTCGGCACCGACGAGATGAGCGACCTCGCCGTCGTGCGCATCACGGGGCCGGTCGGATCCGAAGGCACCAAGGCATCCGGGCTGCCGCCGCTCCCTGTCGCGCCGCTCGGCGACTCCGACGACCTCATGATCGGCGAATGGGTCGTCGCGATCGGCAACCCGCTCGGCTTCGTGCTCTCGAACACGGAGCCGACGGTCACGGCCGGCGTGATCAGCGGCGTCGGCCGCAACATCATGCCGGGCGGCGAGGACGAGCGCGGCTACTACCTGGACATGATCCAGACCGACGCGTCGATCAACCCGGGCAACTCCGGCGGCCCGCTGGTCAACGCGCTGGGCGAGGTGATCGGCGTGAACTCGTCGATCATCTCGCGGAGCGGCGGGAGCGAGGGGCTCGGCTTCGCGATCCCGATCGACCGCGCCCGGCGCATCGCGTTCGACCTGCTCGACGACGGCCAGGTGCGCCGCGCGTGGGTCGGGCTCGAGCCGGAGCAGGCCGGCAACGGCCGACTCGGCCGCGCCGGCGCGGTGCGGGTCTCGCAGGTCGCCGAGGGCTCGCCCGCCGCCGAGGCCGGCGTGCGTCCCGGCTGGGTCCTGCGCCGCGCCGGCGACGAGGCGATCCGCACGGCGCTCGACTGGGAGTCGGTGCTGCTGGACGCCGTCGTCGGCCAACCGATCGAGCTGGTCTTCGACGACGGCGACGGCCGCGAGCGCGTCGTGCGCGTGACGCCCGCCGATCTGCCGTCGGTCACGGCCGAGCGGATCCGGGCGCTTGCCGACTTCGAGCTGGTCACGCTGACGCCCGCGATCCGGGCGGAGCGCGGGCTGGTCAGCGAGCGCGGCGCGCTCATCGTCTCGGCGTCGCCGGTGGCGCGGCAGATCGGGCTGCGCGAGGGCGACCTGATCGTGCAGGTCAACCGCGTGCCGGTCGAGTCGGCGGAGGAGGCGGCACGGCTGCTCCAGCGTCTCGCGGGCGAAGGGCCGGTCCGCGTCTTCTTCGAGCGACAGGGCCGACTCGGCTCCGTCTACTTCTACATCAACGGCTGAGGGGGGAGTGCCGGGAGCGGAGGAGCGACGCGGCGCGCCGACGACGTACAGCAACCCGCTGGTCGAGCGCTACGCGTCCGCGGAGATGAGCCGGATCTTCTCGCCGGCGTTCAAGTTCACGACGTGGCGCCGGCTCTGGATCGCGCTGGCCGAGAGCGAGCGCGAGCTGGGGCTGCCGATCCCGGAGGACGCGATCGCCGAGATGCGCGCGCACCTCGAGGACATCGACCTCGAGCGCGCGGCCGAGCTGGAGCGCCGGCTCCGCCACGACGTCATGGCGCACGTGCACCACTACGGCGAGGTGGCGCCCAAGGCAAGGGCGATCATCCACCTCGGCGCGACGAGCGCCTACGTCGGAGACAACACGGACCTGATCCAGCACCGCGAGGCGATGCTCCTGGTCCGGCGGCGGATCGTCGCGACCGTCGCCGCGCTGGCGGACTTCGCCCGGCGTCATCGCGCGCTGCCGACGCTCGGCTACACGCACTTCCAGCCCGCGCAGCCGACGACGGTCGGCAAGCGCGCGACGCTCTGGATCCAGGACCTGCTCCTCGATCTGGAGGAGGTCGAGCACCGGCTGGAGACACTGCGCTTCCGCGGGATCCGCGGCACGACCGGCACCGAGGCGAGCTTCCTCGAGCTGTTCGAGGGCGACCACGCGAAGGTCCGCGAGCTGAACCGCCGCGTCGCCGAGAAGATGGGGTTCGACAAGCTGTACGGCGTGACGGGCCAGACCTATCCACGCAAGGCCGACTACGCGTTCCTCGCGACGCTCGCGGGCGTCGCGACATCGGCGTCGAAGTTCGCGAACGACCTGCGCCTGCTCCAGCACCTGCGCGAGATCGAGGAGCCGTTCGGCAAGGAGCAGATCGGCTCCTCGGCGATGGCGTACAAGCGCAACCCGATGCGCGCCGAGCGGATCAACGCGCTCGCACGCCACGTGCTCGCGCTCTCGATGGACCCGGCCATGACCGCCGCCGCGCAATGGCTCGAGCGCACGCTCGACGACTCGGCGAACAAGCGGATCGCCATACCGGAGGCGTACCTCGCGACCGACGCGTTCCTGCTCCTCTACCACAACGTGGCCGCGGGGCTCGTCGTGCACGAGCCGGTGATCCGCCGCCACCTCGAGGAGGAGCTGCCGTTCATGGCGACGGAAGCGATCCTGATGCGCGGCGTCAAGCAGGGCGGCGACCGTCAGGAGCTGCACGAGCGCATCCGCCGCCACTCCGTCGCCGCGGCGAACCGGATGAAGGACGAGGGCGCCGAGAACGACCTGGCCGACCGCATCGCCGCGGACGAGGCGTTCCGGCTGCGGCGCGAGGAGATCGACGCGATCCTCGACCCCGCGCGCCACATCGGCCGCGCGCCCGAGCAGGTCGACGCGTTCCTCGCCGAGTGGGTCGAGCCGGTGCTCGCGCGCTACGGCGTGGAGGGCGAGACCCCGGAGCCGAAGGTATGAGCGTGAACCGGGCGAAGCTGCCGGCCCTCCGGGCGGGCTCGGGCGCGAGCGCGGGCGTTTGTCCCGCTCCCGCGCCCGCGTCCACGCCCGCCCATGACGGGCCTCCACGTCCACCCGAACCGGCCACGCCATGGTAATCGCGAGCACCCGACTCCCCTTCCCGCTCGTCGCGCGCGGCAAGGTCCGCGACGTCTACGACGTCGGCGGCGACCGGCTGCTCATGGTCGCGACCGACCGGATCAGCGCGTTCGACGTGGTGCTGCCGCAGCCGATCCCGCACAAGGGCGAGGTGCTGACGCTGATCACCGCGTGGTGGCTCGCGCGGCTCGAGGACATCACGCCGAACCACCTGATCTCGGTCGATCCGGCGGTGATCGCCCGCGAGGTGCCCGCGCTGGCCGGGCTCGAGGCGGAGTGGGCACGCCGCTCGATGCTGGTCCGCCGCACCGAGCCGTTCCCCGTCGAGTGCGTGGTACGCGGTTACATCGCCGGGTCGGCGTGGGCGGAGTACCGCCGCACCGGCACGCTGGCGGGCGAGCCGCTGCCCGGCGGGCTCGTCGAGAGCGCGCGGCTCGAGGCGCCGATCTTCTCCCCGGCGACGAAGGCGGTCGAGGGGCACGACGAGAACATCACGTTCGAGGGCGTGCGCGAGCGCGTGGGCGAGCGGACGGCCGAGCTGCTGCGCGAGCGCAGCCTCGCGATCTACGAGCGGGGTCGCGAGATCGCCGCGGCGGCAGACATCATCATCGCGGACACGAAGTTCGAGTTCGGCCGGCTCCCGGACGGGACCGTGCTCCTGATCGACGAGGTGCTGACGCCGGACTCGTCGCGCTTCTGGCCGAAGGAGAGCTACGCGCCGGGGCGCGCCCAGCCGTCGCTCGACAAGCAGCCGGTGCGGGACCACCTCGAGTCGCTCGTCGAGCGCGGCGCGTGGGACAAGCGGCCGCCGGCGCCGGAGCTGCCGCCGGAGGTCGTCGAGGCGACGTCGCAGCGCTACCGCGACGTGTTCCGCCGACTGACGGGGTACGCGCTCGAGGCGTTCCCGATCCACGACCCGGCGCAGCCGCCGCCCGCGCGAGGAGGCCGATGAGCCGTCGCCTTCAGCAGGGCGTCATCATCGTGCCGAGCGCGCTGACGCTCGGCAACCTGTTCTTCGGCATCTGGGCCGTCGTCTCCGCGGCGCGCGAAGAGTTCACGACGGCCGCGTGGCTCATCGTCTTCGCCGGGATCGCGGATACGATCGACGGCCGCGTCGCCCGCGTCACGCAGACCGGCAGCCGCTTCGGCGAGGAGCTGGACTCGCTCGTCGACGCGATCAGCTTCGGCGTCGCGCCGGCGCTCATCGTCTACCACCTGTTCCTGGCCAGCGACGCATGGAGCTGGCTCGTCGCCTTCTTCTACGTCAGCTCCGCGGTCATCCGCCTCGCCCGCTTCAACGTGGAGCAGGCGGGCCATGCGAAGGTCGCGTTCCACGGCCTGCCATCGCCCTCCGCCGGGATGGCGCTCGCCACGTTCTACCCGTTCAGCCAGACGGACTTCTTCCGGCAGCACCTGGCCGCGTGGCCGTGGCCGATGCTGATCAGCGCGCTCATGTTCCTGCTCGGCATGCTGATGATGAGCCACGTGCTGTACCCGGTCCTGCCGAAGTTCGGCTTCCGCACGGCGAAGGGGCTGGCGACGCTGGCGTTCATGCTCGCCGTGATGGTCGCGGCGCTGACGATCCCGTCGCTGTTCTTCTTCCCGGCACTCCTCGCGTACGTCGCGTACGGCGTGCTGAAGGCGCTGGTCCTCGGCTTCTTCGAGCGGCTCCCCGAGCGGGACCCGCTCCTCGACGAGGAGGGCGGCGACGAGGCCGGCGCCGAGTTGCGCGAGATCGATTACGACGAGCTCTCGCCGCACCGCCGCGGGTGGCGGCTGAGGCGGCGGCGGAGTCGCCGCGCGGAGTGAACCGCGGCCACGGGTGCTCACGCGCCCGGCGGCCGGCCGTCACGATCGACCGACGACGGACAGTGACACGAGAAACCGCACGGAAGGGACACACGTGAGCGAGTACCAGGTCGAAGTCAGGATCACGCCCCGGCAGGGGCTGCTGGACCCGCAGGGCAAGGCGGTCGAGAACGCGCTGCGGTCGCTGGAATTCCAGGGCGTCTCCGGGGTACGGGTCGGGAGGCTGGTGCGACTCCGCGTCGCCGCGGACTCCGTCGACGCGGCCCGCGCCCGCGCCGACGAGATGTGCCGCAAGCTGCTGGCGAATCCGGTGACGGAGGACTACGAAGTGGAGGTCCGGGGATAGCCCCATGCGAATCGCGATCGTCACGTTTCCAGGGTCGAACTGCGACTACGACTGCTACCGCACGGCGAAGGACGTGCTCGGCGCGGATGCCTACTACGTCTGGCACCGCGAGACCGACCTGGCCGGCGCGGACGCGGTGTTCCTGCCGGGCGGGTTCAGCTACGGCGACTACCTGCGCGCCGGCGCGATCGCGCGCTTCAGCCCCATCATGGACGCCGTCGCTCGCTTCGCGGCGGAGGGCGGGCCGGTCCTCGGGATCTGCAACGGGTTCCAGGTCCTGTGCGAGTCGGGGCTGCTCCCCGGCGCGCTGGTACGGAATCGGACGCTGAAGTACCGGAGCATGGACGTACGGCTTCGCGTCGAGAACACGGCCACGCCGTACACCACGGGCTACGAGGAAGGCAAGGTCCTGCGGATCCCCATCGCGCACGGCGAGGGGAGCTACGTGGCGGATGAGGCGACGCTGGAGCGGCTCGAACGCGAGCGACGCGTCGTCTTCCGCTACGTCGACGCGAACGGCGAGGCGACGGACGCGGCGAACCCGAACGGCTCCGCCCGCAACATCGCCGGGATCGTGAACGACGGCGGGAACGTGCTCGGGCTCATGCCTCACCCCGAGCGGGCCGTCGAGGCGCTGCTCGGGTCGACCGACGGGCTGGGGCTGTTCGAGTCGCTGCACGATCACCTGGCAGGCCACGCGCGGCGCTGATCCGAGCTTCTGAAGCGGGAACGGGAGCCGTGACGGAGCGGTGTGCACGATCCGGCCGCGCGCGCCGGCCGAACGGCCCCGGCTCCGGCCGAGCTCGGGACCGAATCCGGCCGATGCCCCGAGGCCGCGTCTTGACGCCAATGGGCGCGCCTTCGCCGTACACGTCCAAATCTCTTGGCAGGGGCTGTACCCAAGAGTAGCGTACGCGATACCCATCTTCACGCACACCGGCCGATCGCGATCCGAATTCGACGGGTGTGCCGGCTTCTCTGCCGTCGTTGCCGGAGCTTCGCGTGGGTCGTGCCGCGGCCGCCTTCGTGAGGAGCGACGCGGCCCAGCGTTCTCATTTTCGGGTCTGTTCGTCGTCGGACGTGTCGAGCCGGGAATGATGCAGCCACGACAGGGCGCGGGGCTCGTCGCATCCGTGTCACGTGGCGGTCGCGCGCCTGAGGCCGGGACGCGCGAGATCCTTCGAGCGGCGCGCGAAACCGCGTCGCGAGCCGGGGTCTTCGAGTCGGCCGCCCACCATCCCCCCACCCGTCGTCGGGAAGCGAACCCCGGACATTCGTACGCGGAACGGCACGTCGTGGACGACGTGCCCGACGTGCTGTGGCGGCGGCCGCAGACCGGGTACGAGACGTCGCGATCGGCGCTCCGGCGGCCCGCATCCTCGGCGGCTCGCCTACCCGGGCGCGCTACCGAGCGTGCTCGTCTACGAATAGCGGTGTGCGGGTTGCGCCGCGGGACACCTTGCCAGGCAGGAACATGGAAACGCTCCTCAACGACATTCGTTACGCACTCCGTCAGTTCCGGCGCAACCCCGGCGTGTCGGCGGCGGCGGCGCTCACGATCGCGCTCGTGGTGGGCGCGAACAGCGCGATCTTCAGCGTCGTCAACGGCGTCCTGCTGCGCCCGCTGCCGTACCCGGAACAGGACGAGCTGCTGCGCGTCTACGAGGTTCGGCGTGGCCGGCGCATCGATGTGATGAGCCCCGCGAGCTTCCTGGACCTGCGAGAGCAGGGTCGGGTGCTGGAGGTCGCGGCCTTCGAACGAGGCGAGTACGTCCTGGTCGGCATGGGCGATCCGGTGCGCCTCCCGGGGGCGCAGGTGAGCTCGGGCATTTTCACGGAGGTGCTCCGCGTTCCTCCGGCCCTCGGCCGCGGCTTCCGGCCGGACGACAACCTCTGCGGTTCACGCCGAGCTTCCTGACGAGTCGCGGCGAACTGCGCCTGACGGTCATCGGGAGGCGCGACTCGCGTGCGCCGCTGGAGCAGGTCGTGGCGGAGATCGAGACGATCGGCCGCCGACTCGCGGAATCGCATCCCGGGAGCAACCCGGAGTTCGGGCTGGCCGTTTCGTCGCTCCACGATGCCACGGTCGGCGACGTGCGATCGCCGCTGCTGATCCTGCAAGGCGCGGTCGCGCTGGTCCTGTTGATCGGCTGCGCCAACGTGACGAACCTCCTGCTGGCTCGAGGCGCGGAGCGGAGTGGCGAGCTGGCCGTGCGCACCGCGCTGGGCGCCCGCCGTGGACGCCTCGCGCGCCAGCTCCTGACCGAGAGCCTCACGCTCGGCGTCATCGGCGGGATCGTCGGCCTGTTGCTCGTCTACGGCGGCATCCGATTCCTGGCGGCCGCGCCGCCTCCGGATCTGGTGCGCGTCGACGAGGTCCGGATCGACGGAACGGTCGCGCTGTTCACCGCCGCGTTGATCCTCATCGTCAGTATCGGATCCGGCACGTTGCCGGCGCTCAGGACCTCGCGCTGGGGCATGGTCGGCCGGCTCGAGCAGGCGGGCCGCGGTGGGTCCGCCGACCACGGCGGGTCGCGGCTGCGGGCGTTGCTGGTCGTGGTGCAGACGGCCACGGCGGTCGTCCTCCTGGCGGGCGCCGGCCTGCTCGTTCGGAGCTTCATCGAGCTCCAAGGGGTGGACCGGGGCTTCCGCTCCGACGGAGCGCTGGTGTTCGACCTCGCCTCGCGCTCGGTCGAGGAGCCGGTGACGTTCTACAGCCGCGTGATCGAACGGTTGGAGGCCCTCCCGGGAGTGCAGGACGTCGGCGGGATCCAGGGACTCCCGTTGACCGGGTTCGGCTTCGGCAGCACGTTCACCGTGGACGGACGCGAGCCGCCGGGACCCGGCGAGAGACCGTCCGTGCAGATCCGGATCGCGACGCCGGGGCTGTTCCGCGCGATGGGGATCCCGGTCGTCCGCGGGCGGGGATTCACGCCGCAGGATCGCGAGGGTGCGCCACAGGTCGCCCTGATCAGCGAGTCGGCGGCACGGCGCTATTTTCCCGGCGAAGACCCCATCGGCCAGAGCGTCAGGCTTCCCTGGGTTCGAGGCGGTCGACGCGTGGGCTCGTTCGAGATCGTGGGCGTCATGCGCGATGTGAGGGCGATCGATCTTGCGGATGCGCCCACGGCGATCCTCTATCTCCCATTCGCGCAGGTGGAACCCTTCGCGATGTCGATCGTCCTGCGCACGAGCGTGCCGCCCCTGTCGATCGCCGGTGCGGTGCGCGACGCCGTCCGCGAGATCAACGCGAACGTCCCCGTGGACAACATGCGTCGGCTGGACCAGGTGGTCTCGGAGTCGGTTTCCCGGCCCCGGTTCTACACGTCCGTGCTGTCGATCTTCGCAGCGATGGCGATGATCCTGGCCGCCACGGGGATCTACGCCGTCATGTCCTACACGGTGACGCAGCGGACCCGTGAGATCGGACTCCGGCTCGCGCTCGGCGCTCAGCCGGCCGGTCTTCTACGCTCCGTCGTCCGCCGTGGACTCAAGCTCACGCTCGTGGGCTTGGCCGCCGGCATCGTCGGCGCACTGGCGCTGACCCGCCTTCTGCGCGGCTTGCTCTTCAACGTCGAGGCGACCGATCTCGCGACGTACCTGGCCGTTGCGGCCGTGCTGGGAGTCATCGCGTTCGTCGCCAGCTACATGCCCGCGCGCAGCGCCGCTCGCCTGGATCCGATGGTCGCGCTCAGAGCGGAGTGATCGGGCGGCGCGGGTACGCGCCGCCGCGCCGCGCGCGCTCGCGGGCACGCGCCGGGGCCGACGTCCGCGTCAGCTCGTGGTCGCCACGCGCGCGTTCCAGTCCGGCGCCTCGACGCCGAGCAGGTGGTGCACGAAGAAGTCCCAACGCTTGCGCTCGCCGTACGCTCCGCCGGACGTGTGGTCCCACCCCGGCATCACGAGCAAGTCGAACGTCTTGCCGGCCTCGATCAGCGCGTCCACCACCTGGAACGTCGAGGACGGGTCGACGTTGCGGTCCAGCTCGCCCACGATCAGCAGCAGATCGCCCTGGAGACGGTGCGCGTTCTCCACGTTCGACGACGCGGCGTAGTGGGGCCCCATTTCGCCCATCCACTGCTCGTTCCACCAGATCTTGTCCATCCGGTTGTCGTGGCAGCCGGCCGCCGACACGGCGGCATCGTAGAAGTCCCCATGGAACAGGAGCGCGCCGAGCGCGCTCTGCCCGCCCGCCGACGTGCCGTAGATCCCGACCCGGCTGATGTCGTAGGACGGATACTTCTCGGCCACCGCCTTGTGCCACAGGATCCGGTCGGGGAAGCCCGCGTCCTTGAGGTTCTTCCACGCCACGTCGTGGAACGCCTTCGATCGGTTCGACGTGCCCATCCCGTCGATCCGCACGACGATGAAGCCCAGCTCCGCCTGCGCCTGGAGCGACGTCAGCGTGCTGAACGACTTCGGCACGAACGAACCGTGCGGGCCCGCGTAGATCGCCTCGATCACCGGGTACTTCCGGTTCGGGTCGAAGTTCATCGGCCGCACGATGATCCCCCAGATGTCCGTCTTCCCATCGCGGCCCTTCGCCACGAACACCTCCGGCGGCCGCCAGCCGGTCGCGTACAGCGCGCTCGCATCCGCCTTCTCCAGCGCCAGCACGAGCTCGCCGTCGCTCGCCCGGCGGAGCTCCGAGATCGGCGGCAGGTCCACGCGCGACCAGGTGTCCACGTAGTACTCCATGTCCGGAGAGAAGCTGACCTGGTGGTTCGCCCGCGCCTCCGTCAGCTCGACCAGGTCGCTCCCGTCGAAGTCGATCCGGTAGTAGTGCACGAAGTACGGGTCCTCGCCCTCGTTCCTGCCGCTCGCGTGGAACCAGATCTGACGCTTCTCCTCATCCACCTTGTCCACGCCGCGCACCACCCACTCGCCCTTCGTGATCTGGTTCTTCACGCGGCCGGTCTCGCCGTCGATCAGGTACAGGTGGTTCCACCCGTCGCGCTCCGACATCCAGATGATCTCGCGGCCGTCGTCGACGTCGTAGCGGAACTTCTTTCCCGAATAATCGAAGAACGTCTCCGGCTCCTCGCTGATGATCGCCCGCGCCTCGCCCGTCTCCGCGTCCACCTCGATCACGCGATAGACCTGGTGCCCCCGCTGATTGTACTCGAACGTGAACGCCCGGCCATCCTCGCGCCACTCGAGGCGCGTCAGGTTGTACGGGTTCGGGAAGAGCGAATCGTCGATGACGACGTGCCGCCCCGCCTCGACGTCGAACAGCACCGGCCGCGGGTGGTCCAGCTCGTCCCCGGGCTTCGTGTACGGACACGAATGCAGCTTCGGCTGGAGCTGGTCGTCCGGCGACGACTCGATGTAGTACACCATCCGCTGCGGCGCCTCGTCGACACGGTACGCCGCGAGCCGCTTCGAATCCGGCGACCACGCGATCGACTCGAGCACGTACCCGTCGCCGGGCGCGCCGTCGAAGCTCAACTGCCGCGCCTCCTCCGAGCCGACCGCGCGAACGTACACGTTGTGGTTCCGGATGAACGCTTCCAGCTTCCCGTCCGGCGAGACCCGCGGCGCGTCGCTCCCCCGGCGCCCACGCGTCAGCCAGCCGCACCAGTCGTCCTCCGCACGCGCCGAGCGCGCGCGCCCCTCCTCCCGTTCGCACACGTACGAGTCGAGATCGCACCGCCACCCGGCGCCGTCCGCCCGGAACTCGATCGCACGGCCGTCGCCCGCGAACTCCAGCGTCCGGAACGGCAGCGTCACCGCCGTGTAGCGCTCCCCCGTCGCCGCCGAGAGCGACGCCGCGAGCCGCTCGTGGTCGAACGCGGGCCCCTTCTCCGCCGCGTCCGCGTCCACCAGCACGAACGCACTGCCCCCCTCGACCGACTTGCGATACCAGAACCGGTGCGTGTCTCCGATCCAGTTCGGCCGCCCCGGCACGTCGATGACCAGCCCGTCCAACCGGTCCTCGAGGCCGAGCGCCCGCTCGTAATCCGCCATCGTCCCCTGCGCCATCGCCGACGCGGGGACGGCCACGCCCGCGCAAAGAACCACGCCGCGGAGAATCTGGGAGAGTTTCATCGCGCGCATTCACTGGAAGGGGGATGGAAAGGGACCGTGCACGCCGCGCGGCCGTCGGCCGCCCTCGTTGCCCGGCCGGTTGTCGTTGTATAAAATATCCGGGGGCGCCGCCCGGCGCTACTCCCTCGCCAGCCCGATCACGGGAGGGTCGCCATGCGATGGATGATCCGCGGCGCCGCCGCGTTGATGCTGTGCTCGTGCGTGCCGGTGCGGGGAGACCGGGCCGCCGCCGGGCCGGGGGCGGTGGGACCGGGTCCGGCGGCCGCGGCGTCGGTCGAGCGGGGTGCGCCCGGCCGGGAAGCGGTCGGAGGCGCCGGGGCTCGCCCGCGGAACGCGCTGCTGCTGGACCCGACCGATCCGGAGTGGCGTCGGCGTGCGCCGGCCGTCTACCGCGCGCGCTTCGAAACGAGCAAGGGCGTGTTCGTGGTGGAGGCGGTGCGGGCACACGCGCCGATCGGCGCGGACCGCTTCTACAACCTCGTGCGCCTGGGCTATTACGACGACACGCGGTTCCATCGCGTGAGCCGCGGTTACATCGTGCAATTCGGGCTGCACGGCGACCCGGCGGTCAACCGGGCGTGGCTGCACGCCCAGATCCCGGATGACCCGGCGCACGGCAGCAACGTGCGCGGCACGCTCGCGTTCGCGATGGCGCCGCGCCCGAGCACGCGCAACACTCAGGTCTACATCAACCTGGGCGACAACACGCGAAACGACCGCGAGCCTTTCGCCATCTTCGGTCGCGTGGTCGAAGGCATGGACGTGCTGGACCGGCTGTACGCGGGGTACGGCGAGCGCTCGGGCAGCGGCGTGCGCCAGGGTCGCCAGGGGCCGATCATCGCGGGCGGCAACGCCTATCTGGACCGCGAGTTCCCGTTGCTCGACCGCATCATCCGGGCGACGATCGTCGAGCCGGCGACCCGCTGACGGGCGGTGGCGGCGGGAGCCGGACGCGCCGCCGCCCGAGCGGGGCGGTCGATCGGAGCGGCCGATCGCCTACGGCCGCCCGGCGCTCGCCAGCGCCCGGCGCGCGATGCGGTCGTAGACCGCGGCCGCCCGCTCGACCGCGGCGCGGAATCGCTCGCGCTCGGCCGGCGACCGCCACGGCGCGTCCTCGACGCGAGCCCACAGCGCGCGCACGGCCTCGCCCAGGAACCGCGCGTCCTCCGCGGAGGTGTAGCGGCGCCCGTCGCGGACGACGTAGACCGGGCTCGTGTGCGCGAAGGCGTAGCTGTCGCCGACGTAGCGCGATGCGGGGCCGACGGCGCGCGCGGCGATCCAGCCGCCGGCGGGGATGGCGACCTCGTCGTCGAATGCGATCCTGGACGAGTCGGCCGACGCGTGCACCGTGCGCACCACCTCCCCGTTGACGACGATCTCGAGGCGGCCGACGGGCGCGATCGACACGACCTTGGCGCGCACGCGGAGCGCGGCGGGCGCATCCGGGCCGAGCGCGATTTCGGCGCCGGGGCCGTGGCCGTCCACCTCGAGGAAGAGGAGCGGGCCGGTGGACGCGAACGTCCGCTGCGCCTCGACCCCGGCGCGCCAGGCTTCTTCGGACAGCGGGCCGTCGATCTGCACGTAGGTGCGGGACGCGCCCGGCGGCGGATCGCGCCACACGTCGGAGAAGTTGTCGGTCCCGCCGGTCGCGGCGAGGCGGAAGCCGGAGTTGAGCAGCCGGTAGTACAGGTCGGCGGAGGCGAGCTCGTCGGAGTAGAGCGAGGCGACGTCGTAGAAGTCGCCGCCGCCGAGCGCGGCGTCCACGGGGATCAGCGAATTCGCCGCGTCGGCCGGGCGCCGGACCGGTCGGAGGAAGGGGTGCGCGAACCCGGCGATCCCGCCCTGCGCGTGCGCCGCATCGATGTACGCCATGTCGAGCGTGGGCTGGGCGTACGCGGTGCCGCGCACGCCGGCGGTGAACGGCAGCACGTAGTCGCGAATGCCGAGGAGGATGATGTGGCCGAGCGAGCCGCGGAACTCCTGCGCGTACCGCAGGATGTAGTCGGGCGTCGAGAGCGGGTGCGGCGCGCCCGTGAGGTCGCCCCAGCGGCCCATGAGCCGCGTGCCGTCCATGTGGATGAGCGCCTGCGTGACGTGCAGGTCCTCGGCCACGAGCTGGTCGAAGAAGTGCTCGTGCGAGAGGCCGAAACGGCCCTGGTGCCGGTCGTGGATGTGCGTGTCGCCCGAGTACCAGCCGCGCGCCGGCAGGTCGACGAGCCGCTCGAGCCGCAGCGTCGCGTCGGCGACGCCGCCCGCCGGCACGTCGACCGTGGCCGACGCCGGGCGGTACTCGTACCCCTTCAGCGCCTCCAGCGCCACGCGCCCGGCCGGAACCTCGACCTCGAACGCCCCCGTCGTGTGGAAGTAGTGCGTCTCGGTGGCCGAGATCACGCGGTGAAAACCGCCGTCCGGCGCGTACGCGCGCCCGTCGCTCGCCATCAGGTAGATGCGCGCGGGCGTCGGGCGGCCGTCCGGGTCGAGCACCCGCACCCGCACACGGCCGGTCGGCCGGCGCGCGCGTCGCGCGAGGATCGGCACCTCGCGCCACGAAGCCGGCGGCCCGCCGCCCGCCGCGGCCGTGTACAGCGTCGTCGGGCCGGTGCGGTTCGAGACGAACGCGAAGCGCCGGCCGTCCGGCGACGGCGCCGGCGAGTACTCGTCGTGCGCGTCCGCCGTGAGCACGATCGGGTTGCCGCCCGCCGCCGGCACGATCGCGACGTCGTTCGAGCCGGCCTCGTCCGATACGTACAGCAGCGCGCTCCCGTCGGGCGTCCACGCCGGCTTCATGCGGTACTCGCTCTCCTCGTAGTGGACGAGCCGCGGCTCGCCGGTGGGCAGCGGCATCATCCACAGGCCGCCCGAGCCCAGCCGCCCGCGTACGGGCGCCACGAACGCGAGCCTCTCGCCGTCCGGCGAGACCGCCGGCTGGATCCCCCGCGCCACCACGGTGTCCGTCCCGGACTCCAGGTCGTGCCGGTAGATCCGGAAGCCACGGTCCCGCGCGCTCACGAAGTAGAGGCTCCGGCCGTCGCGGCCCCACTCGGGCTCCACGTCGACCGCCGGATCCCGCGTGATCCGCTCGACCGCGCCGCCGTCCGCGCTCACCACGCCGATGTCGAGGTTGCCGTCCACGTCCATCGACAGCGCGATCCGGCTCCCGTCCGGACTCCACACCGGCTCGAAGTGGTACGCCGGCCCTTCGGTGAGCGCCACCGCTTCCCCGCCCTCCGCCGGGACCTTCCAGATGTCGCCGCGCATCGAGAACGCGATCCAGCGGCCGTCCGGGCTCCACGCCGGGTCCTGCGGCCCGGTCGAGACCGCCGGGAGCATGTGGCGCTCCACCCGGTCCGAGTGGCCGTAGCGGTTCGGGCCCGCGTGCAACGCGGCCGCCCAGACGCACGCCAGGAGCGTGAGCCCGACGACCGTCACTCGCCGCAGCGGCATCAGCGACTCTGCCATGCATGACTCCGAAGTTGCGTGTGATCACTCAGCCTGCGCCGACGCCGACGCATTGTCAAGCACAGACGCTCCGGCCCGGCCGCCCGGCCCGCCCGGCCCACCCGGCCCGCCCGGCGCCGGGCCGAAGACCCGGCGGCGATCCGCTCCCTCCGGGTGCCGCCCGCCCGGTCGTGCCCGGGGACCGGAGCCCCGGACGCTGGCGTTCCGGCGGCGTCCCGCCGGCGTCCCGGCGACGTCCCGGCGACGTCCCGGCGGCGTTCCGGCGACGTCCCGCTCGCCCGCGACCCGGGCGCCGGCGACGATCATTGACTCACCCACACACGATTCTGGAGGTGCCCGTGCGACGTTCGACGCTCAGCCTCGCCCTCGCCCTCACGCTCGCCCCCGGCTGC
>DASVDG010000081.1:0-4212 GCA_036381255.1 Longimicrobiales bacterium | reverse complement strand
CTCTGCATGGTGTAGATCTCGGCGTGCTGGTCGGCGTCCACGTCGGCGGCGAACCGGAAGATTTCCGGGTCCTGCGCCGCCCCCGGACTGTCGAACAGCGTCGCGACCATCTCGAGCGCGCCGCGGTGGTGCTGGATCATGAACGTCAGGAACAGCCGGTCGAACCCGGGGCCGCGCGCGGCGTCGAGCCGCGCAAGCTGCTCCGGCGTCAGCATCCCCGGCATGCGCATGGCGTTCCGGTGCTCGTCGTCCGGCACTGCCTGGCCCCGCTCGGCGAGCCAGCGCTCCATCATCTCGATCTCGTCGCGCTGCGAGATGTCGATCTTCCGGGCGAGCCGGCGCACCGCATCGCCCGCCCCGTGCGTCTCGGCCATCCTCGCCATGACGACGGCCTGCGCGTGGTGCCCGATCATGCCCTGCATGAACCGGACGTCGGCGATGGTGTACCCCGGGCCGGGCGTCGCGGGGAGCATGCTCGCGTGCGCGTGGTCCTGCGCGCGCAACGCCGTCGCCGCGGGCTCGTCCGCCGCCGCTTCCGCGCCCGTCCGCGCGGCCGCGGGCTCGTGCGCCGGCGTGTCCGGTCGCCCGGGCCGCGCGTGATGCTCCGCGTGCCCGGCCGCCGCCGGCGCCGGCCCGTCCGTCGGCGACGCACCGTCGCCGGCCGCGCCCGTCCCGCCGCGCGCGGCGCAGGCCGTCGCCGAGAGCCAGACGACGCTAAACGCCAGCCGGAGCGCGCGCCTCACGAGGCCGCCCCCGACGGACGTGCCCCGCCGTACCGCCGTTCGCTTCCGATCATTCGGAGTCCATACTCGATCGAGGTCCGCGTCACAACTTAGGATGCGCAGGCAGGCGACGCAATCGACCGCGTCATCGTCGGCCGTCGACGCGGCGTTCTGCACGTGACCGCCCCCGCCCCCCTCGTCGCCCCGCCGGCGCGGCTGTACATTCCCTGCCATGACGACCGAAGGACCGATGGACCCCGCCTACGCGCGCGTCCGCGCGTTCCGCGACGAGGTCGACCGCGCCGCCGGCCGCCTCGAGGCCGGCGACACCGTCGAGATCGCCGACATCGTTGGCCGCCTCCGGCGCGCCTGCGCGTCCGTCGAGCCGGACGACCTCGGCGCCGACGGCGCGATGATCCGCGCCCAGTTCGATGCCATGTTCGAGCGGCTGGAGCCGCTCGCCGCGGCCCACGCGGGCCCCGTCGCCGCGGACTCGCTCGGGCTGCCGGGCGACGCCCGGTTCCTGCGCGACATGGCCACGTACCTGACGCGCCGCTTCGGGCTCGAGGAGGACGAGGGATGACGGCCGCGGCCGCGATTGGCGCGCCTGCGGCCGGGAACGACGCGCCTGCGGCCGTCGCCCGCGCGGCCCGGCGCGAACCGTCCGCCCGCGCGCGCGGCGCGGCCGGCCGGGAGCGCGGAGGCCGCCCGTGATTCGCGTCCGGCTCGACGACATCGCCGGCGAGGGCGTCTCGCACGACCCGGAGATCCGCAAGCGCGTCATGATCCGGAACGGCCGGGTGCCGCACCTGACGACGTTCGCGCAGTCGCGGTTCCGCCCCGGCCAGGCGACGACCGCGCACTCGCACCGGGACATGTTCGAGATCTTCCTCGTCGAGGCGGGGACCGGCGTGGTCCGGATCGACGGCCGGGAGCTCCCGCTCGAGCCCGGTGTGTGCGTCGTCATCGAGCCGGGCGAGGTGCACGACATGGCGAACACCGGGAACGAGGAGCTGGTGCTGACCTACTTCGGGATCGCGGAGTAGGGGGCGCCGGCTAGGAGCCCGCCGCGACGCCCGGCCGTTGTGAACCAGCGCCGCGGAATTCGCCGGGTGCGCGGCCGTCTCCCGGAGTGGACGCGGGCATCGCTTCCCATGAGCTCGCTCCCGTCGGCGCTACCCGCCTTCGACCTCCAGGGTCACCGCGGCGCCCGGGGGGGTGTGCCCCGAGAACACGATCCCCGCCTTCCTCCTCGCCGTCGAGCTGGACGTAACGACAGTCGAGCTGAACGTCGTCGTCACGCGCGACCGGCGGCTCGTCGCGTCGCACGATCCGTGGTTCGACACGCGCCTCTGCACGCGCCGCGATGGTCGGCGGCGACGCGGTCGCCGCCGACGTCACTCGCCTCGCCGCCAACCTCACTCGCCTCGCCGCCGACCTCGCTCGCGTCGCCGTCGACCTCGACCGCGTCGCCGCCGACCCCACCCGCGTCGCCACCGACGTCGATCGCCTCGCAACCGACGTCACCCCCGACGCTGCCGACGTCACTCGCCTCGCCGCCGACCTCGCCCGATTCGCCGCCAAGGTCTACAGTCCCGGGTCGACCCTGGTCGACGCGGACCTCGTCCACGACGCGCACGCGCACAGCGTCCGTGCGATCGATCCGGGCCACGCCGGTGCCCGGCGCGCGCGCCGTGGACGATGCGGCCGACATGGAATGGCTGATCGCGCTCGGCATCGGTGGCCAGATCAGCGGCTGGCCGGCCGTCATCCACCCGGCGCGGCTCGCGTGCGAGCCGCCACGACGAGCGCTTGCGCGATTCGTACGAGCACCGTCTCCGGCTCGTCGACGATCTGCCGCCAGGTCACGCGCATCACCCGCATTCCAGCGGCGGTCAACGCCGCGTCGCGGCGGCGGTCGCGTTCGAACGCTTGCGGCGAAGCGTGGAACGCGAAGCCGTCGACTTCCACGACCAACCTCTGTTCGCGCCAGAAGAAATCGACGCGAAGGCCGGCCACCCGCACGTTGACCTCCGGCGGGTCCAGCGCCGCCTTCCGGATCAGGCGCAGCAGTCGCTCCTCGGCCTCCGAACGCGTGAGCGCCGGCGCGCCGTCCTGAAGCAGCCCGGCCAGCGTGCGCGCGCCCGGCCCGCGCCGCGTGGCGGGCCAGGACCCTGCGGATCGCGGCCGGCCTCGCGAGCCGCTGCGCGAACGCTTCGGCCAGCGCCTGCTCGAGCTCCCGCGGCTCGATCGTGCCGGACAGGTCGAGCAGCGTGCGCGCCGGCGTCGTGATCGGAATCGAGTCGAGCTTCGTGACCTCGTCGCTGCACAGGCGGCGCACCCGATGAACCCGGACCCCCAACCGCCCGCGATTGCCTCGGGTGATCGTGATGTCGACAGGGGCGCGATGCGCCGCGACCGGAAGGAGCCCCCAGAGCGCAGCCGCGCTCCCGTGACTGACCACGGCGGACCGGCCGCAGGCCATACACGCGGCCATCTCCCGCGCGCGTGGCGCCGCGACCGGCCCGACACGGTACACACCACGGTGGAGCGGATGGAGCACGCCCGCCTTCAATCGCCGATCGATCACGTCCGGACCAATGCCGGCGGCGAGAAGCTGCCCGCGCGTGACGACGCCGTGCTGCCGGGACGCGATCGAGGTGATCACCGCTTCCGTTTTCCTTCGGCGCGTAGGGTCGGTCATGGTCGCCATCCCTCTGCTGCTCCCGGGCCGTCGCCGGGCGGCGACGGGCGTGAGGGTCGGCGGGGGCGGGCGCGCCCCCGCAGCCGGCGCGGCCGTGCGGTCGCGCGGCTGTCGTACGGTGCTCGGGCCGTCGCCACGCGACCGCCGCGCGGCTGCCGCGCGGCGGTCGCGCGATGGCGCGGGAGTGGGCCGCGACAGCGGGACGCGTGGGCGCGGCGGGGCGCATGGGCGCGGCGGGGCGCGTGGGCCCGGCGGACGCATGGACGCGGCGGAACGCGCGGGCCCGGCGGACGCGCGGGCCGACGGACGCGTGGGCCCGGGGGACGGATCGCCCGCGCCGATCGGCGAGGTGACCCACGACCGCGGGACGCGTGTGCCCGACGCCGTAAAGCGCGGTGAACCCGCCACACGCCCGATGGCGGGGTTTGCCATGTCGCTTCTGCCGCGCGAGGCGCGGTGAACTCGGCACCCGATATCCGACGACCGCGGCCGTGGCGCTTTTGCCGCGCCTCGGGCGGTAAGACCGACAGTGGCCGCCCAACGGCCATCGCCGTGCCGCCTTTGCCGCGCAATCGCGCCGCCACGTCACCGCGTCACCGCTCTACCAACTCGCCAACTCGCCAACTCGCCAACTCGCCAACTCGACGACGCAGCGACTCCCCGACGCACGGAGTCCGTCGACGCACCGACTCACCAACTCACCGACTCCCCCACTCGCCCGTTCACCGACTCGCCCGTTCACCGACTCGTCGACTCCCCGATGCCCCGACTGGCCCGTTCACTGCT
>DASVDG010000080.1:0-24865 GCA_036381255.1 Longimicrobiales bacterium | reverse complement strand
CTCAGCTTGGAAGGCTGATGCTCTAGCCAACTGAGCTACTCCCGCCCATGCGAGGAGCTGACGAAGGGACTCGAACCCTTAACCCCCTGCTTACAAGGCAGGTGCTCTACCGGTTGAGCTACGTCAGCGCCAAGACAGACTAGTAGTATAGGAAAGGCCGCAGACGGTGTCAAGGTGCCAACTTCCAGCGCGGACCGTGGGGGGTGTCCTCGATGGTGATGCCGGCGCGGGCGAGCTCGTCGCGGATCCGGTCGGCGGTCGCGAAGTCGCGTTTGGCGCGGGCGGCCTGGCGTTCTGCGAGCTTGCGTTCGACCCAATCGGCGAGTTCCTGGTCGACGCGGGAGGCGGCGCGGGCGAGGGGGAGGACGCCGAGGACGTCGTCGATGCGTGCGATGGCGTGGCGGGCGGCCTGGAGCTCCGCGGGCTGGACGGCGGCGCTGCGGTCGAGGGCGGCGTTGGACTCGCGGATGAAATTGAAGAGCGTGGCGAGGGCGCCGGGGGTGTCGAGGTCGTCATCGAGGGCGTCCTCGAAACCGCGGAGAGCGGCGGCGGCGAGCTCGGGGAGAGCGGAGCCGGGGGCATCCTCGGCGACGGGGGCGTTGGCGAGGCGGTCGTCGAAGTCGAGGATCCGGCGGAGCGCCGCGTGGGCGTGGTCGAGCCCGTCGAACGTGAAGTTGAGCTCGTGCCGGTAGTGCGCGGAGAGGAGGAGATAGCGCACGGCGGCCGCGGAGTGGCCGCGTTCGACGAGGTCGTGGAGCGAGAAGACGTTGCCCTTGGACTTGGACATCTTCTCGCCGTTGACGAGGAGGTGCTTGACGTGGAGCCAGAAGCGGGCGAACGGCTTGCCGGTGGCCCCTTCGGACTGAGCGATCTCGTCTTCATGGTGCGGGAAGACGAGGTCTTCGCCGCCGGTGTGGATGTCGAAGGTTTCGCCGAGCTCGGCCATGCTCATGGCGGAGCATTCGATGTGCCAACCGGGGCGGCCGGTGCCCCAGGGGGTTTCCCATGCGGCGCCGACCTGGCGGTCGACGTCCTTGGCGGCCTTCCAGAGGGCGAAGTCGCGGATGTCGCCCTTCTCGTACTCGTCGGCGGCGACGCGTTCGCCGCGGCGCATCGCGGAGAGGTCGACGCGCGAGAGCCTGCCGTAGCCGGGGAACGAGGTGACGTCGTAGTAGACGGAGCCGTCGGCGGCGGCATAGGCGTGGCCGCGTTCGACGAGGCGGCCGATGAGCTCGACCATGGCGTCGACGTGGCGGGTGGCGCGGGGGTAGACGTCCGCGCGGCGCACGCCGAGGGCGTCGAGGTCGTCGAAGAAGCCGCGGATGACGGGTTCGGTGAATTCCTCGAGGGAGACGCCCTGGCGGAGCGCGCCGTCGATGGTCTTGTCGTCGACGTCGGTCAGGTTCATGACGAACTTGACGTCGAGCCCCTTCCATTCCAGGTACCGGTGGAGCAGGTCGTTGAAGAGGAAGGTGCGGTAGTTCCCGATGTGCGGGAGCTGGTAGACGGTGGGCCCGCAGGCGTACATGCGCGCGGTGCCGGGTTCGAGCGGCTCGAACTCTTCGAGCGATCGCGTCAGCGTGTTGTAGAATCGGAGTGCCATTCGGAAACCATTCTCCGGGTCGAATCGTTCACGGGCGCCCGGCGGCGTCCCCGCCCGGCGCGGGGCGGGGCGGGTGCGGCGGTGCGGTCACGGGGCCGGGCGCAATCCGTCCCTCGCCCACGTTGATCGTGAGGTGCGGGTACGGGATCTCGATGCCCTCGGCGTCGAAGCGGTTCTTGATGCGGCGACGCAGCTCGCGCGCGACGTCCCACTGCTTGAGCGGGAGGGTCCGAACGATGGTGCGAATCACGACGGCGGATTCGGCGAGTCGTTCGATGCCGAGCACCTCGGGGTCCTCGAGGATCAGCGCGCTCCAGTCGGGGTCGGCGCGGAGGCCGCCGGCGACGTCGCGGAGGACTTCGATGACGCGGTCCACGTCTTCGTGGTAGGCGACGCCGATGTCCACGACGGTGCGCGACCAGGCCTTGGTCAGGTTGCTGACCCTGGTGATCTCGCCGTTGGGCACGATGTGGAGGACGCCCTCGAGGTCGCGCAGCAGCGTGGTGCGGAGCGTGATCCTCTCGACCATCCCGGAGGTGTCGCCGATGCGGACGACGTCCCCGATGCCGAACTGTCCCTCGACGAGGATGAACGTGCCGGTGATGACGTCCTTGACGAGGGACTGCGCGCCGAAGGAAATGGCGAGGCCGAAGACGCCGAGGCCCGCGAGGAGCGGGGCGATGTCGATGTCGAAGACGGTGCTGAGCACGGTCAGCGCCGCGCCCGCGACGATGACGACGACCGCGACGTTGTTGAGCAGACTGGCGATGGTACGAGCGCGCTGCTCGCGCATGCGTTTGACGAGGGGGTCCTGCTCCTCGATCTCGCGTTCGAGCCGGCGGGTCAGGAGGACGACGAATCGGTACGCGACGAACGCGAGACCGATGACGATGACGGACTGGATGAGACGCGGCAAGAGCAGCTGCCAGTTCATGAGCGCCGACCAGTCGATCCTGCGCAGCACTGCGGCGGCGGAGTCGGCGGGGACCGGGTCCTGCGGGCGCATCACCATCCCGGGACGGATACGCGGATCTCCGTGAGGCGCCAGCCGTCGGGGCCGCGGACGAGTCCGAGGAAGACGGTGGCCTGCTGCGCGCCCTCGGTCCGCCAGACGAACTCACCGTATCCGCGGGGTTGCACGCCGCCGATGAACTGGACCGACCGCCGGATGAGGCGGGCGGTGCCGAGGGAATCGAAGATCTCGCGGAGCAGCGCGGAGGCGTGCCGGGCGCCGAGCGGGCCGAACGATCGGCTGCCGACGTTGATGAAGAGCCCGCCGCGGGTCGCGAGCGCGGCGATGGCATCGGCATCGCCGCGGCTCCAGGACTGGCTCGCGGAGGCGAGGACGCGTTCGAACTCGGCGTCCTGGGCATGGGCCGCGGCGGCCGCGAGGAGCACGAGAGCGGCGGAGAGGGCGTACGCGCGGGTGATCACGCGTCCACCTCCGCGGCGCTGCGGATCTCGGCCTCGATCCCGGCGATCGTCGCGACGGGGTCCGCAGACCGGAGCACCGGCCGTCCCACGACGAGGAAGTCGGAACCGGCGCGCACGGCATCGGCCGGCGTGGCGGTCCGGACCTGATCCCCGGCGACGGCGCCGGCCGGCCGGATCCCGGGGGTCACGACGAGGAACTCCGTGCCGTGGCGGCGCTTGAGGGCCTCGGCCTCGAGGGCGGAGGCGACGACGCCGTCCAACCCCGAATCAGCCGCGAGCGCGGCGAGTCGGGCGACCTCCTCGCGCATGGAACGGAGCTCCTTGTCCCAGACCTGTTCGATGTCTCCGGCCGAGAGCGAGGTGAGGAGCGTCACGCCGAGGAGGCGCGGGCCGTCCGCGCCGACGGCATCGCGCGCCGCCCGCAGCATCGGCCCGCCGCCGGTGGTGTGGAGCGTCAGCATCGCGACGCCGAGGTCGGCCGCGGCCTCGACCGCCTGGGCCACGGTGTTCGGGATGTCGTGGTACTTGAGGTCGAGAAAGACCCGCTTGCCCCGGGCGTGGAGCTGCTCGACCACGGCGGGCCCGGAGCGGGTGAAGAGCGGGGCTCCGACCTTGTACCAGGTGACGGCCTCGCCGAGGCGGTCGACCAGCGACAGGGCCTCGTCGGCCGTGGGCAGGTCCAGTGCGACGATCGTCGTTGCCATGATTTCGGGAATTGGCCGGGTCAATCCAGACGGCCCGCGCCGATCAGCTCCCGGATGTCGGCAATGCCGTGCCGGTCGCCGAAGCGGCGCAGTCCAGAAAGTACACGTTCGGCGGCGCGGGGATCCGAGAAGCTCGCGGTGCCGATCTCGACGAGCGAGGCGCCCGCGAGGAGGTACTGAATCGCGTCGTGCGCGGTGCGGATCCCGCCGACGCCGATGATCGGGACGTCGACGCGGCGTCGTGCCTGCCAGACGGCGTGCACGCCCATCGGCAGGATGCCCGGCCCGCTCACGCCGCCCGTGCCGGCGCCGAGGACGGGGCGCCGCGTGTCGAGGTCGAAGAGCAGTCCCGGGAAGGTGTTGATGAGCGTCAGCCCATCTGCACCGGCCGCGACCGCGGCCTCAGCCATCCGCCCGATGTCCGGGACGTTGGGCGCGAGTTTCACGACGAGCGGCCGTCCGGTAGCGGCGCGGACCTGCCGGACCACGTCCGCGAGCAGGTCTTCGCGCGCCGAGAAGATCGCGCCGCCCTTCTTCACGTTCGGGCACGAGACGTTGAGCTCGAAGCCGAGGAAGCCGGCTTCGACGTCGAGCGTCTCGACGACCCGAACGTAATCCTCCACGGCGGCGCCCGCCACATTGACCCACACGCGCGCGCGGGAGAGGTTCCGTGCCAGCCAGGGGAGCTGCTCTTCGCGGAACCGCTCGAGGCCGACGTTGGCGAGGCCGACGGAGTTCATCATGCCGGCGTCGTACTCGGTCACGCGAGGCGCGGGGTTGCCGGCCCGCGGCCCGGGCGTGACGGCCTTCGTGACCAGGCCGCCGAGGTCGTCCAGCGCGAGGATGCCGGCGAGCTCCCGCCCGTAGCCGCAGGTCCCGCTGGCGAGGTGGACGGGGTTCTGGAAGGTCGTGCCGAAGATTTCCTGCTCCAGCCTCACGTCGGCATCCCCGGGCTCACACCCCTTCACCCGCGGCCCAGAGGTGCTCGTGGGAGCGGAAGAACTCGTCCACGGCATCGGCGAGCGCGCGGGTCATCTTGGCCTGGAACGACGAACTGCGAAGGAGCGCCTCCTCACGCCGGTTCGAGATGAAGCCCATCTCCACGAGGACGGCCGGCATGAACGCGCCGACGAGGACGCGGAATCCAGCCTGCTTGACGCCGCGGTTCGGGCCCGGATGGAAGGCATCGATGCGGCGCTGGATCACCTCGGCCAGGTCGTTGGAGGCCCGCAGGTAGAAGTTGTTGCGCAGCGTGTTGAGGATCCAGTCCAGGTCGTCGCCTCCCGTGGCGGCGGTGGTCTCTTCGTACGCGACGGCGGCGTTCTCCATCTCGGCCACGCGGCGCTCGTCCTCGGTCCGCGCCTCCGAGAGGAAGAAGGTCTCGAACCCGCGAACCGACCGCGCCGAGACGGAGTTGGCGTGAATCGACAGGAAGAGCGCGGCCGGGCGGCCGGCCTTCCATTCGTTGGCCATCCGCGGGCGGTCGGCGAGCGCGATGAGCGTGTCGGTCGTGCGGGTCAGGTGGACCTCGTAGCCCCCGCGCGACCGCAGCTCCTCGGCGAGTCGCTTCGCGACGGCGAGCGCGACATCCTTCTCGAGGACGCCGTTCGGGCCCGGCTTGCCGGGGTCCCGGCCGCCGTGCCCCGCGTCGATGATCACGACGCGCGGCTGCGGCGCGTCGGCCTGCGGAGTCCGCTCCGCGGAGGCGGCGTCGGCGGGCGCCGTGCTGCCGACGTGCTCCGAGTCGCGGCCGTCGTCCGGCCGGGCGTCCGAGCCGCCCGGCGCCGCGGCGTCCGTACCGCTCGCGGCGTGCTGCGCGCCCGAGACGACCCGCAGCACGCCGTCCCCGAAGCGGAGCCTGTCGGCGTAGCGGGTCGGGAGCCACTCGGCGAAGAACTGGTGCGGCAGGTAGACGATGCCGCCTTCGGCGTACGCCGGCGCCACCAGCTGCTGCGCCTTGCCGGCGACGAAGAAGAACGGCGAGTGGGTCTCGAAGACGAGCGTATCCCCGAAGAGCGCGACGCGTGCCCCCTCCGGTCCGGTCCGGACGTCGGCGCCGATCCTCCGCAGCACCGTCGCCGGGAACGCCGGGAAGCCGCGGTGCAGGGCGAGCGGAACGTCGACGGGCTCGCCCACGCCTTCGAGGCGCAGCGCGCGCACCTGCGCCCAGAGCGGGGTGGGCGCCGCGATCAGCGCCAGCGTCAGGAGGAGGCGGATCATCGCAGGTCCTTGGCCGCCCGCTCGATCTCCCGCTCCGCGGTCCGCCGCTTGATGGCCTCCCGCTTGTCGTGGAGCTTCTTCCCGCGCGCGAGCGCGAGCGTCACCTTCGCGTACCCGCGGCGGAAGTAGAGGTCGAGCGGGACGAGGGTGAGCCCCTTCTCCTGGACGGCGCCGATCAGGCGACGGATCTCCCGCGCCTTCAACAGGAGCTTGCGCGGCCGGAGCGGGTCCACGTTCCAGTAGCTGGCGGGGTCGTACGGGCTGATGTGCATGTCGTAGATCCACACTTCGCCGTTCTCGACGCGTGCGAACGCGCCGCTCAGGTTCGCCCGCCCGGCGCGCAGCGACTTGACCTCGGGCCCCGTGAGGACGAGCCCGGCCTCCCACGAGTCCAGGATCTCGTACTCGTGCAGCGCCTTTTTGTTGCGGGCGACGATTTTCCGTCCATCAGCCGCGGATTTCGCCATAACGTCGGAATCTAGCCGCAGGAGCCGACGAACGGAAGCCGGCTCAGTAGATCAGGACCGGCGTGCCGACGTCGACGAGGTGGTAGAGCGTTCGGGCGTCCTCGTTCGTGAGACGGATGCATCCGTGCGACACGCGGCGCTGCTCGGGGTCCGGGCTGAGGACGAGCTCCGGCTGGTTGGTGCCGTGGAGCGCGAGCTGGTACCCGATGTAGATGGCGGAGGTGCCGAGCATCCCTTCTTCCCTGCGGAGCGGCGAGCTGAGCGGTGGGATCGGCTTGCCTTCCTCGATGAAGGCCCAGTCGGGTTTGATCCAGACGGGGTCCTTCTCCTTGCGCTGCACGCGGAACACGCCGCGCGGCGTGTCGAACTCCCAGGCGCGGCCGTCGCGCTCGAGCCGGAAGCCGGTGCCGGTGCCGACGGGCGCGGACCAGACCGCGTGGCGGCCTTCCATCACGTAGAGCCGGTTTTCCGCGAGGCGGATGACGACGTAGCGTCCGTCGACCTGGAGCGGCGCCTCCGAGAACAGTTCGTGGGCGGGTTCGTGGAAGGCATCGAGGGCGATGCTCCGGCCGGGGAGCTGGGCCGCGGCGGGGGCGGCCGCGGCCGCGAAGGCGAAAAGGCCGGCGAGTGCGGTGGCGTGGAAGCGAAGCATGGTGCGTACGTCTCAGCGTAATCGTTCTCTCTGGCGGCGCCGGATGCGGCGCATCGCGAAGACCTGTCCGACCTCGCCGCCCAGGATGAAGACCAGGGCCGTGTAGTAGATCCAGAGGATCAGCACGACCAGGGTGGCGAGATTGCCGTAGGCCGAGCGGTAGTCGGCGATGGTGGTGACGTACCAACCGAACGCCTGCTTGAGCAGCTCGAACAGGACGGCGGCGAAGCTGGCGGCGACGATCGCGGTGCTCCAGTGGATCCTGCGCGGCGGCAGGTAGCGGTAGATGAGGAGGAACATCGCCCAGATCGAGAGGAACGCGACGATCCATCCGTAAAGGAACTGGAACGGGAGGGGCTCACCGCGCTCGAAGCCGAGGGCCTCGAGCCCGAATCGCGCGATGACCTGGAGCGAGACGGTCAGGCCCACGTTCAGCGCGAGGAGGGTGCCCGCGGCGAGCACCATCTTGATGTCGAAGAGCTTGCCCTCGATGATGCCGCGACCCTGCTGGATGTCGAACACCTCGCGAAGCGCCGTACGGAGCGTGCCGACGAGGCGGGTCGACAACCAGACGAGGAAGATGGTCCCGATGCTGAGCAGCCCCGTGCTCCGGGCGACGAGCTGGTCGAGGATCCCGCCGACGGCGTCCTGGAACTCCTCGCTGACCGGGGGCAGGCTGTCGAAGATGTATTCGAGGAGCGGGTCGGTCGGGTCGGTGTGCTGGAGCCGCAGGATCGTGCCTGCGATCCCGAGTGCGACGAGGAGGAGCGGCCCGAACGCGACGAGCACGTTGAACGCGATCGCGCCGGCCATGAAGAAGACGTTGTCCGCCGCTGCTTTCGCGTAGACGCCGCGTGCGTAGTCCGCGAGGGCATCCCGAGCCGCGGCCGCGCGAGGCCGCTCACGGGCGGGCGGCCGTGCACCGCCGTGGCGGGCGTGGCCGCGCCCGCGCGGGCCGCCGACCGCCGGTTTCGCCGAGTCCGTCATGTCAAAAAGCTACCGTCGACCCGGGGGGCGATCAAGCAAGAACGCGGCCAGCCGGGAAGGCGAATCGGCCCCTCTCCGGGGGAGAGGGGCCGGTCGGGATCGGGGCGGAGTGTCCGGTTCAGGCGGGGAAGTCCTCTTCGGAGAGCTCGACCGACTCTTCCTCGGTCGCCGGGCCCCGGCCCCACTGCTCCCGTGCGCTCTCGATGCGCCGCTCGAGCTCGGCGCGGGTCCGCCGCGCGGCATCGCGCCCGGCCTCCACGGCCTGGCGTGCGGAGGCCACGCGGCCCGTGACCTGGTCGCGAAGGTCGTCGACGGTGGAGGCGAGGGATTCCTGCACCTGCCGCACGGTGCCTTCGGCGTTCCTGCGGAGGCGATCCACGCCATCGCGGAGCTCGCGGCGCATCTCCTTCCCGGTTCGCGGGGCGAGCAGGAGCGCTGCGCCGGCTCCGAGAATGGCGCCCCATAGGAATGCCGAGAAGCCGCCCGAGCGGCGCTCCACCACGATGTACGGCAGGTCGTCGTAATCAGCCATGGGTCGCTCCTTCCGTGGCGCGGCGGCGGCCGGCACCGGCGCCCGAGAGATCGTTTGCGTCTATTCGGCCGCGACCGGCTCATCCATGAGGGCTTTGAGCCGTTCGCGCAACTCCACCTCCGGGATGCCGAGGATCCGGGCGGCCTTGGCGTGGTCGCCGCCGGTGAAGGCGAAGGTCTTGAGGGTGAGGGCGCGTTCGGCCCCTTCGAGCGAGGTCCCGATCGGGACGCGGACCTCGCGCTCATCGAGGGCGGCGTTGCGCGGCTGGAGGTCGGTGAACTCGATGGTGTCGCCGCGGGCGAGGATCACGGCGCGCTCGACGGCGTTTTTCAGCTCCCGCACGTTCCCGGGCCAGCGGTACGTTTCGATGTATTCGAGGGCGCCCGGGCCGAAGGCGGTGACGGGCCGGTCGTGCTCCCGGGCGAACCGGCGCAGGAACTCCTCGGCGAGGAGGCGGATGTCGCCGCCGCGGTCGCGGAGCGGCGGGAGCGCGATCGGCATGACGGCGAGGCGGTGGTAGACGTCCTCGCGGAGCTTGCCCTTCTCGAGCGCTTCGCGCACCTCCTGGTTCGTCGCGGCGATGACGCGGATGTCGACGGAGATCTCCTTCTTCCCGCCGAGGCGTCGGAACGCGCGCTGTTCGAGGGCGCGCAGGAACTTGACCTGGATGTCCGGCTCCATTTCCGCGACCTCGTCGAGGAACAGCGTGCCGCCATCCGCTTGCTCGAAGGCACCGGGCTTCTCGTTGATCGCGCCCGTGAACGCGCCCTTCTCGTGACCGAACAGCTCGTTCTCCAGGATCTCGCGCGGGAACGCGCCGCAGTTGACGGCGATGAACGGCCCTTTCTTGCGGTCGGAGCGGTCGTGGATCGCCCGGGCGACCAGCTCCTTGCCGGTCCCGCTCTCGCCGGTGATCAGGACCGTGACGTTGGAGGGCGCGATGGTCTCGATGAGCCGGTAGATCCCGCGCATCTCCTCGGACTCGCCGATCATCTCGCCGAAGCGGGTCAGGCGCTCGAGGCGGAGCTGGAGCTGCCGGTTCGCGGTCTTGACCTGGTATTTGTCGAGCGCTTTCGGGATGAGCGCCTTGAGGCGTTCGAGGTCGAGCGGCTTGGTGAGGTAGTCGTAGGCGCCGTGCCGCATCGCCTCGACGGCGGAGGCGACGGTGCCGGCGCCGGTGATGATGATGACCTCGCTGTCGATGCCCCGTTCGCGCATGCGGGCGAAGAGCTCGAGGCCGTCCATCCCCGGCATGTTGAGGTCCGCGAGGACGAGGCCGAACTCGCCGGACTGGACCTTCTCCCACGCCTCGTCGCCGTCGGTCGCCATCTCGGCCGCGTATCCGTCGTCCGAGAGGATCATCTGGAGGCCCTCGGCGACGTGGCGTTCGTCATCGGCGATGAGGAGCTTTGGCTGGCTCATAGCGCTCTATGGTCCTCGGCCCGCCAGGGCAGTGGTCGTGAAAGTATTCGCGGGCGCGACGGCGGGTCAAGCGCCGGCGACCCGGGGGAGCGAGATGACGAAGGAGGCGCCGGCGCCCGGTCCGCAGGCGGACCCGAGCGTGACGCGGCCGCCGGCCTCCTCCATCAGCGCGTGCGCCACCGCCAGACCGAGCCCCGCGCGGTCCGGGCGGGTGGAGAATCCGGGGGTCCCGACGCGGCTGACCGCCAGGTCGGGCACGCCCGGGCCGGTGTCCGTGACGTGGAGGCGCACCTCGTCGGGCGTGCTGGACCCGGAGATCCGGATGCGCCCGCCGCGCGGGTGCATCGCATCGATCGCGTTGATGATGAGATTCAGCAACGCGTGGCGGACGGCGGCGGGCGAAATCTCGACGAGCGCGCCGTTCGCGACCGGCTCGAAGCGGACCTCCACGCGGGCGAGGCGGCACACGGCCTCGATCAGGGGGAGGAGCTCGGTCACGACCTGGTCCAGGGCGAGGAGTCGGACCGGCTCGCGCGACGGGCGCAGGAGGCGCAGTAGCCAGTCCACCAGCTCGTGCGTGCGGCCGACCTGCGCCTCGAGCGCGTGAATTCGTTCCAGCGCTTGCTCCTGCTGATCCGAAGCGACGCGACGGCGGATCAGTTCGACGTTGATCACCGCGGCATGGACCGGATTCTTGATCTCATGCGCGAGGTCGTCGGCCAGCCGGCTCAGCAGATCGAAGCCGTTCGCCCGGATCTGTGTCGTCGTTACCGATAGCGTTCCAGGTTTCACCCGATGCGAGTCGCTGGTGGTGCGGCCTTCGCCGGCCCCGGTACCGGCGCGCGCAATGCGACGCAGGAATTGTTCCCCTGCCCCCGGGAGCATCCGGATCAGGCGTCGACCCGGCGCGGCCCGGTGTCCGCCGGAGCCTCGAAGCCGGCGCGCCCCATGCGTGCGTACGTGAGGCGCTTGCCCAACTCGACGCCCGGCTGGTCGAGCGGGTCCACGTCGTACCATCCGCCCGCGTAGACGGTCGCGATCTGGAGGAGCATGAGGAGCTGACCGATCGCGTGGGGATCGGCGCGGGGCAGCCGGAGCGTCATGTTCATGCGGCCCTCGCTGGCGAGCGCCTGTGCGGTGGCGGCGCGTTCGGCGTCGAGCAGCTCGCCGAGCGAGTGGCCGCCCAGGTAGTGGAGCGCCTCGATGTCCGGGTAGGCGTCCGGGATCTCGACGTCGACCGACGCCCGTTCCACGGCCAGGAAGGTGATCGTCTTGTCGAACGGCCCTTCCATGTAGAGCTGGACCTGGGAGTGCTGGTCGGTGGCGCCGAGCGCCTTGACGGGCGTGGGTCCGCGGAACACCTCCGCGCCGGCGCGGTCGCGGCGCTTGCCGAGGCTCTCGGCCCAGAGCTGCCGGAACCAGTCCGCGATGCCGTAGAGCCGGTCGCTGTAGGCCATCATCACGTGGATCGGCGCGCCGGCCTCGGCGTCCGCGAGGTACTGGAGCGTGGCGTAAAGGCCGGCCGGGTTGTCGGCCAGCTCGGGCGTGCGGCACCGGTCGTCCATGGCGCGCGCGCCGTCGAGGAGCGCGTCGATGTCGATGCCGACGAGTGCGGCGGGGAGCAGGCCGACGACGGAGAGCACGCTGAAGCGGCCGCCGACGTTCTGGGGGATCGGCAGCGTGGGGATCCCTTCCCTGCCGGCCAGCTCGCGGAGCACGCCCTTCTCGGGGTCCGTGGTGAAGACGAGGTGCCGGCGGCAGGCCTCATCGCCGAGGGCGCGGGCGAGGCGGTCGCGGACGATGAGGAACTGGGCCATCGTCTCGGCGGTCGTGCCGGACTTGCTGACCACGTCGAAGAGAGTGCGCGAGAGGTCGAGGCGGTCGAGGAGCGGGCCGATCGTCGTCGGGTCCACGTTGTCGAGGACGTAGAGGCGCGGGTGGCCGCCGCGGGCGTCGGCATCGAGCTCGTTCCAGAGCGGCGGCAGCAGGGCGTCGCGGAGCGCGGTCGTCCCGAGCGCCGAGCCGCCGATGCCGAGGACGACGACGGCATCGAACGCGTGCTCCGCATCCGCGGCGAACGTGCGGATCCGGCGCACGACCTCGTCGGCGTACGGGAGCTGGAAGAACCCGAGGCGTCCGTCGTTGCGCTGGCGGTCGACGTCGCGGTGGATCTCGCGGAACCGGTCGGCGGCGCGGGCCAGGCGATCGGGGTCGAGGCCACGGCCGCCGAGGCGCGGCGCGAGCATGTTGTCGTGGTCGAGGGCAATGGATCGCGGCATCTCGGTCCGGTGCTGGAAATTCGCGGCAGAACGGGCGCGGCGGCGGCGGCAGTGCACGCAACGGCCGTGCCCGGGGTCGTCAGATTTCGACGGTCAGGCCGTCGTAGGCCGGCTCGATCCCGGCCGGCAGCGATTCGAGCAGCTCCGCGTGGCGGACCTGGTGCGTCAGGTGCGTCAGGTACGTACGCTCCGCGCCGATCGCGCGGGCCGCATCGACCGCTTCGTCGATGGTGAAGTGCGTGGGGTGCGGCCGGCCGAAGCGGAGCGCGTTCAGGACCAGGACGCGGACGCCGCGGAGCGCGTCGAACGTCGCCTCGGGGAGCGTCTTGGCATCCGTGATGTAGCCGAGGTCGCCGACGCGGAAGCCGTAGACGGTGACGCTGCCATGGGGCACCGGGAGCGGGAGCATGGTGAACCCCGCGACGTCGACGGCCTCGAGCGCGCGGTAGGTCCTCAGCGTGATGTCGGGCCGGGTCGTGCCGTCGGGCACGCGTTCGGCGGCATCGAAGATGTACGGGAACCGGGTGCGCAGCAGCTCGGCGCACGCGGGGTCGGCCCACGCGACGACGGGTTGCTTGCCGTAGACGGAGAAGGCGCGCAGATCGTCGATGCCGTGAACGTGGTCCGCGTGCGCGTGGGTGAACCAGACCGCGTCGATGCGGTCGACGCCCGCGTGCAGGAGCTGTAGCCGGAGCTCGGGCGGCGTGTCGATCAGGATGCGTCGCGAGGCGTGGTCGTCCTCGAGGAGCGCGCCGTGGCGGGTGCGGCGGTCGCGGGGGTCCGCGGAGGTGCAGGTCGCGCAGCCGCACCCGACGACCGGGATCCCGAACGACGTGCCGGTACCGAGAAAGCGGAGCCTCACAGCTCCTCCACCCGCAGCATGTTCGTCGTGCCGCGCACGTGGAACGGGTAGCCGGCCGTGACGACGACGCGCTGGCCGGGGCTGGCGATCCCCTCGGCAATGAGGAACTCGCGGGCGCAGTCGAGCATCGTGTCGTAGGCGACCTCGGCGTGGCAGATCACGGGGACGACGCCCCAGACGAGGGCGAGTTGTCGGTACGTCCGGATCTGGTCGCTGACGCCGATGACCGGCACGGGCGGCCGGTAGCTGGAGACCAGCCGGGCGGTGAAGCCGCTGCGCGTCAGCGTCACGACGGCGGGCGCGCCGAGGAGCCGGACGGCCTCGACGGTCGCCGCGGCGATCGCGTGCTCGGTCGGCGTCGCGCCGGCGCGCAGGTGGCCGAACGTGGGGATGTCGTACTTCGGCCCCTCCTCGAACGCGCGGCTGCGCTCGATCTCGCCGGCGATGCGGACCATCGCCTCGACGGCGAGGACCGGGTACTTCCCGACCGCGGTCTCGCCCGAAAGCATGATCGCGTCCGTCCCGTCGAACACGGCGTTGGCGACGTCGCTCGCCTCGGCGCGCGTCGGCCGCGGCGCTTCGATCATCGACTCCAGCATCTGCGTGGCCGTGATGACCGGCCGGCCGTACAGGTTCGCGAGCTGGATGATCTTCTTCTGCGCCATCGGCACCTGCTCGAACGGGAGCTCGACGCCGAGGTCGCCGCGGGCGACCATGACCGCGTCGCTGGCGACGAGGATGCGCTCGATGTTCTCGAGCGCGGTATCCTTCTCGATCTTGGCGACGATGAGCGGGCCGTCGGGGATTCGGCTGCGGAGGTCGACGATGTCCTCGGCGCGCTGCACGAAAGAGAGGCCGATGTAGTCGACCTCGGCGTCGATCGCGAATTCGAGGTCGTGCAGGTCCTTCTCCGTCAGCGCGGGCGCGCTGACCTGGACGCCGGGCAGGTTCATCCCCTTGTTCGACCGCAGCAGTCCGCCGCGTACGACGCGACAGAGGACCCGTGGCGGCGCGACGCTCTCGACGCGGAGCTCGAGGAGGCCGTCATCGAGGAGGATGCGGTCCCCGGGCGAGACGTCGCGGGCCAGGGGGGCGTAGGTCGTGGGCAGCTCGCCGTCCGCCGCGTCGTCCTCGGGCGCGAGGATGACGCCGGAGCCGTCGACGAGCTCGACGGGCGCCGGGAGCCGGCCGATGCGGATCTTGGGGCCGGCGAGGTCGGCGAGGATGGCGATGGGCTTGCCGATGGCGTCGCCGGCTTCGCGGACCCAGCGGACGACCTCGCCGTGGGCCTCGGCGGTGCCGTGGGCGAGGTTGAGGCGGAAGACGTCGACGCCCGCGCGGGCGAGTGCGAAGATCATCTCGGGCGTGGCCGTCGCCGGCCCCACCGTGGAAACGACTTTGGTACGCAAGCGAAACCTCGTGCCGATCAGGTCCAGATCAGGGGTCGCGTCGTGTGGCTGCCTCGGCGTGCCAGACCCGCTCGCCGTCGACGACGGCGGCGATGCAGCGCAGGGAGAGCAGCGCGCGTCCGGCGGTGCGGAGCGGGTCGGCGTCCCACGCCACGAAGTCCGCCGCGGCGCCGGGTGCGAGCCGTCCGAGTCGGCCGAGCGCGCCGGCCGCGTGGGCCGGTCCCGTCGTATACCCCCGGAACGCATCGAGGATACTGATCCGCTCGCCGGGAAGCCAGCCCCCCCGGGGGCGGTCGTCGAGATCGCGGCGCGTGGTGGCGGCGAAGAGCCCGAGGCGCGGGTCGACCCGCTCGACGGGGGCGTCGGAGCCGAAGGCGAGGACGGCGCCGGCATCCTCGAGCGAGCGGAACGCGTACGCGCCGCGGCAGCGATCCGCGCCCCAGTATCGCTCCGCGGCCTGCCAGTCCGTCATCAGGTGGCACGGCTGCACGGAGCCGACGATGTCGGCGCGGCCGAGATCGCCGAAGCGTTCCGGCGGGCAGAGCTGGACGTGCTCGATGCGATGGGGCATGGCGTCGACGCGGACCGCCGCGTCGCCGAGGACGTCGAGCGCGAGCGCGACGGCGGCATCGCCGATGGCGTGGACGGTCGCGGCGAGGCCGGCTTCGGCGGCGCGGCGGACGGCATCGCGGAAGTCGGCGGCGGGCAGGAGCTGGACGCCGCGGTCGTCGCTGTCGACGTACGGCTCGCGCAGCCACGCGGTGCGCGAGCCGAGTGCGCCGTCGAGGAACATCTTGACGCCGCCGATGCGGATCCAATCGCCCCCGAAGCCGCTCCGCAGGCCGAGGCGGATGGCATCATCGAGGAACTCGAGCGGCAGTTGCTGGAGCACGCGCAGGCGGAGCCGGCCGGCGGCGCGGAGCCGCTCGAGGACGCGGAGCGCATCGAGCCGGCCCGGGTGCACGCTCGGGAACGAGTGGACGGCGGTGATGCCGAGAGCGTGCAGCTCGCGTTGCGCGTCGAGGACGGCGTCCTCGATCTCGGCGTCGGGCGTGGGCGGCACGACGCGCTCGACGAGGCGCACGGCGTTCTCGAGGAGGACGCCCGTCGGCTCGCCGGCGTCGTCGCGGAGGATGCGGCCGCCGTCGGGATCGGGCGTGGCCGCGGAGATCCCGGCGATCTCCAGGGCGCGGCCGTTCACCCACGCGGAGTGCAGGTCGTGGCTGCGGAGAAGGACGGGGTGGCCCGGCGCGGCGCGGTCGAGCGGGCGCCGGTCCGGGAACGCGCCCCAGCGGTTCACGCTCCAGCCGCCGCCGTGCAGCCACGCGCCGGCGGGGAGCGATCGTGCGCGGCGCGCGACGGCCTCGGCCGCCGCGTCGGCGTCGGGCGCGTCGGCGAGGTCGACGGCGCGGCGGGCGAGCGCCCAGTCCACGAGGTGGATGTGCGCGTCGCACAGCCCCGGCGTGATCGTGGTGCCTCGGAGGTCGAGGAGCGCGGCGTCGGGCGCGCGGCGGCGCAGTGCGTCGGCCGCGCCGATGGCGACGATGCGGCCGTCGCGGAGGAGCAACGCGTCGACCACGGCCGGGTCGGCGAAGGTGTGGACCCGGTCGGCCAGGACGAGCGTCCCCGACGACGGCACGGCCTCGCGGGTCATGGGGCGTCCGGGCGGCCGCGGCCGGGGCGGCCGCGCCGCGCGCGCAGGGCGCGGGCGGGCGCGAGGCCGGCCGCGATGCCGCCGGCCGGTGGAAATGTCGGACCGGACGCCGTACCTTCAGCCGATCGACCGCCGCCGCCGGGCCGCTCGCCCGGGGCGACGTGGAGCGGGGACGCGGAGCGCGTGGCACCGGGAACGGGTGTCGGGCGCATGTGACGGACTCCATGTTGCAGGGGCGGCGGGAATCCTACGGCGCGGCGGCGACGGGCGCAAACGTCGCGGGCGCGCGATTGCGTGGCGGGGGCCCATGGATTACGTGACATCGGAACGCGAGCTGAAAGGCGCGGTCGAGCGCCTCACCGGGGCGAGAGCCCTCGCCGTGGACACGGAGGCGGCGGGGTATCACCGCTACTTCGACCGGGTGTGCCTCGTCCAGGTGTCGACGCCGTCGGCGACGTTCGTCGTCGATACGCTCGCCGTGCCGGGCCTCGACCCGCTCCGCCCGTTGTTCGAGCGTCCCGACACGGAGATCGTGTTCCACGACGCCGACTACGATCTCCGCCTGCTGTCGCGCGACTTCGGGATCCGCGTGCGCGGGCTGTTCGACACGAAGATCGCGGCCCAGTTCCTGGGCGAGCCGGCGATCGGCCTGGCGAGCCTGGTCGAGAAGTTCCTCGGGATCCGCCTCGAAAAGGCGTTCCAGCGCGCCGACTGGGCGCGGCGCCCGCTGCCGCCCGAGATGCTGGAATACGCCGCCGGCGACACGCGCCACCTGCTCCCGCTGCGCGACCTGCTGCGGCAGGCGCTGGAGACGATGGGGCGGCTGGAGTGGGCGGAGGAGGAGTTCCGACTTCTGGAGGAGGTGCGCTGGACGGCGCCGGCGGAGGACCCGGATGCGTACCTTCGGCTGAAGGGGACGCGGGATCTCCGGCCGCGGCAGCTCGCGATCCTGCGCGAGCTGTACGCCTGGCGCGAGGGGGTGGCCCGCGCGAGGGACGCCGCGCCGTTCCGGGTGCTGACCAACGAGGCGATGATCGAGATCGCGCGGCGCGCGCCCACGACCTCTGGCGCACTCGCGGCGATCCCCGGCACGCCGCGTTCGCTGGCGAGCCGGCACGGGACCGAGGTGCTGGAGGCGATCGCGCGGGCGCAGGCGCTGCCGGAGGAGTCGCTGCCCACGCGCCCACGCGGCCGCGGCCGCCCGCCGCCGGACCCCGTCTTCGACGCGACGCTGGAGCGGCTACGCGCGGTGCGCGACGAAGCGGCGACCGCGCTCGGCCTCGACCGCGGGTTCCTGATGCCGCGCGCGCAGCTCGAAGAGCTCGCGCGGCTGCGCCCCGGCGCGATCGACGAGCTCGCCGCCGTGCCCGGGCTGCGGCGCTGGCAGGCGGCCGCGCTCGGCGAGCGGATCCTGAAGGCGATGCCGCGCTGAGCCGGCGCGCGAGCGCGCCGCCGCCCCGGCCGATCCGCCGGTCCGCGGCGGAGCGAAGCGACGCCGGCCCGCCCGGACGTCAGTCCCGCGACCCGAGGCGGAGCGAGATCCCGAAGACGTGCGCGGAGCCGAGCGCGCCGAGCTCGCGGTAGGCGTAATCGAGGGTGACGCCGTCGAGCGCGAGGCCGGCACCGGCCACGAGCGGGTCCGGCCCTCCCGCCCCGCCGCTCCCGTCGTACCCCAGTCGGCCGACGAGCGCGCTGCCGCCCGGGCCGGCGCGGCCGATCTCGATCCCTCCCAGCGGCGCGACGGCGCCGCCCTCCTCCAGCGCCTCCGCGACCAGGACCGCCTGGAATCCCGCGGGGCCGTCGAGGTGCAGCGCGGCGCCGGCGCGCACCCTGCGCGGCAGCGGCGCGTCGCGGCCCGGGCCGATGTCGGCGCCGAGGTTCTGCACCGCAGCGCCCAGCGTCACCCGGCCGTCCAGGACCTCGAGCCCGGCGCCGAGGTCGAAGGCGGTGCCGGTGGCGGCCGCTTCCGCGAGCTGGAGCCGCAGCAGTTTGGCCGCCACGCCGACCTCGATCCGGCCCGGCAGGCGCAGGCCGTACGCCGCCGTGACGACCAGCTCGCCGCCCCCGACGCGCTCGCCGGTCGGCACGCCGATCTCGCCGCCGGTCGCCGGGTCGGGCTCGACGACGTCGATCTCGCCGTAATTCAGGAACTGCACGCCGGCGCCGAGCGTGCCGGGGCCGAGACGCATCGCGAGCGCGGCCGCGCCAACGCCGGCCTCGACGGGGAGCGTCCGGTACGCCAGCGTCGCGGCCGGCGATGCCGCCGCGAGCCGCGCCGGGTTGTAGAACGCGCTCAGCGCGTCCGACAGCGAGGCGTACGCGCCGCCGAGCGCGAGCGCGCGCGGCGCCGGCGCGAGGCGCAGCACGGGCGCCGCGGTTGCGCCGGGATCCTGCGCCGCCGCCGGGGTCGCGGACACGGCCGTCGCGGCCAGGGCGAGGAGGAGAGAGCGCGCGGTCACGGGCGGAGCACGAAGAGCTTCCGCAGCACCCGCTCGCCCGCGATGTCGAGCGCGAGCACGTACGCGCCGTTCGCGACCGGCCGGCCGCCGTCGGTGTCGAGCGCCCACACCGTGAGCCGGTCTCCGATCTCGCGCTCGCCGAAGGTACGGACGCGGTCGCCGGTGAGCGCGTACACGGCGATCGAGCGGGGGCGCTCCACGTAGTTGATGACGAGGCGACCGCTCCGGACCGGGTTCTCCGAGAGGTTCACCACCTGGCCGGCCGGGAGCCGGCCACCCGGGCGGAGCAGCCGCGTGGCGCCGGCCGCGTCCAGCTTTCCATGCCCCCATTGCGCGTTGGGCACGCCCGGCGGCTCGCCGGTGTGCGGCGCGGCGGTGAACGCATCCTGGCGCGCGGAGGCGGTCAGCAGCTCCTCGACCCGCTCCGGCGTCAGCTCCGGATCGAGCTGGAGGAGGAGCGCCACCACACCGGTCACGAACGGCGCGGCCATGCTCGTACCGAGCAGCGCGGCGTGCACGCCGTCCTCCTCGACGAGCCACGGCAGCTCGGTGAACGTCGCGCCGTCCGCCGCCCGCGCCGAGACGACGACTTTCGCCGGCGCGGCGAGCTCCGGCTTGAGCACGCCGTCGCGCCGCGGGCCGGGGCTGCTGAACGACGCGATGTCGCCGACCGGCTCGCGGAACGGGAAGCTCCGCGTCGCGCCGCCGACAGTCTTCCACTCGTGCTTCGTCACGTAGCCGGCGACGGCGAGGACGCGGTCCGCCGTGGCCGGCGAGCCGACCAGGTGCGTGTTCGTGGTGCCGCCCTCGAGCTTCGCCAGATCCGTCGGGTTGTCGAACGCGCCGCCGACCAGCCACAGGTGGTACCCGCCGGTGCCGGCGCCGCGCGCCTTCCGCACCCGGATCGTCCAGCGCCCGCTGTCCGGCGGCGCCGCGGCGTCCTCGTCGGCGATGGCGATCAGCGCGACGTGGTCGCCGTTCGTGGCCTGCGGCCCGTCGACCGCGTTCAGGATGCCGATCGTGCCGCCCGGCGTCTGGACGAGCGCGCTGTCGCCGGTCAACGCCACGAGGCTGTCGCCGCGCGGCGAGACGACGGTGACCGTCAGCGAATCGGCGCCCTCGTACCACAGCTCGAGGAGCGCGCCGTCGTTCACGGCGCCGGCGCGCGGCGCGTAGGGCGGCACGACCAGCGTGTGGCTCGTCGCCGCGCCCACGGCGAGCGTGTCCGTGGCGTGCGCCGGCGCGCGCACGAACGCCGGGCTCTCGTTCTCGTTGACGCCCTGGTTCCCCGCCCCGGCCACCAGAATTCGGCCCGGGCCGGCGAGCGCGTCCAGCCCGCGCTCGAGCAGCGTGGTGCCGTCGTGCGGGCCGGCCTGCGTGCTGACCGAGAGGTTGACGACCGCGGGGCGCCCGAACTCCGCCGCCCGCGCGAAGATGTAGGCGACGCCCTCGAGCAGCCGGTCGCTGGTGAAGCCGTTGTCGCCGGCGCGGACCACGATCAGCTCCGCGCCGGGCGCGACGCCGACGTAGCGATAGGGCGGGAGCTCGTTCCCGGTCGCGGAGCCGTCGCCGGCGGCGATCCCGGCCACGTGCGTGCCGTGGCCGACGCGGTCGGTGATCGGGCAGTCGCCGGCGTCGATCTCCGCCGCGGCGCACTCGTGGCCGTAGTCCAGCACCTGCTCGCCGACGGCGCCCGGCGGGCGGCCGTCGACCGCGCCCTGGTCCCAGGCGTACAGCACGCGCGTCCTGCCGGCCGCATCCAGGAGATCCTCGTGCGCGAGGTCGAGCCCGGTGTCCACGATCCCGATGACGACGCCGCGGCCGGTCAGCCCGTAGAACCGGTCGCCGGCGCGGCGGCGCAGCCCGGCGACGCCGATGTCGACGGCGGCGCTGTCGTTCGGCTGGGCGCCGGCGCCCGCGGAGCGGCGGGAGTGGACGGATTCACCGTCGGTCGCGGGCGCCGGCGTCGCGGAAGGGTGCGTCACGGAGCGGCGCGGCACGAGCACGTCGGGCACGAGCCAGGTCGCGGCCTCGAGGAAGCGCAGCTCCGGCCGGGTCGCGAGCGCGGGGAGCGCGGCGACGGGGATGCGGGCGGTGACGACGTCGCCCGCGCGCACGCCGATCCGCGCGCCGAGCCGTCGCAGCGCGGCCTCGCCGCCGGGACCGACCCGGACCAGCGCGCGCACGTACGACTCGCCCGCGATGCGGACCGGCGCGCCGAGCGGGAGCGCCGCGCGGGCGCGGCCCCCGCGCGTGAGCGGCGGCCGGAACGCCGTGTCCGGGCGGGCGCTCGCGCTCCAGCGGGACAGGCGCAGCGCCGGGTCGACGCGCGACGGCGCCTGCGCCGCCGCGCTTCCCGCGAGGAGCACGAAGAGGGCCGCCAGCACAGGCGATCGTGGCATCGGCGAACGGGGGTGTGGGACGCGGTCGGATCCGGGCCGTCCAAGCTAGGCCCGGCCCGGCCGCCGGACAAGCGGGCGAACGCGGGCGCCGGGCCGGCTCAGCCGCCCCAGGGGTCGAAGCCGAAGGCCAGGTAGTCGCCGGGCCGGGCCTCGATCGCGTCACCGGCGCGGTCGAGCTGCTCGAGCGTCTCCTCGTCCTCGCCGGTGCCGCGCGCGGCGTCGCGGATCGACCGCAGCAGCGCCCGGATCTGGTCCGGCTTCAGGAGCACGTACGACTTCGGCTCCTGCTCGTCGCCGCGCGCCTGGACCACGAGGTCGACGAGATCGGTCTCGCGCGATATCTTCCAGACGTCGCCGGTCTTCTTCAGCAGCTTGTCGGCGACCTTGACGTCGGCGTGCAGCGCGTGGACCAGCCGCTGGACCTCGCGATCCGCGGCCTCCGCACGCTGGCGGCCGTAGCGGCGGCCGAGCGATTCCGCATCGCCGCCCTCGTGCCGGTCCATGACCCGCGCGAGCAGCTCGCCGACATGGGCGTACATGCCCAGGACCACGGGGACCGGATCCATCGCGATTCGCATAAACCGTCTCCATCGTCTGTGTGGGCCGCGCAGCGGTGCGCGGCAAGCGAAATGCCGCGGGGAAGGATGCCCCGCACCGGCTGGATCGTCAACCGAGAGGAGAGCCCATGAGATTCGTCCGTACCGTCGGCCCGCTCGCGGTGGCCGCGATCGCGCTCGGCGCCTGCGAACCGGCGAAGTACGCGCTGATGCCGCTCGAGGAAGCCAAGTACCGGGAGCCGAAGCCGCTCGTCGAACAGGTCATGGGGCCGGTCGAGCCCGCGCCGCCCATCCCGGCGACGCCGGTCCGCATCGGCAACGCCTTCTGGATCGCGTCCGCGGCCGAGTACGCGCTCCCGACCTCGTTCGTCCGCCCGGTCGCGACGCTGGACGGGGTGATGGTTCACTCGCTCTCCTGGGATCGCGAGCCGTTCGACCGGCTGCTCGCGCCGGCGCCGGCGTCGCCCGGGAACTGGGTCGAGTTCCTCGAAGTCTACTGACCTGACCGCGAGGCCGGGACCTCGCGGGGTCGCGCCACGATGCGGATCGCCCCGCCGCGGGAGTCGACGACTCCCGCGGCGGGGCGATTTCCTGCCGGGCGCCCTCCCTGCGCGCGGGCAGATGCCTCGCGGCGGCTTCCTCAGCTCGTCGCGGCAGGGGCCTTCAGGTTCCGCTCCAGCCACTCGGTCATCATCGTGAACAGGTGCAGCGACGTGTTGCCGCCCGAGATGGAGTGGGTCTTGTTCGGATAGAGCATGAAGTCGAACTGTTTGCCCGCCTCCTGGAGCGCGTTCACGAGCTGCACCGAATTCTGGAAGTGCACGTTGTCGTCGCCGGTGCCGTGGATGAGGAGCAGCCGGCCGCTCAGGCCGTCCACGTGCGCGATCGGCGAGCTCTTCCGGTAGCCCTCCGGGTTCTCCTGCGGCGTGCGCATGAAGCGCTCGGTGTAGATCGTGTCGTAGAGGTGCCAGTCGGTGACGGGCGCGACCGAGATGCCGGCGCGGAAGACATCGCCGCCGCGCGCCATGGTCAGCGCCGTCATGTAGCCGCCGTAGCTCCACCCCCAGATCCCGATCCGCGACGGGTCGACGTACGGCAGCGACGCCAGGTAGCGGGCGCCGGCGATCTGGTCGTCGCTCTCGACTTCGCCGAGGTTCAGGTACGTGACCTTCTTGAACGCGCTGCCCCGGGCGCCGGTGCCGCGGTTGTCGATGCTCACGACGATGAAGCCGCGCTGCGCGAGCGCCTGGTGCCAGAGATAGCGGCTGCCGCCCCACGCGTCGGTCACCGTCTGGGAGCCGGGGCCGCCGTAGACGTACATGAGCACCGGGTAGCGGCGCGATTCGTCGAACGCCGGCGGCTTGATCATCCAGCCGTTCAGCTCGACGCCGTCCGGCGTGGTGAAGGTGAAGAACTCCGGCGCCCGGGCGCCGGCCTCCTCGAGCTCGGCGGCGACGCGCGCGTTGTCGACGAGCGTGCGGACCGCGTCGCCATCCACCTCGTGCAGCCGCGCCGACGGCGGCACGCTCGCGCGCGAGTAGGTGTCGATGTACAGGCTGAAATCCGGGCTCAGGTCGATGCGGTGCGTGCCCGGCTCCTCCGAGACGCGCTCGATCCGGCCGCCGTCCAGCGGGACGCGGAACAGGTGCCGCTCCATCGGGTTCGGCCGCGCGGCCGCGAAGTAGACCCAGCCCTCCTCCTCGTCCACGCCGTAGAAGTCGGTGACGTCCCATTCGCCCTCGGTGAGCTGACGGACGAGCTGGCCCTCGCGGCCGAAGAGGTAGAGATGATTGAAGCCGTCCCGCTCGCTCGACCAGATGAAGCGCTCCCCACCGTCGACCCACGTCAGGTCGTCGTCCACGTCGATCCACTTCTCGTCCGTGTCGCTCATGACGACGCGGCTCTCGCCGGTTTCCGCATCCGCGAGCATGACCTCGATCCGGTTCTGGTGTCGGTTCAGCCGCTGGATCACCAGCTCGTCCGAGGACGCGGCCCACTCCATGCGCGCCAGGTAGTCGCTCGTATCGTCGCCGGTGTCCATCCAGACGACCGCGCCGTCCTCGACGGAGACGACGCCGATCCGCGCGATCGAGTTCGCCTCGCCCGCCTTCGGATAGCGCAGCGGGATCGGCTCCGAATACTGGTCGAGGTCATCGATCATGTAGAACGTGCGGACCGGGCTCTGGTCGAGGCGCCAGAAGGCGATGCGCTCGCCGTCCGGGCTCCAGCGCCAGCCGTCGCGCAGCCCCAGCTCCTCCTCGTACACCCAGTCGAACGTGCCGTTGATGATCGTCTCGCTGCCGTCCGTCGTGAGCCGCATCTCCTCGCCGGTCGCGAGGTCGGTGACGAAGAGGTCGTTGTCGCGCACGAAGCCGACCTTCGTGCCGTCCGGCGAGAACTTGGCGAACATCTGCCACCCCGGCCGGGTGGAGACCGGCGTCAGCCGCCGCGTCTCGACATCGAAGACGTAGTAGGTCCCCTTCGTGTTCTGCCGCCAAACACGCTGCGAATTCGTGTAGATCAGGACCTTCGACTCGTCCGCGGAGAAGTCAAACGCCTCGATCGCGATCGGCTCCCGTGCACCCGGCGGCACGAGCGTCGCGCCATCGATCAGCAGCGTGCGCTCACCGCTGCGCGCGTCCTCGATCCAGAGGTCGGTCGCGCCCGTGCGCGCGTTGCGCTCGATGATCGCGTAGCGTGCGCCGTCGCGCAGCCACTGGCGGGGCACCAGCCCTTCCAGCCGGAAGTCGCCGGAGCCGAAGATCCGCTCGACCGTGATCCGCTGGGCCGTGAGCTGCGCCGGAAGGAGCGTCAGCGCCAACCCGAGGCCGAACGTCAGAACGGGTAGACGGGTGATCCTCATCGGTACCTGGGAAGTGGAGTGATCGGATGCCACGCAGCTGGATGACTGCGGGGATCGTTGGTGCGGTCCGTACTCACGACCGCGAATTCAATACGCGTCGAATCTCGAAAAGTGCCGGACCGAGCGTTGAACCGCAAGGCGGCGAGTCACTGTTCAGCCCGTGGGTGGGCCTTTCCGGATCACCCGACGTGAGCTGCACCTCGAAGTTGGTCCGGCTGTTCTGGGGCAGCCAAGTTGATGGTGACGGCGAGGGGCTCCTCGGACCGCGCCGGCCTCTGCGGCGAGCTCGTTACGTGGGTGCCAACGCGGAGGAGGGAGTCTCCTGCCGGCGGTAGTAAGCCTCCTCGTACTCGACCGGA
>DASVDG010000079.1:0-6052 GCA_036381255.1 Longimicrobiales bacterium | reverse complement strand
GCCGGAGGGGCGCGGCGACCACGTCTTCTTCACCATCGAGAAGGCGGGGCTGACCACGCACAAGGCGGTCGCCGACATCGCGAGGGCGCTCGGCGTGCGCGCTCGCGACATCGGCTTCGCGGGGCTGAAGGACGCGCACGCGGTGACGCGGCAGACGCTCAGTGTCGAGCACGTCGATCCGGCGCGGATCGAGGCGCTCGACCTGCCGCGCATCCGCGTCCTCGCCGTCGCGCGACACCCGCGCAAAGTGCGCGTCGGCCACCTCGCGGCGAACCGGTTCACGATCCGGCTGCGCGACGTCGAGCCCGACCGGCTCGACGACGCGCGCCGCGTCCTGGCCGTCCTCGCCCGGCGCGGCGTGCCGAACTACTTCGGCCGCCAGCGCTTCGGCACGCGCGGCGACACGGCGGAGATCGGACGCCGGCTGGTCGATGGCGACCTCGATGGCGCGGTCTCGCTCATCGCCGGGGCGCCCGGGCCACGCGACACGGGCGCCGTGCGGCGCGCGCGGGAGGCGTTCGAGGCGGGCGCGTACCGCGAGGCCGCGCCGCTCTGGCCGCGGGCGTACGCCGCGCACGCGCGCCTGTCCCGGGCGATGGCGCGCGAGAAGGGTGATGCCCGCCGGGCGCTGCGCGCCCTCGACCGGCGGCTGCTTCGCTTCTTCGTCAACGCGTACCAGTCGTGGCTGTTCAACGAAGTGCTCGCGCTCCGCATCGACGGGCTCGACCGCGTCCTGGCTGGCGACCTGGCCGTGAAGCACGACACCGGCGGGATCTTCCGTGTCGAGGACGAGGGTGCCGAGCAGGCGCGCGCGGCGGCGTTCGAGATCTCGGCGACCGGGCCGCTGCCGGGCCCGGAGATGCGGCGCCCCGAGGGCGCGCCGGGCGAGATCGAGGCGCAGGTGCTGCGCGCCGCGGGGCGTCGGCTCGAAGACTTCCCGGCGACGGGGCCGTTCCGCGTGACCGGCGGGCGGCGCGCGCTCCGGTTCCCGCTGGCGGACTGGGGCGTCGCGCCCGGCCGCGACGAGGCAGGCGACTACTTCGAGCTCCGCTTCACGCTCCCGCCCGGCTGCTACGCGACGGCGGTGCTGCGCGAGGTCTGCAAGGAGCGGCTGACCGCGTCGCCGGACGCCGAGGCGGACGAAGCCGGCGGCTAATAGCCGCTGGACCTCGTGGCGATCAGGATCGCGCCGTAGACGTGCCCGGTGCCGAGCCGCGTCGTCGCGTCCGTGGCGCTGAGGCGTTCGATGCGCGTGATCCCGGCCGCGGGTATGCTGCGCAGCGAGGCGAGGCCGCCCTGCCGGATGCCGTCGACGTAGACCACGATGTCGCCGTCGCCTCTCAACGAGACGGCCCCGGACAGGCGCAGGAAATGCGGGCGAAGGCGGCGGATCAGCTCGAACGCGTTCGCGGCCTGGACGGTCGCGATCTCATCGGACAGGATCACGTCGTCGCCGCCGGCGCTCGAGCGCTTCACGGCCGTGCCCGAGCTGGCGCACGCGGCGGCGAACGCGGCGATGAGGGCGCAACGGAAGAGGTGTCGCATGGGGTGCCTCCGGGATGGGGTATGGGCGCCGAGAGACCCGGGCCGCGGGGGAGGCCGTCGGGGGACGACCCCGGTCGTCGGGCGCGCGCACGCGTAACCCCAACCTTATGCGCGGATGGTCCGCGGCGCAATGCGGGCGTCGGGATTGCGTCGCCGCGCCCTTCCGTGCACCTTCCACTGCGGCAGCCCCACGCCCGACAGGAGTGTGCAACGTGGCCTCGGATCGATTCCAACGGATGCGCGCCCCGCTCCGCGCGGCGGCGGTCGTGGGCGGGATCGCCACGGCGGTTGGTTGCGGCGCCGCTCCCGGTGCCCGCCCGCCGGTCGCGGCGCTGACTGCGCTCGAATCCCCGGCGGCGCCGGGGAGCGGCGAGCCGAACCTCGCTGTCGGCCCCGATGGCACGCTCTACCTGAGCTGGCTCGAGCCGACGGCTGACGGCGGGCACGCCCTTCGGCTCGCCGCCCGCCGGGACACGGCGTGGAGCGAGCCGGTCACCGTCGCGAGCGGCGACGACTTCTTCGTGAACTGGGCGGATTTCCCGTCGGTCATCGCGCTCCCCGACGGCTCGCTGGCGGCGCACTGGCTGGTCCGGACCGGGCGCGGCGCGGCGTACGACATCCACGTCGCGCGGTCGCGGGACGGCGGCGCGACCTGGGCGCCGGCGGTCGTGCCGCACCGCGACGGCACCGTGAGCGAGCACGGCTTCGTCTCGATGCTCGCCGGCCCGGACGGCCGGCTGACCGTGGTCTGGCTGGACGGCCGCAAGTACGCCGAGACCGGCGCGTCGGACCACGACCCTTCGGCCGAGATGACGGTGCGGCTGACGACGATCGACCCGGACGGCGCGCTCGGCCCGGAGCGGCTCCTCGACGGTCGCACCTGCGACTGCTGCCAGACGGCGGCCGCGATGACGGCTGCCGGCCCCGTCGTCGTCTACCGCGACCGCTCCGCCGACGAGGTGCGCGACATCGCGATCGTCCGCTTCGTCGACGGCCGCTGGACGGAGCCGCGCCCGGTCCACGAGGACGGTTGGGTCATCCCCGCCTGCCCGGTGAACGGCCCCGCGATCGCGGCCGCCGGCCGCGATGTCGTCGTCGCGTGGTTCACCGCGGCGAACGATCCGCCCCGGGTCCGGGTAGCGTTCTCGGCGGATGCCGGCGCGACGTTCGGCGCGCCGCTCGACGTCGGCGCGGCGACGCCGGTCGGTCGCGTCGACGTCGAGCGGCTCGACGACGGCACGGCGCTCGTCAGCTGGATCGAGCGGACGGCGGACGCCGCGGAGATCCGCGTGCGCCGCATCGGCGCCGGCGGGCCGATCGGCCCGCCGCACACCGTGGCCGCGTCGAGCGCGGCGCGGGCCAGCGGGTTCCCGCGCATGGCCCGCATCGGCGATGAAGTCGTCTTCGCGTGGACCGAGCCGGGCCGGCCGTCGCATGTGCGCGTGGCCGCCGCGAGACTGGAGGGAGGATCGACATGACACGCCGCTGGATCGCCATCGCCGCCTGCGCGCTGCTGGGCGCGTGCGCCGACGCGCCCGCGCCGCGCGGCGCCATCGGCTCGCCGGCGCCCGAGTACGCCGCGCCGACGCTCGACGGCGATTCGATCTCGCTCGCGTCGCTCCACGGCGAGGCGGTGCTGCTGAACGTGTGGGCGACGTGGTGCCCGCCGTGCCGGAAGGAGATGCCGGACCTCCAGGCGCTGCACGAAGAGTTCCGCGACGACGGGCTCCGCGTCGTCGGCATCAGCATCGACGCGGCCGGCGCGGACGACCTCGTCCGCGATTTCATCGACGACTACGGCATCACGTACCCGATCGTGCGCGACCCGGGCGAGCGCATCACGTCGCTGTTCCCCGCGCAGGGCGTGCCGATCACGGTGCTGATCGATGCCGGCGGCACGGTCGCCTGGCGGCACCTGGGTCCGGTGACCGCGGACGACCCCGGGCTGCGCGCGGCGATCGCGGACGCGCTGCCGGCCATCGGCGAGTAGCGGCCGCCCCGCGCGTCCTTCCCGCGGCACGGGGCGCGGTACCGCGGGGCGTGGAGCGGCCCGCGCGGCGTTCCGCCCGACCGGCGAGCCGCCGGCGCGGCGGACGGATGCACGGGAGGGCGGGCCCTCGCGGGTCCCGCCCTCCATCTATTCAAATCGGCCGTTGTCGGCCGCTCATCCCAGGTAGCCGGCAGCCTCGAGCACGGGATACATCAGGGCAACCATCGCGCCAACGTACAAGACCACGCTTCCGAGGGTCTTGGCCACCGTCACCTGGATCACCGGGTCCATCTTCCACATCCTCTCCCCCAATCGTTCACGCGGCCGGAGCCGCTCCGTCGTCGTCGTTCGCCCATCGGGCGCCGGGTCCGTTCGTCCCGGTCGGCGCCCCATACGGCGCCCGCGCCGGGCCGGTTTCAGCGCGGGTCGGCCTGCACCCGCTCCGTCCCCGTCACCCGCTTAGAGGGCGGGCGGAGGGAAAGGGTTGCATGCCCGAGGCACGGGCGCGTGCAGCGCGTTGCACGGCCAGCTTCGAGAAATTCGCTTCCACGCAGGGCGCGGAGGGTGAGGCGGGAGACCGGTGGGGGGAGCGTTCGTAGAGACCTGCGGCGGGTCGTTGTTTTCGTTTGAACCGGCGGCCGGCGTGGTGGCGCGGCCGCGGGCGTGCCGGCCCGGCAACCGGGATGCTGGCCCGTCCACGGCGCGTACCCGCTCCGCCGGCGGCATGCCCGGGGCTGCCGGCCGAACGCCCGCCGGTCGTGCGTGGCGGATACGGAACGGGCAGGGGGGCGCGGGCCGAAGCCCGCGCCCCCCTGCCCTCACGCGTCCGCCCGGGGTCAGATGTTCGGGTTGTTCCGGATCTCGACCGACGGGAGCGGGAAGCAGCGGTCATCGCCGTAGAACCCGCCGCGGCGGTGCGGCGTGCCGGGCTCCGGGTCCAGCGGCAGCTCGTGCCGCCGGATGTCGTGGAAGCGGTGCCCCTCGAGCCAGAGCTCGCTGCGCCGCTCCTCGATGACGTGGGCCAGGATCTCGGCGTCCGACAGCCCCGTCGCGTCGAACGCCGGCAGGCCGGCCGCGGTGTGGAAGTCGTTGATGATCGCCTCGGCCGTCGCGCCGCCCTCGACCTCGGCGATGATGAGCTGCGCCTCGTCGTAGCTCGCGATCGGGATCGGCGTGTTGCGCGTCGGGTACTTCGCCTGCCAGAAGATCGCGACACCCTCGTCCTCGAACCCGGCGTCGATCACCGGGACACGCGGGTCGGCCACGCCCATGTGCTGGAGCGCACGGTAGGCCGGCGCGACCGTGAGCGCGTTGCCGCCGCCGAGCGTGTTCGTGCCGCTCTGCGCGAAGACGCGGTTGACCCGGCGGCCGGGCGCGGTGTCGGCCGACATCCCGTACACGAACCCGGGCGGGATCCGCTGCGCGTCCGCGACCGCGGCGGCGCCGTTGCCGAGGCCGAGGTACGCCCGCGCGCGGCCCATGTACGCGAAGTTCAGGAGCGGATCCCCGTCGCCGAGCCCCTGCGCCGCCTCGATCGCGGTGTTGAACCTCTCGATCGCGTTCTGGAGCACCTGCTCCGGCGTCAGCTCGGGGCCATTGTTGATCCCGGCGACGGTGCAGAACCCTTCGGCCAGCAGCACGCGCGAGTAGCCGGCGTACGCGGCGGCCGTGGCGATCAGACGCTGCCGGTCCGGCACCTGCTCGTCCGTCCACTCCTGCAGGTGCTGCAGGATGTTGTCAGCGGACCAGCGGGCGCGCGAGAGCGGTGTGTAGATGCCGAGCGCCTCGCAGTCGGAGGTGCTGTACAGCCCGTCGTTCGGGTTCACGCTGCGCCGGTCGTACGGCCAGCGCGCGGCGGTCGGCGTCGCGTCCATCATCTCGCCGGCCATCACGGAGGTGAGCGCGACGTACGCGCCGTAGGCGCACTCGAAGTCGGCGACCGCGCCGTCCGTGAGCAGCTTGGCGTTCTGGGGCTCGGCCAGCCCGTCCGTCGGGATCTGGTCCGGCAGCTCGACCTCGAGCAGCTCGTCGAAGTTGCACGCCGCGGCCATGAGCGTCACGCCGAGCGCGAGGACGGCGCCCCGCGCGCTGCGGAGCGTCGATCGAATCCATGCCATCATGGCTACCGTCCGCATTTCGGTTTTCGCGTTCTTGGGTCGGTTCATCGCGCCCTCCTCAGAAGCTCACGTTGATGGTCGCGATGAACTGCGCGAGCTGAGGCAGCACGTTCTGCTCGAAGAGCGAGTAGTTGCCGCCGCGGCTGCCGCTATTGAACGTGGACTCCGGCTCGAGCCCCATGTAGTCCGTCCACGTCATCAGGTTGCGGCCGGCCAGCGAGATGCTGGCCCGGTCCGCGCCGAACCGCGCCGCCCACCCGGACGGCAGCGTGTACGACACGGACACCTCGCGCAGCTTGAGGAAGTCCGCCTCGTCGATCATGACGCCCGGGAACGTGCCGGCCGACTGGATCTCGGCCATGTACACCGCGTCGTATTCGGTCGGGTACCAGTTCTCGCG
>DASVDG010000078.1:0-10770 GCA_036381255.1 Longimicrobiales bacterium | reverse complement strand
CTACATCGGCTACGGCGAGCGATACAACCGGTATCTCTACCGCGCGAAGGTCAGGGCGCTGCGTACGGCGGTGGAAGCCCACGGGATCGAGGTCCGGGGCCGCGCCGTCCTCGACCTCGGGCCCGGAATCGGGTTCTGGCTGCGGTGGTTCGAATCGAACGGCGCAACTCGGATCGCCGGACTGGAGATTGCCGAGCCTGCGGTCGCACGGCTGCGCTCGGCGTTCCCCGACGCGGTGATCGGGCACGGCAGCATATCGGATCCCTGGCCGTTCGATGAACGATTCGATCTCATCACCGCGTTCGACGTCTTCTACCACATCGTGGACGACGACGCGTTCCGATCCGCATTGGTCGAGGTGTCGAAACACCTTGCGCCCGGCGGCGCGTTCGTCGTCACGGACCGCATGGGACACGCAGAGGTGTGCCCGGCCAGGCACGTTCGGTTTCGGACGAACAGCGCGTACCGCGATGCGCTGGCCGATTGCGGCCTTCGCGTCGAAGGCGTCTACCCGGTTTACCGGTTGCTGAACGGAGCGCTCGCGGACAGCCGTCTGATCCGTGGCAGCCGCTGGCTGCGGCCCGTGGCGCAGCGGGTCGAAAACCTGGCCGCCCCGGCCCTCTACCTCCTCGACCATCTGCCGCTTCGCGCCCCGAACCTCCGCCTGCTCGTCGCGCGTAGAGAGGGCTCGCCGTGAGGATCGCATTCTTCGTGGGCGAGTTCCCCGCGCTGTCGGAAACCTTCATCCTCAACCAGGTCACGGGTCTGATCGACCTGGGGCACGAAGTCGACCTTTACGCGATGCGGCGCCGCGGGGACCCGAAAGTGCACCCTGAGGTGTCGGCTTACGGCCTCCTCGACCGGGCGCGCTACGTCGACATGCCCGGGCGCGCGCTGCCGTACGCGGCGGGTGCGGCTCCGAGACTCGTGCGGAACCTGCTCCGGGATCCAAAGAACACGATCCGTTCGCTGGATGCGAGGCGATTCGGCAAGTTCGCCGCGACGCTCCGGCTGCTCTACGCTTCGACGCCCTTCCTGGGGCGGATGCCGATCGAGTACGACATCCTGCACTGCCATTTCGGCCCGCACGGCGTCTACGCGGTCAAGCTTCGGGATTTCGGCGCGTTCCGCGGCAAGATCGTCACGAGCTTCCACGGCTTCGACGTCGGGGCGTACCCACGGGCCACCGGCGGAAATCCGTACCATGAACTCTTCCGCTCAGGCGACCTGTTCCTCGCCAACAGCCGATTCACCGAGCGACGACTGCGGGATCTCGGCTGTCCCGCCGACCGCCTCGTCGTCCACCCCGTGGGGATCGACGTCGCCCGGTTCCGGTCGCCGCCCCGCAGGCGCTCGGCCGGTGGCCCGGTCCGGCTGCTGACGGTCACCCGCCTCGTCGAGGAGAAGGGCGTTGCGTACGGCATTCGCGCGGTGGCTGAGCTCCGGCGCCGCCGGCCCACGCTCGAGCTGGTGTACGACATTGTCGGCGATGGTCCTCTGGCGCCCGAGCTCCGGGCGCTCGCCGCGCGCCTGGGCGTGGAGGCGCACGTCCGGCTCGCCGGGTGGGCGAACCATGCCGAGCTGCCGGGGATCTACGCCTCCGCCGACCTTTTCCTGCTTCCGAGCATCCGGACGCCGAGCGGCGCGGAAGAAGGTGCAGGGATGGTCCTCCTCGAGGCCCAGGCCGCGAGTCTGCCCATCGTCGCCACCCGCGTGGGCGGGATCCCCGAAGTCGTGCGCGACGGCGTGTCCGCGATCCTCGTCCCCGAGCGCGATGCGGTGGCGATCGCCGATGCCGTGGAGGACCTGGTCGCCCGGCGCGGCGAATGGGATGCCATGGGCCGCGCCGGCCGGCAATACGTTGCGGGAAGGTTCGACATCCGGAGCCTCAATGCTGAGCTCATCCGGTTGTACGAGGGCCTGCCCACGGGACCCGGCGGTCGCGAAAGGACGGCTCGGCTGACTAGCCCTGGAAGTCGTCGAGGAGCGGATGTGCCATGATCCAATCACGGTCCGGCGACTAGCCCATGGATTCGCATGCACCGATGGTCTCCGTCGTGATGCCCACGCGCGATCGTGCGCACGTGCTGGGCCGCGCGATCTCGAGCGTGCTCCAGCAGTCCGTGGGGGACTTCGAGCTGCTCGTCGTGGACGACGGATCCACCGACGCGACGGCGGTCGTGCTGGCCTCCTACGAAGCTCGCGATCCACGGGTTCGGGCGATCCATCCGGTTTCGGCGGGGCGCGGGGCGTCCGCAGCACGGAACGCGGGGATCGCCGCGGCCCGTGGGGAATTCGTCGCGTTCATCGACGATGATGCCGAATGGATGCCGACGAAGCTCGAACGGCAGCTCGACGCCGTCCGGGGATCGGAGGCGGATGCGGCGTACTGCCGGATTGCTCGCGTGCCCGCGGACGGCCGGACCCGCGAGGTCGGCTCCGCTGCGGCGGCGGAGGACGATCCCTGGAGGGCGCTGCTGTCCCGGGCCTTCATCGACACGTCGTCCCTCCTGGTTCGAACGGCGACGCTGCGAGCGATCGGCGGGTTCGACGAGGACCTGCCGCGGTTGCAGGATTGGGACCTCGTGTTGCGGCTGGCTCGTGTCGGCCGCTTCGCCTACGTGCCGGAGGTCCTCGTCCGCTCTTACGAGACGCCGGGGAGCATCTCGACCCGAACCGATGCGCTCGAGGCCGCGTGCGAGCGCATGGCGTCGAAGGTGATGGCGGCCGGGGCGTCGCGCGCCGAGCGGGCGAGCCTGCTCCGCGCGCTCGGCCACGCCCTCGTGATCAGCGGATCGGTGGGGGAGGGGCGCCGGTGGCTGGCCAGAGCGTGGCGCCTGCAACCGCTGTCCGCGACCGGATCGCTCATGTTGCTGCTGGCCGCATGCGGCTCCACCGTTTACCGCGCCGCTGATGCGGTCCGCATCGCGGCCGGCTCGAGAGGCGGCGATCGGCGATGACGGCTCGGTCGGCGGGCAACGGCTCCACCGCGGCAGACCGCGGTGGCCAGGTGGGCGATGCGCGCGTCGAGGCGGTGATCGTCAACTGGAACGGTCGGCGGTTCCTCCCGGAGTGCCTGCGCGCACTCCGCCGATCGACGGCGCCGGTGCGCATCATCGTCGTGGATTGCGCGAGCACCGACGGCTCGGTCGAGTACCTGCGCAGCGAGCATCCGGCCGTGGAGGTCGTGGCATCGCCGGATAACGTCGGCTACGCCGGCGGTGCGAACCTCGGCCTCCGGCGCGGACGTGCGCCGTATGTGATGGTCATGAACCCGGACGTGATCCTCGCCCCGGATCACCTCGAGATCCTGTGCGCGCGCTTCGACGGCGAGCCGACGATCGGCGCGGCGCAGGGGAAACTCTATCGCATCGCCCCGGATTCGTTCGTTGCGGGGGCGCCGCCCTCGACCGACATCATCGACTCCGCCGGGCATTGTATTCGGCGCGACCGGATGGTCGTGGATCGGGGCGAGGGACGACCGGATAGACCGGAGTTCTCTAACGAGGCTTCGATCTTCAGCGCGTGCGGCGCCGCTCTCTTCCTCCGCCGCGCGATGCTGGAAGACGTCGCACCCGACGGCGATTACTTCGACCCTTCGTTCTTCGCGTACAAAGAGGACATCGACCTCTGCTGGCGCGCGCGGATCCTGGGCTGGGACGTTCGCTACATCCCGGACGCCGTGGCCTGGCACGTCCGGGGCTGGGCCGGGGAAACGCTCGAGGCGCGCGCGCGCCTCCCCCTCGCCGCGCGGCGCCACTCTTGGAAGAACCACTACCTTCTCATGATCAAGAACGACCGGCCGGGCGATGTGTTGCGGGCGCTCCCGTTCGTCCTCGGCTGGGAGCTGGCGCGGCACGCCTATGCCCTGGTCCGGGAGCCGGGGGTGTACGCGGCGTACGGGGATCTCGTCAGGCTGCTCCCGGGTGCATTGCGGCGTCGGCGCGAGCTGTTCCGGCGCCGACGGACGCATCCGGCCGAGATCCGCCGGTGGTTCGGCGCCGGTCCGGAGCCGCGGGCCGGATCGGGGAGCGCCGCCGGGGACTTCATCCGGATCGCTCGTTGAGGTCGTGCGGGCTCGTGATGCTCGCATCGCGGGCCGGGGTCGGGCCGGGCGGACGACGCCCGAGGGAAGATCCCGGCCGCGCGGACCGGCTCCGCGGGCGTGCGCGACCCGGAACAGGATCGATCGCCGATGAGGGTGCAACGGCGCGCCCATCGGTCGGAGGTTGGTAAGGGAGCTATGGAAGTCCGTGAACGGAGGATGCATCGCGACAGTCGCCCGGGCACCGATCGTGGCGGCCGGCCCCGGCTCTCTCGGACCGGTCGGCGCCTGGCCTTGCTCACGGCGAGTGCGATCCTGCTCCGCATACTCCTCTTTTTCGGGCGCGGCGACTTCGTCGCGTTCGACGAGGGCTGGTACCTGCTCCTCGGCCAGAGCCTGTGGGCCGGCGACGGCTTCCGGCTGACGGGACTGCGACACACGACCCTTTCGCCCTTGTTTCCGCTGGCCGCGGGCGGAGTCGCCGCCGTGGTGGGGGATCCGGTTTGGGCCGGGCGAACCGTAGCGGCCGTCGCGGGAGGGCTCCTCGTGCTCCCCTGCTGGAGCCTCTTCCGGCGGCTGGCCGGGCGGCGCACCGCGTGGCTGGGGTGCCTCGTCGTCGCCGTCATGCCATCGCTGTCCGCCTTCACGGTCCCGTACTGGGTCGGCTGGGACCTGTGGATGGGGCCCGAGCCGGTCTACCACCTCTTCCTGTTCACCGGCTTCGCGCTGGCGTTGCGCGGCCATGACCGGAGCTCCCCGGGTGACTGGGCGCTCGCCGGCGCGTCGTTCGCCCTCGCCTATCTCGCCCGACCGGAGGCCATCCTGATCGGCGGCGCCCTGGGCGTGACCGCCTGCGGGTCCGCCATCCTGCGCAGGTCGAGCCGCTCGGCGCTGCAGCCGCTCGCGTTCGCGATCGCCTTCGGGGTTTTCGCCGCACCGTACTGGGTCTACCTGCACGATGCCCTCGGCCGCTGGGCGTTGACCGGCCGGCACGTCCCGGCCGCGGTCGCGCCGCGCGCGGAACGCACCACGGGCGCCCGGGGAGCCGACGCGACGGCGCGCATCGAGCGCATGCTGTGGCAGGGCGATGACGAAGGCTACGCGCGCAGCCTGTACGGGCTGCACCCTTCCGGAACGCGGATGGCGAGCACCTATTGGGGCGTCGGGCTGGAGACACCGGAACGGGAGGCGACGACGCCGCAACGGGAGGCGACGACGTCGCCGAAGTCGCCGGAGGCCGCAGCGTCGCCCGCGCCCGGATCGGTCGCCGGCGCTGCGGCCTCGGAGCCGGGCGCCGCAGTGCGGGAGCCGTCCGCCCCACCCGGGGCAGACGGTGCGGCGCCGCAGCACGATGCCATGGACCCTCGCGATCCGGCGCCGGCCCGCCCGTGGCTGTACGCCCGTGCGCTTGGCATCGTGGTCCCGGCCTTCGTCTGGCCGTTCATCCTGATCGGCGGAACGGCCCGGCGGCGGCGTGACCCGGTACCGGAGGTCGTGGTCGCCGGCCCGTTGCTGGTGTCCGGCGTCCTGATCGCCGGCTGGGTCGCGATCGACCCGCGGACCCAGTTGGTGCTCGCGCCGCTGCTCGCGTTCTACGCGGCGCGCGGCATGCGGATCGTCGGCGTCGGATTCGACCGGCGCCGGCTCGTGCGGGGCGTGCGGCCCGGCGTCATCACGGCGGCGGTCGCGTGCGGCGTGGTCGGGCTGCTGCTCCTTGCCGATGTCCAGCGCCTCTATTCCAGTGTCACCCGGGGGTCGCCGCACCACGTCCTGGGTGCGGAGAATCGGGCCGTGGGCGAGGCGTTGCGCGAAATCGTCCCGCCGGGCCGGCCGATCATGAGCTGGGATCCGTCGGTCGCCATTTACGCGCAACGGGATTGGCGCGTCCTCCCCTACGCGTCGCTGCCCGAGATCCTCCGGTACGCGACGGCGATCGGTTGCGAATACGTCGTGCTGTCGAGATTTTATCCGGCGCCGTCGATCGTCCGGCAGGTTCCCGCGAATCACCTCGTGCTTCGCCTCCCCCCATCGGCGGTCCCTGCGGAACGTTGGAGTGTCGAGCTGACCGGCCGGGGCGAGCATTTCGTCGTCGGGCGGGTGGTGTTCGACTGACCGCGGCTGCGGGTGGTAGCCGCGCGAACCGGATGCCATCGAATCCCTTCGGCCGGCGATCTTGTGGAAAGGTGTTGGTGATGCGGCTGGGCACAGACGAACGCGCGGTCCCCCGGACTCTGGCGGCGCTCACGCTCGGCGCCGTCGTGCTCCGGATCCTGATGTTCTTCGGTCGGGGCGATTACATCGCCTTCGACGAGGGGTGGTACCTCCTCCTCGGGCAGAGCCTCTGGGCTGGGGAAGGGTACCGGCTGACGGGGTTGCGGCACACCACGCTGTCGCCACTCTTCCCGTTGCTCGCCGGTGCCCTCGCGCGGCTGCTCGGCGACCCGGTCTGGGCGGGGCGCATCGTCGCGGCCGTGACGTCCGGGCTTCTCGTCCTACCGTGCTGGTTCATCTTCCGGCGGATCGCGGGGCGCCGAACCGCGCTCCTCGGCTGCGTCATCGTGGCAGTCGTGCCGTCGCTCGCGCCATTCGTCGCGCCGGAGTGGGTCGGTTGGGACCTGTGGGTGGGCGCGGAGCCGGTCTACCACCTCTTCCTGTACACCGGCATCGCCCTGGCGCTTCGCGCAGTCGAGCGCCGGACGTCGATGGCCTGGCTCGGCGCGGGTGCCGCGCTGTCCCTGGCGTACCTCGCGCGACCCGAGGCCGTGGTCGTGGCGGGGTTGATCGGCCTCGCCGCCGCGGGCGTCGCAGCGGCGCGCCGCAACCCGCGCATCCTCGTCGGCTGCGTCCTGGCAGGGGTCGCGTTCGCCGCCGTCTCACTGCCGTACTGGGTCTATCTCAGGAGCGTGACGGGCCACTGGACGTTGACCGGCCGAGCCGTCCAGATACGTCCGGCGGAACGGGAGGGACCGAGCGCCTCCAGCATCATCGAGGGGATGTTGTGGCAGGGGCGCCAGGGCGCGTACGTGCGGAGCCTCTTCTCGCTGGATCCGTCCGAACCCCGGATGGCCAGCAGCTACTGGGGGGTCCCCGACACGCCGAACGTGCCGGCCGAAACGCCGGCGGCGGTCGGCGCTGGGACGGCAGACACGGGAGGCACGGGAGGCACGGGAGGCACGGCAGACGCGGCGGCCGCGACGGGCGCGACGGGCGCGACGGGCGCGACGGGCGCGACGGGCGCGACGATGCGCGAAATCGCTACCGAGCCTGCCGCGGAGAAATCGACTCCGCTGAAGAACACCACCGATTCGGCCGCGGCATCGTCCGCGCCGCCGCCCAGCGTGAGTCGGACGTCGCTGTATTTCAGGGCCCTGGGCAAGATCGTCCCGGCCGTGGTCTGGCCGTTCCTCCTGGCCGGCGTGCTGGCGCCGCGGAGGTCTTTGCGGACGGCCGAACCACTCTTCGCCGTTCCGCTGGTGGCGACGAGTCTGCTGATCGCGGCAGTGATCGCGATCGACCCGCGCACGCAACTCTTCCTCGTGCCCGCCCTCGCCCTGTTCGCAGCGCGCGGAAGCCGCTGGCTCGGGGTCGTGTTCGACATCCACGCACCGAGAGGCGCGACCCGGAAGGGACTCGTCCCGGCGTTGCTGGTGATGTTCATCGTCGGGGCGCTGGCGATCGAGGATGTCCGTCGCCTGTACTTGAGCCGCAGCATGGAGACGACCCACCAGTTGCTCGCGGCGGAGAACCGGCGCGCGGGTGAGGTGTTGCGCGGCATCGTGCCGGCGGGGAAGACGGTCATGAGCTGGCACCCGGCCGTCGCGCTCCATGCCCGACGGGATTGGCGCGTCTTGCCGATGGCGTCGTTCCCGGCGATCATCCGCTACGCCGGCGCGAGCGGTGCGGATTACGTCGTCTTTTCTGATTTCTACCCATCACCGATCCCGGCGGAGCGGGCGCCCGGGGCGTATCTGGTCGTACACGTACCACCGGCCGCCGCGTCGGCGGAGGCGTGGCGGATCCAGTTCACCGACGTGCTGGGTAACGTCACCATCAGCGAGTTGATCCCGAATCCGACATGATTCGCCGTCCGTGGTTCGACCGCCGGGTGGTTCCGGCGCTCGGCATCGCGATCGTCGCGGTAGCCGTTTATGCGAATTCGCTCGGCAACGGGTTCGCATACGACGACGTGTCGATCGTCGTGAACAACGACAGGGTGCACTCGTTGGATCGCATGCCCGAGGCGCTGTCCACGCCGTACTGGCCCGGCGAAATCGGCAGGGAACTGGGGGCGTGGCGTCCGCTGACGATCGCCAGCTTCGCGCTGGACTGGGCGCTGTGGCAGGGTGACCCGCTGGGATTCCACGCGGTCAACGTGGCGCTGCATGCCATCGCATCGGTGCTCGTCTTGTTGATCCTTCTGGAGCTGCTGCCGCCGATCGGTGCGGCCGCCGGCGCGCTGGTGTTCGCCGTGCACCCGGTGCACGTGGAAGCGGTGGCCAACGTGGTCGGGCGGGCGGAGCTCCTCGCGGCCGTCTTCGTCCTCTCGGCGTGCCTGCTTCATCTCGAGGGTCGGCCGCACGGATCCTGGCGAATCGGCATCATGGCCGGCCTGTACGCCGCTGCGGCGCTGGCCAAGGAGACCGGCATCGTGCTCCCCGCGCTCCTCCTGCTCCTGGATTTCGCGCGTGGAGCGGTCGGGCGAGCGGGGGGATGGGGCGCCTACATGCGCCACCACGCGGCGCTCTTCGCGGTCCTGGGCACCGTCGCCCTGGGTGTGCTGGCCGCTCGCCTGCCGGTGCTGGGGAGCGTCGCGGCCACGCATCCGCCGCTCGGGGCGGCCGAGCTCCAGTCCCTCGGCCGGTTCTGGACCGTCGTCTCGGTATGGCCGCACTACTTGCGGCTCATCGTCTGGCCGTTGGATCTGTCTGCCGACTACACGCCCGAGGTGATCCCGATCAGCAGCGGGCCGACACCCCTGTTCCTGCTCGGGCTCCTGACGGCCGGGTTGGCCGCGGCGGGCACGCTGGCCGCGTGGCGCGGGAGGCCGCTCTCGACCTCCGAGGCGTCGGTTCGGGCGGTCGCGACGGGGATCCTCTTCTTCTGCATCGCGATCCTCCCCGTCGCCAACATTTTCTTCCTCTCCGGAATTCTGCTGGCCGAGCGTACGCTCTACCTCCCCTCGGTCGGCGTCGTGGTCGCGATCGGGTGGCTCGCAGCGTACGCGATCCGCAACGCTCCCCGCATCGCGCCGGCGGCCCTGGCCGTCCTGGTGGCGCTCCTGGGGTTGAGGACACTCGAGCGCAACCCGACCTGGCTCAGTACGGAAACCGTTTTCAAAACGCTGCTGGAGGATCATCCGGAATCGGGTCGTGTGCAGTGGATGCTCGGTCATGCATACTTCAGGGACGGCATGCCGGACGAGGGCGTGCGAGCCTATGCGCGCGCCATCGCGTCCATCGGGCCGCATTATCCGCTGTTCCTGGATCTCGCCCGGGACCTGATCGCCGCAGGCCGGAGCGCGGAAGCAGAGTCGTATCTCTGGCGAGCGCATCGACTTCGCCCCGACCTCGTGGGCGCATCCCACCGGCTCATGAACCTGCTCGTACGCCAGGGTCGCTATGCGGAAGCCGAGCGGGTGGCGCGAGCGGCTCTGGAATCCGACTCGACGGACGCGGTGACGTACCACGCGCTCGCTCTGATCTACACAGAGGAAGGGCGAATTGCGGAAGCCATCGACGCGCGACGGAAGACCATCGCTGCCGGCGAGGGAGCGCGGTGGCAGCAGTGGTACTGGCTCGCCGAGCTCTTGATCCGAGCGGGGCGGGACGATGAGGCGATCTCGGCACTGGATTCGGCGCGCGTCCGCACCGGTGATGCGGACGCGCTGGAGGCGATCCGGCGCCTCAGGCGGCAGGCGGCCGGTGAGGACGTCGTGGTCCAGTGAATTACCAGAAGCTTTGCAAGATGCAACGCTCGACAGGTGGCGCGCGTCACGCCGCCGCGCGGTCGATGGCGCGATAAGTCGAATGGAACCAAAGAATTGACGCCGCGCCCGGCACGCTGGACCCACACTTGCAACGGTGCTGCGGCCGGGGCGTATTCGTTCCGATCCATTACTCACCATCCTAAGGAGCGTTCCCATGATGCGGAACCGGAAGGGTTTCACCCTGATCGAGCTGCTGATCGTGGTCGTGATCATCGGCATCCTGGCTGCGATCGCGATCCCGAAGTTCTCGTCGGCCAGGGAGAAGGCGTACTACAGCGCCATCAAGTCCGACCTGAAGAACCTCTCGACGCAGCAGGAGGTGTACTACTCGGGCGGCGAGTACACGTACACGACCGACCAGGCCAAGTTGGAGTACGTGGCGTCCAAGGGCGTGCACGTCGACTTCGCTAACATGACCGCCAACACCACGGGGTGGGCAGTGTCGGCGACGCACGACGGTCTCGGCAACTTCGGTTGCGCGATCTACTACGGTTCGGGCGTCTCGATCACCACGCCGGCTTCGAAGGCGGTCACGCAGGCGGGTGTCGTGACTTGCGACGACGAGTCGTAATCCGCGGTCCGTCGTAGCATCGTACTCGAGCGTGGCCCGTCCGGGCCACGCTCCTTTTTTGTACCCGCCCCCCGCCTTGTCCCCCCCGCCCGCCCCCCGTATCTTCCACGCCGTCGACCCCCCTCTCCCCGACACCGTCCATGGTCGTGCTTCGGTACGGGTTCAAGG
>DASVDG010000077.1:0-136605 GCA_036381255.1 Longimicrobiales bacterium | reverse complement strand
CCCGACTAGGCCCCAACTGCGCACCGACTGCACCCCGAGTGGAGCCCCGCACGCGCGCCCCCGCCACGGTCACCGCCGGACCGGCGCATCGTCGCGCCGTCTGCCTGCGCCCTGCCGTCGCGCCGCCACCCTCGTGCCCGCGCCCGCGCCAGCGCCGACAACATTTGTTTTTCGATGCACGGGTTTTGCACCGGTCGCACGGCGAGGCCAGCCGGCCGGGCCGCGCATCGGGCGCGCGGCCGGGAGCCGTGCCGGGCGGGCCGAGCGCCACGCGACGGCCCGCAAAACGTGCCGCGGGGGCGGTGCCCGACCCTGAGAAGGACGCCCGCGGCCAGAGCGCCCAACGGTAGCATGAGCCGGACGGAATCATGAATCCTCCGCCCCGCCGAACCGAACCCGTCAACACGCCGGCGCCCCCGGTCGCTGGAGCGCCGACCGGAATGCGGCTCCTGGTCGTCAACGCCGCGCTCCTGTTCGTGATCCTGGGATCGCTGTACGACATTGCGCGGTTCCGCGAGCACTGGCCGTTCTCGCCGTACTGGATGTACTCGCACGCCCGGGTGGCGCGGACGATCGACGCGGCGCAGCTCTACGGCGTGGCGGGCGATGGGAGCGGCCGCGAAATCCTCCTCTCCGACCCGCGCTACATCTACCCGTTCGACGTGACGAAGCTGCGTGTCGCGCTGGAGCGGATGGCGGCCGATCCGGCGGGTGCGGAGCGGCTGCGCTCGGCGCTGGCCGACTGCCTCGCCCGCTACGAGCTGCTGCGCCGGGCCGGCGTGCACGACGGCCCGCCGTTGCGAGGCGTGCGGCTCTACCGGTCGGAGTGGATGCTGGACCCGTGGGCGCGCAATGCGTCGCGCCCCGATCGGCGGGAGCTGATCGCCGAAGTGCTGGACCCTGCCAGCGGGAAGGACTGAGATGCGCGCGATTCGCGAGGCGTGGAGGCGGTTCTGGTTCGAGCCGGCGCCGCCGCTCAATCTCGGGTTGTGCCGGGCGCTGTTCTTCGGAGCGCTCTTCCTGTTCTATCTGCCGCAGGATTTCGCGGGGTGGGGCGACGTCTCACCGGTGTTCTGGGAGCCGGTGTTCCTGCTCCAGTTCTTCCACCTGCCGCAACTGTCGGCGCCGGTGCTGGAGGTGCTGGAGGTCGCCTGGAAATCCGCGCTCCTGCTGTGCTGCATCGGCCTGTTCACGCGGCCGAGCGGCGCGGCCGCGTTCCTCCTGGGCGCGTACCTCTTCGGCCTCCAGCACAGCTTCGGCAAAGTCCGCCACCATGATGCGATCCTGGTGTTCGCCCTGGGGATCCTGGCGCTCTCGCGCATGGGCGATGCGTTTTCGGTCGATCGGCTGATCCGACGTTGGCGTGGAGGACGCGGCGTGCCCGCTTCCGCGCCGAGCGGCGAGTACACCTGGCCGATCCGCGGCGTTTGGGTCGTCATGGCTCTGGTGTTCCTGGGCGCCGGCGTGTCCAAGCTCCAGAACGCGGGGCTCGAATGGGTGTTCTCGGACAGCATGGCGAATACGCTGATCGAGGCGAATTACGGGATCACGAACGGGCCGCTCGTCCCCTGGGGGCTGCACCTGGCGCAGGTCGGCTGGCTGGCGCGGCTCATGGCGCTGGGCTCGCTCACGGTGGAGCTGGCCTACCCGCTGGCGCTGTTCAGCCACAGGGCGCGGTGGTTGCTCGTCCCCGCGATCCTGGCGATGCAGATCGGGATCCGGATCATCCTCGGCCCCCGCTTCGTGCAGTTCATGATCTGCAACCTGTTCTGGGTGCCGTGGGACCGGGTCGTGGCGGCCGTCGCCGTGCGGCTGCGCGCCGGAGAGCGTTACGTGGTCCTGTACGACGGCGGCTGCGGGATCTGCCGGCGAACGGTCGCCGTCCTCGAGCGGCTGAACGTGCTCGGCCGCCTCGAGTTCCTCGACGTCCTCGACTGGGCGGCGGTCCATCGCCGGTTCCCGCACCTGAACCGCGACGCCTGCCTGGACGAGATGCACGTCGTCACCGACCGCGGCCGCATCCGCACCGGGTTCTATGCCTACCGCGCGCTCGCATGGGGCGTCCCCGGGTTCTGGCCGGTGCTCCCGCTCCTCTACGTCCCGGGCGTCCCGACCGTCGGTCGGCGCGTCTACGGCACCGTGGCCGCGCGCCGGCTCCGGGGCGAGTGCGCACTGGAGCCGGCAACGCAGCCCGCGAACCCGTCGCCGCCGGGGAACGCCGGCTGAGCAGCGGCGGGTGCGGGGTGCGGGGTGCCGACGACGCTGGCTCCCCCCCGGCGCCCGCCTCTTCGGGGCAGATCTCGCCGGGGCCCCCGCTCCGCGCCCCGCCACGCCCGAGCGCCACGCCCGAGCGCCACGCCCGGGCGCCACGCCTGGGCGCCAGCCACGCGCGGGCGCCACGCCCGGACGCCGCGCCGAGGATCGACCGCGCCCGGTACGGTCGACGGAGCTCCCCGCGCTCAGTGCCGGAACACGCGCCGGCCGGTGAACACCATCGCCATCCCGTGCTCGTCGGCGGCGGCGATGACCTCCTCGTCGCGAACCGAGCCGCCGGGCTGGATCACCGCGGTCGCGCCCGCCTCGGCGGCGGCATCCACGCCGTCGCGGAACGGGAAGAACGCGTCCGACGCGAGCACGCTGCCGTGCAGCTCGAAGCCCTGGTCGTGCGCCTTCATCACCGCGATCCGCGAGGCGTCGACGCGGCTCATCTGCCCGGCGCCGATCCCGACGGCCCGCTCGTTCTCCGCCAGCAGGATCGCGTTCGACTTGACCGACGCGACGGCGCGCCAGGCGAAGCGCAGGTCGCGCCACTCGCGCTCCGTCGGCTCGCGCTTCGTGACGACGCGCCACGCGTCCTCGGGGAACGTCATTCGCATGCGCCGCTGCACCAGCATCCCGCCGCGCACGCGCTTGTAGTCCAGCTCCTCCGCGCCCGCCGCCTCGATCGGCAGCACGATCAACCGCAGGTTCTTCTTCGCCCGGAGCACTTCGAGCGCGTGGTCGTCGAACCCCGGCGCGACGACGACCTCGAGGAACGTGCTCGCCATCGCCTCCGCCGCCGCGCCCGTGACCGGCACGTTCAGCGCGACGATCCCGCCGAACGCGGAGACCGGGTCCGTCTCCAGCGCGCGCCGGTACGCGTCCTCCGCGTCCGAGCCCAGCGCGATGCCGCACGGCGTCGTGTGCTTCAGCACCGCGCACGCCGCCCGCCCCGAGCCGGCCCACGCCGACACGGCTGTCACCGCCCCTTCGATGTCCATCAGGTTGTTGAACGACAGCTCCTTGCCGTGAAGCTGCGCGAGCCGCGGCAACGATCCCAGCGGCGCGCCCTCCTCCGCATAGAACGCCGCCGCCTGCTCCGGGTTCTCGCCGTAGCGCAGGTCCTGCACCTTCGTCAGCCGCAGCGTGAACGACGGCGGGAACCCGCCCGTCGACCCCGTCGCCTCCGCGCCGGCGCCCGCCGTCTGCTGCTCCAGGTACTCCGCGATCGCCGAGTCGTACGCCGCCGTGTGTGCGAACACCTTGCGCGCGAGCTCCGCCCGCAGCGCCGCCGGGATCTCCCCGCCCCGCAGAGCGTCCAGCACCCGCGGGTAGTCGGACGGGTCGACGACCGGCAGCACCCACGCGTGGTTCTTCGCCGCCGCGCGCAGCATCGTCGGCCCGCCGATGTCGACCTGCTCCATCGCCTCACGCACCGACGCGCCCGCCGCAACGGTCTCCCGGAACGGGTACAGGTTCACGGCGACGAGGTCGATCGTGCCGTAGCCCAACCGCTCGAGCGCCTCCCGGTCCGCGTCCGTGTCGCGGCGCGCCAGGAGCCCGGCATGGATCGCGGGGTGCAGCGTCTTCACCCGGCCGTCCATGATCTCCGGGTGGCCGGTCACGTCGCTCACGCCCCGGACCTCGATCCCGGCCTCGCGCAGCCGGCTCGCCGTCCCGCCGGTCGAGACGATCTCCCACCCCAGCTCCGTCAACCCCCGCGCGAATTCGACTACGCCGCGCTTGTCCGAAACGCTCAGTATCGCCCTAGGCATTGCCCCCGCCTCGAGTCGTGTTGTGGTTCATTCCAGCCCGAGCGCGCGCCGCACCTGCCACGCGTCCGGCGCATCGCCGGCGGCAAGCGTGAACGTCGTCGCATCCGGGACGCGGAACGGGCGTACCGCTTCGCCGCCCGCAACCGCCCGCGCGACCGCCTCGATCGTCGGCGGGTAGATCGCGTGCTCGACGCGCAGTACGCGCGCCGCCAGCGTCTCGGCGGTGTCGTCCGCCCGCACCGGGACCGGCCACTGGAAGAGGATCGGCCCACGGTCGTAGTGTTCGTCGACGAGGTGCACGGTCGCGCCGCTCACGCGGCAGCCCGCATCGAGCACCGCGCGATGCACCCGCGCGCCGTACATCCCCTTCCCGCCGAACGCGGGGAGAAGCGCCGGGTGGATGTTCACGATGCGCCCGCGGAACGCGCGCACGACCTCGGCCGGCACCAGCCGCAGGTAGCCGGCGAGGGCGACCATGTCGGTCCCCGCCTCCGCCAGCGTGTCGAGCGTCTCCGCCGCGACGGCGTCCACGGGCCGGTCGCGCACGGGGATCACCCGCGTCGCCACGCCCGCGCGTCGGGCCCGCTCGAGCGCGCCGGCCTCCGGCTTGTCGCTCACGACCACGGCCAGGCGCGCCGCCTCCCCTGCCGGCCCGCGCAGGTGGTCGAGGATCGCCTGGAGGTTCGAGCCGCCGCCCGAGGCGAAGACCGCGATCCGGACCGGGCGCCGCTCCGCGCCGGCTTCGCTGTCGCGCAGGGTCATCAGGCGAAGCCGCCCCGGTACTGCGGCACCAGGAAGGGGTTCGCGACGCGCTCGTGGCCGACCGTCGTCTCCGGCCCATGGCCGGGGAACAGCACCGTCTCGTCCGGCAGCGACAGGACCTGCTCCCGGATCGAGCGCATGAGCTGCTGGAAGTTCCCGCCCGGCAGGTCGGTCCGGCCGATCGAGCCCTGGAAGACGACGTCGCCCACGAAGGCGAGGCCCGCGTCGGCGATGTAGAGGATCACGTGGCCCGGCGCGTGACCGGGCGCGTCCCGCACCTCGACGCGCACGCCCGCCAGCTCCAGATCCTGGCCGTGCGCCAGCGCGTGGCTCGGCGCCGGCGGCGCGGCCACGCGCACGCCGAACATCGCCGCCTGGTCCGCCGCACGATCATACCACGGCCGCGCGTCCGGGTGCAGGTACACCGGCGCGCCCGTCCGCTCCACGAGCCCCGCGACGCCTTCGATGTGGTCGAAATGCGCGTGGGTCAACAGAATGGCCTCCAGCGCGATGCCTTCTGCCTCGAGCGCGTCGGCCAGCGCTCCGGCGCCCGCACCCGGGTCGATCGCGACCGCGCTGGACGCACCCGGGCGCCACGCCAGGTACGCGTTCTCTTCGAAACCCGGGCCCGTGAAGACCCGGACCGTCAGCGGCGCCTTCGCCGTCATCGATCGAGTGCCTCCAGGATCTCTTCCGTCGTCGGGGTGCCGCGCCGGGCGAACGCGATCTTCCCTTCCTTGTCCACCACGTAGACGATCCGCTCCACGTGGTGCCGGTCGGGCGGCGCCGCGCCGTACTTGCGCGCCACCTCCAGGTCCGCGTCGACGAGCAGCGGAAAATCGAGCTCGTGCAGCTGCGCGAGGCGCTGGTTCTCCTCCAGCGAGCCGGGATTCAGGCCGATGCGCTCGATGTCCGCGCCGATGAACCGCTCGCGGTCGTCGCGCGCGGCCGCGAGCTGACGCGAGTTCTGCGGCGTCTCGTGTTCCGGGTAGAAGAACAGGCACGCGTTCATCCGCCCCCGCAGCTCCGAGAGCGTGAACGGCTCGCCGTACGCGCTGATCAGCGTGAAGTCCGGCGCGTCGGTGCCGACCTCGAGGAGCCTCGCTTCCGTCTCGCCCGCCATCTTCGCCTCCCATCGGAGAATCCCGGATTCCCCGGCCCACCCGGGCGCGAAGATACCATCCTCGACGCCGGGCGGCCAGGCCGCGTGGCCGTGCACCCTCGCACACCGCGCGCCGCTCGGCCCGCCGTGCCGCCGGCACGAAGAACGGCGGCCGTGGCGCTCCGGTCGGAGCCCACGGCCGCCGTCGGCACGAGCCGCACCCGACGAGCCTCGGCGGACGCGGAGGCACGCGCCCGCTTCCGTTTCCGCGACCCTCGCCCGGTTCAGGCGCAGCCGCACCCCCGCGGCCCGAGGCCCGCCTCCTCCAGCCGCCGCTCCTCATCGGTCGGCGCGCGCCATCCGCCCGACAGCTCGAGCATGCGCCGAAGCGCGCCCTCCGCGCGCCGTCGCACCCCCTCGTCCAGCGTGACTTCGTGCTCCCCGTGGTCCAGGCACCACGCCAGCTTCGCCAGCGTGTTCATCTTCATGTTGCCGCAGATCGCGGCGCGGGAGAGCGGGATGATCCGCTTGTGCGGGAACTGCTCCCTGAGCCGGTCGATCAGGCCGCGTTCCGTCCCGACGATCAGCGCGTCGTGCTCGGCGGCCAGCTTCGCCATACCCGCCGTCGACACGACGTAGTCCGCCTGGTCCAGCAGGTCGCGGCGCGCCTCCGGATGGATGACCACCTTCGCGTCCGGGTTCTCGCGGCGCGCCGCGTCCAGCTCCTCCAGCACCAGATCGTCGTGGACGTAGCAGTAGCCGTCCCAGGCAATGATGTTCCGCCGCCCGGTCCGCTCGGCCACGTAATCCGCCAGGTTCTTGTCCGGGACGAAGATGATCGGCTGCTCGCGCGGGATCGACTCGACCACCCTCACGGCGTTCGAGCTCGTACAGCAGATGTCCGCCTCCGCTTTCACCGCGGCCGTCGAGTTGACGTACGCCACGACCGCCGCGTCGGGGTGCTCCGCCTTCAGCTTCCGCAGCGCGTCCGCCGTGACGAAGTCCGCCATCGGACAGCCCGCGTGCAGGTCGGGCATCAGAACCTGCTTCTCCGGCGAGAGGATCTTCGCCGTCTCCGCCATGAAGTGGACGCCGCAGAACACGATCACGTCCGCGTCCGTCGCCGCCGCCTCCTGCGAGAGGCCCAGCGAGTCGCCCACGAAATCGCTGACGTCCTGGATCTCGCCACGCTGGTAGTAATGCCCCAGGATCACGGCGCTCAGCTCCGCCTTCCGCCGGAGGATCCGCTCCCTGAGCTCTTCGGCGGACAGCTTCGCGTAGTGCAGTGGGCTCGCGAGCGGTTCGGCCGTTGCGATCATCGCCCGTTCCATGACCTCAGTGTACGTATGTGACGACGGGCTCGCAGGCAGCCCCGCGAGCCCGGGTCGACCCTTCTTCCCTGCCGGGACTGCGGTCAGGCCGTGAACGAGCTGCCGCAGCCGCAGCCGCCCGTCGCGTTCGGGTTGTTGAACGTGAAGCCCGAACCCATCATCGTCGTGACGTAGTCGATCTCCACGCCATCGAGGTACTGCGCGCTGAACGGGTCCACGAAGACGCGCAGCCCGTTCATCTCGAGCACCTCGTCGTCGTCCTGGGCCTCGTCCTCGATGTTCAGCCCGTACTGGAAGCCGGAGCAGCCGCCCGGCAGCACGGCGACGCGCAGACCCGCCGTGTCCGCCGCCCCCTGCTCCTCCATGAACTTCTGTACCTCGGCGACCGCGTTCGGCGTGACCGTGATGGTCATCGGTTCCTCCTCAGAAGTGAACGGGATTCGCTCCCGGTGATCCCGGCCAAAGGGTACACCCTCGCGTTGCGCAGGTTTCAAGCCAACGATAGACGGCCGAATAGGGGCTGTCAACCCCGGAAAACCGCGTCAGGACCGGCGGATCACGGCGGCGGCCACCGCCGCGAGATCGTCGACGACGGCGACCTCCGGCGGCACGCTCGCGGCGTGCCCGGCGCCGTACCCCGTCCGCACGAGGTAGCCCGCGCCGCCGAGCTCGAGCGCCGGCAGGACGTCGCTCGGCTTGTCCCCCACGTACACGGAACGCGCGAGGTCGAGGCCGAGTTCCCGGCCCGCCCGCCGGTACATGCCGGGCGCCGGCTTGCGACAGGCGCACGCCCCCGTGACCTCGGGGTGGTGCGGACAGAAGTACACCCCATCGAAGCGGACGCCCTCCGCCGCGAACCGCTCCTCGACCCGCCGCTGCACCGCGTGGAACTCCGCCGTGCCGTACAGCCCGCGCGCGATCCCCGACTGGTTCGTCACGATCACGAGCCGATACCCGGCCGCCGCAAGCCGCCGGAGCGCTGCCGCGGCGCCCGGCACCAGCTCCACGCCGTCCGGGTCCGCCAGGTAGCCCCGCTCCACGATCAACGTGCCATCGCGGTCGAGGAACGCCGCCGGCCGGGCCGCGGTCTCAGGCGACGGCATCGCGCACCCGCTCGAGCAGCGCGTCCTCCTCCGCCTCGGCCACGGTCCGCGGGTCGAGGACGACGCGCCCGTCCACGATCCGCGCTACAACGGCCGGCTCGCCAGAGCGCAGCGCCGCCTCCAGCTCCGTCGCGGAGCGCGCCGCGGCGGTCACGGCGACCAGCGTCGTCGGCAGCTCGACGCCCGGGTAGGCGCCGCCGCCCACGGCGGAGCCGCCCGGGACGGCATCCGCCGCGACGCCCGCGGCGCCGAGCCGCTCGATCCACGATGCGGCCCGCCGTTCCAGCTCCGCGGCGCCCAGCGACAGCATGCGCAGCACGGGCACTTCGCGCATCGCGACGTCCGGGTCCCGGTAGAGCGCGAGCGTCGCCTCGAGTGCGGCCAGTGTGAACTTGTCGACCCGGAACGCCCGGCACAGCGGGTTGCGCCGCATCCGCCCGATCCACTCGGCACGGCCGAGCAGGATCCCCGCCTGGGGGCCGCCGAGCAGCTTGTCGCCGCTCATCGTCACGATGTCCGCGCCGGCGCCGAGGGCATCGGCGGCGGTCGGCTCGTACGGCAGGCCGAGCGGCCGCAGGTCGAGCAGCAGCCCGGAGCCGAGATCGTTGATCACCGCCACGCCGCGCGCGCGACCGAGTCCGGCCAGCTCGGCCAGCGGGACCTCCGCGGCGAAGCCCACGATCCGGAAGTTCGAGCGGTGCACCTTGAGGATCGCGCCGGTCTCCGTCGTGACCGCGGCCTCGTAATCCGCGAGGTGTGTCTTGTTCGTCGCGCCCACCTCGCGCATGCGCGCACCGCTCTTCGCCATGATCTCCGGCACGCGGAACGACCCGCCGATCTCGACCAGCTCGCCCCGGCTCACCACCGCATCCCGCCCCTCGGCCAGCGTGTTCAGCGCGAGGACCAGCGCGGCCGCGTTGTTGTTCACCACGAGCGCCGCCTCGGCGCCGGTCAGCTCCCGGAGCAGCGCCGTGCAGTGGTCGTAGCGGGAGCCCCGCGCTCCGGCGTCGAGGTCGTACTCGAGGTTGCTGTACCCGCCGGCCGCGCGCTCCATCGCCTCGCGGGCGACGCGCGCGAGCGGCGCCCGGCCGAGGTTCGTGTGCAGCACCACGCCCGTCGCGTTGATGACCGGCCGCAGCGACGGCCGCGCTTGCGCCGTCAGCCGGGCACGCACACGATCCGCGTACCACGCCGGGTCCGTCGCCGGGGCGGCATTCGCCCCGGCCGCCGCGCGCCGCACCTCGTGCTGCACCGCCTGGAGCGCGTCGCGCACGCGAGTGCGCGGCGCGCCGGCGAGCAGCGCGGCGAACGCGTCGCTCGCCAGCAGGCGGTCGATCGACGGGATCGCGCGCCGCGGGTCGGTCATGGTTCGGGGGAAGCGTCGGACCGGGCGCTCGGCGTCGGCATCGGCCGCGGCCGCGAGACCGCACTCGAAGGGACCGCGGCCGGCGGGGCCGCGGGTTCGACCGGGCCCGGGCGGAGCGTATCCGGCGCGGCCGGCGGAACCGTGTCCGGCGCCAGCGCCGGGACCGTGTCCGCCGCCGCCGTGTCCGCCGGGGGCGCCGGCCGCTTCGGCGTGCGCAGCTCGGCCGTACCGCCGCCGTCCGTCAAGCCGTGGATGTTGCGGATGCCCGTGACACGGATCACGAAGTCCGTCTCCGGAGGCAGTGGCGCAGCGGGAACGACCACGAACGTACGGCTGGGGAGCGCCACCGAGTCGGCGGCCGCCGCATCGGGCGCGCCGCCGCGCACACCGCCCGCCCCGGCGGAGTCCGCGGCCTCGATCGCAGCCGGATCGGCCGGTCGACCCGCCCCGCGCCCGGTCGATTCGGCCGGCGCCGCCGCGCCCGCGCCACCCGCCCCGGACGCCGCGGCCGAATCGGGACGGGCCGGCTCCGCACCCGGCGTCACGGCGCCCTTCTCCGCGGCGGCCGAATCCGACGCCGCGGCGAGGGAATCCGCTACGGCCCGGCGGCGCGCCTCGAGCGCCTCCCACGCGTGCTCGTGCATCACGTCGGCGATCTCCACCGCAGTGCTGTCGGGGAGCCGCAGCAGTTCGACCGTGACGCCGTCGAGCGGCACCTCCGGGTCCAGGTAGTCGTCGAGACGAACCTGGATGTGCCCCGAATCCGGCGCGGTCGCGCCCGTGACGTGGGCCGCCGTCGTATCGCCGCGCAGCAGCGAGAAGCTGATCAAGGTCGTGTCGGTCGCCGCGAGCACCGTGGCGCCGGAATCGTACGGCTCGGTGAAATCCGGCCGGCGGTTCATCACCTGGTCGACGAAAGCGTTCAGGTCGTATTCACCCGCCGGGATGTGGCGCATCGCGTAGATCCCCGCCGTGTCCGTGCGTGCGACGTAGACCGTGGAATCCGCGCGGCGGACCGCTTCGACCCGCGCGTCCGGGACCGGCCGTCCCGTGAGGCGGTCGGACACCCGTCCGGCCAGCGCCGTGCCCGGAATCTCCGGACCCGTGGAGAACACGAGGTCGATCGGCTCCCCCCGGACGTTGCCGAACAGGTCCCGCACCACCGGGAGCACCACGACGCGGTAGATCTGACCCGGCTGCCACCCGCCCTCCAGCGAGACGCGCAGCTCGCTCCGGCCCTTGTCGATCCGGACCTCGCCGGTTTCCGGCGAGACCATCACCGACTGCTCGATCCCGTTCTCGCTGATCCGCTCGTTGAACCGGAAGACGACGGGCTCGTCCCACCCGGGGACCACCGCCATCGCCTCCGGCTCCGTCGCGACGACCCAGGGCGCCTCCTGGTCCGGATCGCCCCCCGTCGGCGGGTACGGCCGCGCGCACGACACCGTGGCGGCCAACGCGGCGGCGCACGCCGCCCACCACCGGCGCCGCCGCTTCACGTCAGCGCGCTCAGCACGTGCGTCAGGCGCTCGACCTGAGCACGGAAGTTCTCCGCCTTCTCCCGCTCCCGGTCCACCACCTCCGCCGGCGCCTTCGACACGAACTGCTCGTTCGCCAGCCGACCCTCCGTCGAGCGGAGCTGCCGCTCCAGGCGCTCGATCTCGCTCGAGAGCCGCTCCCGCTCCCGGTCCAGGTCGATGATCCCCTCCAGCGGAAGGAACAGCTCCGCGCCGCTCTTCAGCACCGCGTGCGCGCCGGCCCGCCCGTCCGGCGCGCCGTCCCGCACCACCTCGGCGACCCGCGCCAGGCGCCGCACGGCCCGCGCCTCAGCCGCGAGCGCCCGCTCCAGCGACGCCGGCACGTTCGCGAGGCGCACGTCGACCTGCGCAGCGGCCGCGACGCCGTACTCCGAGCGCAACGTCCGGATCTCGCCGATCAGCTCCATCAGCGCCGTCATCTGCGCCTCGGCCTCGGCGTCCTCCCACTCCGGCCGCGGCTCGGGCCAGCGCGCGATCACCAGCGACTCCTCCCGTCCCCGCCCCGCCGGGACCGGCAGCCGCTGCCAGAGCGCTTCGCTGATGAACGGCATGATCGGGTGCAGCAGCCGGAACACGCCGTCCAGCACCGCGACGAGCGTCGCCTGCGCCACCGCCTTGCTCTCCTCCGTCGCCTCGCCGTACAGCCTCGGCTTCACCAGCTCCAGGTACCAGTCGGCCAGCTCGCGCCAGAAGAAATGGTAGACCGTGGCCGCCGCATCGTGGAAGCGGAACGACTCCAGGTGCCGCGTCATCTCCGCGGTCGCCGCGTTCAGCCGCGACAGGATCCACCGGTCCGCCGGCTCCAGTGCGTCCCGCGCCTCCTCGATCGGCCGGATCTCCGCGCCCTCGACGTTCATCAGCGCGAACCGGCCGGCGTTCCAGATCTTGTTCGCGAAGTTGCGCCCCGGCGCGAACGCCTCCTCCAGGTCCTGGTAGTTCAGGAGGATGTCCGTGCCGACGCCCGCCGCGGCGATCACCGTGTAGCGCAGCGCATCCGCGCCGAACCGCTCGACCACCTCCAGCGGGTCGATCCCGTTCCCCAGCGACTTCGACATCTTCCGGTTCAGGTGGTCCCGGACCGTGCTGTGCAGGTAGACGTCGCTGAACGGGACTTCGCCCATGAACTCGAGCCCCGCCATGATCATCCGGGCGACCCAGAAGAACAGGATCTCCGGCGCCGTGCTCAGCGCGTGCGTCGGGTAGAACGCCTTCAACTCCGGCGTCTCCTCGGGCCAGCCGAGCGTCGAGAACGGCCAGAGCCACGAGGAGAACCACGTGTCCAGCACATCCGGATCCTGCTCGAGCGCGACGCCCCCGCACTTCGGGCACGTCGTCGGGTCTTCCCGCGCGACGATCGTCTCGCCGCAGCCTTCCGCCCGGCAGTACCACACGGGGATGCGATGCCCCCACCAGAGCTGCCGCGAGATGCACCAGTCCCGGATGTTCTCGAGCCAGTGCTCGTACACCTTCGTCCAGCGCTCCGGCGTGAAGCGGACCTTCCCCGCCCGCGATGCCGCCAGCGCCGGCTCCGCGAGCGGCTTCATCCGCACGAACCACTGCTCCGAGAGCCGCGGCTCGACGACCGTGTCGCACCGGTAGCAGTGCGGCACCGAATGCGTGTGCTCCTCGATCTTCTCGAGCAGCCCGAGCTCGCGGAACGCCTGGACCACCTGCTCGCGCGCCTCGAAGCGGTCGAGCCCCCGGAACGGCGCCGGGACCGCGTCGCTCATCGTCGCCTCGGGCGTCATCACGTTCAGCTCCGGCAGCCCGTGCCGGCGCCCCAGCTCGAAGTCGTTCGGGTCGTGCGCCGGCGTGACCTTCACCGCCCCGGTACCGAACTCCGGGTCGACGAACGCGTCCGCGACGATCGGGATGCGCCGCCCCGTGAGCGGCAGCTCCAGCTCCAGCCCGACCAGCCCGCGGTACCGCTCGTCCTCCGGGTGCACCGCGACCGCGGTGTCCCCGAGCATCGTCTCCGGCCGCGTCGTCGCCACCACGACGTACGCCCGCCCGTCCGGCAGCGTGGGCAGTCGGCCGCCCTCGACCGGGGCGACCAGAGGGTAGCGGAGGTGATAGAGCTTCCCCTGCGTCTCCTCGCCCTCCGCCTCCTCGTCCGAGAGCGCCGTCAGGCACCGCGGGCACCAGTTGATGATGTAGTTGCCCCGGTAGATCAGCCCCTTTTCGTAGAGGCGGACGAAGACCTCGCGCACCGCGCGCGACAGCCCGGGATCCAGCGTGAATCGCGTGCGCGCCCAGTCGCACGAGCTGCCGATCGCGCGGAGCTGCTCCAGGATCGTCGAGCCGGTCTCGTCGACGAAGCTCCAGACGCGCCCGACGAAGGCGTCGCGGCCCAGGTCGTAGCGGGTCTTCCCCTCCTTCGCGAGCAGCCGCTCGACGACGTTCTGCGTCGCGATCCCCGCGTGGTCCGTCCCCGGCTGCCACAGCGTCTCCCGCCCCTGCATCCGGCGCCACCGCACGAGCACGTCCTGGATCGTGTTGTTCAGGCCGTGCCCCATGTGCAGCACCGCCGTCACGTTCGGCGGCGGGATCATGACGACGTACGGGTCCTTCCGCCCCTCGAGCACCGGCTCGGGGTCGGCGTGGAAATACCCCCGCTCTTCCCAGCGGCGGTAGAGCGGCGCTTCGATCGCGCCCGGATCGTACTGTGGCGAAAGCGGTTCGGTCATGGTCTCTGCCGGTGACGTTGAAAACGGAAGGGTAGCGACCTACGTTCCGCTTCGTCAACCGGGAGAGACTACACCGGAGCGGTCAGCTGCGATCCTTGAGGTCGCGCTCGATCAGCTCCTCTTCGAGGCCCGCGTCCTCGAGGGTGAGCTCCGTGCCCTTCTTCACGTTCTCGTGAATCCCCGATTCGGGGTTCAGCTCCTGGACCGGTTCGGCCGGGACGTTTCCCAGACGCCGGTGCGACGCGCGGTCCACGACGTCGCGGTCGCTCGGCGCCGCCGGCTGCGTCGTGTGCCCGGCCACGGCCGGCGCGAGCTTGTCGAGCGACTCGCTCGCCGCCTCTTCGGCCCGGTCCACGCCCAGCTCCCGCGTCACGATGTCGATCCTGTCGTCCGGCCGGGCGGGGTCCGTCTCGTGCCCCTGACGCCGCATCCCGGTACCCACGAGATTGCCGTACCAGTGCGTCTCCCGCTCGCCCGGGCCCCGCTCGGCGTGCCTCATGCGGGTCTCGGCCAGGTGCTCCTCGAGGATCTCCGTGTCCAGTCGGTTCAGCACCGTGCCTACGCCCGCGACCCGCTGCGCCACGGCCACAGCGCGGTCGGCGTCGCTTTCGTCCCGGACCGTCCCCGTCAGCTCGACGATCCCGTCGCTCAGCGCGCCGACCTCGATGTCGAAGCGCCCGAGCAGCCCCTCGGCTTCCAGTGCGTCGGCCACGCGCCGCTCCATCGTGTCCAGCGCCCTGGCGCCGCCCGGCTCCCGGCCGCGCCTCGACCGACGCGCCAGCGCGAGGCCTGCCCAGAGGCCCGCCGCCACCCCGACACCCACGGTCCAGAGCTGCTTCCGACTCTCCGCTCGACGGTCCCGAAACATCGTTCCTCCCGTTGGGAACGGACTTTGAAGGTCGGCGGCGACCCGGTGCAATTCGCAGACCAGTCGACACCCACCCGCTCCAGGATCCGCCCATGAGGCTCGGCGCGTTCACGATCGTGCTCCACTCGCATCTGCCCTATGTCCTCGCCCACGGCCGCTGGCCGCACGGCACCGAATGGCTGAGCGAGGCGGCGGCCGAGAGCTACCTGCCCCTGATCCGCGGGATCGAGCGGCTGCTGGACCGCGGGCTGCGGCTCGGGATCACGCTCGGCATCACGCCGATCCTCGCCGAGCAGCTCGCGTCCGAGGCGTTCCAGGACGAGCTGGACGCCTGGCTCGAGGAGCGGATCGAATCCGCCCGCCACGACGCCGAGGTCTTCGACTGGGAAGGCCACCACCACCGCGCATCGCTCGCACGCCACTGGGAGCGGCTCTTCACCGAGCGGCTGCACGACTACCGCGAACGCTACGACCGCGACCTGATCGGCGCGTTCCGCCGGCTCCAGGATGTCGGCGCGATCGAGATCATCACCAGCGCCGCGACCCACGGCTACCTCCCGCTGATCGGGACCGACGAAGCCGTCCGCGCGCAGCTCCGCATCGGCGCCGAGACCTACCGCCGCCATTTCGGCCGCGACCCCCGCGGGATCTGGCTCCCCGAATGCGCGTACCGGCCGCGCTACGACTGGGCGCCGCCGGTCGCCGGGCCGCGCGTCCCCGCCTCCGGCCTGCGCCGCGGCATCGAGGAGTTCCTCGCCGACGAGGGGATCGAGTACTTCTTCGTGGACACGCACCTGCTCCGCGGCGGCCAGGCGATGGGCACCTACGCGCAGCTCCACCCCGCGCTCCGCCGCCTCGCCGAGCGCTACGCGCGGGAGTACGGTGAGGCGGTGCGCCCGGAGGATGTCACCCGCACCGCGAACGCGATGTACCGCGTCCACTCGCCGGTCCCGCTCGCCGGCCCCGTCCACGTCTACGCCCGCGAGCCCGCCGCGTCGCTCCAGGTCTGGAGCGGCGAGTGGGGCTATCCCGGCGACGGCTGGTACCTCGAGTTCCACAAGCGGCACCACCCCGGCGGCCACCGCTACTGGCGCGTCACCGCCCGGGGCGCCAACCTCGGCGAGAAGGCCGAGTACGTCCCCGAGATGGCCGACGAACGGATCGAGGAGAACGCCACGCACTTCCACCACCTCGTCCGGCGACGGCTCGAGCAGCACCGGGACGTCTTCGACGAGCCCGGCATCGTCGTCGCGCCGTTCGACACCGAGCTGTTCGGGCACTGGTGGCACGAGGGCGTGGAGTGGATCGTCCGCGTCCTGGAGAAGATGGCCCGCGACGACGAGATCGAGCTGACCACCGGTGGCGGCTACCTCGACCACCACGAGCCGGCCGGCGAGATCGCGCTGCCCGAGGGATCATGGGGCGAGGGCGGGCACCACTACATCTGGCTGAACCACGAGACCGACTGGACCTGGCCCGAGATCTACCGGGCCGAGCTCACGCTCGGCGAGCTCGTCGACCGCTGGCTCGACCGCGAGCACGACATCATCCACCGCCTGCTCCGCCTCGCCGCCCGCGAGCTGCTCCTCCTCCAGTCCTCGGACTGGCAGTTCCTCATCTCTACGCAGGCGGCCAGGGACTACGCCCAGGTCCGATTCGGCAACCACATGCACGTCTTCGATCGGGTCGTCGACCTGATCCGCAGGCAGGAACGCGGAGAAGACCTGCGCGAAAGCGACTGGAAGTTCATCGGTGACGCGGAGGCCCGTGACGGCATGATCTTCCCCGACCTGGACCTCTCGCTCTGGAAGCCCGGCACCGCGGGACCATAGCCCACACGCGGACGCCCCCGAACCCGTGAGGATCCAGGGGCGTTCGCGCCACGCCGGCGGGGCCACACGGCCGGGGCAAGGTCCCGCGTGGCCGTGCCCCCGGCGGCGCGCGGCCGGAAGTTCAGTGCCGCGGCGCGCCGGAGTCGGAGTCCGCCGCGGAGTCGGAGCCGGCACCGGCCCCGGAACCCGTCCCCGAGCTCGATCCGGTGCCACCGCCGCTCTTCTTCTCGCTCCGCTCCCGGTCCTTTCGCTCCCGGATCGCCTTGACGCGGTCCTTGAAATTCTGGTCCGCGCCGGCCCGCGCCGCCTGATCCAGGATCGCCGCGTCCTCGCGTGCCCGCTCCTCCGACTCCTCGCGCTTCGGCGAGGGCCCGCCGCCGGGGATCGGCAGCGGCAGCGTGATGCCGCCGAGGTGGAGCTTCCCCGGCGAGATGCCCCACTTCCCGCCGTTGCCATCTTTGAAGGTCCAATCGAGCGCGTCGGCGGCGCGGCCCGCTTCGGCCGCCACGGAGTCGTTCCACACGCCGAGGCGACTCGCGATGCGCGCACGCACCCGCTGGATGTCGCTCGGCTCCGGGGGCGGCGGCACGTCCGGGCGCGTCCAGAGGCGTGGATCGCCCATCCGGGGGCGCAGCCGCGATGTTGCGGGAACGTCGCGCGCCGGCTCCGCCTCCGCCTCCGCCGCACCGGGGCCGGCGGGCGCGGCCGGTCGCGGTGCCGGCGTCGGCTCCTCCCGCTCCGGCTGCACGGGCGCCCGCACGTCGGGCACGGCGTCCGGGACCGGCACGATCCGTTCGACGCGCATGACGTTCCGCTCGCCGCCGGCGTCCGCCAGGATCGGAGGCGCTTCGGCCCGCTTCGGCACCGGCACGAGCGTAGTCTGCCAGGCGAACAACAGCACCAGGAGGTGAACGACCAGCGAGACGGCGAGGCCGATCGCGAGCGCACGGCGGAAGGAGGGGCGCGGAACGCGCCGCGGCGAGCGCACGGCTGCCGGTGCCGCTTCCGGGGTCGGCGGCGGCGGAATTCGAACGGGCGGGTGAAGCGGGGCGGTAGCGCTCATCGGTTCCTTTCTAACCCGCCCTTACGACGCCAGTTCCGGACCGTCAGAGCAACGCGCCCAGCCGTGCGGCGGCCTCGCGCAGCCTCTCCGCCGGTTGGGTGAGCGCGATGCGGAAGAATCCTTCGCCGCCCGCGCCGAGCGCGGCGCCCGGCATGATCACGACGCCCTGCTCCACGAGCGCGCGTCGCGCGAAGGCCTCGGACGGCGTCCCGCCGGGCGTCGGGACCCACAGGTACATGGTCGCCGCCGGCGATGCAACGTCGAAGCCCTGTGCGCGCAGCGCCTCGACTGCGGCATCGCGGCGCTCCCGGAACGCCATCACGTTGCCGGGCACCCAGGCGTCCCAGCTCTCGAGCGCCGCCCGGGCCGCCGCCTGCACCGCCAGGAACGCGCCGGTGTCGATGAATGCCTTGACCCGCGACAGCGCCGCGATCACCTCCTCGCCGCCCGCAGCCCACCCCATGCGCCACCCCGTCATGTTGTACGTCTTCGAGAAGGAGTGGAACTCGATCGCCACGTCCTTTGCGCCCTCGATCTCCAGGATGCTCGGCGGGCGGTAACCATCGAACGCGATCTCGCTGTACGCGTTGTCGTAGACGAGGACGATCCCGTGCCGCCGACAGAACGCGACCGCCTCCTCGAGATACTCCCGCGGCGCGATCGCCGCCGTCGGATTGTTCGGGTAGTTCAGGTACAGGATCCGGGCCCGCGCCACCACGTCGGCCGGGATCTCGTCGAGCGGGATCAGGAATCCGTTCTCCGGCCGGAGCGGCACCGCGTACGGCTCGCCGCCGGCGAGGAGCGTCCCGCCCACGTACGGCTGATAACCCGGGTCCGGCAGGATCGTGCGGTCGCCGGGGCCGACGTAGCAGAAGGCCAGGTGCGCGATCCCCTCTTTCGACCCGATGATCGGCAGCACCTCGCGGTACGGGTCGAGCCGGACGCCGAACCGCTTCTCCATCCACGCGGCGACGGCCTCGCGAAACGCGGGCAGCCCGAGCTGGAACGGGTAGCGGCTCATCTCGGGCGTCGCGGCCGCCCGGGTCAGCGCGGCCACGGCCGCCGGCGGCGGCGCCAGATCCGCATCGCCGGCACCCAGATCGATCACATCGACGCCCTGCGCCTTCAGCTCTCGTTTGATCTGCGGGACATCGGCCAGGGGATAGGCGGGGAAGCTGCGGAACCGTTCCGCCAGCACGGGTTTCGAGGTCGTCGCCATCGTTTCGGTTCTCCGGGGGCGGGCGCCGCCCGCCCCGCCAAAGGGGTCAGGGCGTCGATGCGCCCGCTGCGATCACGGGATTGCGGACGCGGCCGCCGCCGACCAGCTCCACCTCGACCGCGTCGCCGGGGTGGAGCGGGCCCACCCCCTCGGGCGTCCCGGTCGCGATCACGTCGCCGGGGGCGAGCGTCATGATCCGGCTCACGTACGCGATGAGGAACGGGATGCCGAACGCCATCTCCGCGGCCCGGCCGCGCTGCCGCGTCTCGCCGTTCACGCGACAGACGATCTCCAGATCCCGCCAGTCGCCCGCGAGCGGGACGGCCGGCCCGATCGGGCAGAAGGTGTCGAACCCCTTCGCCCGCGTCCACTGGCCGTCCGCCCGCTGGAGGTCGCGCGCTGTCACGTCGTTCAACGGCGCGACCCCCGCCACCGCCTCCAGCGCCTCGGCCTCGGAAACGTTTCGGACACGGCGGCCTATGACGAGGGCGATCTCCCCTTCGTGCTCCACCCTGTCGGATGCCGCAGGCAGCACGATGGGTTGCCCATCGCCGATCACCGCCGAGGGAGGCTTCAGGAACAACAGCGGGTACTCGGGGACTTCGTTGCCCAGCTCGCGGGCGTGCGCCACGTAGTTGCGCCCCACGCAGACGATCTTCGTCGGATTCACTCCGCCATCCGGGATCCGGGACGTCTCGCCGGCCGCGAATGCGGCCGCGGACAGTCTACGCCGCGCACCCCCGCCGCGCCAGGGTGCGCCGGCGCACAGGAAGGTCGCGGACGCGCCGAATCCGACGAGATGAAAACTCCTGATCCGCCAGCAGCAGGCCTGCCGGCCGGACCCCGGGCACCCCGGCGAACGCCGGATCGGACAGGACAGAAGCTCCGGAAGTCCGCTGCCGCCGAGCGGTCGGCACCCGCAGCGGACCTGCAAGTCCGCTCCGCGTATCGGCGTGACAAGAGAAGTTCTGCGCCGAGCCGGCCAACACGCATCTCGGGCCACGCCAGAGATCCCGCCACGCAGGCCACGCACGTCGGTCACGTCGCTCGCACGACGCGGGCGCTGAAACCGTCCGATCACGCCGCGCGTACGTGGCCGCGTGTCGCAACTTCAACCACCCAGGAGTGCACGCGATGGATTCGACCTACACCGCCGCCCCGAACCGTCCCGGTTTCGCGCGCGTCGGCTGTTTCTTCCTCGGCGCGATCGTGCTCGTGCTGCTGCTCTCCCCCGCACTGGCCGCCCTCGCGGTGATCGGCGTGCCCGTGCTCGTCGTCCTGGCAGCGGTCGGGGTGCCGCTGCTCCTCCTCTTCGCGCTCGGGCTCCCCGTGCTGCTCGTGGTGACCGGCGTGGGGCTCGTGATCTCGCTGATCGTCGGCATCCTTGCCGGGGCGGTGTCGCTGGTGGTGGCGCTGCTCAAGATCGCGGTCTTCGTGGTCGCGCCGATCGCCCTGCTCGGCTACCTCGTCACCCGGCTCGCGACCGCGTGACCGGGAGCTACCGTTCCACGGTGTAGAAACCGCGCACCACCGGCGCCAGCTCCGCCCACGGCCCCACGCGGACCGGCGCCGGTGGCAGCGAGTCCAGGAAGTACTTCCCGTACCCCTTCTCCACGATCCGCCGGTCCAGCAGCAGTACCGCGCCGCGGTCGGCCCTCGAGCGGATCAGCCGGCCGAATCCCTGCTTCAGCCGAAGCGCCGCATGCGGCAGCATGTAATCGTAGAACGCGTTGCCGCCGTCGCGCTCGATCGCCTCGATACGCGCGGCCGTGAGCGGCTCCGACGGGACCTTGAACGGCAGCTTCGTGATGACCAGCCCGCGCAGCGGCCGGCCGGGCACGTCGACCCCCTCCCAGAACGACGCCACGCCCAGGAGGATCCCGTGACCCGAGGCGGTGAAGCCCTCCACGAGCCGCGCCCGCGGTGCCTCGCCCTGCACGAAGAGCGGCCACCGACCGTCTACGCCGCGACGCCGCAGGTCGGCGGCCACGCGCTTCAGCGAGCGGTACGACGTGAACAGGACGAAGATCCCGCCATCGCTCATCTCCGCCAGCTCCCGGACCACCTCCGCCGTCGCGACATCGAAGCGCCCGTTCTCGTCGCCGCGCGGCGCGGGCAGGTCGGTCGGGACCGCCACGACCGTCTGCTCCTCGTAGTCGAACGGCGAGGGGTAGACCGACTCGCCGACCTTGAGCCCGCCGGCCGAGAGGCCGAGGCGGGTGCGCAGGAAGTCGAAGCCGTCCCGGGTCGCCAGCGTGGCCGACGTCAGCACGGCGGTGTCGACGCGGTCGAAGAGCGCCTCGCGCAGCGCGGCGGAGACGTCGACCGGCGCCGCGTGCGCGACGACGTTCGCCTCCTTCGCTCCCCCGCCGCCGCGCCGTTCGAGCCAGCGCACCATCGGCAGTGCGTCGTCGGCCGGCGCGAAGGCGAGGCGCAGGGCGTCGAGCGTGCCGAGCGTGCGGCCGGCCGCCGCTTCGAGCTCGAGGAGCTGCTCCTCCAACGCTTCGCTCCAGCGGGCGTCGAGGCGGATCGTCTCGCGCAGGCCGGTGAGCCCGCGGGCGAGGGCATCGAGCGTGCCGGTCAGGTTCTCGAACGTCGTCCGCAGGCCGGCCGCCCACTCGGGGCGAGCGGAGACGTCCGGGTCGAGCCGGAGCACGCCGTCGTCGACGGACAGGAGCAGCGCCTCGAGCCGGGTGAAGAACTCGGCGCCGTGCTCGCGCGCCCGCTCGACCGTCGGCCGGAGCCGGTCCCGGAGCTGCGCGAGCGCATCCTGCTGGAGCAGGTCGTCGGCGCCGGCCTTGAGCCGCTCCTCGACCGCGGCCAGAACGCCGCGGCCGCGCCGGTCCAGCCGCCCGAGCAGGCGCATCAGGCCGCGCCGCGAGACCGCCGCCCCGAGATGCGACGTCGCCGCATCCTCCAGGTTGTGCGCCTCGTCCAGGATCACGCGGCGGTACGGCGGCAGCACCGCCGGCGCCGTGTAGTTGCCCTGCGCGCGCCGGACCGCCAGATCGCTGAAGAGCAGGTGGTGGTTGACGACCAGGATGTCGGCCGAGGCCGCGTCGCGCCGCGCCCGCTGGTAGAAGCACTGCTCGAAGTGCGGGCACTTGGCTCGCAGACAGACATCAGACTCGCTGGCGACCTCGTCCCACACTTCCGGTGCCGGCTGGAACGGAAGGTCCTGGAGCGAGCCCTCGCGCGTCGTGCGCAGCCATGCGAGGATCGCGTCCAGCTCCGCCTGCTGTGCCGTGTCGAAGAGGATCCCCGCGCTCTGCGCCGCGAGCCGCGCGCGTCGGATCGAGACGTAATTGCGGCGCCCCTTGACCAGCGCGAAGCGGAACGGCTCGCCCAGCGCGCGCCGCAGGAACGGCAGATCCTTGCCGACGAGCTGCTCCTGGAGGTTGATCGTGTTCGTCGAGACGACGGTCCGCTCCCGGTTCGCGCTCGCCCAGCGGATCGCCGGGACCAGGTAGGCGATCGACTTCCCCGTCCCCGTCCCCGCCTCCGCCACCGCGATGCCGCCGCCGTTGTACGCGTCGACGATCGCGCCCGCGAGCGCGCGCTGCATCGGGCGGTCCTCGTACGCCGGGTGCGCCCGGCTCAGCGGCCCACCCGGACCCAGCGCCGCGTCGACCGCCGCGGCGTCGATCGCCTCGTAGCCGTTCGGCCGCGCCGGCTCGACCACGACGTACAGCTCGTTCGCGCCGTTGTCGACGATCGCCAGCCCGATCCCCTCCGCGTACAGCTCGGCCGCCGCCTCCAGGTCCGCGTCCGACGGCTCCAGCACGCCGGTCGGGTGATTGTGGATCACGAGCATCCCCGGCTCCGCGGACCGCACGGCGGCGAGTACGGACCGACGGTTTCCGCGCGCGACCACCGTCGGCTCGTACACGTCGCCGCCTTCGCCGACGCGGGCCAGGAAACACACCTCGTTCCCGCGCGCCCGCTTCACCTCGGTGCGGATCGATGCCGCGGCGGCCGGCGTTAGGTACAAAACTCGCGACAATTCATCTCCGGTGGCTGTGGTGTCGCCCGAGCGCGCGCCACATGCCCCGCGGGCGCCCGCGAAGGTACCCCGAGACCCGTCGGGTTGTGCCCGCAACATTCGGCGCCAGGCGCATTTCTTGCGCCCGGCGCGGCCATCGATTATTCTGGCGCACCCGGGCCACGCCTCACGCTGCTCCCGGGTCCGCCGGCACTGCGCCGGGCCCACCGGACCCCCCGGCCGAACCTCACCGGCTCGAGCGAAGGAGGAGCCCCATGCTCGCACGCACGCCCCACGACCGCTCCACGGAGAACCCCCTCATGCACAACACGGACACGCAGGGCAGCAAGCATCTGCTCGCGATCCGCGGTGATCACGCGCGGATCGAGGGCAAGTTCCAGATCGCCGACTCCCTCGAGATCCAGTGCGAGATCGGCGGCGAGCTCGATGTCGGGGGCAAGCTCGTCATCGGTGAGCGCGGCGTCGTCAAGGCGGACGTCCGCACCGTGGACGCGGTGATCATGGGGTCTTACGAAGGGAACATGGTCGCGAGCGGCGACGTCGAAATCGCCTCCACCGGCAAGGTCATGGGCAACATCAAGACCGACTCGCTCGTGATCCACAAGGGCGGCTTCTTCAACGGCAACGTCTCCAAGATCAAGGAAGGGTCGGATGCCGTGACCGCCACGCCGCGACCGATCGCCGTGGAGAAGAAGGACGAGTCGCCCGACGAGGGCGACAAGGAGCTGGCGATCCCCAAGCTCCAACGGCCGTAGCCCACGCACGACGACGCCATGTGGTGGCAGCGTCCGCCCCGCCCGAGGGTGGAAGTGACCCAGGCCCCCATGATCGTGGCCGAAGGGTTCGAGCTGGGTGGCCGACTCGCGCTCACCCGACCCGCCATCGTGAACGGCCGGCTCCACGGCGCCATCCAGTCCACATCCAGCATTGTCGTGGGGCCGACGGCCGTGGTCGATGCGGAGGTCCGCGCGCGGAGCGTCACCGTGCGCGGTACGGTGGTCGGTGATATCACGGCCGACGACAGCATCCACGTCGAGCGCGGCGCGCGCGTGGCCGGTAACCTCACGGCGCCCGAGGTCGTCATCGACCCGGGCGCCGACTTCGAGGGCGCGTGCCGGATGGCGCCGCCCGACGGGCCGGCGGCGCCGCGCGCGGAGTCGGACGCGCCGCGCCGGCTCCGCGCCTGAGCGCGCGACGCTCAGGTCTTGAGCGTCTTCTTCTTCGCCGCGGGGAACAGCACGTTGTTGAGGATCAGCCGGTACCCCGGCGAGTTCGGGTGCAGCGCCAGATCCGTCGGCGCGTCCCCGATCTGGTGCTGCGGATCCTCTGGATCGTGCCCGCCCAGGAAGGTCCACGTCCCCTCGGCGTAGTTGCCGTGGATGTACTTGACCCACGGCGTGCCGTCCTCCTCCGCCAGCACGATCGTGCCGGGCTTGAGCCGCTCCCGGCGAAACGAGGTGGTCAGGCCGTAGAAGTCCGGGATCACGTCCTCGTGGTTCTGCACCAGCATCGACGGAACCGGGTCGAACTTCGCGCTGAAATCGAACAGCGTGAACGCGCCGAGCGGCTGCCGCCAGGTCGTGTTGACCTGATGCCCGTCGATGTCGCTGAATGCGTTCACCGTCGGGTCGACCTGGACCTCGGCGCCCTGGAACGCGAAGGTACGGCCCCACTGCATCTTCGCCGTCGCACCCTCGTCCGGCGGCGTGCCATCGCTGAACGGCGCGGCGATGTCGACGCCGACCGCCGCGAGCGCGAGCTCGATCGTCTCGGTGGCCGTGCACATCGCGAAGAGGAACCCGCCTTCCGCCACGTAGCGGCGGATCTCCTCTGCGACGGCCTTCTTCAATGCCGGCACGTTCGGGTAGCCGAACTGCGCCGCCATCTCCTCGTTCCGCTGGACCTCCTCCTGTAGCCAGGCGGCGCCTGCATAATTGATGTAGAACTTCGAGTACTGGCCCGTGAAGTCCTCGTGGTGGAGGTGCAGCCAGTCGTATTCTTTGAGCCGACCCTGGAGCACCTCCGCGTCCCAGACCTCGTCGTACGGAATGTCGGCGTAAGTCAGCGCCAGGGTGACGGCATCATCCCACGGCGGCGTGTCCGGCGGCGTGTACACCGCGATGTTCGGCGCCTTCTCCAGGATGATGGTCTCCATGTTCTTCTGCTCGATCTCGGCGCGGATCTGCGCCACGCGCGATGCATCGGCCGGCTCGAACGTGACGCCGCGCAGGGCCGCCTCGCGCCGGATCGGCGCCCGGTCCGGCAGCAGGAACGAGCCGCCCCGGTAGTTCAGCAACCACTCCGCCGTGAGCCCCTGCTTCAGCGTCCAGTACGTGAGGCCGTACGCCTTGAGGTGGTCGGTCTGCGCGGCGGCATCCATCGGCACCAGCAGATACTGGGCGTGGAGCGGCGTCCCGGAGAGGACGAGGAGTGTCAGGAGCGACAAGGTACGGCGCATCGATCAACTTCCTTCAGACTGCGACTGCTTCATGAGTGCGGAACGCGCCGCTGGAGCCGGTCCAGCTCGCGCCGGGCCTGTGGAGCCAGCGCGCTCCGCGGGTAGTCCAGGACGAGGCGTTCGAGGAATGCGCGCGCCTCGTCGAGGCTTGCCGGTCGTCGGGCCAGCGACCGACCCAGGGCCAGCAACGCGGCGGGCGCCTCCGGCGCGTCCGCGTGCTCGGCCACGATCACGCGCCGGATCCGCTCGGCCTCGGCCGGCAGCGTCGAGCGGTCGGCCAGCCCCGCCGCGAAATCGAGGAGGCCGGCCCGTTCACCGCGGGCGAGATCCCGTGAGTCGTCGACCAGCAGGTCGATCGCGCCCGGCACATCCCCTTGCATGGCGCGAGCCAGCGATCGACCGAGGATCGCTCCGCCGGCCGGGGACAGGCGCCCGAGGAGCGTGAGGAGCGACAGGACCTGCGTCGCCTCCGCGCCCTCGAGGCCGGGCGCGGCCGAGAGGAATTCTCGCCGTGCCCCGGCGATGTCTCCGTGCCGCAGGGCGATCCGGCCGCGGATCAGGTGGCTCTGCGGTCCGCCCGCGCGCCCGAGCACGCGCTCCGCCCGGTCCACGTCGCCCTGGCGGAACAACGTCTCGGCGATCGCCGCGGCGATGCCGTCCACCTCCTGCGCATCGCCGTACTCCTCGCGAAACGCCTCCAGCGCCCGCATCGCCTCGTCGACCCGGCCGTCGCTCGCGGTCAGCTGGATCCGCATGGCGGCGGCCCGACGGCGTTCGGGCGAACCGACCGCGTGCGCGCGCTCGAGGATCGCGAACTGTTCGCGGGCGGCCGCCGTGTCCCCCACGATCAGCGCGAGCTCCGCCATTCGCGTGCGGAGCGCGAGGAACGACTCGCCCGCACCCGCGGGGCCCAGCAGCTCGCCGTACGCCCAGTAGGCGAGCGCGGGGAGTCGGGCGCCATCCGCCCGCCGGGCGATCTCGACGAGGAACGCCTCGCGCTCGCTCGGCTCCAGCTCCACGACCACGCCGCGGGCGATCGCCTCGGCGCTCTCGGAGAGACCCGCGTCGATCGCGAGCTGCACGGCCGCGCGACGCCGGGCGAGCGCCGTCGGCTCCCGGGTCAGCGCGTCGATCAGGCCGGGGATCAGCCTCGCGCCTCCATCCGGCAGCCCGCCCAGGTGGCGGCGGACGAGAGAGAAACCGCGAGCCTCGGGACCGACCGCCCGGTCCCATTCCCGGACCGCTCGCTCCACGTCGCCGAGCAGCGCGTAGGTCTCACCGAGCTCCAGCGCCAGGGCATCATCGCGCCCCACGCGCGACCGCCCCCGCTCGAGCACGGCCGCCGCCCGCGCATGGTCGCCCCGCGCGGCGTGGATCCGTGCGATCTCGCGGTACGGCGTCTCGAGCCCGGGCGTCGCCCGGATCCACGCCTCCGCGGCCGCCTCGAGCTCCTCCAGCCGGCCCAGCTCCGAGAGTGTCTGGAGCCGCAGCCGGTGCGCAATCGCGGAGCTCGGATCGAACTCGAGCATCCGGTCCACCGGGGCGAGCACGTCGGCCACGCGGCCCTGGACCCGATACACGCGCTCCAGCGCCAACAGCGCGCTCACCGCCGTCGGCCGCTCCTCCAGAATCGCCTCGAGGATCCGTTCGGCGCCCGGGAAATCGCCCGCCGCCTCGCGCGCCGCGGCCTCGCGCAGCCGTTGGATCTCGTCGCCGCCCTGGCCGTTGATCTCCTGGCCGCGCAGCGTCGCGGACGGGAACAGCACGGCCAGCCCGAGCACGCCGAGCTGGACCGCGACCCTGCATCGGGTTGAGCGCACTTCTCTCCCCCTCAACGGTTCCGGTTCTCGTCCGGCGTCCGCTCCGAACCGGCCGCCGGTTCGACCGCACGGTTCAACCGGTCGAAGTACTCGAGGATCAGCCTGCGGTAGGCCGGCGGCAGCGCGCGCAGCGCCTCGGGGTCCGGCACCGGGTACCGCGGCCCGGCGTGCAGCAGCTCGGCGTCGAGCGGCCCCGCGCGGGACACGCCGACCGCGCCCGGCCGCTCGGCGACGCGCTGGCTGGTGTACTCCTCGCGCTCGAGCGTGCGCCCGGCATCCAGCAGTCGGTGGAACAGCCGCTCCTGTCGGGCGAGGAGCTCGGGGGTCAGCCGGCCGCCGCTCAGCTCCCGCGCGATCGCCTCCGCCTCGCGGGCCAGCTCGTCGAGACGGCCGAGCACGTCGTCCTGGCCGCCGACCATGTCGTTCAGCCCGCCCAGCTTCTTGGCCAGCTCGCGCTGCTGCCGCGCCAACCGCTGCATCTGGTCGGCCATCGCCCGCGGCCCGAGGTCGAGCGGGAGCAGCGAATTGGCCTGCCCGTTCAGCGAGCCCTGCTGCCTGGCCAGCTCCGCCAGCTGCTCGAGCGCCTGCTGGAGACCCGTACCCGTCTGCGCCTGCTCGATCTGTTCGCCGTTCTTCAGGAGCTCGAGCGCCAGACGGTTCAGCGCCTCGATCGTCTCGCGCGCCTCCTCGATCGGCATGCCCTGGCGCCCGCTCCGCCCCTCCAGCGCCTCCAGCGTCTGCTGCATGCTCAGCATCGCCCGACCGAGCGCCGCGCCCACGTCCTGGTTCACCATCGCCGAGCGGCGCCCCGCTTCGGCCAGGTTCCGACCGAGCGCCTCCAGCCCCTGCTGCAGCGCCATCTGTTCCGAACGGATCCGCTGAAGGTCCGAGCCTCCGCCGCCCGGGCCCGGCTGGCCACCCGACTGCCGTCCGCCCTGCGCCGCCTCGCCGCCACGCCGCTGCCCCCGACCCTGCTCCCCCGCGCCCTGCTGCCCCCCGCTCTGGCGGCCCGGCTCGCCCGCGCTCTGCCCCTGGCCGGACTGCCCCTGCTGGCCCGACTGACCCTGCTGACCGGACTGCCCTTGCTGACCGGACTGCCCTTGCTGACCGGACTGGTGCTGCTGACCCTGCTGGCCCGACGCCTGGCTCTGCTGGCCGCTGCGGGGCATCGGCTGGCTTCCCTGCTGCTGCCCTGTCTGCCCCTGCGGTTGCTGCGGGAGCGGATCTCCGAACTGGCCGCTCTGCTGCATCCCCTGCATCTGCTGCATCTGCTGGAGCAGCTCGGTCTGGCGCTGGGCGAGGTCGAGCGCGTCGTTCGCGGCCTGCTCGACCGAGCCCTGGACCTCGTCGCGCCACGCCTCCGCCATCTCCTCACGCGCGGATTCGAGGGCATCGGCCACCTGCTGGAGCTGTTCCGCGGCCTGCTCGCCGCTCTGACCGGCCTGCCGCCCCTGCCCCTGCTCCGCCTGCTGCGCGGCGCGGCGCATCGCCTGTTGCGCCGCGTCGAGCTGCTTGCCCGCCTCCCCGGTCCGCTGCGCCGTCGAGGTCTCCCCCTGCTCGCGTAGCTGCTGCTGCAGATTCGCCATCTGCTGCTTCAGCGATTCGGCGCGTTCCTCCAGCGCCTGCTGCTGGGCCGCGCGCTCGGGCGTGGCCGCGCCGTCGCGCTTCACCTGCTCGGCCAGCGCGGCCTGCTGCGTGGCGAGCTCCCGGGCCTCCCGGACGGCGGAATTCATCTGCTGCTCGAGCGCCGCCCGGCGCAGCAGCTCGAGACTCTGGTCGATCTGCTGGCGAAGCTGCTCCTGCTGCTGCGAGAGCTGTTCGAGCGACCGCCTCAACTGTTCCGGATCCATCTCGTCGAGCGAGTTGCGCATCTGCTCGAGCTTCTCACGCAGCTCGGGCGTGAGGATCTGGTCGTAGAGCCGTCGCAGCTCGGCGAGTCGCTGCTGGAGCGCCGGGTCCTGGAGGCCGGCGGCCTCCAGCGCACGCTCGAGCGCTTCGGTCCGTTCGCGCATCCGCTCGACGCGGTCGAGCATCGCCTGCTGACGGTCGATGACCTGCCGCACCTGCTCGCGCTCCTCGTAGCCCGTCGTCGCCTGCTCACCGCCGCCGCCGGTCCGGCCGGCCGTGGACCCGCCGCCACCCGGCCGACCGGACGACCCGCCCCGTGCGGACCGTGCCGACTGGCGGGCGAGCCCGCGCGTCGTCTCCTCCAGCCGCTCCGCCGAACGCGCCAGCGATGAAGCGTCCTCGACCAGCGACTCCGCGTGCGATTCGGCCAGCCGCCGCAGCTCTTCCATCCCGGGGAGCCGCAGCACGTGCGTCGCGGAGACGCCGACCTGTCGCGCCGGCGACGCGTCGACGACCCGGACGAAGTAGTGAAGCTCGTCGCCGGGGAGCATCCGGCGCTCGGTGGCATCCAGCACCGCGCGCAGGATGGCGCGCTCCGGGTCGCCACCGAGCGTGAGGCTCTGCTCGACCGGCTCGTCGCTCCCGCCCAGCCGACTGACGCGCCAGCTCACGAGCGTCGCCGAGCGCAGGCCATGGTCGTCGCGCGCGTCCGCCACGAGAGGCTGACGCATGTCCGGCCCGAGGAGCGTGTCGGGGCCCGGGAACGTGATGTCGACCTCCGGCGCGCGATCCGGCACGACCGTCAGCTCCAGCGGCGCCGGCGTCGCGACCGGGACGCCGCCGGCACGGTCGGTCAACGACCATCGGTACGTACCGCTCGCACGCGGCGTCCAGCGGCCGGCGAAGCGGTCCGCCGTCACCTCGAACGCGATCCGGCTGTCGCCGTCCGACCGCAGCAGCGACGCCTCGGCCAGCCGCCGCGTCGCCCGCCCGCGGATCCGCAGCTCCGTGCCGGCCGGCACCGTCAACGGCGGGACCTCGTCCTCGAATCGTTCCGGCTGCCGATCCAGGTACGCGGGGTAGACCACGTCGACGATCAGGTCGGAGAAGAGCAGCGGGTCCAGCGGCGCGACGCGGAACGTGTCGCTGGCCGCACCGTCCGGCGCGACGACCCAGTAGACCAGCTCCGCGTCCACGCCCGCGATCCGCGACGTCGCGCGGCCGTCCGTCAGCGTCAGGCGACGCTGGCGCGGAACGTCGCCTTCCTCGCGCCAGCGCAGCGTCACCTCGTCGCGCCCCGGCGCCTCCACCGCGATGTCCAGGCTCGCCCCTCGGGGCAGCTCGACGTCGCCCGGCTCCACCGTCATCGGCGGGAGCGGCGGCGGCGAGAGGTGCGCGACCGGGTGCAGCAGCGCGCCCCACCCGGCTCGCGACCGCTCCGGCGAGATGTAGCCGAGCGCCACGGTCGCGAGACTCAGCCCGGTGAACGCGAGGAGCGTGTGCTGCCGGCGCCGGCGCGCCCGCTCGCCGACCTGCCCGGCGAGGTCGCGGGGCGTCGCGCCCGCGAGCTGCTGCGCGAGCACCGACTCCGCGCGCATGTACAGCGCCGGCGAGGTCCCGTCCGGGAGCGCGCGACTCAGTTCCAGGACGCCCCGCACGCTCCCCTCGGGCAGACCTCGCCGCTCCTCCGCCGCGGATGCCACGGCGACGTCGTCGACGACCGAGACCCAGCGGCGCGCCGCCCACACGGCCACGGCGACCGTCGCCACGACCGCCGCCGCCGCGAGCGCCAGCGGGATCGGGCTGGGCGCCGACCACGCGCGGGCCGTGCCCAGCGCCCACGCCAGCACGAGCGCCACCGGGACGGATGCCGCGGCCGCGGCACCCGCCGCCAGCACGCCGTCCCGCCTCACCTGCCGCCGCGCCGCGGAAATACTGCTCCAAAGTCGCTGTCCCGCCGGGCTCATTGGACGACCTGTGCCAGTGCGTAGAGGAATAGATTGACCCCCATCCGCAGCGCCGCCTCACGCGCCTCCGGTGGATCGCCGTGTACGTCCGGGTCCTCCCAGCCATTGCCGAGGTCCGACTCGTAGCTGTAGAAAACGACCAGACGCCCCTCGTGGAAGATCCCGAACCCCTGCGGCGGCTTGCCATCGTGAAGGTGGATCTTCGGCAGGCCGTTCGGAAAGTCGTAGAACGCGTGGTAGATCGGGTGATCCGCCGGAATCTCGACCAGCTCCTTGTCCGGGAACACCCGCTTCATCTCGCGGCGAAAACTCTCGTTCAGGCCGTAGTTGTCGTCCGCGTGGAGAAACCCGCCGGCGAGCAGGTACGCGCGCAGCGCCCGGACCTCCTCCTCCGAGAGACGGATGTTGCCGTGGCCGGTCAGGTACAGGTAAGGGTAGTCCCGCAGCTTGGGTGAGGTGAGCTGGATCGTCACGCGCCGCGTGTCCTGGATCGGCAGCCCCGTGCGCTCCCGGATCGCCCGCAGCAGGTTCGGCAGCCCCGACGGATTCGCGTACCAGTCGCCGCCCCCGTCGTACTCGACCTGGGCGATCGTGAGCGTCGGCGACGGCGCCGTCGGCACCACGGCCGCCTGCATGAGGACGCTGAACAGCAGGGCAGTCAAGATCCGTCTCCTTCGCCTTCTCCGGTGAGCCCCAGCACGATCTCGTACGCCTGATTGCGGGGCAGCCCGAGCCGCCGAGCCAGCTCCCGGGCCGCGGCACTCGGACGCTCGCCTCGCTCGAGGAGCGCCCGCGCCAGGTCCCGCGCGTCCTCGGCGCCCGGCACCCCGACCGGCGGCGCCGTCCGGCCGCCCACGAGCACCACGATTTCGCCGCGCGGCCGCTCCCGCTCGTAGTAGGCGGCCGCTTCCGCCAAAGTTCCGCGAAACACGGACTCGTGGAGCTTCGTCAACTCCCGCGCGACCGCGACGCCCCGGTCGGCGCCGCACTGCTCGGCCAGCTCGCGCAGCGTCCGCGCCAGCCGACCCGGCGCCTCGTACAGCACCGACGTGTGCGGCAGCGCCGCGATCTCCGCGAGCCGCGCGGCCCGCGCACGGCCGCTCCGGGGCAGGAACCCGTAGAACGTGAACGGCTCCGGGTCCAGCCCCGACACGACCAGCGCCGCGAGCACCGCGGAGGCGCCGGGGACCGGGACGACGTCGTGGCCCGCCTCGACGACCCTCCGCACGATCCGTGCGCCGGGATCCGAGACGAGCGGCGTCCCCGCATCCGAGACGACCGCGACATCCTCGCCCGCGTCCAACCAGTCCACGAGCTGCGCCGCCCGCGCCGCCTCGTTGTGCGTGTGCGCGGAGACCAGCGGCGTCTGTATGCCGTAATGCCGAAGCAGGATCCCCGTGCGCCGGGTGTCCTCAGCCAGGATCCGGTCCACCCGGCCGAGCACCTCGACGGCGCGGTGGGTCGTGTCGGCGAGATTGCCTATCGGAGTGCTGACAATATAAAGTCGTGCCATGACTTACGCCAGATCGTCGTGGAGCGCCGGGCGGCCCGGGCCGCCGGCGGGGCCAGCGCTCGCGGGACGGCGCGCCGGATGAAAAATCGGACCGGCAGCGTGGTGCTGCCGGTCCGATTCCGTGCGACCCGTCGCCCGCGCGGCCGGGCGGCGCGCGTCGAAGCCCCGCGTCGCGTCGTCGTTCAGGAAAGGTGCTCCTGGATCTTCCGCTCGAGGTGCGGCTTGGGGACCGCGCCCACGACGGTGTCCACGTGCTTGCCATCCTTGAAGAACAGGATGCTCGGGATCGAACGGATGCCGAAGCGCATCGCCGTCTGCTGATTGGCGTCCACGTCCAGCTTCGCCACGGTCACGCGGCCGTCGTACTCGTCGGCGAGCTGTTCGATGATGGGTGCGACCATCCGGCAGGGGCCGCACCACGCGGCCCAGAAATCGACGATCGCGAGCCCCTCCGCCTTCTCGACGAGATCCGCGAAATTACCGTCCGAAGCGGTCATCACCTTCCCGTTGTCGGCCATCCCCATCTCCTGTTGGTTGCCGTCGGCCGTGGCCGGGCCAACGGCATCGTGTTAGCTTCCGAAAGACAGCGGAGTTTGCAAGAACCCGGCCGCCTGTACCATGGAACAGCTACCTCTGGACCACGTCGCCATCGCGGTGGCGTCAATCGAAGAAGCGCTTCCCACGTTCGAACTCGTGACCGGAGCCGAAGGTTCCCCGCGCGAGCGGGTGGAATCCCAGGGCGTGGACGTCGTATTCGTGGGCGCGGGTACGGGCCGGCTCGAGCTGCTCGAGCCGGCCGCGCCGGACTCGCCCGTGGCGCGGTTCCTCGAGAAGCGCGGCCCCGGGCTGCACCACCTGGCCTACCGGGTCCCCGACCTCGAGGCCGCGCTCGCCCGCCTCGCGGCCGCCGGCGTGCAGCTCATTGACGAGCGGCCCCGCGCCGGCGCACACGGACGCCTCGTCGCGTTCCTCCACCCGCGGAGCACCGGCGGCGTGCTGATCGAGCTGGTCCAGGAGTGAGCGCGCGCGATCCCGGCCGCGCTCACGTGCCGGCCGTGATCCGCTCGATGTCGAACTGCTCGATGAGCCAGCCGGCGTCCTCGGTCCGCACCACGGTGAACGGCACCGGGATACTCCTCGCGCCGACCTGGAGGCGAACCAGGATCCGTAGCGCTTCACCCGTGCGCCCGGGCGCGACCATCTCGCCCTCGATCGCGTAGTCGTCGTGCCGGAGCACGGAGGCGAGCGCGAACATGCGTTTCTCGACCTCGGCGGCCGGGTACAGCTCGAGGACGGGGCCTTCCCGCGTGCCGAACAACCGCCCCATGGTCCGGAAGTCCTTCGCGTTCGCGGCGTGCAGGAACCGCTCGACGACGAGCGCCGGCGCCACGCCCGGCGCCGCCGCCGGCGGCGCGACGATGCGCTCCGTCCGCGTCGCGCACGCCAGGACCAGCGCGAGAGCCGGAATCGCCGCCATCCGGATCGTTCCGATCGTGCCACGTCGCATGCTCAGACTCCACGAGGTTGAGGGACCGCGCCTCGCGCGTCGCCGCGCGAGGCGCGATCACGCGAGGCGCGGTCATAGGTTAGGCGGCCCGCGAGGCCGCTGTCAAGCGATGGTCGCGGCCGCGCCGGTCAGGCGACGGCCGGCTCGCCCGTCTCGCGCGTGAACGTCAACTGCATCGCATCGCCGGCGCGGTCGGCGACGATGGTGTCGCCGTCATCGAATCGACCCTCGAGCAGCGCCAGCGCGAGCGGGTTCTGCACCACCCGCTGGATCGCCCGCTTCAGCGGCCGCGCGCCGAACGCGGGGTCGTGCCCTTCCTCGGCGATCATCCGCCGGGCCGCGTCGGTCACCTTCAGCGTGATTCGGCGCTCGGCCAGCAGCGCCTCGACGCGCCGGAGCTGGAGCGAGACGATCTGCTCGAGCTGCTCCGCGCCGAGCGGGCGGAAGACGATGATATCGTCCACGCGGTTCAGGAACTCGGGCCGGAAGTGCCGCGCGAGCTCGGACCGGACGTGGACCTCGACCTCCTCCCACAGGCCGCCCGCCGACCGCTCCAGGATGAACTGGCCGCCGATGTTCGACGTCATGAGGACGACCGTGTTGCGGAAATCGACCGTGCGACCCTGAGCGTCGGTCAGCCGCCCGTCGTCGAGGATCTGGAGCAACAGATTGAACACTTCCGGGTGCGCCTTCTCGATCTCGTCGAAGAGCACGACCGAGTACGGGCGCCGCCGGACCGCCTCCGTGAGCTGGCCGCCCTCCTCGAAGCCGACGTAGCCCGGAGGCGCGCCGATCAGCCGCGCGACCGCGTGCTTCTCCATGTACTCCGACATATCGATGCGGACCAGCGCGTCCTCGTCGTCGAAGAGGAACTCGGCGAGCGCACGCGCGGTCTCCGTCTTCCCGACGCCGGTGGGGCCCAGGAAGATGAAGCTGCCGATCGGCCGATCCGGGTCCTGGAGCCCCGCGCGGCTGCGCCGCACCGCGTTGGCCACGGCCGCGACCGCCTCGTCCTGGCCGATCACCCGCGACGAAAGCACCTGCTCGAGCCGGACGAGGCGCGCCCGCTCGGACTCGAGCATGCGCGCGACCGGCACGCCCGTCCACTTCGAGACGACTTCGGCGATGTCTTCGGCATCGACCTCCTCCTTCAGGAACTGGCCGTCCTCCTGGAACTCCATCAGCCGCTGCTCCGCGACCTCCAGCTCCTGCTCCAGCCCCGGCACCTCGCCGTACTGGATCTCCGCGGCGCGGTTCAGGTCGCCGGTCCGCGTGGCGCGCTCCGCCTCCACCTTCAACGCGTCGATCCGCTCCTTGATCTCCCGAATCCGGCCGATCTGCACCTTCTCCGCCTGCCAGCGCGTTTTCATCGCGTTCGACCGCTCGCGCAGCTCCGCGAGCTCGGCATCGATCGCGTCGCGCCGCTCGACGGCGTCCGGGTCTTCCTCGCTCGCCAGCGCCGTGCGCTCGATCTCGAGCTGCGTGATTCGCCGCTCGACCTCGTCGATCTCCTGCGGCAGCGAATCGATCTCGATGCGCAGTCGCGACGCCGCCTCGTCGACCAGGTCGATCGCCTTGTCCGGCAGGAACCGGCCGCCGACGTAGCGGTCCGACAGCCGCGCCGCCGCCACGATCGCCGCGTCCGTGATGCGCACGCCGTGGTGCACCTCGTAGCGCTCCTTCAGCCCGCGCAGGATCGCGATCGTGTCCTCGACGCTCGGCTCGCCCACGTAGACCGGCTGGAATCGCCGCTCCAGCGCGGCGTCCTTCTCGATGTGCCGGCGGTACTCGTCGAGCGTCGTCGCGCCCACGACGCGCAGCTCGCCCCGCGCGAGCGCCGGCTTCAGCATGTTGCCCGCGTCCACGGCACCCTCCGCCGCGCCCGCGCCCACGATCGTGTGCAGCTCGTCAATGAACACGATGAAGCGGCCGTCCGCCTCGGTGATCTCCTTCAGAACCGCCTTGAAGCGCTCCTCGAACTCGCCGCGGTACTTCGAGCCGGCGACCATCGCGCCGATGTCCAGGGAGATCAGTCGCTTGTCCCGCAGCGACTCCGGGACGTCGCCGCTCACGATCCGCTGCGCCAGCCCCTCCACGATCGCCGTCTTGCCGACGCCCGGCTCGCCGATCAGCACCGGGTTGTTCTTCGTACGCCGGCTGAGCACCTGCACGACGCGACGGATCTCCTCGTCCCGGCCGATCACCGGGTCCAGCTTCCCCTGGCGCGCGAGCCCCGTCAGGTCCCGGCCGAAGCGCTCCAGCGCCCGGTACTTCTCCTCCGGCGACACGTCCGTCACCCGATGCGGGCCGCGCACCGCCTCGAGCGCCTCGAGCAACGCATTCCGCGTCGCGCCCTGCGCACCCAGCAGCTCCCGCGTCGTCGACCCCTTGTGCGCCGCCAGCGACAGCAGCAGGTGCTCCGTCGAGACGTACGCGTCCCCGAGATCCCGCGCCTCCTGCTCCGCGCGGTCGAAGATCTGGTTCAGCTCCCGGCTCACCGACGGCATCCCGCCGCCGCTCTGCTTCGGCAGGCGCCCCAGCACCCGCTCCAACTCCTCCCCGAGGTGGGCGACGCTCACGCCCACTTTCCGGAGGATCGGAACGACGATCGTCTCCTCCTGCCCCAGCAGCGCGCCGAGCACGTGCACGTCCTCCAGCGTCGGGTTGCCCCGCCGCTGCGCGTCCGACGCCGCACGCTGGACCGCCTCGCCCGCCTTGATCGTCAGTCGATCGGAATTCAACACTGTTCCCGCCCTCGGATTTCACGGAACCGGCGGCGCCCTCTCGCGCCGCACCGCGACGCCGATCTGCGCGGACCGGCGCCGAACCAAGCGGCGGCCGGGGGCAAGGCGCATGCCCCCCACGGCTGCCGTTATGACAGTACCCCACCCGGCCGCGACGGCTCCCGAAGGCGCCGGCGGACGGGCGCGAAGGCGCGCCGGCCCGGCCGGTGGGCGTGAAGGCGGGCGCCGCCCGCGCTGCGCGACGATGCCGGCGGCGTTCGTGTGCGGCGCTCGGAGGCACCCCGTGCGGGGCGTGCGTGAGCGGTCCCGTAAACGTTCGGGGCGCTGCCGGCGCCGATCCCGTTCCCGTTCCCGGCCGTGCGGGGTCGGGAACGGGAACGGGAACGGGAGCGAGAGGAGTGCTCGAGCGTGCGCAGCTACAGGTGAGGCCCGATCAGGATTGCGTTGGCGTACGGCTGGAACCCGGCGTACCAGAAGTGCCGGAACAGCGGGTCGTCGGCGAAGAGGATGACGCGGCCGTCGCCGACGCGGCGAGTGGCGAGCCAGGTGCTCTGGGCGAGGCGTTCGAGGTTCCGCTCGCTGATGACGCCGCTGACCTTCTCGAGGCCGTCCGGGAAATAGGCGACGGACTCGAAGCTCTCGTCGGGCTCGAAGGTCCGGCCCGCGTTGTGGAGCACGTACATCCGCTCGGGGTCGCCGTCGACGCCGGCGCCGAAGGCGAGCGGGTGCGCGGGGTCGAGGCGGACGGAGAGGATGGTGCCGGGCACTTCCTGCTCCCAGCGCTCGAGCTCGCGGGCCTTGCGGCCGCGCAGCGCGTGCGCGGTGTCGGCCGCGTCGTCGTCCTCGCTCTCGCGCAGCTCGATCCCGGCGATCTTGCCAGCCACGGCGCCGGTCGCGCCCGCGACGGCGACGAGCGTGCCGCCGCGGCGCACCCATTCCCGGACGGTTTCGAGCCCGTCCTCGTCGAGAGTGCGGCTGCCCATGTCGGGGAGGACGAGGACGTCGTACCGGTCGAGGTCGGCCGAGCCCACGCGGGTCGACGGGATCGCGTCGAACGGCAGGCGGAGGGTGCGCTCCAGGAAGAACCAGTGGGCGCCGTAGGAGGTGGGCGAGACGCCGTCGCCGGTCAGCACGGCGACGCTCGGCATCTCGATCATGTACGAATCCTCGGTGCCGAGGTCGTTCCCGCCGGCGATGAACCCGGAGGCCATCGGCGTTGCGAGGGCCGTGAGCCCCGCCTCGGCGACGCGCTCGCCGAGGCGGGGGTTGTGGAACCGCGAGAGGAGGATTGTCCCGGCCGGCCAGCGCTGCCCGGCGGCGCGGAACGGCTCGTCGAGCACGATGGCGCGGCCCCCGCCGGCGAGGAACCGGACGAGCGCCGGCCAGGCCGAGAACGACGGCGCGACGAGGTAGCCGTAGGGCTCGCCGGCCGCGGGCGCCGCCTTCGCGGCGATGGTCGCGGCCTCGTCGACGCGCTGCCACCCGGCGTCCGGCACGTCGTCGGCGCGGTGCGCCTCGACGCCGTACGCGAACGGCAGCGACCAGGCGCTGACGTCGTAGGAGAAGGTGGCGTCGAGCACGGTCTCCGGCTGGAGCAGCGTCGTCGCCAGCCGGCCGCGCGGCTGCCGCGCCCGGACGAGGTACGTTCCGGCCGGGAACTCGCGGCGGGGATCGAAGCCGTGATGCGGCACCGCGTCGAGGCGGAACGCCCGCGCCGCCCGCTCCACGCGGATCCCCTGGCGGCGGAGCAGCTCCACGAGCGCTTCGACGCGGCTCGGGTCGGTGCCGGGGACGAGCAGCACGTCCGATTCGCCCACGCCCACGGTGCGGTGGAACGCCGCGAAATCGAGCAGCAGCTCGGTCTTCGATGCGGCCGCGGTGCGCAGCGTCGCCGCGCCCGCGGTCCAGTGGTGCGTGGCGCGATCGCGCAGCGTCAGCGTCGTGCCGTCCGGCCGCTCGATCGCGAGGCCGGCTCGTCCGCCGCCCGCCTGCTCGTAGGTCATGCCGATCGCGCCCAGCAGGCTCGGCCAGCTGTCGCCGTACCCGGGGTAGAACAGGTCGTAGCTCTCGCCGGTGAAGTAGAGCCAGCCGTGCTCGTCGAACGCGCGCGCGTTCCCCTCCCCGATCCGCCGCCCCCACTTCAGCGTGTACTCCGGGTAGATCGGGTTGACCGGCTCCGCCGCGGGGAAGAAGAAGTAGCTGGACGTCCACCCCATCTCGTGGAAATCGACGTGGATCTGCGGCATCCACGTCGACCACGTGGCGATGCGGGCCCGCGATTCGGGCTGCGAGAGCCACGCCCAGTCGCGGTTCAGGTCGAAGAGGTAATGGTTGTAGCGACCGCCCGGCCACGGCTCGAAGTGCTCGCGCGCCTCCGGGCTCGCGTTCGGCTCCACGCCCCGCGCCTGGCGGTACCAGCCGACGTAGCGCTCCCGACCATCGGGGTTCACCGCCGGATCGATCACCACCACGACGGAATCGAGCACCCCGGCCACGTTCTCCGCGTCGCGCGCCAGGTCCCACGCCGTCCAGAGCGACGCCTCGCTCGACGAGCTCTCGTTCCCGTGCACGCCGTAGCTCAGGTACACGACGGCCGGGTTGCGGGCCGCGATCTCGCGGGCGCGCGACTCCGGCGTCTCCGGATCCGACAGCTCGCGGTTCAGTGCCAGGATCTCGTCGAGGCGCGCCAGATGGTCCTCGCGCGCGACCACGACCTGGAGCAGCGGGCGCCCCTCGACGCTCGTCCCGTAGCGCCGCACCTCGACGCGCGGCGACGCGGCGTCCAGCGTTTCCATGTACCGGACGACGCCGGCGTGATCGGTGAACCGTTCGCCGAGCTCGTAGCCCAGCACCTGGGCCGGCGAGGGCGGGGCGTCCAGCGATTGCGCGGCCGCCGGCGCGGCGGCCGCGAGCAGCGTGACGAGTGGAACGATGCGAGTCGTTTTCATGGGGCGTGGTCGTAAATGGTGTGCGTCGAACCGGTTCCACGGTCGCGGGTCGCGCGGAACATAGCGTGGCGGGGCGGCGTACCGCAATCGCGTGTAGCGCCCGCCGATCTCGGGCGTGCGATGTTTGCCTTGACAGGCGGCGGGTCCCGGGCGTACGGTTCGCCCACCGCACCGCATGCGTAACCTATTTCCGGAGCGCGCGATGGCCTCACATCCCGTGTCGTCGGATTCGCGCAAGGCGGGCCTCCCTCCGGAGGCCTACGAAGCGGTTCCCGGCGAGATGTACCCGCCGTACGTCGACGCGCAGGAGCAGGTCCCGGAGCTCACGCTGAAGGCGATCCTCGTCGGGGTCGTGGTCGGCGTGGTGTTCGGTGCCGCGAACGCATACCTGGGCCTGCGGGTCGGGCTGACCGTGAGCGCGTCGATTCCGGCGGCGGTCATGGCGATCGTACTGTTCCGGGCGCTCCGGCGCGGCACGGTGCTGGAGACGAACATCGTCCAGACGATCGGCTCGGCGGGCGAGTCGCTGGCGGCGGGCATGATCTTCACGATCCCGGCGCTGTTCATCTGGCAGCGGACCGACCCGGCCGTGCGGGTCGACGTGCTCGAGATCTCCGTGCTGGCGCTGTTCGGCGGCGTGCTCGGCGTGCTGTTCATGATCCCGCTGCGCCGGTTCCTCATCGTCCGGGAACACGGAAACCTGCCGTACCCCGAGGGGCTGGCGACGGCGGAGGTGCAGGTCGCGGGCGAGGCGGGCGGCGACAAGGGGCGGCTGGTGTTCAGCGGGCTGGGGATCGGCGCGCTTTACCAGCTCCTCGCGAACAGCCGGGGGCTCGGCCTCTGGCCGGAGGAGCCGTCGCAGCGGCTGCCGGGGAAGGCGGAGATCGCGGGCTCGTTCACGCCGGAGCTGCTGGGCGTCGGCTTCATCGTGGGCCCGCGCATCGCCGCGATCATGTTCGGCGGCGGTGCACTGGCCTGGCTGGTGCTGATCCCGGTGATCAATTACTGGGCGGGCGGCCGGGTCGTCTACCCGGGGACGGTGCCGGTCTCGGAGATGGCGTCGGGCGACATCTGGAACGCGTACATCCGGTACGTCGGCGCGGGCGCGGTCGGCTTCGGCGGGATCGTCACGCTGATCAAGAGTCTGCCGACGATCTGGGAATCAGCGCGCCTCGGCGTGGCGCAGATGGCGGGGGGCGGCGGGGCGGGTGCGGCGCCGCGGACGGACCGGGACATCCCGTTCCCGTGGGTCGTCGCCGGCGCGGTCGCGGCGGCGATCGGGCTGTGGCTCTGGCCGGGCGTCCCGGTAAACCTGCTCGCGGCGTTCCTGCTGACGCTCTTCGCGTTCTTCTTCGTGACGGTCTCGTCCCGAATCGTCGGGCTGGTCGGCTCGACGTCGAACCCGGTCTCGGGGATGACGATCGCGACGCTGCTGCTCACGGCGTTGACCTTCGTGCTGCTCGGCCTGGGCGACGAGCCCGGCGCGCGCGTCGCGGTGCTTGCGGTCGGCGCGGTGGTGTGCATCGCGGCCGCGATCGCCGGCGACACGTCGCAGGACCTGAAGGCCGGGTTCCTGCTCGGCGCGACGCCGTGGAAACAGCAGGTCGGCGAGATGATCGGCGTGCTGACGAGCGCGGCCGTGATGGGCTTCACGCTCATCCTGCTGAACGAGTCGTACGGGATCGGCATCGAGGGCGGCTTGCCGGCGCCGCAGGCCACGCTCATGGGCCTGGTGATCGACGGCGTTCTGGCCGCGGACCTGCCGTGGCGCTTCGTCTTCATCGGCGTGGGGTTGGCCGCCATCGTCGAATTCGTGCTGCGGCTCCCCTCGCTGGCGTTCGCGGTCGGGCTGTACCTGCCGGTCGCGCTGACCACGCCGATCATGGTGGGCGGCGCGCTGCGGGCGCTGGTCGAGCACAAGGCGTCGCGCGCGGGCGAGGAGCCGGACGAGCAGCGCGAGGCGGGGATCCTCTTCTCCAGCGGGATGGTCGGCGGCGCGGCGCTGCTCGGCGTGGTCATCGCGATCGCCATCTATTTCTGGGGCCCCGACGACCCGTCGGCGGCCGCGGCATGGGTCGTCGGGTACGGGTGGATGGGCGGCCTGGCTCCGCTGCTCGGCACGCTCGCCTTCGCGGCCCTCTCCTGGATCCTGTATCGAACGGCAAGGCGGCAGCGCGTATGGTGAGGTTCCGTCGTATCGGGCTTGCGGGGCTCCTGCTCCTCGCGGCGTGTGGGCAGGGCGATCCGGCCGCGGCGCCGGACGAGTCGCCGGCGCTGACGAACGCGCAGTTCATTGAGGTCTACACGGCGCTCCGCGAAGCGGCGCGAGAGGCGCCGGACAGCCTGGCCTTCGATTCCATGCGCATGGAGATCCTGGATCGCTACGAGGTGACGGAGCGGGATCTCTTCGAGTTCGCCCAGACGAACGGCGCAGACATCCCGGCCATGGCGGAGATCTGGGACACGATCGCCGGCCGGCTCACCATCCCGGACTCGCTCCAGGAGCCGGACTGAAGGCCGCGCGTCGATCCGCGGAACGGCGGGCCCGTGCTCCCGGACCGGGGCGCACGGGCCCGTTCCGCATCGGTCACGCCACCTTACGGCACAGCATCTCGGCGCCCCGATCCATCCCCTGGGCGCCGAGCAGCAGCACCAGGTCGGCAGGGCCGGCGGCGTCGACGACCCGATCGACGGCGGCCGCGAGATCGCCCATGAACTCGAAGGGCACGCCGTAGGGTCGCAATCCGTCGAGGAACGCCGCGCGTTCCGCGGGGGCGACGCGGTTGGCCTCGTCGGCGGCGTCCGCGCTCGCCGTCACGATGAGCGACGAAAGCCCGATCCGGCGCGCCCAGATGGCCACGGTCTCGGCATCGCGGCGGTTGATCTTCTCGCCGCGCCGACCGCGGATCGCGTATACGATGTGGAGGCGCCGGTGCGCGATCCGCTCCGCCACCTCGAACACCGCGCCGATGCTGTCCGGGTGGCCGACGGTGTCGTCGAGCACGGTGAACCGCCCGCGATGGACGACCTGCATCCGTCGCCGGGGAGCGCGGAAACCGGCCAATCCTTCACGGACCGCCGACGGCGGCGCGCCGAGGCACAGGCCGGCCGCCGCGGCCAGTGCGGCGTTCGCGATGTTGGGGCGGCCGAGGACCTGAAGCTCGATCGGGATCTCCACCGGCTCGACGTCGCCGCCGTCCAACCGCGCGAACGGGGATCGGATGGAGAGGACGACCCGCGTCCCGCCGCGGTCGAGGACGAGCCGCTCGACGCGGACGGACACGCGCCCGCCCGGACCGCAGCTCACGGGCCGCACGTCGCGGCCGCGGGCGAGACCTTTCACGGCGCGGTCGCCGGCCGGGTGGATGAACGGCGCGCCCTTGCCGAGGTGGTCGAAGAACCGCGACTTGGCCGCCGCATACGCCCTGAACGAGCCGTGGTACTCGAGGTGCTCGAACGGGACCAGGTTGGTGAAGATCCCGAGGTCGTAGGTCAGACCGTGAATCCGGTCCTGGACGAGGGCGTGACTGGTGACCTCCATGACGGCGAGGTCGGCGCGGGCGTCGGTGAAGCGGGCGAGTGAGCGGTGCAGTTCGAGCGGCGCGGGCGTGGTCAGGCGGGTCGGCTCGACGGCGCCGCCGAATCGGATCCCGAGCGAGCCGATCGTGCCGGCCCGCAACCCGGCCGCGGCGAGCACGGCCTCCAGCATGGAGAGCGTCGAGGTCTTGCCGAGGGAGCCGGTGATCCCGACTAGCGACAACCGGTCCGCGGGTCGGCCGTACCAGGCCGCGGCCAGCTCGGCGAGCGCCGTCCGGCCGTCGGCGACGCGGAGGACCGGGACCGCCACGCCCGCGGCGGGTTCCCTCTCGACCACGACGGCCGAAGCGCCGCCCCGGATCGCGTCCGGCAGGAGGTCGTGGCCGTCGGTTGTGGCGCCGCGGACGGCCACGAACACCTGCCCCGGGCGGAGCGTGCGGGTGTCCGCGGTCACGCCGGTCACGCGCACGTCCGCCGCCCCCGCCCCGGCTACGAGGCCGGACAGCGCCCCCGCCAGCTCCCCCAATCGTCGTGTCCGCTCGCCGCGCATGCGCACCTCCCGCCCCGCTCTCCGCAGGTTCCATACACCCCCGGCGAGCCGGCGGGGTGTGGCGTAGAGATTGCACCTTGGGGTCACCGGTGGCGCCGGTGGGCATTACCTGCGTGGGACCATCAAGGAGTGGGAGTACGGTGTTGGATCACGCATACGACGAATGCACGGGAAATTGGCGGCTCGTCGGCACGGGCGATGCCCGTTCCATCCGCTGCGACCGTTGCGACGCCCAGTTCCCGGCCACGCCCGAGAACCGACTGGCGGCGATCGACGAGAACTATGCAGGCATCTATCTGCGGCGGCTCACGGCCGAAGGCGCGTCGCAGATCGACTCCGAACGGGACGGCGTATGATCCCCGCGTGCCGGCGCATCACTCCCACTCGATGGTGGCCGGCGGCTTCGAGCTCACGTCGTAGCACACCCGGTTCACCCCCGCGACCTCGTTGATGATCCGCGAAGAAATCCGCGCGAGCACGTCGTGCGGGAACGGGAACCAGTCGGCGGTCATGCCGTCCCGGCTGGTGACCGCGCGCAGCGCGGCGACGTTCTCGTAGGTCCGGCCGTCGCCCATCACGCCCACGCTGCGCACCGGCAGCAGCACCGCGAACGCCTGCCAGATGTCATCGTAGAGGCCGGCGGCGCGGATCTCCTCCAGGTAGATCGCGTCGACCTCGCGCAACGTCGCGAGCCGCTCCTCGGTCACCGTGCCGAGCACGCGGATCGCGAGGCCCGGCCCCGGGAACGGGTGCCGGCCGACGAGCTCCTCCGGGAGCCCGAGCTCCCGACCGACCTGGCGCACCTCGTCCTTGAACAGCTCACGCAGCGGCTCGACCAGCTCGAACGGCATGTCCTCGGGCAGACCGCCCACGTTGTGGTGCGTCTTGATCGTGGCCGACGGCCCCTTCACCGACAGCGACTCGATCACGTCCGGGTAGAGGGTGCCCTGGACCAGGTACCGCGACTCGGCGCCCGCCTCCCGCGCGGCCTGCTCGAAGACGCGGATGAACGTCTCGCCGATACGCCTGCGCTTCTCCTCCGGGTCCTCCACGCCCTCCAGCCGCTCCAGGAACCGCGCGCTCGCGTCCACGACGACGAGCCGGATCCCCAGGTGGCGACGGAACGTCCGCTCGACGGTCTCCCGCTCGCCCTTCCGGAGCAGCCCCGTGTCCACGAAGATGCAGGTGAGCTGGTCACCGATCGCGCGGTGCACGAGTGCGGCCGCGACCGATGAGTCGACGCCGCCCGACAGCCCGCAGATCACATGGTCCTCGCCGACCTGGCGGCGGACCCGCTCGACCGTCTCCTCGATGAACGAGCCCGCCGTCCAGGTCGGCTCGCAACCGCAGATCCGGAACGCGAAATTCGAGATGATCTCGTCACCGCGCGGCGTGTGCGCCACCTCGGGGTGGAACTGCACGCCGTAGATCGGCCGATCCGCCGCGCAGAACGCCGCTACCGGCAACGACGGCGTCGATGCCAGCGTGCGGTACCCCGGCGGCGGCTCGTCCACGTGGTCGCCGTGGCTCGCCCACACCGTGACCTGCTCGCCCGGCTGGAATCCGTCGAAGAGGTCGTTCGACTCTGCGATCGTCAGCTCCGCCCGGCCGTACTCGCGCTTCCCGTGCCGCACTCGCCCGCCCTCGAGATGGGTGATGAGCTGCATGCCGTAGCAGATGCCGAGGACCGGCACGCCGAGCGTCAGGAGCTCCGCGTCGGCCGTCGGGCCATCGTCGCCGTAGACGGAAGCCGGCCCGCCGGAGAGGATGATCCCCCGGGGGTCCCACTTGCGGATCCAGTCGAGGCCGACCGTCGGCGGATGAATCTCGCAGTAGACCCGCTCCTCCCGGATCCGACGCGCGATGAGCTGGGTGAACTGCGAGCCGAAATCGAGGATCAGGATTCTGTTCGTCATGCAGCGTTCTGCGGTCAGGGTTCTGCGTCGCCGCCGGCCGGCTCCAGCAGCTCTACCTCGCCGCGGACCAGGTCGTCGATCGTTTCGCGGCGCCGGATCAGCCGGAACGTGTCGCCGTCGACGAGCACCTCCGCCGGCCGGACTCGCGCGTTGTACTGGGAGGCCATGGAGAAGCCGTACGCGCCCGCGGTCCGGATCGCGAGCAGCTCGCCTTCTTCCGGCCGTTCGAGCGGGCGGTCCAGGGCGAGGAAGTCGCCGGTCTCGCAAATCGGCCCCACGACATCGACGGGCACGGTCTCCCGCCCCGGATGAAGCTCGACGGGCTCGACGGCGTGATACCCCGAGTAGTGGCTCGGCCGCAGCAGGTCGTTCATCCCGGCGTCGGTGATGACGAACGTCTTCTCGCCCGTCTCCTTGATGTAGAGGACGCGGGTCAGGAGCACGCCCGCCGGGCCCGCGATGAAGCGCCCCGGCTCGAGCACCAGCCGCATGCCGGAATTCGAGAGCTCGGGGAGCAGCGCGCCGGCGAATTCCGAGATGACGGCGTCGTCGCCATCGCCGTAGGAGATGCCGAACCCGCCGCCCAGGTCGAGGTATTCGAGCTCGATGCCCTCCCGGCAGACCGCGTCGACGAGCTCGAGCACGTGCCGCAGCGCGCGGCGGTAGGGCTCGACGTCGACGATCTGGCTGCCGATGTGCACGTCCACGCCGCGCACGCGGATCCCCGGCAGCGCCGCGGCGAGCCGGTACAGGCGAAGCGCGTCCTCGCTCGGGATGCCGAACTTCGTCGCGCGGTGGCCCGTTCGCGTGTACGCGTGCGGTGTGGGGCTCTCGATGTCCGGGTTGATGCGCAGCGCGACCGGCGCCTCCCGCCCGGTCGCGGCCGCCAGCGCGGAGAGGGCGCGCAGCTCCCCCTCGCTCTCGACGTTGAAGCCGTAGATCCCCGCCTCGAGCGCCGCGGCCATTTCGACGACCGTCTTCCCGACTCCGCTGAACACGATCCGATCGGCCGGGATCCCCGCGAGGAGCGCGCGGTGCAGCTCGCCGCCGCTCACGATGTCCGCGCCGGCGCCCTGCTCGGCGAGGAGCCGCAGCACCGACAGGTTGCCGTTCGCCTTGACCGAGTATGCAATGAGGCGATCCACGCCCGAGAACGCGGCGTCCAGCTCGCGGTACCGCTCGACGATCGCCGTGCGGCTGTACACGTACAGCGGCGTACCGTGCGCCGCGACGAGTGCATCCGCGGCCACGTCCTCGCAGTAGAGCTTGCCGCCCAGGCGACGGAACGGCTCCTCCAACGTCAGTACGCGCGTGCCCAGACGGCCTCCTCGCGGGCTTCGCCGCCGCATGCGAGACAGCGCTTCGGCGCGTCGGGCGTCCGGAACTCCTCGAACGGCAGTACCCGGATCGTCGCCTTGGTGTCCGCCTTCACCTTCTCCTCGCACTGCGCCGAGCCGCACCACCCGGCGTAGACAAAGCCGCCCACGCCCTCGATGATCTCGCGGAACCGGTCGTAGTCCTCCACGCCGCGGTGCGAATTGTCCTCCCGGCGCCGCACGGCGGCCGCCAGCATCGCGTTCTGGATCGCCTGGAGCCGCGCCGGGATCGTCTCGAGCGCCTCGGCCTCCGGCACGAACTGCTTGCGCGGGCCGTCGCCCTCCTCGATGCGGCGCACCAGCACGACCTGCTCCTTGGCCACGTCCTTCGGTCCCAACTCCATCCGCAGCGGCACGCCCTTGCGCTCCCACTCGTAGAACTTCGCGCCCGGCGTCATGTTCTCCCGGGCATCGACGTGCAGGCGCACGCCGCGGTCGCGGAGCGCGGCGGCGACCGCCTCGACCTTCGCCATGACCAGCGCCCGGTCCTCCTCCGTGCGGGCGATCGGGACGATGACGACCTGGTACGGCGCGAGCCGCGGCGGGATCACGAGCCCCGCGTCGTCGCCGTGCGTCATGACCATGCCGCCGATCAGGCGAGTCGACACGCCCCACGACGTGTTCCACGCGTACTCCTCGCCGCCCGCCTCCGTCTGGAACTTCAGGTCGAACTGCCGCGCGAAGTTCTGCCCCAGCATGTGCGACGTTCCCGCCTGGAGCGCCTTGTTGTCCTGCATCAGCGCCTCGAGCGAGTACGTCCGAACCGCGCCCGGAAACTTCTCCGACTCGGACTTGCGACCGAGGACCGGCGGCATCGCCATCCACTCGTCCATGAACGTGCGGTAGACGCCGTGCATCCGCCGCGCCTCCTCCTCGGCCTCCGCCTCCGAAGCGTGCGCCGTGTGGCCCTCCTGCCACAGGAACTCCAGCGTGCGCAGGAACAGCCGCGTCCGCATCTCCCAGCGCACCACGTTCGCCCACTGGTTGATCAGCAGCGGCAGGTCGCGATAGCTCTGCACCCACTTGGCGAACATCGCGTAGATGATCGTCTCCGACGTGGGCCGCACGACGAGCGGCTCCTCGAGCCGCGAGTCGGGGTCCGGGATCAGGCCGCCATCGGGCGAGGCCTTCAGCCGCGAGTGCGTGACGACCGCCATCTCCTTGGCGAAGCCCTCCACGTGCTCCGCCTCGCGGGCGATGAAGCTCTGCGGGATGAATAGCGGGAAGTACGCGTTCTGGTGCCCGGTCTCCTTGAACATCGCGTCCAGCGCACGCTGCATGTTCTCCCAGACCGCGTAACCGTACGGCCGGATGACCATGCTGCCCCGGACCGGCGAATAATCGGCCAGCTCCGCGCGCAGGACCACTTCGTTGTACCAGGCGCTGAAATCCTCCGCCCGTGGGGTCAGCCCCTTCTCTTCCGCCATCGAACCTCCGAACCCGGTCCCATGGGTGCGTGACGCACCGCCTCCACTCCGATTACCCCCGATCCGGGGGCGTGCTCCGCGCGCGGACCGTTCGCCGCGCGCCGATCGATTCTCGCCTCACCCGCCCGCGGCATCGCCCGGCCGCCGTCCCGCCGCGAGCCGCGCGGCGGCGCCGCTCGCGGTGCGGCGGCCCCGACGAATTCCGGGGGCCGGAAGGATGCGCACGAACCCGGCGACCCGGCGTTCGCGGCCGCCGTCGCGCCTCCGGGCCTCGCGCCGGCCGTCAATCCGCGCGATCGCCTCGGCTTCCGCGTTCGCGCCCACTGTCATCCCGCCCGCCGTCCTCCGGACCATCCGCATCGCGCCCGCCTTCGCGCCCGGGCTCCTCAGCGCTTTCGCGCCTGCCCCTCGTCTTCCGAACCGCCTCGACGATCCGGCCGATGAGCGGCACGGCGAGGATGATGACGATCAGCACCAGCCACGTTTCCCGGAACGGCAGCCCGGCGAAGGAGAGGATCCAGGCGACCACGGCCGCACCGACGACCGCGACCCCGATCGCGGCGGCGAGGAGGCCGTAGGTGAGCAGCGCCGCACGTCGCAGGATCCGGCGCCGCTCCTGGCGGAAACGATCGACGTCGGGGGGTCCGTGGCCCATCGTGCCTCAGGGGGCCAGCTCGTCCAGCGGGACACGGCGCTCCTCGCCCGTACGCATCTCGCGCACGACGGCGACGCCCTGCGCGACCTCGTCGGGGCCGAGCACGAGGACGCGCTCGGCGCCGCGCGCATCGGCATCCTTGAACTGACGGCCGACACCGGCGGGCCGGAGCGTGTACGCCACGGAATGACCGGCCTCGCGCAGGCGGTGTGCGATGCGGAGCATGAGCGGCCGCTCCGCTTCGCCGACCGCGACGACGTAGTAGTCGAGGCGCGGCTCGGTCGGCGGGAGCAGCCCGCGGTCGGCCAGGATCTCGGCCAGCACGACGTCGCCCATCCCGAAGCCGAGCGCGGGGAGGTCCGCGTCGCTCACGGCGCGGAGCAGGTTGTCGTAGCGGCCGCCGCCGCAGATCGCGCGGAACTCGCCCGCGCGGTCGAAGATCTCGAAGACCGTGCCCGTGTAGTAGGCGAGCCCGCGGACGATCGTGGGGTCGAGCGCGACGAAGTCGCCGAGCCCCATGTCGTTGAGGTGCGAGAAGTAGCGGCCGAGGCGGTCGAGCTCGTCCGCCACCCCCTGGACGCCGTCGTAGGCGCGGGCGAGGGAATCGAAGTCGCGGTGCTCGAAGATGCGGAACACCTCGTCGACCGCGCCGGCCGCGAGGCCGACTTCCTCGTGGAGCTTGCGCCGCGTGCGCTCCTCCTCCTCGCGGCCGAGCTTGTCGATCACGGCGTACGCGGCCGGGAGCTGGTCGGCGGGCACACCCGCGTGGAGCAGCAGCCGCTCGAGCAGACGACGGTCGCTGACGCGCGCCACGACGTCGTCGGCGGTCAGGCCGAAGCCGCGCAGCGCGTCGAGCGCGACGGCGAGCACCTCCGCGTCGGCGAGGATGTCCGCCTCCCCGATGATGTCCACGTTCCACTGGAAGTGCTCGCGGAGCCGGCCGCGCTGCGTGCGCTCGTAGCGGAAGAGTTGCGGGATCGAGAACCAGCGGATCGGTTTGCGCAGGCCGCCGGCGCGCGCGCCGACCATGCGGGCCAGCGACGGCGTCATCTCGGGCCGAAGCGCGACCGCGCGGCCGCCCTTGTCCTCAAAGTTGTAGAGCTGGCGGACGATCTCCTCGCCGCTCTTCTCGATGTACAGCTCGAGCGGCTCGAGCGGAGGACCGTCGTACTCCTCGAACCCGTAGCGCTGCGCGACCTCGCGCCACACGCGCGCGATGTGGGCGCGCACCGCGAAGTCGGCCGGATAGAAATCCCTGAATCCCGGGAGACTGGCAAAAGTCGGCATGGGCGCGAATCTAGGACCCGGCGGCGAACGCGGGCAAGGGCGCATCGGCGCCGAACGGCGCGAGATCGAGCGCGGCGAGCGCGTCGCCGACGGTGTGGAACGAACCCGTCACCACGACGGTGCCGCCGCCCGCGCGGGCGCGCGCTTCGGCGAGTGCGCCGTCGAAGTCGGGGACCGCGACAACACGATCGGACGCGACCGTCGCTGCGGCCGCGGCCGGGTCCCACCGCCGGTGGAGCGGCGCCGTCGGCGGCACGGTCAGGATGAGGACGTCCGCGAGCGCCAGGAGCGGTCCCACCATTGCCGGCCACTCCTTGTCGCTCAGGATGCCGACCACGCCGACGAGGGGGCGCGCCGGCGCGAGCGTGCGCAGCGTGGCGACCAGCACCTCGACGCCGGCCGGGTTGTGCGCCGCGTCGAAGATCCACGTCTGATCGTCGATCCGCTCCCGTTCCATGCGGCCGGGCCAGCGGACCTCGGCGATGCCGCGGATCACGGCCTCGCGCTCCGGCCGCAGGTCGGCGGGGAGCAGCTCGAGCGCGCGCACGGCGAGCGCGGCGTTCCACGCCTGGTGCTCGCCGATGAGCGGCGTGTGCAGCGCGAACTCGCCCCATTCCCCGGTCCGCAGCGTCAGCCGGGTCCCGTCGACGCCCAGCCGCACGTCCCGGATCGAGCCGGGCTCGAGCGCGTGCAGCGGAGCGCCGACCTCGGCCGCGCGGGCGCGGAAGATCGAAAGCGTACCGGGGTCCCGCTCTCCGGTGACCACCGGCACGCCCGCCTTGATGATCCCCGCCTTCTCGCTCGCGATCTCGGCGATCGTCTCGCCCAGGTACTCGGCGTGGTCGCGGGCGACGTTCGTGATCACCGCGACCTCCGGCGCGATCACGTTCGTCGCGTCCAGCCGCCCGCCGAGGCCGACCTCGACCGCGGCCACCTCGATACCGGCCTCGGCGAATGCGAGGAACGCGATCGCCGTCGTCGCCTCGAAGAACGACGGCTCCTCGAGCCGGATCGTCGGCCAGAGCACGCGCGCGGCCTCGACCAGCGCGGCCTCCGACAGCGGCCGGCCGTCCACCTGGATGCGTTCGCGGAACGTGCAGAGGTGCGGAGACGTGTAGAGCCCCGTGCGCCGGCCAGACGCGCGGAGCACGGACGCGATCATCGCGGAGACCGAGCCCTTGCCGTTCGTCCCGCCGACATGGATCGAGCGGAACCGACGGTGCGGATCCGCCGCCGCCGCGAGGAGTCGCGCCGTCTTCTCCGTTCCCCAGCGGATCCCGCCGGTCAGCCGCGGGAACAGCTCACGGACCAGCTCGGCGTAGGTGAGAGAGGTCAATCGGCGGCCTGCTCGGGCGCTCCCGTCGCTGCACGGGCGCCAACGGCTTCGGCTCCGGCGCCCACGGCCTCCGGGAGCCCCAGCATGTGCCGCAGCAGCCGCCCGACCGTCGCCTTCAGCTCCCGCCGATCCACGATCGCATCCAGCATCCCGTGCTCGAGCAGGAACTCCGAGCGCTGGAACCCCTCGGGCAGCTCCTGCTTGATCGTCTGTTCGATCACACGCGGCCCGGCGAACCCGATCAGCGCGCCGGGCTCCGCCAGGTTCACGTCGCCGAGCATGGCGTACGACGCCGTCACGCCGCCCGTCGTCGGATCGGTCAGGATCGAGATGTACGGCACGCCCGCTTCGTGTAGCTGCGCGAGCATCGCGGAGGTCTTCGCCATCTGCATGAGGGAGAGGATCCCCTCCATCATCCGCGCGCCACCCGACGCGCTGACGACCAGCAGCGGCCGCCGGTCCTCGAGCGCGCGCCGCGCCAGCCGCGCGATCTTCTCCCCGACCACGGAGCCCATGCTCCCGCCGATGAACGCGAAATCCATCACCGCGACGTACACGGGCACGCCTTCGAGCCGGCCGCCGACCGCGCGCAGCGCCTCGCCCTGCCCCGTCTTCCGCTCCGCCGCCTCCAGTCGCTCCGGGTACGGCTTCAAATCCGTGAAGCCGAGCGGATCCCCGCTGCGCAGCTCCGCGTCGAACTCCTCGTATTCGCCGTCGTCCAGCAGCAGCGTGATGTAGTCCTCCGCGCCGATCCGCAGATGATAGCCGCACGACGGACACACGTTGAGGTTCTGCACCAGCCGCGCGCGGTACAGGATCTCGCCGCACTGCGGACACTTCTCGAAGACGTCGGCGGGGAGCTCCCGCCGGTCGGCCGCCTGCAGCTTCTGCTTCGGCTTCCGGAACCAGGCCATCTCAGATCCTTCCCTGCTCGGCGGCGATCCGCTCGGCCAGCCCCAGCGCCAGGAACGAGGCGAGCAGGAACGAGCCGCCGTAGCTGAGGAACGGCAGCGGGATCCCGGTGATCGGCATGATGCCCACCGTCATCCCGATGTTTACGATCACATGCGCGAACCAAGCGCCGAAGATACCAAAGACGACGATCCCTGCAAAGGGGTCGGCGACCCGCTCCGCGATCCGGGCGAGCCGCCACAGCACCAGCCCGAAGACGACCAGGACCGGGAACGTGCCGAAGAAGAAGCCGAACTCCTCGCCGATCACGCTGAAGATGAAATCGGTGTGCTGCTCCGGCAGGAAAGCCAGCCGCTTCTGCGTGCCGAGCGTGAATCCCTTGCCGAACAGGCCGCCGCTCCCGATCGCGACCCGGGACTGGATCACGTGCCACCCCGCGCCGCGAGGATCGATCGACGGATCCAGGAAGACCAGCAGCCGCGCCTTCTGATACGCCTCCAGCGAGTTCCAGAGCGGCAGTGCGATCGTGCCCGCCGCCAGGTTCGCGGCCACCACGGTGACCCCCTCCCACAGGTACGACCGGTAGAAGTAGAGGAAGACCACCAGGACGACCATGTACGCACTGAACAGTCCGGGGCTGAACGACAGGAGCAGCCCGACCGCAGGGCTGACGAGCATAAACATCAAGCCGAGCGGTGTTCCGGCCCAGTAGAGGGTCGCGGCGAGGATCGCGGTGAACACCATGGCCGTGCCCAGGTCGGGCTGGAGCATGACCAGCGCCATCGGCACGAGCACGACCATGACCGGCGTGACCAGCGTCCAGAGCGACCGGGGCGGCTCGCGCCAGTTCCCCATGACCCGGGCGAGGAAGAGGATCGTCGCGAGGATCGCGAACTGCGATGGCTGGACGAGGATCGGCCCGAGGTCGATCCAGCTCTTGACCCCCTGCGCCGTGCCGTAGCCGCGGCCGATCACGAGCGTCAAGGCAAGCAGGACAAGGCCGAGCCCGTACGCCGGTGCGGCGACCCATTCGAACCAGCGGACCTGGATGCGCGTGATCGCGACGAACGCGGCGAACGAGAGGCCCAGGAAAAGGAGCTGCTTCTTCCACGCCCCCTGGACCGCCGGGTCCGGGACGTCCAGCTGACCCGCGGAGAAGACCATCGCCACGCCGAACAGCGACAGGCCCAGGATCAGCAGCAGCAGCGTCGGATCGCCGAACGTGGAGCGGAGCCGCCGGATCAGCGTCATTGTGCCCAGGGCGCGGGGCGTCCCGCCAGGTAATGATCCCTCAATGTCTGCACCGTGTCCGTCGGCATGCCGTACTTGCGTCGCAAGTAGTAGTCCGCGGCCTTGGCGGCGTACTGCGCGGCCACCCAGCCGTGCTCGCCGAACTCGATGAGCGTCGCCACGACGATCTCGGGCTTCCCGCCGCGCGGCCCGGCCATCCCGACGAACCAGGCGTGGTCATCGCCGTGCGCGTTCTGCGACGTCCCGGTCTTCCCGCGCCAGTCCCAGTGCTCGAGCGCCGACATCCCCGCCGTACCCTCCCGGTTGGGATCGGTCACGCGACGGATCCCCTCCCGCAGCACGGCGAGCGTCGATTCGGAGAAGCCCAGGTCCCACCGTTCGCCCGCCGGCGCATCGAACTCGGCCACGCGCGGCGCCGGTACGCTGCCGTCGGTGGCCAGCGCGGCGTAGAGTTGCGCCATCCGCAACGGCGACTGATCGTTCGCACCCTGGCCGATCGACAGGCTCAGCACCTCGGATTCCGTCGGCGCCCACCCCCAACGCCGCCGGTACCAATCCGGTCCGTCCGGCAGGGTGCCGGCCCGCTCGTCCGGGAGGTCGATCCCGGTGGTTCCGTTGAAGCCCAGCCGGGTCCCCTCGCTCAGGAACCGCTCGAGCCCGATCGTAAGACCGACCTGGTAGAAATAAACGTCGCACGAGACCTTGATGGCGTCCGCGAGGTTCAGGTAGCCGTGCCCCTCGCGCTCCCAGCAGCGGAAATAACGGTTGCCGTATTGCATCCCGCCCCGGCACGGGATCGGCAGGAACTCGTCCGGGTCGAGCACGCCCAGCTCCAGCGCGATCGCGGCCGTGATCAGCTTGAACGTCGAGCCCGGCGGGTACGTGCCGTTCGCCGCCCGGTCGAGCATCGGCTTGTCCGGATCCTTGTTCAGCCGCTCCCACGCCTTGGGGTCCACACCACCGACGAAGAGGTTCGGGTCGTAGCTCGGATTCGAGTAGAAGGCGAGGACGTGGCCGGTCCCCGGCTCGATCGCGACCATCGCTCCCCGCATGGTGTCCGGGAAGATGCGCGCGATCCACCGCTGGAGCCCGAGATCCAGATACAGACGGAGGTCCTTGCCCGGGACCGGGTCCACCACTCGCTGGGGCTCGTACTCGCCGACGATCCGCCCGTGCGCATCCACCTCCACGTACCGGACGCCCGGCACGCCCCCGAGCCACCGTTCGTACTGACGCTCGATCCCGGCCTTGCCGATCCGCTGCCCCGCCGTGTACCCCTCGAACTCCGGCAGCGCGAGCTCCGCCTCCGAGATCTCGCCCACGTAGCCGACGAGGTGCGCCACCGCTTCGCCCGCGGGGTAGCGCCGCTTCGGCCGCATGTCGATGTACACGCCCGGCAGCAACGGTCTCCGCTCCTCGATCGCCGAGACCTGCTCGAACGTCAGGTCGCTCGACACGACGAGCGGCCGCCCCGGCGCCTCCCGCCGCTTCTCGAGCAGCGCCTCGATCCGGTCCGGCGTCAGCCCGAGCAGCGGCGCCAGCCGCTCGAGCGAGGCGCGGATCGTGTCCTGCGACGCCGGCAGCAGCGACAGCGCGTACCCCGGCACATTGTCCGCCACGATCTCGCCGTTCCGGTCGAAGATCGCCCCCCGCGGCGCGGGGATCGGCAGCGGCCGCAGCCGGTTCGCGTCGGATTGCAGAGCGTACGTGTCGTTTTGGAGGACCTGGGTCTCGAAAAACGCGAAGCCGAGCGTGCCGAGCCCCAGCACGAGCACGACCATGGCACCCTGGGCACGACGGCGTCGCGCATGCAGGTGGAAGAGCTGCATCCCCCCTCGTTTCGGCCACGTTCGGACACGCGCCCCACGGGACGCGTCCGGCCGCGGCGGCTATCGTTCGCCGGTGACCAATCGATAGAGCAGCAACGCGGCCGTCCCGGCCACGGCCGCGTAGAGCGCGGCGATCGGCGCCTCGATCAGGAGCCGCGAGACCGCATCGCCCCGAACGGCCGCGCCCGCGACGAGGTAATAGATCACGTCGTGGAGCCACTTCCCCGCGAAGAGGTACAGCGCCACGAACGTGAGCGTCTCGCCCACGAACAGATCGCGCGACCGCGCGCCAAGGTACCCGAGCACCGTCAGCGCGACGGCATCCGCGCCGAACGCGACCAGCGAGAGCGCATCGCGGAGCAACCCGAGCACGAGGCCGAGCGCCGCCGCCGCCACCCCGCCGAGCCGCCGCGCGGCGAGCAGCAGCGCGACCGTCAGTAGGTCGGGCGCCGTGGCGCCGATTCCGATCGCGAGGTGCAGCGTGAAGTTGAGCGCGACCAGCAGGGCGATGAACGCCCAGTACGTCCACGCCCGACTAGCCGTCATGGCTGCTCCCCATTCGGCTCCTCTTCCGCGGCCGCATCGGTCGTGTCGGGTGCGCCCGCCACCGGCCAGAGCTTCGACAGGTCACCCTCGCCGCCCCGGTCCTGCCGGATTCCGACCAGCACGTGCGACGCCGCCTCCGGCCGCACCGCAGGCCGCAGCAGGTAGCTCTTGCGCCAGCCGGTGTCCGCCTCCTCGATCCCGACCACGGCGCCGAGCGGGATCCCTCTCGGGTAGATCCCGCCGCGCCCGGACGTCACGATCCGCGTCCCCGGCTGGATGTCGCTGTGGAACGGCGCGCCCGTCAGCGCCAGCAGATCCTCTTCCCGGAACTCGCCGCGACGCGGCTCGACCAGCCCGTACACCTGGCCGTCCATCGTCATCGCGCTCGCCCGGAACTCCGGATGCGTCCAGTCGATCGCGTGGGACACGTGCTCGTCCACCTCCCACACCACGCCCAGCAGCCCCTCGGGCGTCAGCACCGGGCTCCCCACCTCGACCCCGTCCGCCGCGCCGATGTCGAGCAGGAAGCTGCTCTCGGCGCCGGCCACGCCCAGCCGCATCACCTCCGCCGACTTGAAGCTTTCCGCCGCCCGGGCGCGCAGCCCGAGCAGCGCCCGCAGCCGCCGGTTCTCCTCGGCCAGCGTCGCCTGCGCGGCGGTGACCGCAGCCAGCGAGTCGTGACGCGCGCGCAGCTCCGCGACGTCGATGCCGAGCCCGCGCCGCTCCACGATCTCACGCTGGATCGCGAGGAACGGCCGGAGCGCCGTCCCGCGCAGTGCGGACCGGATCGGCGCCTGATAGCCCGCAGGCAGGAAAAACAGAAAAAGGGCGAGCAGCAGCAGGCCAGCCACCACCGCCGCTTCGCGCCTCTTTCCCCTTCGCTTCCCTTCGAAGTAATCCACCGCTTATGTCGCCAGCACGCCTCGATACCGAGGAAGATCGTCCAGGATCCGGCCCGCTCCACGCACGACGCACGTCAACGGCTCCTCGTCCACGTGGATCGGCAGGTTCGTCTCGTGCCCCAGCAGCTGGTCCAGCGCCCGGATCAGCGCGCCGCCTCCCGTCATCACGATGCCTCGGTCCACGATGTCCGAGGCCAGCTCCGGCGGCGTGATCTCCAGCGCCCGACGGACCGCATCCACGATCTGCTGGATCGGCTCCTGGATACACTCGCGGATCTCCTGCGAATGCACCCGCACCGTCTTCGGGATCCCGCTCACCAGATCGCGACCCTTGACCTCCATCTCCCGCTCCTCGCCGATGTTGAACGCGGAGCCGATCTGGATCTTGATCGCCTCCGCCGTCGGCTCGCCGATCAGGAGATTGTAGTTCTTTCGCAGGAACGTGACGATCGCGTTGTCGATCTCGTCACCACCGACCCGGATCGACGTGTCCGACACGATCCCGTTCAACGCGATCACTGCAATTTCCGTGGTACCGCCGCCGATGTCGATCACCATGTTCCCCGTCGGCGTGTCCACCGGCAGCCCGACGCCGATCGCCGCCGCCATCGGCTCGGCCACCATGTAAACCTCCTTGGCGCCCGCCGCGGCCGCACTCGAGCGCACCGCCCGCCGCTCCAACTCCGTGATCCCCGACGGCACCCCCACCACCACGCGGGGCTTGATGCGGAAGATCCGCTTCGAGGTGACCGTACGCAAAAAGTGGCGCAGCATGATCTCGGTGATGTCCACGTCCGCGATCACGCCGTCCTTCAACGGCCGTACGGCCATGATCCCTTCGGGCGTCCGGCCGAGCATCCGCTTGGCTTCCAGGCCGATCCCCTTGATCCGGTTCGTGCCGCGCTCCACGGCAACGACCGACGGCTCGTTGAGTACGATCCCCTCGCCTTTGACGTAGATCAGCGTGTTCGCCGTTCCGAGGTCCACGGCGATGTCGTTGACGGGGAGCAATCGCCCCGAATTCAGCCAGCTCTTGAGCGCCATAACTCACCGCGTGCCCCGACCTCGGGGCGGGAGAGGGACCAGACAGACGCGACCCACCGCGGCGGTGGGTCACGCCCCCGAACTCAAAGGGAAAATTCAAGCTAACCCACGCCCCCCATGAGGGGCAAGGGACGACACGGCCTTCCCGACCCGGCCGGTACGGCCGGGCCGGGTCGGGCATCGCTCCGCCGGTGCTCAGTGGCGACCGGTGCTGCCGAAGCCGCCGTCGCCGCGCACGCCGTCGTCCGGAAGCGCGTCGACCGGCTCCCACGTGATCCTGCACACCCGCGCGACGAGCAGCTGTGCGATCCGTTCGCCGTGGGCGATCGTCTGCGGCTCGCGATCGAAATTGATCATGGGGACGCAAAGTTCGCCCCGGTAGTCGCTGTCGATCGTGCCCGGCGCGTTCGGGATGCCGAGGCCGCGTCGAAGGGCGAGGCCGGACCGCGGGCGGACCTGCGCCTCCATCCCTTCCGGCAGCGCAATGGCGAGGCCGGTCGGAACGAGCGCCCGGCCGAGCGACGGCAGCACCAGATCCGGTCCCGCGTTGCGCAGGTCGACGGCTGCGGAGCCCGGCGTCGCGTACGCCGGGAGGGGCCACCCCGGCGGGTAGTGCGCCAGTCGCCGGATGAGTACGCGAACGCTGTCCATGGGTTCCGGCCGGGTATCGCGGCGGCGGCCTAGAGCACCTCTTCCACCGGCGTGTAGGGAAGGTCGAAGGCCTCCGCCACGCCGGGGTAGGTCACCTTGCCGTCGATCACGTTGATGCCGAGCGCGAGCGCGCGGTCGCCGCGGCACGCCTCCTGCCACCCCTTCTTCGCCAGCGTCAGCGCGTACGGGAACGTCGCGTTCGTCAGCGCGAGCGTCGACGTCCGCGGCACGGCGCCGGGCATGTTGGCCACGCCGTAATGGATCACGCCGTCGACCACGTAGATCGGGTCCTCGTGCGTCGTCGGGTGGATCGTCTCCACGCAGCCGCCCTGGTCGACGGCGACGTCGACGATCACCGCGCCGTCCTTCATGCGAGCGAGGTCCTCGCGCCGCACCAGGTTCGGCGCCTTCTTGCCGGGGAGCAGGACCGCGCCGATCAGCAGGTCCGCCTTTTCGAGCTGCGCCAGGAGGTTGTGCCGGTTGGAGTAGAGCAGCGTGACGTTCGCCGGCAGCACGTCCGAGAGGTACCGCAGGCGGTTAAGCGACACGTCCAGCAGCACGACGTCCGCGCCCAGCCCCGCCGCCATCTTGGCCGCGTTCGTGCCGACCACGCCGCCGCCGATGATCACGACCCGCGCCGGCTCGACGCCCGGCACGCCGCCCAGCAGCATGCCCCGGCCGCCGAAGTACTTCTCGAGGTACTTCGCGCCCTGCTGTACCGACAGCCGGCCCGCGACCTCGCTCATCGGCGTCAGCAGCGGCAGCTCTCCCGTCGGGAGCTGGACCGTCTCGTACGCGATCGCCGTTGCACCGGACTCCATCACGGCGCGGGTCAGCGCCTCCGACGCCGCGAAATGGAAGTACGTGAAGATCACCTGGCCCGCCCGCATCCGCGGCCATTCGGGCTCGATCGGCTCCTTCACCTTCACGATCATCTCCGCGCGGCTCCAGACCTCGTCCGCGCTGTCCACCATGATCGCGCCGGTGCGCTCGTAGGCCTCGTCGTCGAAGCCGCTGCCCACCCCCGCCCCGCGCTCGACCAGCACCGTGTGGCCCGCGTTCACGAGCGCATCCGAGCCCGCGGGAACCAGGGCGACCCGGTTCTCGTTGGCCTTGATCTCCTTCGGCACTCCGATGATCATTTGCGTCGATTCCGTCAGAATGGTGTCATCAATTCTCCGGCCCCAACCGCAGCGCGACCTGTCGGTCCGGGTCGAAGTACTCCGCCGCGACGCCGACGATGTCGTCGAGCGTCACGGCATCCACCCGCGCCATCAGCTCGTCCAGCGTGAGGAACGGCTCCTCGTAGAGGCCGAAGCCGGCCAGACGCTGAAGGCGCGATCCACTGGACTCGAGCGAGAGCACCAGCTGTCCCTTGACCTGGCCCTTCGCGTCGTCCAGCTCTTCCGCGGTCAGGCCGTCCCGGGCAATGCGGCCCAGCTCCGCGCGCAGAACCTCTTCCGCACGGTCCGCCCACTCGTGGCGCGTCCCGACGTACACCCCTGCGATCCCCGCCCGGGCGTAGAAGGATTGGAAGGAATAGACCGTGTAGGCCAGCCCCAGCTCTTCGCGGACGCGCTGGAAGAGCCGGGAGCTCATCCCTCCGCCGAACGCACTCGAGAGGAGGACCAGCGCGTAGCGACGAGGATCGCGGTGGCCGAACGTCGCCGCGCCCAGCACGATGTGCGTCTGCGCCGTGGCGCGCTCCACCCGCAATGCGCGCCCCGCGGACGGCTCCGCGTCGGGCACCGGCACGGCCTCCGCGCCCTCCGGCGCACCGGCGAACAGCGCCTCGACCCGCTCGACCAGCACGTCGTGGCGCACGTTGCCGGCCGCCGCCACGATCAGGTTCGGCCGCCGGTACCTCCGTTCGTGGAGCCGGCGCAGCTCCTCGGCGCCGAGCCGGCAGACGGTCTCCCGCGTCCCGAGGATCGGGTAGCCGTAAGGATGGGCGCCCCACAGCGCCTCGGCGTGCAGCTCGAAGACCAGGTCGTCCGGCGTGTCCTCGACCGTCGAGATCTCCTCGAGCACGACCTCGCGCTCGAGCTCCAGGTCCTGCGGCCGGAACGTCGGGTGGAGCACCAGGTCCGCCAGCACATCGAGTGCGGTGTCGAAGTGCTCGTCCAGCACCCGCGCCTGGTACCCCGTGTGCTCCCGCGTCGTGTAGGCGTCCAGCGAGCCGCCCAGCCGTTCGAGCACGAGGGCGATCTCCCGCGCGCTCCGATGTCGGGTCCCCTTGAACACCATGTGCTCGACGAGGTGACTCGCGCCCAGCTCCGCCGGCGACTCGTGGACCGAGCCGCTGCGCACCCATACGCCCACGGAGACCGAGCGGACTCCCGGCATCTCCTCGCTCAGGACCAGCAGCCCGCCCGGCAGCTCGACGCAGGCGAACCGATCCGGCGTCACTCCTGTTCCTGGAGCGCGGCCTTACGGGAGAGCCGCAGCCGCCCCTTCTCGTCGATCGAGAGGAGCTTGACTCGGGTCGTGTCGCCCTTCTTCAGCACGTCCTCGGTCTTTTCGGTACGGCCTTCCTGGAGCTCCGAGATGTGGCACAGCCCTTCGGTGCCGGGCAGGATCTCGATGAACGCGCCGAACGTCGTGGTGCTCTTGACCACGCCCTCGTAGATCCGGCCGACCTCGGGCTCCTGCACGATCGCGCCGATCATCTCCCGCGCGCGCTCGCCGCCTTCGGCGCTCACGCTCGCGATCGTGACCAGCCCCGAGTCGTCGATGTTGATCTCCGCGCCCGTCTCGTCCTGGATCGAGCGGATCGTCTTCCCCTTCGGCCCGATGACCTCGCCGATCTTGTCGGGGTTGATCTGCATCGTGATGATCCGCGGCGCGTACTGCGAGAGCTCGCTCCGCGGCGCCGCCATCGCCTGATCCATCACGTCCAGGATGTACATCCGGCCCTTGTGGGCCCGCGCCAGCGCTTCGCGCATGATCTCGACCGTGAGCCCCTCGATCTTGATGTCCATCTGGATCGAGGTCACGCCCTCGCGCGTGCCGGCCACCTTGAAGTCCATGTCGCCGAGCGCGTCCTCGAGGCCGAGGATGTCCGTCAGCACGGCGACGTCGTCGCCCTCCTTGATCAGCCCCATCGCGACGCCCGCGCAGGCGGCGCGGATCGGCACGCCCGCGTCCATCAGCGCGAGGCTCGCGCCGCAGACCGAGGCCATCGAGCTCGAGCCGTTCGACTCCAGGATGTCGCTGACCACGCGGATCGTGTACGGGAAGTCCTCGTACGCCGGGAGGAGCGGCTGGATCGCCCGCTCGGCGAGTGCGCCGTGACCGATCTCGCGACGGCTCGTCCCGCGCACCGGCTTCGCCTCGCCCGTCGAGAACGGTGGGAAGTTGTAGTGCAGCATGAACGACTTCGACGTCTCCTGCGGCACGTCGATCGTGTCGATCCGCTGCTCGTCCGAGCTCGTGCCCAGCGTCACCACGGCGAGCGCCTGCGTCTGCCCGCGCGTGAACAGCGCCGAGCCGTGCGTCCGCGGCAGCACGCCGACCTCGCACGTGATCGGCCGGATCTCGTCGACCTTGCGGCCATCCGCCCGCTCGCCCTTCTCCAGGATCTGCCGGCGCATGACCCGCTTCTCGATCTCCGAGATCACCGCGCCGATCGCGCCTTCGTGCTCGGGGAACTCCTCGGCCAGCGCCGTCTTCACGTCCTCGCGGATCGTCGCCAGCGCCTGGTTCCGCTCCGCCTTGTCCTTCAGGTTCAGCGATTCGCGGACCCGCGCCTCGGCCAGCTCCTCGACCCGGCTCCGCACCTCCGCCGGGATCTCCGTCCGCGTCCACTCCATCTTCGGGACCGAGATCTCCTTCAGGAACTCCTTCTGGATGGCGATCAGCTCCCGGATCCCCTCGTGCGCGACCAGGAGCGCCTCGGCGATGTCGTCCTCGGGCACCTCGACCGCGCCGCCCTCGACCATCGTGATCGCCGTCTCCGTCCCCGCGACCACGATGTCCAGGTCACTGAACTGCAACTGCTGGAACGTCGGGTTCAACACCCACTGCCCCTCGATCCGCCCGATCCGCACGGCGGCGACCGGCCCGGCGAACGGGATCTTCGACATGTTCAGCGCCGCCGAGCAACCGAGCAGGCCGAGCACGTCCGCGTCGTTCTCCTGGTCCGCCGACAGCACGTTGATGAACAACTGCGTCTCGTACAGGAAGCCGTCGGGGAACAGCGGCCGCACGGGGCGGTCGATCTGCCGGGCGGAGAGGATCTCCTTCTCGCTCGGACGCCCCTCCCGCTTGATGAAGCCGCCCGGGATCTTCCCCGCCGCGTAGCTCTTCTCACGGTACTCGACCGTCAGCGGGAAGAACGGCAGCGACGTCGGCGAATCCTGGACCGTAGCCGTGCACAGCACCACCGTCTCCCCGTACTGGACCAGGCACGCGCCGTGCGCCTGCCGCGCCATCCGCCCGGTCTCCAGGATCAGCTTCCGCCCCGCAAATTCTCGCTCGATTCTGTGCATTGCCTCTTTTCCATTCGCTTATGCCGCACCGCCGGCTCCTGCCGCTCGGCCGTTCCGCGCCCGCCGCCGCGGGTCCGCGGCTCAGTGCCGCAGACCCAGGTCCTGGATCAGCGCGCGATACCGCTCGAGATCCGTCCGCCTCAGGTAGTCGAGCAGGCGCCGCCGCTTGCCCACCATGAGCAGCAGCCCGCGCCGGCTGTGATGATCCTTCTTGTGGGTCCGGAAATGCTCGGTCAGCTCGTTGATCCGCGCCGTGAGAAGGGCGATCTGGACGGGTGCGCTCCCCCGGTCGTTCGGGTGCAGCTGGTACTTCCGGATGATCTGCTCTTTGTCGATCGTCATGAGTCTCGTGCCTCCTCGAGAGTCTACGCTGATCGGGAAGCGTAACGCTTCGTAATTTTGAACAACCATTTACATTAGCACAGCGCCCGACCCCTGGCAAGCGCCGCCGCCCGCCTCGAAGAGGCCCCTCGCGCGCGCGCAATCCTCATGCATCGCGGCAATGAGCGACTCGACGTCGGGGAACGCGCGGATCTCGCGGATCCGGCCGCAGAACGCGACCTCGATGCGCCGCCCGTAGAGATCGCCCTCGAAGTCGAAGAGGTGCAGCTCGATGGAGGGCGGCGCGTCTTCGAAGGTCGGGCGCGGGCCGAGGTGGAGCACGCCGTCGCGGGCGCGGCCGTCGGCGCCGCGGGCCTGCACGGCGTAGATCCCCTCGAGCGGCAGGAGCTTCTGCGGGTCGGCGACGTCCAGGTTCGCGGTGGGGAAGCCGAGCTCGCGCCCTCTCCCCGCGCCGCGGACGACGTCGCCGTGGAGCGAGTACGGCCGGCCGAGGCCGCGTGCCGCGAACGCGACGTCGCCGCGGGCGAGGGCCTCGCGGACGCGCGTGGAGGAGATCGGCGCGTCGTCGATGGTCAGGGCGGGAACGACGTCTACGCCGAATCCCAGCTCGTCGCCGATCCGGCGGAGCGCATCGACGTCGCCGCTGCGGCCCCGGCCGAGGCCGTGGTCGTAGCCCATGACGAGGTGCGTCATCCCGAAGCGGGCGATCAGGATCTCCTCGACGAAGCGCCGCGGCGAGAAGCTTGCCATCTCGCGGGTGAATCGCAGGGTGCCGATCTCGTCGACCCCCGTCGCCGCCAGGAGCGCGTGTCGTTCCTCCGGCGTGGTCAGGAGGAGCGGCGCCTCCTCGGGCCGCACCACGCGGAGCGGGTGGGGCTCGAACGTGACGACCACGCTGCGAGCGTTCCGGATCCGCGCCTGGCGCCGGACCTCGTCGATCACGGCGAGGTGGCCGCGGTGCACGCCATCGAAGGTCCCGACCGTCACGACGGCGCCCGGACGACGGGTCGCGCCCCGCAGGTCGTCGCTGTCGTTCTCATCGATCATTGAAACACCTTCCGCGGCCGGAGCCGCTCGTCATCGAACTCCCCGATCGCCAGGAGCGCGCCTCCATGCGCGACGGCGATCGGCGTGTGCGCGGGCCTGTCGCCGCGGCGCAGCGGCAGCGCGCGACCGTGGCGCAGCGCCGAGGCGCCCGCGGCATCCACGTCGACGCGCGGCAGGTGACCGAGCGCCGCGAGCGGCGACATCCACGCGGCGCGCACGGCGGCCGCGTCCGTGAGCCGCTCGACCGGCACCGCCCGGTCGACATCGTGGCGTCCGATGCGCGTGCGGCGCAGGGCGACGAGGTGCCCGCCGACGCCGAGCGCCTCGCCGACATCGCGCGCAATGGCCCGGATGTACGTGCCGCTCGAGCAGACCACCTCGAATGTGATGTCCGGGAGGTCCCAGGCGAGGACGTCGAGGCGGTAGATCTCGACCTCGGCCGGCTCGAGCCGCACCGCCTCGCCGCGCCGCGCCCGGTCATACGCCCGCTCTCCTGCGACCTTCTTCGCCGAATACGCGGGCGGCAGCTGGCGGATACGGCCGACCTGCGACGCGAGCGCCGCGGCGATCCGGTCGCGCGACAGCTCGCGCCACGCGGCCGACTCGCTCACCGGCGCTCCCGTCCGGTCCGCCGTGTCCGTGGCCACGCCGAGCCGCATCGTCGCCCGGTAGGTCTTGGGCAGGTCCGTGAGGTACTCGGCGATGCGCGTGGCCTGGCCCACGCACAGGAGCAGCAGCCCCGACGCGAAGGGGTCGAGCGTGCCGGTGTGCCCGATTCGACGGGTGCCGAGCGCCCGCCGCGCCGCGGCGACGACGTCGTGCGAAGTCGGCCCCTCGGGCTTGTCCACCGGGAGCACGCCCCGGAGGCTAGCGCTCATCCTGCGTGTCCGACCCGGCCTCCTCCGCGTGGCCATCCGCCGTCGCCTCGCGCAGCAACCGTTCGATCCGCTGCGCGTGCTCGAGGCCCCGGTCGATCTCGAATCTCAGCTCCGGCGCGCGGCGGATGCGCAGGCGGCGGCCCAGCTCGCCGCGGATGAACGGCGCGGCGGCACGAAGGCCCTGAAGCGTCTGCTGCTGCGCCTCCTCCCCGCCCGGCACCGTGATGTACGCGCGTGCGAACGTCAGGTCCGGCGCCGTCTCCACCGCGGTCACGGTCGGCGTGCCGACCCGCGGATCCTTGACCTCGTTCCGGACGATGTCCGTGATCTCCCGTCGAAACTGCTCGTTCAGCCGCTCGGTGCGCCGGCTGCCCATGACTCTTCCCTTCCCCCCTGTCCGTACCGTTCCCCCGGCGACGGATGCAATCGGGCGACCGGCCCGAGATCGAGGCCGGTCGCCCGTAGCGTCAGTAGAACGTGCGGTAGCTGTCGATGATCCGCGCCCGCGCCTCGCCGGCAACGAGGCGGTCCGCGCTCGAGAGCACGGAATCGGCGTGGCCACGGCCTACGGCGACGACGCACGCACACAGCTCGGCGCGCTGCCAGAGGTCGTGGTGACCCGTCTCGGCGACCGACACGTTGAGACGATCGTGGAGCCGGTCCTTGAGGCTCTTGACCACGCTGCGCTTTTCCTTCAGCGACTGGCAGCCGAAGATCTCCAGCTCCCAGGCGATGACTCCGATGACCACCGCTCGAGCGGCTCCTTTCGCAGACGCGCGGCGTAGGGGCTCAGGCGTCCTCTCCGCCGCCGGCCGCACCCGCGAGCGTCCGGGCTACTTCCTCGACGCGGAAGCACTCGACCAGATCGCCGACCTTCACGTCGTTGTAGCCCTGGATGTTCAGGCCGCACTCGAAGCCCTCGCGCACCTCGCGGACATCGTCCTTGAAGCGCTTCAGGCTGCCGAGCTCGCCCTCGTACACCTGCACGCCCTCGCGCACCAGGCGGATCCGGCCCTTCCGATCGATGACGCCCTCGGTGACGTAGCACCCGGCCACCGTGCCCACGCGCGGGACCTTGAAGAGCTGCCGGACCTCGGCCACGCCGAGCATGACCTCGCGCTCCTCCGGCGCCAGCATCCCCTCCATCGCCGCGCGCACGTCCTCGACCGCCTCGTAGATGATGTTGTAGAGGCGGATGTCCACGCCCTCGCGTTCGGCCGTCGCGCGCGCGTCCGGCGTCGGCCGCACGTGGAACCCGACGATGATCGCGCCCGCCGTCGTGGCGAGCAGCACGTCGGACTCGTTGATCGCGCCGACGGCACGGTGGATCACGTCCACCTGGATCTCCGACGTCGAGAGCTGCTCCAGCGCGTCGGACAGCGCCTGGACCGAACCGTCCACGTCACCCTTGATGATGACGTTCAGCTGCACGGCCTCGCCCCGGGCGAGCAGCTTGCTCAGGTCGGTCAGCTTCACGCCGCGGCTCTTGATCCGGAGCTGCTTCTCGCGCTCCAGCCGCTGCCGCGTCTGCGCGATCTCCGCCGCGCGGTCCGCGTCCATCGCGACCAGCGAGTCACCGGCCTGCGGCACGCCCGACAGCCCGAGCACCTGGACCGGGATCGCCGGGCCCGCCTCCTCGACGTGGTTGCCGCGCTCGTCGAGCAGCGCACGCACCCGGCCGTCGTAGAGGCCGCAGACGAACGAGTCGCCCACGCGCAGCGTGCCGTTCGTCACGAGCACCGTCGCGACCGGGCCCTTCCCGACGTCGAGCTGGGCCTCGATCACCGTGCCCTGCGCGCCACGGGACGGGTTCGCCTTCAGCTCCAGGAGCTCGGCCTGGAGCAGCACCTTGTCGAGCAGGTCGTCGACGCCGCTCCCGGTCTTCGCGCTGACCTCCGCCGCCAGGATCTCGCCGCCGAACTCCTCGACCATGACCCCGTGCTGGAGAAGCTCCTGCTTCACCTTCATCGGATTCGCGGCCGGCAGGTCGACCTTGTTGATCGCGACGATGATCGGCACGCCCGCGTTCTTCGCGTGGCTGATCGCCTCGACCGTCTGCGGCATGACCGAGTCGTCCGCCGCGACGACCAGCACGACGATGTCCGTCACCTCGGCGCCGCGCGCACGCATCGCGGTGAACGCGGCGTGACCCGGCGTGTCGAGGAACGTCAGCGAGCGGCCGTCCTCGAGCATCACGTGGTACGCACCGATGTGCTGCGTGATGCCGCCCGCCTCGCCCGCGATGACGTTCGTCTTGCGGACGTAGTCGAGCAGCGACGTCTTCCCGTGGTCGACGTGACCCATCACCGTGATGACCGGCGGCCGCGGCCTGAGGTCCTCGGGCCGGTCCTCGACCTCGCGCTCCTCGTCCAGCTCCGCGCCGTACTCCTCCTCGCGCATCGCCTTGAAGCCGAATTCATCCAGGAGCAGCTCGATCTGGTCGAAGTCCAGCCGCTGGTTGATCGTGACCATGAGCCCGAGGTTCTTGAACGCGCTCGAGACGATCTCGGTCGGGCTCCGGTCGATCAGCTCCGCCAGCTCCGCAACCGACAGGAACTCGTTGACCCGGATCGTCAGCGCCTCCTCGGCGCGAATCCGCTCGCGCTCCGCCTCGCGCTCCTGGCGACTGACCGGCTCCTCCCGCCGATGCCGGCGCTTCTTGCCGCCCGACTTCAGCTCCGCCATCACGCGCTGGATGTTCTCCTGCACGGCGCCCTGGTCGACGCGACGCTGCTTCTTCTTCCGGCGCTCCTTCTTGCGACGGCCGTCGGGCGTGAAGCCCTCCGCCTGGATCCGGACCTGTCCGCCCGGCCCCGCGCTCGCCGCCGGCGAAGGTGCGGCCGGCCGCGGCGGCAGCGTGATTCCCTCCGTCACCCGACGCGGGCGACGCGGCGCCCTCTCGGCCACCGGCGCAGGGCGCACGGGCTCCGGCTCGGGCTCCGCCTCCGGTTCGGCCTCCGGCGCCGCCTCGGCCTCGGCCTCCTCGGCCTCCTCCGCCTCCGCGGCCGGCGCCTCCACCTCCGCTTCCGCGACGACCTCCTCGGCAGGCGCCTCCGCCTCGGCCACGACCGCTTCCGGCTGCGCCTCCTCCGGCGTCTCCACGCCCGGGCTGCCCACCACGACCGTGGTCCCGGTCGGCTCGTCGCCGCCGGTCGTCACCAGCTCGGCACCCCGCTCCGCGGCCGCTTCCGCCTGCTCCGCGGCCAGCTGCTCCGCCGCATCGGCCGCGGGGGACGCCGACGAATCCGCAGCCGTCGCCGTCGGCGCCGCCTCTTCCCGGCGACGCCGACGGCGACGACGCGGACTCACGTGCGCGTCCTCCATCACGGCCTCGATGACCTCTTCCGCGTTCGCGTGGCCCGCGCGGCGTTCGCGCTCGAAGCGCGCACGCAGCTTCGCCACGACGGCGTCATCCACCTGCGACGCCTCGCTCCGCGCGGCGACACCCATCTCCCGCAGGAGCTGGATGAGGCTTTCGGCCGTTACGTTGAACTCCCTCGCTACTTCGTAGACGCGCATATCCTCTCGCACCACCTCTCGAAATACTTACGAACTCTGCCCGGACTCCGCCTCGATCATGCCTCGCAACCGGTCGGCGAACGACGGCTCCGTCACGCCGACCGCACTGAGCGGCGCGCGCCCGACGGCGGCGCCCAGCGCGACCCGGCTCCCCGTCACGACGTGCGGGATCTCCCGCGCCTCGAGCAGCGGGAGCAGCTTCTCCCTCGCATTGGCCGAAGCGTCGGCGGCGACCAGGGCCAGGTGGAGGCGTCCGCCCCGGGCCGCCTCTCGCACCCGCTCCGTGCCGGGGATCACGGCCCCGGCACGGGCGGCGAGTCCGAGCAGTCGCAACGCCGCGTCAGGCGCTTCGCTCCTCCTCGCCATCGTCCGCCTCCGCGCCGGCCTCCGGCTTCTTGAGCGGCAGCCCGAGGATCTCCGCGGCGACCTCCCGCGCCTCGGCCATCTCGGCCTCCGTCGGCCCCGCCTCCGCCGGCTCCGCGGCCGTCGGCTCTTCCTCGGTCAGCTCATCGATGATGCGGATCAACGCATCCGCGTCCTCCGGGCCGATCCCCGGGATGCGGAGCAGGTCCTCTCTCTCGAGATCGATGATGTCGAGGAACGTATTATACCCCGCTGCCCCCAGCGCGGCCACGGTCGCGGCCGGCAGATCCAGCTCGCTGAGCGGGAAGTCCGCCATCTCGAAATCCCCGCCGCCGCCGAAGAGCGCCTCGTCAGCGCCGCGCTCCAGCCACTCGCGGCTGCCGTACAGGTCGATCTGCCAGCCGATCAGCTGGCTCGCGAGCCGCACGTTCTGGCCGTTGCGCCCGATCGCCAGCGAAAGCTGGTCCTCGTCGACGATCGCCGTGATGACCCGGCGCGACGAATCGCTGATCACCTTGGCCACCTTGGCCGGCGCCAGTGCGCGCCGCGCGAAGATCTCCGGATCCGGGTGCCACGGCACGATGTCGATCCGCTCGCCGCCGAGCTCGCTGACCACGGCCTGCACGCGGGCGCCCTTCAGCCCCACGCACGCGCCGACCGGGTCGATCGACTCGTCGCGCGACGTGACCGCCAGCTTGCTGCGGCCGCCGACCTCCCGGGCGATCCCCTTGATCTCGACGATCCCCTGGTAGATCTCCGGCACCTCCAGCTTGAAGAGCGCCGCCACGAACAGCGGGTCGGCCCGCGACAGGATCAGCCGCGGCCCCTTCGACGTCTCCTCGACGCGCTTCAGCACCGCCCGGATCGGCTCGCCCTGGCGGAATCGCTCGCGCGGATTCTGCTCCTTCCACGGGATGATCGCATCCGCATCGCGCGACTTGTTCAGCATCACGACGATCTTGCCGCGCTCGACCTGCTGCACCTCGCCGCTCAGCAGCTCGCCGGTCCGATCGGCGAACTCGTCGCGGATCCGGTTGCGCTCGCCCTCGCGGACGCGCTGGATGATCCGCTGCTTCGCCGCCATCACCGCGTTGCGGCCGAACTCGCCGAACTCGACGGGGATCTCCAGGATGTCGCCGACCTCGAACTCGGGGTCGTCCCAGCGCGCCTCCTCGAGCGAGATCTGCCGCGCCGGGTCCTCGACCTCCGCGACCACTTCCTTCAGCACCGTGATCTGGATGCCGCCGCCATCCTCATCGATCCGGATCTCGGCCTCGACCGTCGGCCCGAAACGTCGGGCCAGCGCGGCCATGATGCCGTCCCGGATCAGATCGTGCAGATCCTCGCGCGACAGGTTCTTGTTCGCGATCATGTCGCGGAACGCCGCCAGCACCTGCGTCGTGTTCGCCATATCCCTTCCTGCTGGATCTTGCCCGCCCGCCGGTCGCCGACCCTCCCCGGATCTACTCCCAGCGGAACACCAGATGAGCCCGCGCCACCTCTTCACGCGGAATCTCAACCACTTCGCCGTCCTCGAGACGGAGACGGATCCGCCCCTCGCCCTCCCCGCCGGTCAGCCCGAGCAGCTCGCCCTGGAGGCGACGACCGCGGCCCGCCAGCGGCGCATGCCCCTTGAGCGAGACCTCGCGCCCGGCGAACCGTTCGAAATCGCGAGCCCGGACCAGCGGCCGCTCGACGCCCGGGGATGAAACCTCGAGCACGTAGCGGCCGCCCAGCTCCGGGCGGCCGTCCAGGTACCGCTCGAGCTCGCGCGTCACGCGCGCACAGTCCTCGAGCGTCACGCCCTGTCCCGGCTCCGCATCGGTCCGGTCGATCCGGACCCGCAGGATCGGCCGGGTCCGCGACCCGGTCCGTTCCAGCTCCACGAATTCGTATCCCAGCGCCTCGACCCGGGCTTCCAGCTCGTTCTCGAGCTCGTTCGCGGCCATGACGTCGCAGTCAATAAAAAAGTGGGGGTGCATCCCCCACTTCTCACTCGGCCCCCGGCGGGGGTCCGGTTCCAACTGGATGAAATGTAACACGCTTGGGCAAAGAATGCAAGTCCCGAGCGGGCCGCCGGGGATTCAGCCGGTCTCGCTAACATCGGCGGTCCACGTGACTTCCACGGCGCCGCGCAGGCTGCGGGCCGTCGGGCATTTCTCCTGATGCCGCGCGAGCGCGCGATCCACCGTTTCCCGGCTCCCGGCCGGGATCCGCAGGGAGTAGTGCACGTGGATGCGCGTCAGCACCGGGACGCCGTCCCGGATCTCGTTCGTCCCCTCGGCGATCGCCCGGATCGCCCCCGGCTCGAGGTCCACCCCGCGCACGGCGAGGGCACCGTTGAGCGTCCCCAGCATTCAGCCGCCGGTCGCGGCGACGATGTAGTCGACGGGGAGCGGGAGGTCGGGCTCGGCACCGAGGCCGTAGTGGAGCTTGACGGGGCCGTGGACGCCGAACTCGAAGACGGTCCCGGCGGCGATCCGGGCGCGGCGGTGGACGCCGCGCACCTTCTCGAGCTCGGACCGGGCGAGGTAGAACGGTTCGCTCATCGTCGAAAGCCTCCTTTCCTGGGTCGATCAGGTGCCGTCGTCGCCGGACGCGGGGTCCGGGGCCGGCTCGTAGCCGTCGCAACGGAGTACGGGGAGTCGGGGATAGCGTGGGAACGCGGGCTCGGTGCGGGAGCGCTCGCAGAGCCGGAACCGCGAACCGCGACGGTTCTCGATGACGCGCGCGTGGCGGCAGTCGAGGCAGAGCCCGGGGGACGGCGGCGGGAGCACGGCGCGACTCGATCTCCGGGTCAGGCGCGGATCCCGAGGAAGCCGACCTGTCGCTCGGCGCACCCGGCGCGGTGGGAGAAGAAAGGCGAATCCCCGCACCGGGTGCAGAAGCCGGACACGGTGATGCGGCCGGCGTCGACGCCCGCGGCTTCGGCGCGCCGGGCCGCGACGGAGCGGAGGTCGACGGGCGTGTTCCGCCCGGGGCGCGGAAGGCCGAGTGCTTCGTGGACCTCCGGCCCCACCTCGTAGCACGCGCCGCAGATCGCCGGGCCCAGATGGACGTGCAGCTCCGCAGGCCGCGCGCCGCAGAGGCGGGCGAGCGTGTCGATCCCGGCCTCCACGGCGCCCCCGGCGATGCCGCGCCACCCGGCGTGCACGACCGCGACGGCGCGGGGGTCGGGCGACACCAGGAAGACCGGAACGCAATCGGCGACGGAGACGGTGAGCAGCGTCCCCGCAGTCGTGGTCGCGTGACCGTCGGCATCGTCCGCGACCAGCAGGCCGGCCGGTCCGTCGCCGTGCGTCAGGATGCGGGCGCCGTGGACCTGGTACGCGTGGACGGCGCGGGGGAAGCCGGCGGCTTCTCGCAGCGCGCGCCACCGCGCGACCACGGAGCCGACCGGCTGTCCGCCGAACAGGCGCAGGTCGAAGGGATCGGCCGCGCTCCCCCGCGCGGTCGTCCCCTGCACGAGCCACGGGAAGCGGTCGGCCCATTCGGTGTGGCCGTAGGCGGGCGCGTCGATCGCCAGCTTCGCCTCGCGGACTTCACGCATCGTCGTGACCGAACCGTTCATCGCGGGGCGCCGTCCGGGGCGGGGCTCGTCCTCCGGCTCGCCCGCGCGGCGTCCGCCGGGGCGCCGAGCGCCGCGAGGTCGGCGGCGCCGATCGATCGTGCGGAGCCCGCCCCGATCGCCGACGTCGCGGGCATCGCCACGCTACTCGCCCTCCGCCGGGATCGGCGCGTCCGGCGAGCGGCCCTCGAGCTGCGCGACGCGCCGCTCGAGCAGCGAGAGCCGGTCGCTCAGCGCATCGAATTCGCGGCGCGGCACGAAGTCGAACCGCTCGCGCGTCTCCTCCATCGCCCGCTGGGCGCGGCTCATCGTCGTGCGGACGGCCTCCTTCGCGCGGTCCGGCGACAGGTCGCCGCGCTCCTTCATCTCGTCGATCGTCTCCTCGATCGCCTCCTTGAACGCCGCGAGGATCCCGGTCGTCGCGCGGATCCACTCGCGCGTCGCCTCCCGGGTCCGCTGCCTGTCGTCCGCCATCCCGTTCTCCTTCGCTCAGGGTTCCCGCGAGTCGTACCGTTCGATCCTCGCGCCGAGCTCGATCAGCCGCTCGTCAATGCGCTCGTACCCGCGCTCGATCTGCCCGATGTTGAAGATGTGGCTCTGCCCTTCGGCGCCGAGCGCGGCGATGAGGAGCGCCATGCCGGCGCGGATGTCGGGGCTCTCGACGACGCCGGCGTGCAGCCGCGACGGCCCGACCACGACGGCGCGGTGCGGATCGCACAGCACGATCCGTGCGCCCATCCCGATGATCTTGTCGGCGAAGAACATGCGCGACTCGAACATCTTCTCGTGGATCAGGATCGTGCCGCGGCACTGCGTGGCGACGACGAGCGCGATCGAGGTGAGGTCGGCCGGGAACGCCGGCCACGGCCCGTCGTCGATCTTCGGGATGTGCCCGCCCAGGTCCATCCGGATCTCGCGGTCCTGGTCCGCCGGGACGAACAGGTCGTCGCCCTGGACCTCGCACCGGATGCCGAGACGCTCGAACGCCAGCAGCGTCGAATCCAGGTGCTCGACGGCCGCGTCCCGGATCGTGATCTCGCCGCGGGTGACCGCGGCCAGCCCGATGAACGAGCCCACCTCGATGTGGTCGCTGCCGATGCGGAATTCGCAGCCGTGCAGCCGGTCGACGCCCTCGATCTCGAGGATGTGCGTGCCGATGCCGGAGATGCGCGCGCCCATCGCGCAGAGCATGTGGCAGAGGTCCTGCACGTGCGGCTCGGCCGCCGCGTTGCGCAGCCGCGTCGTGCCCCGGGCGAGAACGGCGGCCATGAGCGCGTTCTCGGTGGCCGTGACGCTCGGCTCGTCGAGGAAGACGTCCGCTCCGCGCAGGCCCTCGGTCTCGATGCGGTAGCCGCCGACGCTCTCGACGTGGGCGCCCAGGCGCGAAAGCGCGAGGAAGTGCGTGTCGACGCGGCGGCGCCCGATCACGTCCCCGCCGGGGAGCGGGAGCAGCATGCGGCCGACGCGGGCGAGCATCGGCCCGGCGAGGAGGATCGACGCGCGGATGCGCGCGGCCAGGCTCGGCTCGAGCTCGGAGGCGCTGACCTCCTGCGCGTGGATCCGCAGCCGGTTCGGCCCGAGCCATTCGCTGTGCGCGCCGAGGCGGCCGAGCAGCTCGAGGAGCGTGCGCACGTCCCGGATGTCGGGGACGTTGTCCAGCACGACCGGCTCGTCCGTGAGCAGCGTCGCGGCGAGTACGGGGAGTGCGGCGTTCTTGTTCCCGGCGGGGCGAATGACGCCTCGCAGCGGATAGCCGCCTTCAACGACGAATTTCGGCATCTCGTTTCTCCATGGGAGGCCGTCGGCGCCTCCTCAACCGTGAACATACCGGGACCGATGCAATGACGTCAATTCGGCGTTCAGGTCACGTGGATGCGTACGCGAAGCGGCGCGCCCTCGATGCCGAGCACGTTGACCATGGTGCGCTCGCCGATGCGGTTGAACTGGAGCGAGACGCGGCTGCCCGCGACCTCCATGCGGAGCAGGTCGAGGAAGCGGAGGCGGGGCGGGAGGTAGGGCTCGACGAGTTGGAGCGCGCCGCCGACGCCGTCCGGCTCGATGCCGAGGAGGCCCTGGAGGATGAGGAAGAGGGCGCCCGCGGCCCAGGCCTGCGGCGAGCAGGACACCGGGTAGGCGACGGGCGCGTCGGTCTCGCCGCGCCACATGCCGCAGAAGAGCTCCGGCAGGCGATGGTACCGGAAGTGGAGCGCGGCCTCGAAGAGCGCCTCGAGCACGATGGCGGCTTCGCGGCGCAGCCCGTAGCGGGCGAGGCCCATGGCGATGATTGCGTTGTCGTGCGGCCAGATCGTGCCGTTGTGATACGACAGCGGGTTGTAGATCGGCTGGTGCCGCGCGAGGGTGCGGACCCCCCAGCCGGAGAACATCTCGTCGCCGAGCAGCACCTCGGCCATGCGCCGCGCCTGCCCCCGCGACGGCACGCCGGACCACAGCAGGTGGCCGGGGTTCGACGTGATCGTGGAGAGCGGCCGCTTGCGGCCGTCGAGCGCGAGGGCGTAGTAGCCGAGATCCTCGAGCCAGAACGCCTCGTTGATGCGCTCGCGTAGCTCGGCCGCCTCGGCGGCGATCCGGTCGGCCCGGTCGTAGTCGCCGAGCGCGCGATAGAGGTCCGACATCTGGAGCTTCGCGTCGTAGACGTAGCCCTGCACCTCGACGAGCGCGATCGGCGGCTCCGGCGCGTCGCCGTCGGGGAACGACACGCCGTCGCCGGAGTCCTTCCACCCCTGGTTGACGAGGCCGTGCGCGGTTCGGGGCGCGTATTCGACGAAGCCATCGCCATCGCGGTCGCCGTATTCGTCGATCCAGCGGAGCGCGTGCTCCGCGGCCGGCAACAGCTCGCGGGCCAGCCCGAGATCGCCGGTCCAGCGGACCGTCTCGCCGAGGAGCACGAGGAAGAGCGGCGTCGCGTCCACGCTGCCGTAGTACGGCACGTGGGGGATCTCCATGCAGGCGGCCATCTCGCCGCGCCGCAGCTCGTGAAGGATCCGGCCCGGCTCCTCCTCGGTCCAGTCGTCCTCGGTCCGGCCCTGGTACTCGGCGAGGAAGCGGAGCGTGTCGCGCGCCAGCTCCGGCCGGACCATGAGCGTCTGAAGGCAGGTGAGGATCGAGTCGCGGCCGAACGGCGCGGTGAACCAGGGGATGCCCGCGCAGATCGCCGTCTTTCCGCCCCAATCGATGGTGAGCGCGCGCAGGTCCGTGATCGACTGGCGGAGCGCGGTGTTGAAGAATTCGTCGTCGGTCCGCACCGTACTGGACGAGCCGTGCCAGTAGTCGTACGACGACCGGATCTGCCGGAACCGTTCGCCGAAGCTCAGCACGGGCACGCGGATGCGCCGCTCTTCGATGAGCGGGACGATCCACGCCTCCAGTTCGACGGAGTCCTTCGGCCGGAGGTGGAAGACCCAGCGCGCGCGGTGCGATTCGAGGTACGTGGGCGGGAGCGAGAAGTCCAGGACGGTGCGGCGGATGCGGCCGTCGCGCCCCTGGTACGCCCAGACGACCTCCTGCTCGCCGACGTGCGGCAGGAAGTACTGGCCGCGCCGCTCGCGCTTCGCGCCGCGCACCTCGAAGATGTCGGCGTAGTCGGCCGCGAAGGCGAGCTCGATCCAGAACTCGACCTCGCGGCCCATGTAGTTGGTCAGGATCAGCCGGTCGGTCATGAAGTCGTCGAGGAGATGCTCGCGCCGGAGGTGCAGGAAGTTCTTGGGTTCGGAGAACAGTCCGCCGAACTCCCGGTCGGTCGCGGTGAGGTCGATCTGGGATGCGAAGACGCGGGCGGCCTGGGAGCTGAGCACGTCCGGCCGACCGGCGGCGGTGGTGAGGTCGTAGTGGCTGAGGAATCGGGTGTCCTCGAGGAAGAGGCCGAGCTCGCAGGCGCCCGGCGGCGCGATGTTCCCCGCCGCGTTCGTGAGGAGGAACAGGCTGCCCTCCTTGAGGACCAGTTCGGTGCTGGCCAGCGTCTGGGCCTCGCAGCCGATCTCGTCGTACCCGAGGAGCTCGCGTGCGGAGACCGGGACGAGTTCGTTCGGATGCTCGTGCGCGGCGGCCATCGGATCGCCCTCGCGCCGGCGCGGATCGTTCACGCGGAAACCTGGAGCGCGCCCGCGCGGGGCCCCGCCTCGACGGCACGGCCGTAGTACGCCTCGTACGCCTCGACCATCCGTGCGCGGCCGAAGCGTACGGCGGCGCGGGCGCGGCACCGATCGCGATCGAAGCCATCGAGGCGGGTGCGCACGATGTCGACCATCTCGGCCGCGTCGCGGGCGAGGAACCCGGTCACGCCGGGCTCGACGATCTCGGGTGCGGCGCCGCGCGGGTACGCGACGACCGGGCAGCCGGCGTGCATGGCTTCGACCATGATCAGGCCGAACGGCTCCTCCCACGCGATCGGCGCGAGGAGTGCGCGTGCGTTCCGGAGCAGCCGCGCCTTCCGTTCGAGCCCGATCGGCCCGAGGTACCGGACGTGCCGGCGCGCCAGCCTCGGCCGGACCTCGCGGTCCGCGAAGTCCGGGTCGTCGTCATCGTCGTGGATCGCGCCGGCGACGTGGATCTCGACGCCGGCGCGCTCGGCCACGTCGATCGCGGTGTGCGGGCCCTTCACCTGCGAGAGGCGGCCGATGAAACAGACGTACTCGCCGGCGCGAGTCGGGCCGAGGTAGGGCGTCGGGTCGAGGCCGTGGTGGATCACCGCGATGCGTGGGAGCGCCACCTCGAGCTGGCGCTGTCGCTCACTGATCGCGACGAACCAGATCCAGGGGTAGTGGCGGTAGTACGCGGAAAGCTCCACCTCCCTCGCGTGGTGCAGCGTGTAGACCATCGGCGTGGGGAGCAGCCGGCTCATGGCGAGGGCGCCGGGCTGCTGGCAGTGGACGACGTCGTACCGATCGCGCCGGACGCGTGCGAGCGCCCAGCTCAGGTGGTTCCACTCGGTCAGCGACTCGGGCGGCCATCGCGCGGCGTCGTACAGCGCCTCGAGCCGCGCGGCGGTCCGCGAGTCGCCGGTCGCGAAGAGCGTCACGTCGTGCCCTCGCGCCACGAGGCCTTCGGCCAGCTCGTACATGACGAGCTCCGTGCCGCCGTATGCCGTGGGCGGCACCGCGACGAAAGGTGTGGATACGAGCGCGATCCGCATTCGGAGACCGTCGGTGGGTCGAGCGTTCGCGATCGGCGCCGGCCCGACCGGCGCCGTGCGGCACAGGCGCAAGAGGCGTTCCAGGGTCGATCGCCGCCGATCGGCGCTTGACACTGCGCGAGACGCGCGTCTAAGATGGACTCCCCCGGCGGCCAACGGCCGGACCCTTTTGCATCGTAGGCGCATGAGACTGCGAGAGTACCTACGCCCGGAGCTGGTCCTCCTCGACCTGAAGGCCAAGGGCGTACAGGATGCGATTCAGGCCATGGTCGGGCGGATCCGGATGCAGGACGTCGTCGCGGATGCGGCAGAGCTGGAGCGCGCCCTGCTCGATCGCGAATCGGTCCACACGACCGCCATGGGGAGCGGCGTCGCCGTGCCGCACGCGACGGTGCACGGGCTCGGGCGACCGGTCGTGGCGGTCGCGATCTCGCGCGATGGCGTCGCGTTCGGCCCCGTCGGGCTGGATCCGGTCCACGTCTTCTTCGTCCTGCTCTCGCCGCCGGACCAGACCGGGCTGCACATCAAGCTGCTCGCCCGGATCGCGCGGCTGGTGCGGCACCCGGGGTTCGTCGCCAGGCTCCGGCACGCGACGAACGCGGAGTCGGTGCTCGAGGCGCTCGAGCACGTCGATGCCGGGCACGTCTGAGGGGCGTTGATGCAACTACTGGTCGCCGTCATCAACGAGAGCGAGAAGCTCGACGAGATCCTCTCGGGGTTCCTCGAGCTGGGGATCACCGGGGCCACCATCATCAACAGCGAGGGGATGGGCCGGGTCCTCACGCACGACATCCCGATCTTCGCCGGCCTCCAGACGCTGATCGCGAGATCCCGGCCGCAGAACCAGACGATCTTCAGCGTGATCAAGGAGGAGGAGAAGGTGGCCGGCGCCCTCGCCCTGCTCCAGGAGATCTGCGGCAACCTGAACGATCCCGCGACCGGGATCGCCTTCACGATCCCGGTCAACCGGGTCGTGGGCCTCGCGCCGGAGCTCGGGGCCGAGGAATTGTGACGGGTCGCCTCGCGGAGCGGGCCGCCGCGACCTTCGCCGCGGCCGGGGCGCGGCGTACGGAGGCCCGGCAGTGAATCCGCTCATCGGCGCGCTCGTCCTCGTCCTCCTCGGCCTGCTCGGGGCTCGCCTCTCCTTCACGGTGAAGCGGGCGCCGCTCGGGCCGCGCCTCATCGTCGCCGCGGGGACGCACTTCCTCTTCCTGGGCTTCCTGCTCGGCTCCCACGTCCTGGACCTGCTGAACCGGGGCACGATCAATCAGCTGTACCCGTTCCTCGCGCTCGGGCTCGGGTGGATCGGTCTGCTGTTCGGCCTCCAGCTCGACCGGCGGCAGCTCCGGCATTTCCCGAGGTCGTATCTCGTCGTGGCGCTCGGCCAGGCGGTCGTGGCGATCCTGCTCTTCTACGCGGTGGGCCGGCTCCTCGCGCTCGGCGCGCTCCGGGCGGGGCCGCTCGCGGATTCGCTGCTCCTGGCGACGGCCGCGACGGCGTGCATCTCGACGCCCGCGGGGATCGTGCTCATCAGCACCACGTTCCTGGTTCGGGGGAAGGTCAGTCAGCTGCTGCTCTTCATCGCGAGCCTGGACGGCATCGTCGGGATCATCGCGCTCCAGCTCGCGTACGGCCTGTACCACCCCCTGGCGTACTCCACGGCTGGCGGCGCGATCGACGGGCTGGCGTGGTTCGCGGTCGCGATCGCGCTCGGCATCGTCTTCGGGATCTTCTTCCTCTGGCTCACGCGCCCGAAGCCGGAACGGGAGGAGCTGACGCTCTTCCTCCTCGGCCTGGTCGTCTTCGCCGCGGGCACGGCGTTCTACCTCGGCCTCTCACCGCTCTTCCTGTCGATGGTGATCGGCGCGATCGTGGCGAACTTCTCGCCGCTGCGGCGGCAGGTGTATGCCGTGCTCCAGGCGTGGGAACAGCCGATCTACGTCATCCTCCTCATCCTCGCCGGGGCGCTCCTGAACTTCCCGACCTGGGTGGTGCTGCCGCTGGCGGCGGCGTACCTGCTGCTGCGAGTGACCGGCAAGCTGGTCGGCGGGTACCTGGCCACGCACGCGGTGCGGCTGCCGTTCGACGCGCCCGCCCGGCTCGGCCTCGGCCTGATCCCCCAGGGCGGCATCAGCCTGGCCATGGCGATCAGCGTCACGTTAACTTACGGCACGTTGCAGGCGAACGGCGCCGAGGTGGTCGAGGCGCTGTTCGCGACCGTGGTCCTGGGCGTGGTCGCGAGCGAGCTGATCGGGCCGTTGTGGACGCGCAACCTGCTGCGCCGCGCCGGAGAGGTCCTGCCGAAGGTCGAATCCGCGCTGGCCGATGGAGGCGGCGAGATCCCGCGCGAGCAGCCCGGCGAACCGCTCCCCGGCAGCCGCGACTTCACCGGCAGCGGCCGGGAGGGCTCGCCCCGATGATCGGTCCCACGTTTCGACTGGCCATCCATCAATTCGCGCCGGAGCTCGGCGGCGTGGACGCGAACGCCGCGACGATCGCGGCGGCGGCGGCACGCGCGGGCGCCGACCTCACGTTGACGCCCGAGCTCTCGCTGACCGGCTACGACCTCGGCGACGACGCGGCTTCTCTCGCCCTCGACCTCGACGACGACGCGGCGCTCCCGGCGCCGCTCGCGACGGCGCCGGCCCTGGTCCTCGGCCTGGTCGAGCGCGGCGCGGGCGGCGTGCCGTACAACGCCGCGGCGCTCGTCCGCGACGGCGCCGTCCGGTTCCGGCACCGGAAGGTGTATCTGCCGACCTACGGCATGTTCGACGAGGGCCGGTTCTTCGGCCGCGGCGACCGGGTCGACGCCGTCGACCTCGGCGGCGGCTGGCGCGCCGGGCTTCTCGTCTGCGAGGACTTCTGGCACCCTTCGCTGGTGTACCTGCTGGCCGTGCAGGGGATCCAGCTTCTGCTGGTCCAGGCGGCGGGTCCCGGGCGCGGCGCCTGGACCGGCGGCGCCGACGGCGGTCGCTTCGCGTCGAGCGATGCCTGGACCCGGATCGCCCGCACCACCGCGCAGCTTTACGGCGTCTACGTCGCGCTGGCGAACCGGGTCGGCGTGGAGGGCGGCGTCGTCTTCGCCGGCGAATCGATGATCGTCGCGCCGACGGGCGCGGTCGTCGCGCGCGCCCCGTCCGACGCCGAAGCGGTGATCGAAGCGGAGCTCTCGCTCGACGAGGTCGCACGGGCGCGACGCCCGTACGCGCACGCCCGCGACGAGGACCCGCATCTCGTCCGGCGCGAGCTGGACCGGCTCCTGGAGGCGCGGCGATGAGCGCCGAACGGACCCGGGCGGGCGCCGCCGTCACGGTGCAGCCCCGGGACGGCGCGGCCCCGGGCGTCGCGGCGGCGCGCGGCCGCGTCGGCGGCGTGGTCGCGGAGGTCGTCCGCCAGGCCGTCCGGGACGCCGGCGCGACGGGCGTCGTGCTCATCGACGACGGTTCGCCGGAGGCCTCGCTCGCGCGTGAGTGGTGCGCGGACGCCGTCGGCGCCGACGCGGTGATCGCCGTGCCGCCGCCTTCGCCGGCCGCGGTCGACGCGTGCTGCGACGCGCTCGGCGCCGGCCTCGACGGCGGCGTCGCGGCGGAGGAGGTGCACCGGCTGCACGCGCGGCTGATCGCGGCCGCGCGGGACGCACTCGTCGCGCATCCGGCCAACAAGACGGCGCTGCTGCTCGCGTCGCGCACGCCGCCCGAGCCGCTCCTGCCGCTCGGCGACCTGTACGCCGGCCAGGTGGCCGCGCTGACCGGCGCATGGACGGCGCCGCCCGACGTCCTTCGCCTCGTCGACGGCGCCGGCGGCATCGCCGCGGTCGACGCGGCGCTGTACGCGTGGCTCGAGGAGCGTCGCCCGCTCGACGTCGCGCTCGCCTCGCTCGGGCGCGCCGCGTCCGGCGTGCACCGCGCGATCGACGCCGGGCGCTTCGCCCGGCGCCGGGTCGGCCTCGTGCCGAAGCTGGGCGGCCGTACGCTCGGCATCGACCTGCTCGGATGAGGAGTGGAGGGAGGGAGCCTTGAACGGGATGATGTCCGTCGCACTCGTGCAGGACGCCGCGGAGCTCGCGGGACGGCTCGAGTGGATCGCCTGGGCCGAGACCGCGGCCGCCGTCGGGACCGTTCTGCTCGCGCTCATGGGGATCGGTCTGGCCGTTGCAGGGTTGTACATGCTGCGGGCGGCGAACCGCGTGCTGCGCTCGCTCGAGCGAGTGGTGGACCGCCTCGCGCCGAAAGCGGAGCCGCTGCTCGAGCAGGCCGGCCGGATCGCGGGCGACGCCGCCGGGATCAGCGAGCGCGTCCGCCGGAACGCCGATCAGGTCAACGACACCGTCGAGGACCTGAACCGCCAGCTCCGCGACGCCATTCAGGCGGCCGAGGAGCGCGTCCGGCGCTTCGGCGCCGTGCTGGACACGGTGCAGTCGGAGGTCGAGGACGTACTGCTCGACGCGGCGGCCACGGCGCGCGGCCTCCACGCGGCCGCGGAGGCCTTGCGCGGGCCGCGCATCCTGCGGCCCCGGCCGGCGGACGCCGCGGACGACGATTGATCGGTGCAGTGAGGGGGCGACCATGCCTCAACGGGATACGATGGATTTCCTTGCCGCGCTCGCGATCGGGGCGGTGGCCGGAGCCGCGCTGGTGCTCCTGCTCCGCCCCGAGCCGCCGCCGATCGGTGAGCGCGTCCGCCGGGAGCTGGAACCGTACCGGAAGCGGGTGCGCAGGGACGCGCGGCGGGCGCGCGAGGGGTTCGGCGAAGGCGCGTCCGCGGCCGCGGACGCGGGGACCGCGCTCCGGGACGCCGGACGGCGGTTGGTGCGCGACGTCCGGGACGAGCTGACCACAGCGATCACGACCACCCGTGACGAGTTGGTCCGCACGCTGGAAACCCGGGTCGGGCAGGCGCAGAAGTCGCTCAGGAAGGGCGCCCGGCGGATGGGCGTGTAGTCGATCGAACGGAAGTGGACATCTCACGGACCCTCGTCGCCGCTGCCGCGGCGCTCGCGCTTCTGCTGCTCCTGCCGAACGACGCGTGGGCGTTCGGTCCGGCCACGCACGTGTTCCTCGGCGAACAGCTGCTCGGCAACCTCGCGTTCCTTCCGCCCGTCATCGCCGAGCTGCTCCGCGCCCACCCGCAGAGCTTCCTCTACGGCTCGATGGCGGCCGACATCTCGCTCGCCAAGAAGTACGTCCCCGTTGGCCGGCACTGCCATTACTGGCACGTCGGCGAAGAGATCTACGAAGAGGCGGAGAACGATCGGCTGCGAGCCGTCGCCCTCGGCTACCTCAGCCACCTCGCGGCCGACACCATCGCGCACAACTTCTTCGTCCCGCGCCAGCTGCTGCTGACCAGCTCGACGAGGGCGCTCGGCCATTCGTACTGGGAACACCGCATGGACGCGCGCCTCGGCGAACGTTTCGCCGCACTCGCGCGTTCCGTCGTCATGGACTACGACCACACCGAGGCCGACGCGCTGTTCGACCGCGTGCTCAGCGGCACGATCTTCTCGTTCGAGACGAACCGCCGCATCTTCCGCGGGATGATCCGGGTACAGGACAACGACCGCTGGAAGGCGGCGTTCGACCGCGTGGTCCAGCGCTCGCGGTGGGACCTGCACGACGTCGACGTCGAGCTCTACCTCTCGCACGCGTTCGACTCGATCGTCGACTACCTGCTCCGTCGCCGCGCTTCGCTCCCGGCCGCGCTCGACCCCATCGGCGAGGTCAACCTCCAGATGGCGAAGCGCGTCCGACGCATGGCGATCCGCGACGGCATCTTCCGCGAATCGTCGCGCCTGGCCGAGCTGGCCGACGACTTCTTCCCGCTGCCGCACATCGAGCTCGGCTACTGGCGCGACCGGCAGATCCCGCCCGCCGGCGGTTGATGCAATTCGGCCGCCGGCGGGGGTTCCGACGGCGGCCGAATTGCGGGGGCGGCGGCCGGACCACCGCGCCGGCGGCGGCCGATCCCGCCGGAACGAGCGCGGGCGCGCCGCCCGTCACCCCCCGAGCTTGCGCCGGAGGATCTCCGTGGCCTGCCGCGGATCCGCCTTCCCCCCGGACCTGCGCATGACCTGCCCCATGAAGAAGCCGATCAGCTTCTGCTCGCCGCCGCGGAACCGCTCCGCCTCGCCCGGGTGCGCCGCGATGACCTCCTCGACCCACGCCTCGAGCTGCCCCGTGTCGCGGACCTGCGCGAGCCCTTCCTCCTCCACGATCACCGCCGGCGGCTTCCCGGTCTCCGTCATCCGCGAGAAGACCTGGCGGCCGAGCGAGCTGGAGACGGTGCCATCGGCGACGAGGCCGATCAGCTGCGCGAGGTGCGACGCCGGCACCGGGAACTCGGCGATCGCGCACTGCCGCTGGTTCAGCCACGCCAGCACCTCGGTCATGATCCAGTTGCTGGCCGCCTTTGCGTCCCCCGCCGCCTCGGCGACGGCCTCGAAGTAGTCGGCCACCTCGCGGGTCGCGGTCAGGACGCCGGCATCGTAAGCGGGGAGGCCGTACCGTTCGTGGAATCGCCGAAACTTCGCGTCCGGCAGCTCGGGGAGCGCGTCCCGCACGGCGTCGATCTCCGCCCGATCCAGCACGAGCGGCGGCAGGTCCGGCTCCGGGAAGTAGCGGTAGTCGTGGCTCTCCTCCTTCGACCGCATCGGCCGCGCCTCGCCGCGGCCGGCGTCCCAGAGCAGCGTCTGGTGCTCGACGGCGCCGCCGGCCTGCAAGAGCCGCGACTGCCGCTCGATCTCGTAGTTCAGCGCCCGCTCGACGTTGGCGAACGAGTTCATGTTCTTCACCTCGGTCTTCGTGCCGAGGCGGTCGCTGCCGGCGGGGCGCACCGAGACGTTCGCGTCGACCCGCAGGCTCCCCTTCTCCATGTCGCAGTCGCTGACCTCGAGGTACTCGAGCACCTGCTTCAACCGCGTCAGGAACGCCCGGGCGTGCGCCGGCGTGGCGAGGTCCGGCTCCGTCACGATCTCGATCAGCGGCACGCCGGCGCGGTTCAGGTCCACGGCGGTCTCGCCCGGGAACCGGTCGTGCAGCGATTTCCCGGCGTCCTCCTCGAGGTGGATCCGGCGGATCCGCACGCGCGCCGTCCCGGCCTGCGCGTCGTCGCCGACGGGCGCGTCGAGCCACCCTTCCGTGGCCAGCGGCCGGTCGTACTGCGTGATCTGGTAGCCTTTCGGCAGGTCCGGGTAGAAGTAGTTCTTCCGCGCGAAGACGCTGGTCTCGTGGATCGTGCAGTTCAGCCCCAGCGCCGCCCGCACGCCGAGCTCGACGGCGCGCCGGTTGACCACCGGCAGCGCGCCGGGCAGCCCGAGGCAGACCGGGCAGACGTGGGTGTTCGGCTCGGCGCCGAACTCCGCCGAGTTGCCACAGAACATCTTCGTCGCGGTCTTGAGCTGGACGTGGATCTCCAGCCCGATCACCGGTTCGTAGCGCATCCCCGCCTCCCTACGCCTTCAGCGCGCGTTCGAGCGCCGCAGCCGCGCGCACCATGGTCGCCTCGCCCCAACGGTCCGCCAGGAACTGGCCGCCCGCCGGCAGGCCGTCGACCGTACCGATCGGCACCGAGATCCCCGGGATCGCCGCCAGGTTCGCCGTCACCGTGAAGATGTCGGCCAGGTACATCTGGTACGGATCCTCGACGCGCTCGCCGAAGCGGAACGCGACGGACGGCGTCGTCGGCGTGAAGACGACGTCGACGCCCGCGTCGAACGCGCGGCGGAAGTCCTGCGCGATCAACGCCCGCACCCGCTGCGCGCGGCCGTAATACTGGTCGTAGTAGCCGGCCGACAGCGCGTACGTGCCCAGCATGATCCGGCGCTTCACCTCGGCGCCGAAGCCGGCCGACCGCGTGGCCTCGTAGACCGCCGCCGTCGAGTCCGCGTCCGCCGCGCGCACCCCGTAGCGCACGCCGTCGTAGCGCGCGAGGTTGCTCGACGCCTCGGCCGGTGCGACGATGTAGTACGTCGGGATCGCGTACCGCGAGTGCGGGAGCGAGATCTCGCGAATCTCGGCGCCGGCCGCGCGCAGCCGCTCGATCGCATCGCGGCAGAGCGCGGCGATCCGGTCGTCGAGCTCGTCGGGGAAGTACTCCTTCGGCACCCCGACGACCATCCCCTCCACCCCGCGGTCGATTTCCGCGGTCAGCTCCGGCGCCGGGCGGTCGGCCGTCGTGGAATCGAGCCGGTCCGGTCCGCTGATCACTTCGAGCAGCAGCGCCGCGTCCTCGACCGTCCGGCCGAACGTGCCGACCTGGTCGAGCGACGACGCGAACGCCACCAGCCCGTAGCGGCTCACCCGACCGTACGTCGGCTTGATCCCGACCACGCCGCAGAACGCCGCCGGCTGCCGCACGGAACCGCCCGTCTCCGAGCCGAGCGCGGCCGGGACCAACCCCGCCGCCACCGCCGCCGCCGAGCCGCCCGACGAGCCGCCCGGCACCCGGCCCCGGTCGTGCGGGTTGCGTGTCGGCCCGAACGCGGAGTTCTCCATCGACGAGCCCATCGCGAACTCGTCCAGGTTCGTCTTCCCGACGATGATCGCGCCCGCCTCGCGCAGCCGCCGGACCACCGTGGCCTCGTACGGCGACCGGTACCCCTCGAGGATCCGGGAGCCGCACGTCGTCGGCAGGTCGAGCGTGCAGATGTTGTCCTTGACCGCGACCGGCACGCCGAGCAGCGGCAGCGCGCCGCGCCCCTCGGCCACCGCCCGGTCGACGTCCGCGGCCCGCGCCTCCGCGGCCTCGCGGTCCACCGACAGGAACGCGTGCAGCCCGTCCGGCCCGCCGTCCTCGCGCTCGATCGCGTCCAGCGCCGAGCGCACGACCTCCACCGCGGAGGTCCGACCGCCGCGCACCGCCGCCACCAGCTCCCGCAACGGCCGCATGTGCGCGCTCACTTCGCCCTCCCTTCGAGGTCCTCGGGCGCCGGCCGCCCGGCCGGCTCCGCCGTCGCCTTGTCCGCGAACGGCTCCTCCAGCTCGCCGGCGTCCAGCGCCGCCAGCCGCGGCACCGCGAAGAAGCCGTCCCGCCACGCCGGCGCCAGCTCGGACGCGGGGACCGCCAGGCGATCCGGCGCCGCATCCTCCGCGCGCAGCGGCGCTCTCCCCTCGGTCGCGCCGCCGACCGCCTCCACGCCCCCGACATCGAGCGTATTAAGCTCCTCCATGTGGGCGAGGATGCCGTTGAGCTGCGCGGTGAAGCGCTCGACCTCCTCCCCCGTGAGCCGCAGCCGCGCGAGCGCCGCGACCCGGAGCACGTCCTCCCGTGTGACCGCCATTCCGATCCCCCTAGAGCTCCTTCTGAAGATTCGCGTAGCGCAGCACCACCTTCTTGCGCCCCACGCTCTCGAATTCGATGACCGCCTTCAGGTCGCGGCCGAAGCCGCTCAGATCGCGGATGATCCCCCGGCCGAACTGCGGGTGCCGTACGCGCTCGCCCTTGATGAACCGCGGCGCATCCTGCGCGTCGCTGTAGTCGATGACCAGCCCGCTCGGCTCGTCGGACGTGAACGCGTCCGATCCGTCGCGCGCGCCGCCCGCGGCCACGCGATCCCGCCAGCGCCGCTCGCTCCGGTGCCGGCTCCGGGCCAATGTGGCGGACACCCGCCGGTCCAGCAACGTCTCCGGCAGCGGCTCCAGGAAGCTCGACGGCACGCACGCCATCGTCTCGCCCGCCCGGCGCCGCATGCGCGCATGCGTCAGGTACAGCTTCTGCCGCGCCCGCGTGATCCCGACGTAGAACAGGCGCCGCTCCTCCTCGAGCGTGTCCGGATCATCGTACGCCCGGGCGAGTGGGAACAGGCCGTCCTCGAGGCCGCCGATGAAGACGAACGGGAATTCCAGCCCCTTCGCGTTGTGCAGCGTCATCAGCGTGACCGCGTGCGCCGCCGGGTCGTGGCGATCGACGTCGGCCACGAGCGCGACCTTCTGGAGGAACAGGTCGAGCGGCGTCGCGTCCGGCGCGGCCTCCTCCTCGTCCTCCGCCTCGACCTCCCGCTCGTCGAACTCGTGCGCCGCCGCCTCCAGCTCGCGCACGTTTTCGATCCGCTCCTCGCCTTCCGGCCCCTCGTCGTGCAGCGCGTCGATCAGCCCGATCTCCTCGATCAGCTTCTCGAGGAGCTCGCCCACGCCGAGGTGCGCCGCCAATCCCCGGAAGCGGCGGATCAGCTCCGCGAACGTCGCGAGCGCCCGCGCGCCGCCCGACGTCAGCTCGGCACACTCGCCGGCGCGCGCCGCGGCATCCACCGGCGACAACCCGCGCTCCGCCGCCCACGAGAGCAGCCGGCCCTTCGTCGTGTCGCCGATCCCGCGCCGCGGGTAGTTCACGATCCGGTCGAACGCGCCGGCGTCCCGCGGATTCGAGATCAGCCGGAGGTACGCGAGCACGTCCATGATCTCGCGCCGCTCGTAGAAGCGCGTCCCACCCACGATCTGGTACGGCAGGTCCCGGCGGCGGAACGCGTCCTCGAGCGCCCGCGACTGCGCGTTCGTGCGGTACAGCACCACGAAGTCGCGTGGCGTCCGGCTCCCGTCCTCCGCCAGCCGCGTCTCGATCTCGTCCGCGATCCACTCCGCTTCGTCCCGCTCGTCCGCCGTCTCGACCAGCGTCAGTGCCTCGCCCGGCCCCGCGTCCGTCCGTAGCGTCTTCCCCTTGCGACGCACGTTCTCCGCGATCACGCGATTCGCCGCCTCGAGGATCCGCGCCGTCGAACGGTAGTTCCGCTCCAGCCGGATCACGCGCGCGTCCGGAAAATCGCTCTCGAAGTCGAGGATGTTGCGGATGTCCGCGCCGCGCCAGCCGTAGATCGACTGGTCGTCGTCGCCGACGACCATCAGGTTCTCGTGCTCGCGCGCCAGCAGCTCGACGAACTTGTACTGCGCGTGGTTCGTGTCCTGGTACTCGTCGACGAGGATGAAGTGGAACCGCGCACGGTAGTCGCGCAGCGCGCCGGCGTCGGCCGCCAGCAGCTCGACCGGCTTGACCAGCAGGTCGTCGAAGTCGAACGCGTTCTGCTCCTTCAGCGCCGCCTGGTACGCCGGATACACGTCCGCGACGACGCGCGTGAACGCATCGCGCGCCAGCGTCGCGTACTCGTCCGGGTCGATCAGCTTGTCCTTCGCCGACGAGATCGACGACTGCACCGCCTTCGGGTGCCAGCGCTTGATCGACAGGCCGAGCCGCTCCATGACGCGCTTGATCTCGCGCAGCGTCTGGTCCGCGTCGTAGATGCTGAAGTTCGGCGACCACCCCAGCCGCGTTGCGTGTCGCCGCAGGATCCGCGCGCCGATCGCGTGGAACGTGCCGACCCACATCCCCGCCGGCTCCTGACCCAGCAGGTGCCGCACCCGCTCCCGCATCTCGCCCGCGGCCTTGTTCGTGAACGTCACCGCGAGGATCGACGCCGGGTCCACGCCGTGCTCCTCGATCAGGTGCGCGATGCGCGTCGTCAGCACGCGCGTCTTGCCGGACCCGGCGCCCGCCAGTACGAGCAGCGGCCCCTCGAAATGCTCGACGGCCGCGCGCTGCTCGGGATTCAATCCTCGCGTGTACTCCGGCTCTTCACTCATGCCCCATCCATACCCTGCGATCCCCTGCGGGCTCCGCCGCCGCGCACGCGGTCTCATGCCGAAGCGACGCCGCGGCGCCACGCGCCCGCGCACGAACGCCGCCGCCCCGACCGCCCCGAGCGGCGAACGCCGTCGCCGCGCGCACCGCGGCCGTCACGCCCTCACGCCCTGACTGGCCGACTCCCGGTCCCGCGCCGCACCGTCCGCCTGCGCCGGCAGCTCGATCTCGAACACGGTGCCGCCGCCCCGACGCGGACGCGACACGATGCGGCCGTCGTGCAGTTCCTCGATGATCCGGCGCGCGAGCGAGAGGCCGACGCCCCAGCCGCCGACCTTCGTCGTGACGCCCGGCTCGAAGATCCGGCTGCGCAACTCGACCGGGATCCCGGGGCCGTCGTCGGAGACCGAGAAGCGAACCCTGCCGCGCCCGGCCGCGGCCGCCACCCGGATGCTCCCCGCCCGCCCGGCCAGTGCATCCAGCGCGTTGCGCACTACGTTCTCCAGCGCCCACACCAGCAGCACGCGGTTCGCCCGTACTGGCGGCACATCGCGCCGGGCCCGGACGCGGAACCGGATCGCGCCGCCCAGTCGCGGCACGCGCGGACGGAGGTAGCGCTCGAGCTCGTCGAGCACCTCCGCCACGGAGACGCGGTCGAGCGCCGGCGGCTTGCCGATCAGCTCGAAGCGGCGCGAGACGCGCTCCAGCCGTTCGACGTCCGCCGCGATCTCCCGCGCGATGCGGTCGCCGTCGACCAGGTCGTCGCGCTCTTCGGGCGACAGCGCCAACACCTCGACCCACCCCACGAGCGAGGAGAGCGGCGTCCCCATCTGGTGCGCCAGCTCCCGCGCCATCGCCGCCCACATCCGCTCGCGCTCCGCCCGGACGTTGGACCGCACCAGCCCGAGCCCGACCAGCAGCAGCACGATCGCCGTGCCGACCTGGAGCAGCGGGACCCAGCGCAGCCAGTTCAGCACCGGCGGCGAGCCGAAGTGCACCGTCCCGATCCCGGGCTCGATGATCGGCGGGTTCCGACGGTCGAGCTCCCGGACGAACGCCAGGATCCGCTCCCGATCCGTCGCCACCGCCGGGTCCGCCTCGAACGGCAGGTTCGCCACCCACTGCGGCTCGCCGTCCGCGCCCCGCACGACGATCGGGATCCCCAACCCCGTCAGCGATGTCTGCAACGACGCCAGCGCCTTCAGCTCCGCGCCGGGCTCGAGCGAGATCAGCCCCCGCTGCACGATGGCGTACATGCGCGAGTGGACGGCCGCCTCCGCGCGCACCTCCCGCACCATGAGCTCGGTGTAGAGCAGGAACGAACCGACGAAGAAGAGCGAGAGCACGGCGAGCGCTGCCGGCCAGGGGCGCCGGTCCATCGCGACCGTCGGGAACGGGATCCTCATCGACTGCGCGACCTCCCCGGCCAGGTGTCCGCGGTTGGAAGGAAGGACCCCGGCCGGCGATGCGCCGGCACCCGCACTCGCCCGCGCCCGGGCCGCAGGCCGGGGCTACCCGATCCGGTCCGCGCCGAAGTACGGCGCCAGCGCCTCCGGCAGCACCACGCTGCCGTCCGCCTGCTGGCCGTTCTCCAGCAGCGCGACGACGACGCGCGCCAGCGCCAGCGCGGAGCCGTTCAGCGTGTGCACGAACTCGGGCCGCGCGCCCGGCTCCGGGCGGAAGCGGATGTTCGCCCGACGGGCCTGGAAGTCCGTGTAGAGGGAGCAGCTCGACACCTCGAGCCAACGGCCGGCGCCCGGCGCCCACACCTCGAGGTCGTACGTCTTCGCGTTCGAGAACCCGAGGTCGCCGCCCGCCAGCAGCAGCACGCGGTAGCGCAGGCCCAGCCGCCGCAGCACCGTCTCCGCGTGCCCCGTCAGCTCTTCCAGCGCCGCTTCGCTCGCGTCCGGCCGCTCGAACCGGACCAGCTCGACCTTGTCGAACTGGTGCACCCGGATCAGCCCCCGCGTCTCCTTCCCGTGCGCGCCCGCCTCACGCCGGAAGCACGGCGTGTAGGCGACGTACCGGATCGGCAGCGCATCCGGCGCCAGAAGCTCGCCGGCGTGGAGATTCGTCACCGGGAGCTCGGCCGTCGGGACCAGGTACAACCCGTCCTCCGGCACCTGGTACATGTCCTCGCCGAACTTCGGCAGGTTCCCGGTGCCGAGCGCGGCCTCCCGGTTCACCAGGAACGGCGGCCACACCTCCGTGTAGCCGTGCTCCCGGGCGTGCAGGTCCATCATGAAGTTGATCAGCGCGCGCTCCAGCCGGGCGCCGGCGCCGACGAACAGCGGAAACCCGCTCCCGGCCACCTTCGCGCCGCGCGGGAAGTCGAGGACCCCCAGCGCTTCGCCGATCTCCCAGTGCGGCCTCGGCTCGAAGTCGAACGCCGGCGTCTCGCCCCACTCCCGGAGCACCCGGTTCGACTCCTCCCCCCCCGCCGGCACGTCCGGCTCCGGCAGGTTCGGAAGCTGGAGCATCACCGAGCGGAGTCCCTCCTCGATCTCGCCGAGGCGCGCCTCCTCCACGGCGATCCGCTCCGCCACCTCCCGCATCTCGCGGATCAGGCGGTCCGCCTCCTCGTGCCGGCCCGCCTGCTTCAGCTCGCCGACCCGCGGCGACACCTCGTTGCGGCGCGCCCGCAGCTCATCCACCGCCGCGATCCGGCTGCGCCGCTCCTCGTCGAGCTCCAGGACCCGGTCGACCTGCTCCAGCAGCTCCGGATCCCCGCGCCGCGCCAGACGCTCCCGCACCAGCGCGGGCTCCTCCCTGATCCGCCTCAGCTCCAGCATCAGTCGTCGCTCTCAGGCGGCACGAACGACCGGTCGTTGCAGTTGAGGTTCGTGACGAACTCGAAGCGGACCGTCCCCTCGTCGGGGTTCAGCTCGAGGACCCGCAGCTTCGAGTACATGTGCCCGCTGCCCACGAAGATGCTGCAGCCGATCCGCCGGCTCCGCACCACGTAGACGCCGCCCGCGACCAGCGGCACCGGCTCCGTCCGGACGTAGGTGTCCAGGTCGCCCGGCGCCTCGAGGAGGTCCTCGAACGAGGTGCCGGTGATCACCGCCACGGCGGGCTCGGAGTCGATGTCCGGGAAGGCGCCCGCCGGCGTGAAGGCGAGCCCGTCTTCCGTGTCGGTCAACGCCACGTCCCAGTTCGCGGAGGCATCCGGGTCCTCCAGCACGATCGACCGGCCCAGCGTGAAGTCGAACGCGGAGGGCAAACCCATGAGCTCGGGCCGATCGATCGACCAGAGCTGCGCCTCGGTCGGCTCATCGCTCCAGGGTCGGGGCTCGAGTGGATCCTCGCAGCCGGCCAGGGCCGGTGCGACGAGGAGGAACATCAACGGCAGTTTCCGCACGGCGCCGCTCGCAACCGAAGGTCCGTAAGTCGTTAAGAGACGGAACACTAGTCGCCCGTTCCCGGAGTGTCAAGCCCGCGGCCGCGCCCGCGACGCCGCGGCCGCGACATCGCTTGACTTTCCGCGGCCCGCGGCCTACCCTTGCCAAGCTCCGAGGCCCGGCCCCACCGTGCGGCGTGCCGCGCCGGCACGGATCTCGCACCGGCGGCCCCGGTCCGCGAATCGCACGACCCGACGATCCACGCGCCGATCGATGCCTGCCGAGACGCGCCCGACCCAACGCCGCGTCCTCGTCGTGGATGATGAGCCGTACATCGGCCGCATCGTCCAGCTCAAACTGGAGGACGCCGCCTACGAGGTCGAAGTGGCCGCCGACGGCCGAAGCGCGCTCGCGCGGCTGCGTTCCGCGGCGCCGTTGGACCTGGTGCTCCTGGACATCATGATGCCCGACGGCAGCGGCCTGGACGTCCTGGCCGAGCTGCGCGAGATCCCGCACCGCAGGGAAACGCCCGTGATCATGCTCACGGCCAAAGGTCAGGAGACGGACCGGGACGAGGCGGCCCGGCTCGGCGCGACGGACTTCCTGACCAAACCTTTCAGCCCCAAGAAGCTCCTTGCCCGCATCGAAGAACTCCTCCGGACGTGACGCGTCGCTCTGGGCGGTGATCCTGGCCGGCGGAGTCGGGTCGCGCTTCTGGCCGGTCTCGACGCCCGAGCGGCCGAAGCAGCTCCTCCCGCTCGGCAGCGACCGCCCGCTGATCGCGGACACGGTGGCCAGAATCGCGCCGCTCGTCCCACTGCCGCGGCTCCGCATCCTGACGGGCGAGGCGCTGGCCGATCCGATCCTCTCGGAACTGCCCGACCTGAGCCGCGACAATCTGCTGCTCGAGCCCCGGGCGCGCGGCACTGCGCCCGTGCTGGCCTGGGCCGCGCACGAAATCGCCCGGCGCGACGCGGACGCCGTCATGATCTCGCTGCACGCGGACCACGTGATCTCACCCGCCGCCGCGTTCCGGAAGCTGCTCGAGGAGATCGGCCGGCTCGCCGCGGAGCGCCACCGGCTCTTCACGATCGGCGCGGAACCCACCCGCCCGGAAACCGGGTACGGTTACATCCGTGTCGGCGACCGTCTGGCGCCGGCGCTCGAGGCCTATGAGGTCGCCGACTTCGTCGAGAAGCCGGACCGCGACACCGCGCTCGAGTACCTCCATCGCGGCGGGTTCCTCTGGAACACGGGGATCTTCATCTGGCGCGCGGCAACGCTCCTCGAGGAGCTGGAACGCCACACGCCCGAGCTGGCCCCGCACCTGCCGCTCCTCGAGGCGGGCGCGGTCGCGGACTTCTTCGAGCGCGCACCCTCGCTCACCATCGACGAGGGCCTGCTCGAACGCAGCGATGCCGTGGCCGTCGCCCGCGCCACGTTCCGCTGGGACGATGTCGGTACCTGGGACGCCGTCGGCCGCACGCGCGAGCGCGACGCGCGCGGCAATGTGACGATCGGCGACGCCCACCTCGTGGACTGCGAAGACTGCATCGCCTGGTCGGACGAGGGTCGCATCGTCGTTTTCGGCGCCCACGACCTCGTCGTCGTACGAGACGGCGGCACCACGTTCGTCGCGCCGCGCGAGCGGACCGCGGAGCTGAAGGAGCTGCTGCAGCGACTGCCGGAGCGGGTCCGACGCCTGGAGGACTGACATGCCGGAACCCTGCCTCGTGCTTTTCGACGACCGCATTGCACGCGACTGGCAGCCGTTCACGCTGACCCGCCCCGCGGGCGAGCTCCGCTTCGGCGCCCTGACGCTGCGCGAGCGCGCGCAGCGCGTCTTCGGCACGGAGTGCATCGGCCATCTCACGGCCGAGGACCTCCTCGGCTTCGAAGAGCCGGACGCACGCCCCGTCCTCGCGGTCGACGCCGTCCCGGGCGACCGCGACGTCGTCTACCTCTCGTCGCGGGCGGTCCCGGCCTGGACCGCCGCGCCGGTCCGCCTCTCCGGCGGGCCCGCGCGCATCCTCGTCGGCGGCGAAGCGGCCGGCTGGTTCGCGCCCGCCGGCACACCGCCGCCGCCGCCGGCGTTCTTCGACGACCCCGCCCACCACGCGCCCGAGGCGCCCGAGCACGCGCTCGACGGCGTCGTCCTCGACCGCGTCTGGCAGCTCGTCACGCGGAACGCGGAGCAGGTTGCGCGCGATGTCGCCGCGCTCTTTCCGGACGCGCCACGCCCCGCGCTCCCGGACGGAGTCCACGTCCTCGGCACCGCACCCCTCGTTCTGGGACCGGGCGCCTCCGTCGAGCCGGGCGCCGTCATCGACCTCCGCCGCGGACCCGTCTGGCTGGATGCCGGCGCGAGCGTCGCCGCCTTCTCCAAGGTGGCCGGGCCCGCTTACATCGGCCGCGGCACGGCCGTCCTCGGCGGCCCGCTCGCGGCCGTCTCGATCGGCCCCGTCTGCAAGGTCCACGGCGAGATCGAGGAGTCTGTCATCCTCGGCTACTCGAACAAGGCCCACGACGGGTTTCTCGGCCACGCCTACCTGGGATGCTGGGTCAACCTCGGCGCGTCGACCACGAACAGCGACCTGAAGAACAACTACGGCAGCGTCCGCATCTGGACGCCCGGCGGCGAGGTCGACACGGGCGAGATCAAGCTCGGCTGTCTCCTCGGCGACCACGTGAAGACCGCCATCGGCACGCTCCTGAACACGGGGACCGTGGTCGGCGCCGGCTCGAACCTGTTCGGCCCGGGGATCCCGCCCCGGTACGTGCCGCCGTTCAGCTGGGGCGGCGCCGATCCATCCGTGGCGTACGAGCTGGAGCGATTCCTCGCGTCCGCCGAAACGGCCATGGGGAGGCGGGAGATCGCACTCGGCGACGGACAGCGTGCGCTGCTCCGACGTGCATGGCACCGATCCCGGAGGGCGCCGTGAGCGCCGCGGCCGGGCCCCGGCGGCCCCGCTGGGCGCTGGCACTGGGCGGCGGCGCGGCCCGCGGCATCGCGCACGTCGGCGTCATGCGCGTGCTCGAGCGCGAGGGGCTGACGCCCGACCTCGTGGTCGGCACGAGCGCCGGCGCGCTGGCCGGCGTGTTCCTGGCCGCCGGCGTCTCGGCCGACCGGACCGCCGTCTGGGGCGAGTCGCTGCGCTGGTCGGCGCTCGTCCGGCCGATCGTCAGCCGCCTCGGCCTCATGTCCAACGAGCGCATGGGCGATCTGCTCCGCCGCGCGCTCCCCGTCCGCACCTTCGACGAACTCACGATCCCGTTCGCGTGTATGGCCACGGACCTCGCCACCGGCGAGCCGGTCCTGCTCTGCGAGGGCGATCTCGACAGCGCGATCCGCGCGAGCTGCGCGATCCCCGGGCTGATCGTGCCGGTGGAGCGCGACGGCATGCTGCTCGTCGATGGCGGCGTCACGGACAACGTGCCCACCGTGACGGCCCGCCGTCTCGGCGCCGACCTCGTGGTCGCAGTGGATGTGAATCAGACGTACCGACGCCCGCAACCTCCGAGCAACATGTTCGAGATCCTCGTCCACTCCTTCTTCACGATCGGCCGCGCCGCCGAGCGGCTCGCGACCGCCGACGCCGACGTGCTGATCACCCCGGACATCGGCGACATCGGCTTCGAGCAGCTCGGCCGTGCCGCGGAGCTGATCGCCGCGGGCGAGGCGGCGGCACGCGACGCGCTCCCCCGACTGCGACAACGGCTCGACGAGCCGATCGAGACGACGCCGGTGCCGAGCGGCGAGGTGGCATGAGGATCACCGTTCTCGGCAGCGGCAGCGGCGGCAACTCGACGCTCGTCGAGGCCGACGGCACCCGCGTCCTGGTCGATGCCGGCTTCACCGGCCGCGACCTCGAACGCCGCCTCGACGCAATCGGCGTGGCCCCGGAATCCGTCGACGGCATCGTCGTCACCCACGACCACGGCGACCACACCCGCGGCATGGGAATCCTCGCCCGCCGCTTCGGCTTGCCGCTCTTCCTCACACCCGTGACGCGGCAGGCGTGCGCGAAGCTGCTGAACGGCAAGGAGCGGGTCGTGGAATACGCCTCCGCCGCGCCGTTCCGCATCGGCTCACTCGAGGTCCAACCGTTCCTGACCGTCCACGACGCCGCCGATCCGGTCGCCGTCACGCTGCGCCACGCCGACAGCGGCCTCAAGCTCGGCATCGCGACCGATCTCGGCCGACCGACCGCCGCCGTCCGCCACGCGCTCTCCGGCTGCGATGTCCTCGTCCTCGAGGCGAATCACGACGAGGCGATGCTCTGGAACGGCCCCTACCCCTGGTCCGTCAAGCAGCGCATCGCCTCCAGCCACGGCCACTTGTCGAATCGGGCGGCCGCGGAGCTCGCACGCGAGCTCCACCACGCCGGCCTCCGCGCCGTCGTCCTCGCCCATCTCAGTGAACACTGCAACGAAGGGGAGCTCGCGCGCGATGTGGTCGGGGAGGTGCTGGAAGGCCTCGGCTACGACGGCGCGCTCGTCGTGGCGGGGCAGGATGCGCCGATCGAGCCGATCGACGCGGCGGAGCTGCGGCGCGCCCGGGCGCCGACCCAGCTCACACTCCTCTGATTCCGACTCCGCTTGAACCGTTCGTGGTCCGCGAGGTGGGGTTCGCCTGGGCCGGGCGGACTGGCGCGAACAAATCCGGCGGATTTCGTATTACTCCTCCCTCAGCAGCGCGAGGATTCTGCGCTGCGCTGCGGAGATGGCGAAGTCGTCGATCTCCGCCGGCGCGACCCACGCGCGCCGCTCCCCGCCGCCCGCCCGTTGCGCCGCGGATTCCGTCGCCGTCTGCTCCGCCGCGAAGCGGAACGCGTGGTAGGTGATGCGGCGGTGGGTGAACGTGTGCGTAACCGCGCCGAGCGGGGTTCCGTCCGTCTGCGTCGCCCTCGACACCGACCGCGACGCCGACGCGGTCGTCGGCGTTGCGTCGACGCTCGCTTCGGCGGGTGCTTCGGCGGGTGCTTCGGCCACGGCCGCCGTTGCGGACCGGGCAGTCGTGGTCGCGGTACCGGCCCCGCCCACCGCCGCCGCCGCCGCCCGCCGTGCCGCCTCCACCGACGCCTCGCCCGGCCGGACCGGCTCGCCGGGGAACTCCCACAGCCCGCCGAGCAGGCCGTCGTCGGGGCGGCGGACGAGGAGGAGCGCGCCGCCCGGCGCCACGACGATGGCCGTGCCGACGTCGCATTCCGGGACCGGCTTCGCGCGCTTCGGCCGTGGCCGTTCGAGCTGCGTCCCCGCGGCGCGGGCGCGGCAGTGGCTCGCGAGCGGGCAGCCGTCGCACGCGGGCGTGCGTGGCGTGCAGACGGTGGCGCCGAGCTCCATGAGCGCCTGGTTGAAGTCGCCGGGGCGATCGGCGTCGACGAGGGCGGCGGCCCGCGCGCGCAGCTCGGCGGCGCCGGGGTCGGGCAGGTCGTAGAGCCGGCTCAGCACGCGCCGCACGTTGCCGTCGACGGCCGGCTCGGGCCGGCCGAACGCGATGCTCGCGATCGCGCCCGCCGTGTAGTCGCCGATGCCGGGGAGATCGCGCAGGGCGTCGGGGTCGTCGGGGAGCGTGCCGCGGTGGCGCTCGCGCACGACCTGCGCGGCGCGGTGCAGGTTGCGGGCGCGGGAGTAGTAGCCGAGCCCGGCCCACGCGTGCAGCACGTCGTCGATCGGCGCCTCGGCCAGCGCGTCGACGGTCGGGAACCGCTCGAGCCAGCGTTCGTAGTACGGCACCGCCGTCTCGACCCGCGTCTGCTGGAGCATGATCTCCGAGACCCAGACGCGGTAGGGGTCCGCGTCGCGCCGCCACGGCAGGTCGCGGGCGCGGGCGTCGTAGAAGTCGAGCAGGCGGCGGCGGATGTCGTCGGGATCGGGCTCCAGGTCGTAATTCATGCGATCGGGTTCGATGCTTCCGTTTCGTTGCACGCCTTCGAGGCCGGGCGCCGATCGCCGGGCCGCGTGCGCTCGGATCGCTGCAGCTCCGACCCGACGCGTCGAGGTGCGGGTGCCGCCGGCCGGCGTGAATCCGGATCGCCGGCGGGCGTGAGCATGGACCGCCGGCGGGCGTGAGCACGGATCGCCGGCCCGCGTGGATCCGGACCGCCGGCCGGCGTGGGCACGGCCGGGGCGGTCGTTCAGGGTATAGGCTAGCCGAATGAGCCGTGGTTCATCGCCGCGTGGGAGATCCTCGGCCACAAGGTTGAAGCCAGCGCGTTCGACGTCAAGCGCATGCGGGGCGCGAGCAGTGGAGCCGAGGACAACCGAGGAGACGCAGGTCGGCGCTCAGCGGTGCGCCGGCGGATGCTCGAAACGGGACTCGATGTGAAGCGCCGTCTCGTCGAGGAGTCCGCTGCGTACGGGGTAGGAGAGGGCGTAAATCGTGTAAAGAGCGAGGGAGATCACTGCGGCGAGGAGGGCGAGGTACACGGCCGGAAGCCGGCCGCCGACGCTCGAGAGCGCCGCCAGCCCGAGCACGGCGGTCGCGCCGCCGGCCAGGATCAGCCAGAGGATCGGCGGAGGCGCCCGCCGGACGGCGAGCAGCCTGGCCCGGCGCTCGTTTCCGAGCTCCTCGACCGCATCGAGCGCCCGGGACTGCAACTCCGCCTGCCCCGCCGTCTCCGGCTCGAAACCGGCGAGGATGAGCCAGAGGTGGCCAACGATCGAGTCGGCATCGTCACCGGTCCGTCCCCCGGCCAGGAGCCGGAACTCCTCCAGCGCGCTCACCCGGTACGCTTCGACGGCGGCACCGAACTCACCGCGGATCGGTGGAGGGAGGACCTGCGCGATCTGCCGCAGATTGGAGAACGCGTTGGCCTCGAGGGACATCGCGCCGCGCGTCGCGTCGTAGCGATCCCAGGCCCCGGCGAGTATGAACGCGGTCAGGATGCCGAACAGCCCCGCCGCCGCATCCATCACCACGCTGGCGGTCGGCTGGGCGGCGCGGACCCGGTCGGGCCGGAGAAATCGACCGAGTGCAGCGCGGATCGCGAGAGTAGCGGCGACTGCCGCCGCGACGACGAGCAGCGCTTGCAGGGTAGTCGGCAACGGGACCCCTCCGATCGGGTGAGCGACACCGCAGGCCAGGTCGCGAGCAGTGTGCCAGTTTTCGCCCCTGAAGGGCGCGTGATTCTTGCAATCGCACGCCGATCGTATCCCCAGCGGGAGTCGCGCATGCGCGTTCCGTTTCTGCCTCGTCCACGCCGCCGCGCGCGTCCGCGCGGGCCGACCCTCTTCGGTCTCGTCCTGTTCGGCCTCGGGCTCCTGGCCGGGCGGGCGGCGTGTGCGCAGGATCTCGGACACAAGGTTCTGGGCGCGGTCGGGATCGATGCCGGCGTCCAGCCGGAGCCCGGGCTCTACCTCGGCGATCGAATCATCCGCTTCGCCGCCGACCGGCTGCGGGACCGACACGGCCGCCTCGTCCCGGTCCAGGGGCTCGAGATCGACGCCATCGCCAACGTGTTCGGCGCGGCGCTCACCCTGAAACCGCGGGGCGCTCCGTACCTGAGCTTCGCGTTCGGCTTCCCGCTGGCCCGGGTCTCGTTGAGCGTCGACGACCCGAGGGCCTCGGTCGACCGCGCCGGGTTCGGCGATCTCTACGTGCAGCCGCTCAGGCTGGGGTGGCGGACTCCCGAGGCCGATATCAGCGCAGCGTACGCGTTCTACGCTCCCACCGGCCGCTTCGAGCCGAGGGGAGGCGGCGGCATCGGGCGTGGGTTCTGGGCCCATCAGCTCTCGCTCGGCGTTGCCGTCCGTGGAGATCCCGAGCGCCGCATGCGCGCCTCCGCGCTGCTGAGCTACGATTTCAACCGCCCCAAGCGCGGGATCGACATCCGTCGGGGCAACACGTTCCAGATCCAGGGCGGCGCCGGCATGCGCGTCCTCGACTGGCTCGACGCCGGGCTGGCGGGGTTCGCCCTCTGGCAGGTGACCGACGACAGCGGCGCCGACGTGCCCCCCGCGCTGCGAGGCGCGAGGGACCGGGTGTTCGGCCTCGGCCCGGAGCTCGACATCCTGATCCCGGCGCTTCGAATGCGCCTCGACCTGCGCGCCGAGTGGGACTTCGGCGTCCGCTCGCGTCCCCAGGGGCGGATCCTCGTCGCCAGCCTCACGTACGTCGCCTGGCGTCCGGACCGGCCGGCGACCAACGCCGGAGAGCGGTGAGGCCCCGTGTCGACGGCGGTTCGCACCCGCACTTGCGTTGCCCGGCGCGGCGTGCCACACTTTCGGTTCACCGACCTCCGTCCGCCCCCGGCCCTCGCGCCGGCGGCCGGAACCGCCCGGAACCCGCACAGGACGCTCCGATGGACCTCTCGACCCGACGGTTTCCGCTGCTCGCGCTCGCGGTGTTCGTCGCCGCGTGCGGCGCCGCGCCGCCCGACGCACGCACGGACGCCGATGCCGTGCGTGCTCGCCCCGCGACGAACCGCCCGGACGTGATGGGGATGCAGGGCGCGGTCTCGTCCGACCATCCGCTCGCGACGGCGGCCGGGTACGAGGTGCTGCGCCGCGGCGGGAACGCGGTCGATGCGGCGGTCACGATGGCCGCGGTGCTGGCCGTCGTCCGCCCGCACATGAACGGCGTGGGCGGCGACGCGTTCGCGCTGATCTACGACGGCGAGACCGGCGACGTGAGCGTGCTCAACGGGAGCGGCCGTGCGGGCGCGCTGGCGACCGCGGAGTTCATCCGCGCGGCGGGCCACGAGCGGATGCCGTCGCGCGGCGCGCTCACGGTCACCGTGCCCGGCGCGGTGCAGGCGTGGGCGGACGCGCTGGAGCGCCACGGCACGATCTCGCTGGCCGAGGCGCTCGCGCCGGCGATCCGCTACGCGCGCGGCGGCTGGCCGGTCACCTCGCGGCTGCACTCGGACATCGCGGGCGCGGGCCGGCGGCTGAACGACGCGGGCCGGGCGATCTTCATGCCGGGCGGCGCGGCGCCGGCGGTCGGCTCGATCCTGCGCAACCCGGCGCTTGCCGAAACGCTGGAGGCGATCGCGCGCGGCGGCGCGGACGCGTTCTACCGCGGCCCGATCGCCGAGCGGCTGGCGACGTTCGTCGAGGCCGAGGGCGGCGCGCTGCGCGCCGGCGACTTCGCCGCGCACACCTCGACGTGGACCGAGCCGCTCCGGACCGACTACCACGGCTACGAGATCCTCGCCGTGCCGCCGAACAGCCAGGGGATCGCGCAGCTCATCCAGCTCCGCATGGCCGCCGAGCTGGATCTGGCGGCGATGGGCCACAACACGGCCGAGTACCTGCACACGCTCGTCGAGATCAAGAAGCTCGCGTTCGCCGACCGCGACCGGTGGGTCGCCGACCCGGCGTTCTACGACCCGCCGATCGAGCGGCTGCTCGCGCCGGAGTACGCGCGCGAGCGGCTGCGGCTGATCGGCGAGCGCGCGCTCGACGCGGACTCGGTCGCATCGGGGATCCCGGCCGCGGGCGACGTCGCCTCCGGCTCGGACGCCGCCGACGACGGCGACACCGTCTACCTCACCGCCGTCGACCGCTGGGGGAACGCGGTGAGCTGGATCCAGAGCCTGTTCAGCAGCTTCGGCTCGGGGCTGGTCGAGCCGACGACCGGGATCGTGCTGCAGAACCGCGGCGCCGGGTTCCGCCTCGACCCGTCGCACCCGAACGGCATCGCGCCCGGGAAGCGGCCGTTCCACACGCTGACGCCGCTGCTCGTCCTGCGCGACGGCCGCCTCGCCTTCACGCTCGGCACGCCCGGCGGGCACGGGCAGACGCAGACGCTGCTCCAGGTGCTGAACAACGTGCTGCTCTTCGGGATGACGCCGCAGGAGGCGGTCGAGGCGCCGCGCTACCGCAGCGAGAACGGCCGCGAGCTGCTGCTGGAGCAGTGGTTCGACGGCGACGTCGTCGCCGCGCTCGAGGCGCGCGGGCACGAGGTCCGCATCATCCCCGGCTGGGTCGCCACGTTCGGTGGGTCGCAGATGATCCGCGTCGACCCGGCGAGCGGCGCGCGCATTGCGGCGGCCGACCCGCGGCGCGAGGCGTACGCCATCGCGTACTGAAACCACTCGCCCCGGGCCCGCCGCGCCCCTGACAACTGACAACTGACGACTGACGACTGACAACTGACAACCAACCCCCGCTCACCGAGCCAACGGAGCGAACCGAGCGGACCCAGGGAGCGTCGCATGAGGCTCACCACCTACACGAAATACAACGGCGGCCTGCTGGACGCGCTGAACCTCCAGGCGCTGCTCGACCGACTCGCGGACTTCCTGCTCCAGAGCGGGTTCGCCGGCCGGCCGGAGGACCAGCCGTGGTGGGCGTGGAACGACCCGGCCGACGGCGACCGCTCGCTCGACGCGCTGAAGGAGGCGATCCTGCGCGCGCTCATCGAGAGCGGCCAGCTCACGCCCGAGATGCTCGAGGAACTGCGCGGCGACGGTCCGGGCGACGAGGCGATGCGTCAGAAGATCGCCGAGCTGCTCGACGACATCGTGCAGCGGCTCGTCGCCGAGGGGTACCTCGACCTCAACGTCACGCCGATGATGCCGGATTCCCACCGGCCGCTCTCCGGCGCCGGGCACATCGACGAGGGGCGGGAAGCCGCGCAGCAGGTCGATTTCCAGCTCACGAGCAAGGGACTCGACTTCCTCGGCTACCGCACGCTGAAGCACCTGCTGGCCGCGCTCGGCAAGTCGAGCTTCGGCAGCCACGACACGCCGCACCTGGCCACCGGCGTCGAGGCCGAGGCGGCGTCGCGCCCCTACGAATTCGGCGACACGCTGAACCTCGACATCCCCGGCACGCTGACGAACGCGCTGCGCCGCGGCGGCGTGAAGGTCCCGCTCGACCTGGACTACGGCGACCTGATGGTCCACCAGGCCGAGTACCGCAGCTCGTGCGCGACGGTGCTGCTGCTCGACATCTCGCACTCGATGATCCTCTACGGCGAGGACCGGTTCACGCCGGCGAAGAAGGTCGCGCTCGCGCTGTCGCACCTGATCCGGACGCAGTACCCCGGCGACTCGCTGCGCGTCATCACGTTCGGCGACCGTGCGCGGGAGATCCCGCTCGGGCGCGTGGCGGAGGCGCAGGTCGGGCCGTACCACACGAACACCGCCGAGGGACTCAAGCTCGCGCGGCGGCTGCTGCTGGCGCAGAAGAAGGACATGCGCCAGATCATCATGATCACGGACGGCAAGCCCTCGGCGATCACGCTCCCCGGCGGCCGGGTCTACAAGAACCCGATGGGCCTCGACCCGCGCGTGCTGCGCGAGACGTTCCGCGAGGTCGCGGCGTGCCGCAAGTCGAACATTCTGATCAACACGTTCATGCTGGCGCGAGAGCCCGCGCTCGTGCAGTTCGTGGCGAAGGTCTGCGAAATGACCCGCGGCCGGGCGTATTTCACGACGACGATGACGCTCGGACAGTACGTGATGCGGGACTTCCTGCGGCGTCGCACGCGGCGGGGGTGAGCGGCGGCGCACGTCGCACCTCAACGATTCGCGCGCGTCCCGCGTCCTGAACGGTGGGGACGCGCGGTCTGTCCGGACCGCGCCGAGCCGCGCGCGTGCCACGGCGGCGGGTTCCCCCTCGCGCCGTAGCCGCAGCGTATCCCGCGACCGGCCATGGACTTCCACCGGTTGCGCGGACGCGGCTCGCGGTCTATGATCGCTGCATTATCCACAATCCCCGGAGCCTTCGGTTCGACGCGCCCCTGACGCACCCGGGGCGCCGCCATCGCGTATTCACGGGAAAGGTCGTGACATGGCTCGTTGCACCCGCTTCTCTCTTCTGATCCGCACCGCCGCTCCCGCCATTCTTTCGGTGCTCGTCGGTGCCGTCGAACTGCACGCCCAGACGCCGGCGGACAGCGTCCGGCGGGACAGCACGTACACGCTGGAGGAGCTGATCGTGCGTGGTACGCGGCCGACGGCGACGTCGGGCGGCGCGAGCGCGATCGAGGTGCGCGTCGACTCGATGCGGCTGCCGGCGGCGCCGACGCTCGAGGACGTTGCGCGGGCGCTGCCGCTGCTCCAGATCCGGATGAACTCGCGCGGCGAGGCGCAGCCGACGCTGCGGGGCGCGGAGTCGCGCGAGATCGCGGTGCTCGTCGACGGCGTGCCGCTCACGCTGGGGTGGGACCACCGGACGGACCTGTCGGTGGTGCCGATGACGGCGGCGCAGGGCGTCACGCTGCTGCGCGGCCTGCCGTCGGTGCTGCACGGGCCGAACGTGATGGGCGGCGTGGTCGAGGTCAGCGTCGCGCGCGGGCCGCGCGGGCCGCTCGCGACGCCTCCGCCGCCGCCGCTGCGGGCGAGCCTGGGCGTGGACCACACCGGCGCGACGACGCTCGGCGTGATCGCCGGGCACCGGATCGAGACCGACGGCGGCCGGTGGACGGCGCGCGTCGGCGGCGGGTTCCGCAACCGTTCGGGCTTCGAAATGCCGGGCGGCGTGCCGGGCGCGACGCCGGTGGACGGGCTGCGGCTGAACAGCGACCTCGAGCACGTCGACGGCTTCGGCGCGCTGCGTTACAACGGCGAGGACGGCAAGTGGTTCTCGGCGTCGGCATCGGGCTTCCGGGCGGAGCGCGGCGTGCCGCCGGAGCTGCACACGGAGAGCCCGCGGCTGTGGCGCTACCCGCTGGCGTCGCGGCTGCTCGCCGCGATCTCGGCGGGGACGGGTCAGCGGGCGACGCCGTTCGGCGCGGGCGACCTCGAGGCGAGCGTCGGGATCGACTTCGGCCGCACGGAGATCGAGAGCTACACGACGCGCGAGTACACGACGATCGAGGGGACGGAGGACGCCGACGACCGGATCCTTTCGCTGCGGCTGCTCGGCGATCACACGCTCGGCTCGCGCGGCGAGCTGCGCGCGGCGGTCACGCTCGCCGACATCCGCCACGACGAGGTGATCGACGGCGGCGCGCCGAGCCACTACCGCCAGCGGCTGTGGAGCTTCGGCACCGAGGTCGCATGGCGGCTGGACGGCTCCGGGCTGCTGTCGGACACGCGGCTGACCGCCGGCATCGCGTACGACGGCGGCGACACGCCGGAGAGCGGCGACAAGCCGGCGCTCGGCCGCCTCGGCGCCTGGGGCGCGCGCTTCGGTGTCAACAGCGTGGCCGCCGACGGCGCGGTCATGCTGCACGCGGGCGTGAGCCGGCGGGTGAGATTCCCCTCGCTGCGCGAGCTGTACTCGGGCGCGCTCGGCCGCTTCGTGCCGAACCCGACGCTGCGGCCGCCGGTGCTCGTGGCGGGCGAGGCGGGCGTGACGGCGAAGCTCGGCGGGGTCGAGCTCCAGGCCGTCGGCTTCCACCAGCGGCTCTCGGACGTGATCGTCCGCGCCAGCACCGGCGACGGCCGGCTGCGCCGCGAGAACCGCGACGAGATGCGCAGCACCGGGCTCGAGCTGGTGGCGGGCGCGCTGCTCGGCCCGACGTCGCTCACGGGCGACCTCACGCTCCAGCACGTGGAGATTTTGGATCCGACCGCGCCCGCGGGCGAGCGCAAGCCCGAGTACCAGCCCTCCATCGCCGGGAGCGTCGACTGGACGGTGCCGCTGCCGTTCCAGGCGAACGGCACCGTCGCCGCCGAGTACATCGGCGAACAGTGGTGCGTGCACCCGGACCTCGGTACGGACGTCGCGCTCGAGCCGAGCACCCGGCTCGACCTGGCGCTCGACCGTGGCTGGGGGCCGTTCCACGCCCGGGTCTCGCTCGACAACGTCACCGACGCCACGGTCTACGATCAGTGCGGTCTGCCGCAGCCCGGCCGGACGCTGCGCTTCCAAATCCGGTTCCGCTGAGTCAGGCCACGCATCCTCCCCGGAGAACGTACCGATGATGCCGCGATTCCACCGTGTCGTGATCCGCCGGGCCGCCGGGCGTGCCGCGCGCCGCCCGGCGGCGTCGGTCGTCGCCGGTCGCGCGACCGGCCTCGCACCCGGGCGCAAAGGCGCGGCCGCGGGGGCCGCCGCCGTTGCGCTCGCCCTCGCGCTCGCCCCCGGCGCCGCCTTCGCGCAGACGAGCGACTCGACGGCGCTGCGGACGGCGGCCGCCGTGGCGCCGGCCGCATCCGCGCCGGCGCTCACGCCCGAGCTCCTCGAGCCGTTCGACTTCCGACTGATCGGCCCGGCGAACATGTCGGGGCGGGTCACGGCGATCGCGGTACCGGACGAGCCCGGGCGCAAGACGGTCTACGTCGGCTTCGCGACGGGCGGCGTCTGGAAGACGACGAACCGCGGCACGACGTGGCGTCCGGTCTTCGACGACGCGGGGACCGCGTCCGTCGGCGATCTGGCGGTCTCGCCGGCGGACCCGGACGTCGTCTGGGTCGGCACCGGCGAGCGCAACTCGCTGCGTTCGCAGGGGTGGGGCGACGGCGTGTACCGCTCGGAGGATGGCGGCCGGACGTGGGAGCACGTGGGGCTGGAGTCGACGCGGGCGATCGGCCGGATCGCGCTGCACCCGACGGACCCGGACATCGCGTACGTCGCCGCGCTCGGCCACCTGTGGGGCCCGAACCCGGAGCGCGGTGTCTACAAGACGACGGACGGCGGCGCGACGTGGGAGAAGGTCCTGTTCGTGGACGACACGACCGGCTTCGTCGACCTGAAGATGGACCCGCGCGACCCGGACGTGCTGTACGCGGCCGCGTGGCACCGGGTCCGGTGGGGCGGCGGGCGGATGGAGGGCGCCGGCGCCGGCAGCGGGATCTGGAAGACGACGGATGGCGGCCGGACGTGGACGGAGCTGACGGACCCCGCGCTGGACAACGGCCTGCCGACGGAGGCGATGGGGCGGATCGGGCTCGGCATCTCGCCGGCGGACCCGGACGTGGTGTACGCGGTGATCCAGGTGGCGAAGAGCGCGTTCGGCCCGGAGGTCAGCGAGGCGGGCGGCGTGTTCCGCAGCGACGACGCGGGCGCGACGTGGCGCCGCGTCCACGACGTATCCGCGGTGCCGGACTACTACTACAACGAGATCTGGCTCGACCCGAACGACGTCGACCACCTCTGGCTCGCGCAGACGCGGCTCCAGGAGTCGACGGACGGCGGCGCGACGTTCGAGACGGTGCGCATGGACCGCGTCCACGTCGACCACCACGCCATGTGGGTCGACCCCGACGACTCGGAGCACATCATCCTCGGCAACGACGGCGGCGTCTACGTCAGCTTCGACGGCGGCGCCAGTTGGGAGCACCACCCGATGCCGGTCGGGCAGTTCTACGAGGTGAGCATCGACAGCACGCGCACGCCGTACCACGTGTGCGGCGGGCTCCAGGACAACGGCGTGTGGTGCGGCCCGAGTGCGACGCGCGAGCGGGTCGGCATCACGGAACACGATTGGTACACGGTGAACGGCGGCGATGGCTTCCACTCCGCGGTGTCGCCGGACGCGCCGCACCTCCGCTTCGCGGAGTCGCAGTTCGCCGGGATCAACCGCTGGGACGTCGAGACCGGCGAGCGCGTGCGGCTCCAGCCGCACGCCGAGGACGCCGGCCGCGAGAGCGGGTACGCGTTCCGCTGGGACTGGAACACGCCGTTCGTGATCTCGCACCACGACCCGGCCGTGCTGTACCTCGGCGGCAACCACCTTTTCAAGCTGACGGAGCGCGGCGACCGCTGGGAGATCCTCGGGCCGGACATGACGCGGCAGAGCCGGACGAACCCCGAGCCGGCGCCCGCGCACACGTCGTACGGCGCGCTGCACTCGATCGCCGAATCGCCGCTGGATCCGGACGTCATCTGGACCGGCTCCGGCGATGGGCTCATCTGGATCACCCGCGATGGCGGCGAGACGTGGACGCAGGTTACGCAGAACATCCCCGAGGAGGCGCCGAAACGCTGCCGGGTCGCCGAGATCGAGGCGTCGCGCTTCGACGCGGCGCGCGCCTACGCCGCCTTCGACTGCCACAAGCGCGACGACTACCGCCCCTACGTCTACCGCACCGACGACCACGGCGCGACGTGGACGGCGATCACCGGCGACCTGCCGGCCGATGCGGGGAGCTACGTGATTCGCGAGGCGCCAACGAACCCCGACGCGCTCCTCGTCGGCAACGAACGCGGCGTGTACCTCTCGATGCACGGCGGCGGCGCGTGGATGCGGCTGAAGAACAACCTGCCGACCGTGCCGATCCGCGACATGGACGTGAACCCCGCCACCCGCGAGCTCGTGGTCGGGACGTACGGCCGCAGCATCTACATCCTCGACATCGGCGCGATCGAGGAGATGGCGGACAGCGTGCTCGCGAAGCCGGCGCACCTGTTCCGAATCCCCGAGGCGCGGGACTTCGCGTACCGCGACACCTACGGCGAGTTCGGCGACCGCTTCTTCCGCGCGGAGAACCCGCCCGCCGGCGCCACGTTCACTTACTACCTGCGCGACGACGTCGGCGACGACGTCGAGCTGACCATCCGGCGTGCGCCGGCCGAGCCCGCCGTCGCCGCGGGCGACGGCGCGGCGGAGAAGGCGTCGGGCCCGATGGCGGCCGGCCGCGAGGCAGCGGGCGCCGCCGGCCGCACCGCGCGGCCCGACGGCGACGTCGTCCACACGATCACGGCCTCCGGACGCCCCGGCGTGCACCGGGTGACGTGGGACCTGCGCACCCGCCAGCCGCGCCCCCGTCGGCTCGGCGACCCGACATCGCGCGACGAGCTGCGCAAAGTGCCGCCGGGCACGTACACGGTCACGCTCGAGGCCGGCGAGCACACGATGACGCGCACGCTCGTCATCGAGAAGGGGTGGCCCGAGCGGAACCACGGGCGCATCCGGTAGCGGCCGCCCCGCCGGACGGACACGGCAGGACGCACGGATCGAGACGCCGCGGTCGACGATCAGTCGACCGCGGCGTCGCCGTTTTCAGGGTGCCGCGTCTCGCAGCCCACTTGACACGCCGCGTCCTCGCCCGCATTCTTGTGGACATTATCCAATATCCAACAACGCACCCGGTGCGGAGTCCAGTGGGGTGGGCGGGCTGCGGATCGGGGCGGGGCGGGGTCGTCGTTCCGCCGGATAGCCAGGGATCCCCGACGCCGGACGGCCGGTCCCCGCGGCGGTGCAGCCGCCGCGGGGACCGGCCCGTATCGGCGCCTGATCGTACCAACCGTTCCACCTCGGAAGGGGGCCGTCTATGCAGATACCATCCATGCGCATCGGGGTGCTCGCGGCCGTGCTGGCGCTGGCCATGCTCGCCGGGGGCGCGGCGCCGCTCGCCGCGCAGGCGACGGGCACGGTGACGGGCGAGGTCGTCGAAGCGGTGACGGGGCGTCCGCTCGCGGGCGTGCAGGTTCACGTGCCGGGCACGGCGATCGGCACGGTGACGAACGCGAGCGGCCGCTTCCTGCTCCCGGGCTTGCCGGCGGGCGCGGTGATGCTGCGGGTGCAGCTGATCGGGTACGCCGTGGTGGAGCGGGAGGTCGCCGTACAGGCCGGGCAGACCGCGCGGATCGACTTCGAGCTGCAGCAGTCGGCGATCTCGCTGGACGAGATCGTGGTGACGGGCGCGGGCGTGGCGACGGAGCGGCGCAAGCTGGGGAACACGGTAGCGGCGATCGATGCGTCGCGGATCGAGTCCGCGCCGATCTCGAGCGTCTCGGAGATCCTCCAGGGGCGGGAGCCGGGCGTCGTGGCGAACCTGACGGGCGGCGGCGCGGGGGAGGGCGCGAACATCCGGATTCGAGGGGGTGCGTCGCTGTCGCAGTCGAACGACCCGATCCTCATCATCGACGGCGTGCGTGTGGACAACGGCGGAGGCATGGGCGGGCTGGAGCCGGGCGGCGGTTCGCCGTCGCGCCTGGACGACATCGACCCGTCGACGATCGAGCGGATCGAGATCCTGAAGGGCGCGGCCGCGGCGACGCTGTACGGGACGGAGGCGTCGAACGGGGTGATCCAGATCTTCACGAAGGCGGGTCGCGCGGGTGCGCCCACGTGGCGGCTGCACGTGGAGCAGGGGGTCTCCCGGTACCCGGCGGAGCGGTACGCGCCGCACGCGGGCTTCGCGCGCACGGAGGAGCAGGCCGAGCGGCTGAGCGACTTCTGGGGCCAGCCGATCCGGCCGTTCGAGGTGTTCGAGGTGGACATGTGGCCGTCGCTGTTCGAGACCGGGACGTACGGCAGCTACTCGCTCTCGGTGAGCGGCGGCAACGACGACATGACGTACTTCCTCTCGGGCCGCTACCTGAGCGAGGACGGCCCGTTCCAGAGCGACGGTTTCGGGCCGGCCGTGAACGGGCTCGAGTACGTGGAGGACGTGAACGCGAAGAAGCAGGTGACGGCGAACGTCACGTTCTACCCGTCGGAGACGCTGCAGCTCCGGGCGAATTCGATGTTCGTGGACGGGTACATCGAGGTGCCGGAGAACAACAACAGCATCTACGGCACGATCTCGAACCTGATCAACTCGAAGCCGGAGCGGGCGAACGAGGCGAATCCGAGCGGTGCGGTGCCGACGTTCGGCTCGATGCGCGAGATGATGTACCGGGTCTCGTCGCAGGCGATGCAGCGGTTCGCCGGGAGCGTCGCGGCGCACTACACGCCGTTGTCCTCGGTCGCGCTGGACCTGACGCTCGGCGTGGACATGATCAACGAGCAGAACGTCAGCGCCGTCCCGTTCGGCTGGAACGTGGACGGGCTCACGGCCGCGACGCCGGAGGGGTCGCGGGACGTCCGTGACCGCAACCTGCGCATGTTCACGGCGGACATGAAGGCCAGCTGGGACGAGGCGGTGACGGATCGGCTGACCTCGACGTTCGTCGTGGGCGCGCAGGCGTACTACCAGGGGAACAGCCGGTCGGGCGGCTCGGGCACCAAGTTTCCCGGCCCGGGGCTGGAGGTGATCGAGGCCGCCGAGGAGCAGAGCGTGTTCGAGGAGCGCATCGTGCAGGTCAGCGCGGGCGTCTTCGCGCAGGAGCAGTTCGGCTTCGACGACTACCTGTTCGTGACGCTGGGCGCGCGGTACGACAAGCACAGCGCGTTCGGCGAGAGCGCGTCGGGCGCGCTGTACCCGAAGCTCAGCGCGTCGCTGATCCCGAGCGACATGCCGGGGTGGGACGCGATCGGCCCGCTCTCGTCGGTGCGGCTGCGGGCCGCGATCGGGCAGAGCGGGTTGCAGCCGGGCGCGTTCGACAAGCTGACGACGTTCGAGCCGCTGAATTCGCCTTCGGGCTCGGGCGTCGCGCCGAGCAACCTGGGCAACCAGGACCTGAAGCCGGAAGTCTCGACGGAGGTCGAGGTGGGCGCGGACGTGGGGCTGTTCAACGACCGCGTCAGCCTGACGGCGACGTACTGGGACCGCACGACGCGGGACGCATTGATCGCGCGGCAGTACGTGCCGTCGGGCGGCTTCTCGAACCCGCAGCTGGACAACATCGGCCGGATCAAGTCGTCCGGCGTCGAACTGGGGGTGCGCGGCTACGTCGTGAACTCGCCCGACCTCTCCATCGACCTGTTCGTGAACGCCGCGTACCTGAGGCAGGTGGTGGAGACGCTCGGCGATGCGCCGCCGATCAAGCTGGGCTACTACCGGTACGGCAACTGGATCAAGGAGGGGTACGCGCCGGGCGCGTTCTTCGGGCCCAAGCTCGTCGATTCGCCGTATCCGCTGGACCAGAACGGCGATGGCCAGCCGGACAGCGCAGAGGAGCTGGCGGCGTACTTCTCCGTGCCGCGGGACCCGAGCGACATCCACGTCGTGCTGGCGGATGACGACGGCGACGGCGACGTCCTGGATCACTACCTGGGCAAGCCGACGCCGGACTGGACGGGTTCGTTCGGCGGGAGTCTGACGTTCCTGCGGGACTTCAGGCTCTATTCGCTGTTCGAGTGGAAGGCCGGCAACTTCCAGGTGCACAACCTGACGCACGAGTTCCGCCGTTCGCATGCCGCGATCGGGCGGAACATCCGCGAGTCGGCGGAGCTCGAGGCGATCCTGCTGAACCCGGCGTCGTCGACGGAGGAGCGGGTGGAAGCGGCGCGGCGCTGGGCGACGGAGATGGCGGGGCTTTCGCCGCAGGACCGGCTGAACGCGATCGAGGACGCGGACTTCATCCGCTGGCGCGAGCTCAGCCTAAGCTACCGGGTCCCGGCGTCGGCGATCGAGCGTTTCGGCCTGAACAGCCTGGAGCTCACGCTGGCGGGCCGCAATCTCGCGCTGTTCACGAAGTACGGCGGCGTCGATCCCGAGGTGAACGTGATCGCCGGCCGCGGGCCGGGCTCCGCCGAGGAGAACAACTTCCTGCGGGGGATCGAGGGCTGGAACTTCGCGATTCCGCGCCGTTTCACCCTCTCGGCGACGCTGGGCTTCTGATGCGGACCGCAGCGTCCTCCCCGGGCCGCGCGCGGCCCGGGGAGGACGATCACCCGAATGCGTGGGAGACAGTCATGATCGAAACGACGAAGCGGATCGGTGGGAACCGGGCGGATCGCCGGCGGCGGGCGGTCGCGCTCCTGCTGATCGCCGGCGCCGCCGCCGGCTGCGACGCCATCTTCGAAGTGGACAACCCGAACGACCTGGTGCAGGAGGACCTGGAGCAGCCGACCTCGTCGACGGCGCTGGTCAACGGCGCGGAGGCGACGGTCGCGCGCGGGCTGAACGACGTCGTCCTGGCGATTTCCGTCCCGAGCGACGAGCTGACGTGGCGGGGCACGTACGACGCCGGGCGCGAGCTGGACGCGGGCTTCCTCTCGAACCCGGCGAACGAGTTCAGCAACGCGGAGGCGTGGAGCACGTTCAACGAGGGTCGCTTCATGGCGGACGAGGCGGTCCGCCTGATGGAGGGGTGGGATGCCGAGGGCGTGCTGCCCGATCCCTCCCACCTGGCGCGCGCGTACCTGTACAGCGGGATCATGTACGTGGCGGCGGCGGACTACTGGGATTCGTTCGTGATCTCGAACCGCCGCGAAGCCGCGCCCCCGATCCCCGAGACGGAAATGTGGCAGCTCTACGACGTCGCGATCGAGCGGTTGGGGAATGGCCTGGCGATCGCGCGCGCGCTCGAGGACGCGGAGCTGGAGGCGACGATCCTGGGGATGCGGGCGCGGGCGCACTTCAGCAAGGCGGTGTGGCAGAAGCTGAACCCGGGCGGCAGCACGCCCGCGGAGCCGCTGGTCGACGATGCCGCGGCCGCGGCGGACGCGACCGCCGCGCTCGCGCTCGTGGAGCCCGACTGGAAGTACCAGTTCACGTACGGCCCGACGACGATCTCCAGCCAGCTCGGCGGGTGGATCAACTCCCGCCAGGAGTTCCGGGTGGACACGCTCTACGGCGTGCCGAACGACGCGGGCTCGAGGATCACCGCCGTCGCGCTGCTGGACCCGATCGACGGCGTTCCCGATCCGGCGCTGGAACGGGTGTTGACGGAGTTCGGCGCGTTCTCCGCCACGACGGAGCTGTATCCGCCGTTCACGGTCGTGTCCGCCCGGGAGCTGCACCTGATCGCGGCCGAGGTCGCGCTCGCCGGCGGGAACGACGCGGACGCGGCGCTACACATCAACGCCGTGCGGACGCTGGACGGGCTCACGGAGTACAGTGGACAGCTCCCGCTCCTGGATCTGCTGATTCACGAGCGGCGGGTGAACCTGTTCCTCCAGGGCCGCCGGCTGGCGGACATGTACCGCTTCGGGATCACCGACACGCGCTGGCAGCCGACGTCGGACGCCGCGAGTAATCCGGGGACGTTCTTCCCGATCGCGGACCAGGAGATCAAGTCGAACTGCTACGTGTCGGGCACCTGCTGAGCGGCCGTGGCCGCCGCCCCGGCGCGGCCGGGGCGGCGGCATCGCTCGTGACACGCCCCGCAGGCGCCGACCGCGGGCCCTTGATCGGGGAGCCGGTCGGCCGCGGCTTCAGGGCGTGATGACGAACCGCACGGAGAGCTGCGGCTCGGGGCCGGACGGCGAGCCGCTGCGCCCGCCGTCGCCGCCGACGTCGAGCCACTGGAGCAGCGCGAGGAGGAACGCGGTGCTGCCGATGATGCCGCCCGCGAAGGCGGCCGCCTTGCGGCGGGCGATCAGCCGGTCCGCGTAGGCGTTGCGGTAGTCCGCCAGGAACCGCGGTCCGGCGGTGGCCGGGTCGGGAGGCGGCGGGATGTCGCTCCGGCCGGCGCGGTGCACGACGAAGCCGGCGCCGATCGGCCCGGCGAGTGCGCCGCCGACGAGCCCGCGGGCGAACCACCCCCACGACCAGGCGTCGGCGGCCGCTTCACCGGCGAGCCGCGCCTCGCGCAGGGGCGCGGGGTCGGCCGCGGCTTTGGCCGCGGCCGGCGCGAACACGTCGGCGGGCGCGCCACGCAGGCGGATGGTCCAGGGGCCGTCGGCCTCGACATCCAGGAGGTAGCGGCCGCTGCGGGGGACGCGAACGGCGGTCGAGCCGCTGTACGCGCCGGCCGTGTCCGCGAGGCGCGCGACGACTTCGGCGCGCTCGTCGAGGAGGAGCACGGTGAAGCGGCCCCGGCCGTGGTGCTCGACGTCGAAGACCGCGAGCCCGGCGTCGAGGGCGAAGAGTGGCGAGGCGTGCGACCCCGTGCCCTCGAGCTGCTGCGCGGACAGCGGGGAAGCCGTCGTCGCGACGGCCGCGATCGCGGCGACCAGACCGTATCGCATCATGGCCGGATCCTCTCGACTGGAGTCACGGAGCACTGAACCGCAACGATACGGGCGTGCCTGGAGGAGAGCAAGCGGATCCGGCGCCCCGGCGCCGCGCCGCGGGGTGGCGGAGCCCATCCCGTATTGCGTGGGGTCGCGCCCGGTTCCACATTCCCTGAATCCTTCCCTTCCCATCATCCGAGGAGGACTGGACATGCAACGCATCCCGACCGGCGGCCGATGGCTCGTGGCCGCCCTGTGCCTCACCCTCGCCCCCACGTGGGCGACGCAGCTGCACGCGCAGCAGGGCGGCGGCACGTACGACGCCGAGCTCTTCGCCGGGCTCGAGTGGCGCAACATCGGACCGAACCGCGGCGGCCGCTCGATCGCCGTGGCCGGCAGCGCGGCCCGGCCGGACGAGTACTACTTCGGCGCCACGGGCGGCGGCCTCTGGAAGACGACCGACGGCGGCATCACGTGGCGGCCGGTCACGGACGGCCAGATCACGAGCTCGTCGGTCGGCGCCGTCGCCGTTTGCGAGGCGAACCCCGACGTCGTCTACATCGGGATGGGCGAGGTCCAGCTCCGCGGCAACGCGATGGAGGGCGACGGCGTCTATAAGTCGACCGATGGCGGCAAGACCTGGGCGCACGTCGGGCTGCGCGAGACGCGCGCGGTCAGCCGCATCCGGATCCACCCCGAGGATTGTGACCGGGTCTACGTCGCGGCGCTCGGCCACCTGTTCGGCGAGAACCCGGAGCGCGGCGTCTTCAAGACGACGGATGGCGGTGCGAACTGGGAGCGCGTGCTCCAGGTGAGCGACCGCGCGGGCGCCGTCGACCTGAGCATGGACCCGAACGACCCCGACGTCCTCTACGCCGGCTTCTGGCAGGTCTACCGCACCGAGTGGGGGCTGTACAGCGGCGGCGAGGACGGCGGGCTGTGGAAGACGACGGACGGCGGCGAGAACTGGACCGAGCTGACCGGGAACCCCGGGCTGCCCCAGGGGATCTGGGGGAAGGTCGGCGTCTCGGTCTCGCCGGCCGATCCGAACCGCGTCTACGCCATCATCGAGGCCGAGGACGGCGGCGTATTCCGCTCGGACGACGGCGGCGAGACGTGGGAACGCACGAACGAGGAGCGCAAGCTGCGCCAGCGCGCGTTCTATTACACCCGCATCTACGCCGACCCGATCGAGAAGGACCGCGTCTACGTGCTGAACACCGGCCTCTACCGGTCGGACGACGCGGGGAAGACGTTCGAGACCCGGCTGCGCCCGCCGCACGGCGACAACCACGACCTGTGGATCGCGCCGAACGACAACCAGCGGATGATCAACTCGAACGACGGCGGCGCGAACGTCTCGATCAACGGCGGCCGGAGCTGGACGGAGCAGGACTACCCGACCGCCCAGATGTACCACGTCATCACGACGGACCACATCCCCTACCACGTCTGCGGCGCGCAGCAGGACAACAGCACGGCGTGCGTGCCGAGCGACGGCCGCGGCGACGAATGGTACGCCGTCGGCGGCGGCGAGAGCGGCTACATCGCGCCGGCCCCGGCGGACCTCGACGTCTTCTTCGCCGGCAGCTACGGCGGGCTGCTGACCCGCCTCGACCGCGAGACCGGCCAGCGGCGCAACGTCAACATCTGGCCCGAGAACCCGATGGGCCATTCGTCCGAGGACATCAGGGAGCGCTTCCAGTGGACGTTCCCGATCGTCTTCTCGCGGACCGAGCCGAACGTGCTGTACGCCGGGTCGCAGCACCTGTGGAGGACGACGAACGGCGGGCAGAGCTGGGAGCGGATCAGCCCGGACCTCACGCGCCACGACCCCGAGACGATGGGCCCGTCCGGCGGCCCGATCACCAAGGACCAGACCGGCGTCGAGACGTACGCCACGATCTTCAGCATCGCGCCGTCGTACCAGGACGGAAACATCATCTGGGTCGGCTCCGATGACGGGAAGATCCACATCACCCGCGACGGGGGCGCGAGCTGGAAGGACATCACGCCGGACGACATGCCGGAGTTCGGCCGCGTCTCCCTCATCGAGGCGTCGCCCCACGACCCGGCCACCGCTTACGTCGCGGTCAAGCGCTACCGGCTCGACGACCGCACGCCCTACATCTTCCGCACCCACGACTTCGGCGAGAGCTGGACGCCGATCGTGAACGGGATCCGCGAGAACGACTTCGTGCACGCCGTGCGCGAGGACCCGAAGCGCAAGGGGCTGCTCTACGCCGGTACCGAGCACGGCGTCTACGTCTCCTTCGACGACGGCGACCACTGGCAGTCGCTCAGCCTCGAGCTGCCCGACGTCGCCGTGCACGACCTCGTCGTCGAGGAGAAGGACCTCGTCATCGCGACGCACGGCCGCTCGTTCTACGTCCTCGACGACATCGCGCCGCTGCGGCAGCTCACGCCCGAGGTCGCGAGCGCCGACGTGCACCTCTACCGGCCGTCCGACGCCATGCGCTCCGTCGACCGCGGCGTCGCCGTCTACTACTACCTCGCCGAGCCCGCGGACGAGGTCAAGCTCGAGTTCCTCGACGCCGACGGGAACGTGATCCGGTCGTTCACCGGCACGCGCGACACGACGCAGGCCAAGGCCGCGGAGGACGAAGGCGTGGAGGACGAGGATGAGGACGAAGGCCGGCGTGGCTCCGGCGGCGAGTCGGAACCGGCCACCGACGCCGGGCTCCAGCGCTTCGTCTGGGACACCCGCTACCCCGGCGCGACCGAATTCCCGGGGATGATCCTCTGGGCCGCGCGCACCAGCGGGCCGCGCGCCGTGCCCGGCGACTACAGCGTCCGGCTGACCGTCGACGGCGTGACGCAGGTCCAGCCGTTCCGCATCGTCAAAGACCCGCGCCTCACCCACGTCAGCCAGGCCGACCTCGAGGCGCAGTTCGAGCTGGCCATGCGCATCCGCGACCGGACCAGCGACGCCAACGAAGCCGTGCTCCTGATCCGCGGCATCAAGGAGCAGGTCGACGCCCGCATCGAGGCCGCGGACGACGACGACATCCGCAAAGCCGGCGAATCGCTCAACGCCGCGCTGAGCGCGATCGAGGGCGAGATCTACCAGGTTCGGCTCGAGAGTCGACAGGACCCGCTCAATTTCCCGATCAAGCTGAACAACAAGATCGCGGCGCTGCTGGGCGTGGTCGAGAGCGGCGACGGACGGCCGACCGAGCAGTCCTACACCGTCTTCGAAGCGCTGTCCGAGCGGCTCGAAGCGCAGCTCCAGGCGCTGGAAGAGGTGCTCGCGAACGAGCTGGCCGCGTTCAACCGGCGGCTCCGCGAACGCGGGCTCGAGCCGGTCGAGCGCAAACCGCTCGACTCCGGACGACGCGTGGCCGCCGACTGAGGCGGGACCCACCGCGACGATGATGCACGGGGGCGGGCGCCGCGTCGGCACCCGCCCCCGTGTCTCGTCGCACACCCCCGCCGATCGCCGACCGCCCCCGGCAGCGCCGCGATGGCCGGTGCCGCCTATTGACACGGTATACAACCCACCGTATCCTTCGCCTAAAGCGAACCAATCGAGAGAGGCCGTGCCGCCACGATGGCGGCGATGCCGGCTCCGGGCCGGATCCGGGCGATCCGTTGCTTTCGACTCGCCGGCCCGGGTTTTCGACTCTTCCAGCACCGTACGCCGCCGAGCGGCGTGACTAATATATACAGTATTCAAAACGCACCGATCGCCGGGGCGTCGACGGACCGGTCGCAGGCGGGTGGGTCGCCCCGCGGCGGGCCGGTTTCGATGCGGCTGCTGCGTTCTCCGCTCGTCGGGACGTATACCGAATATGATGTCCAGGTCTCGCGCGGCGGTGTCCGGGTGCCGGAGCCCGGGCGCGGCGCGGCGAGGCCGATGCGGAACGGATGCGTCGGTCCGTTCCCGGATTGACCCCTCTCCCAGGAGGAGCGACATGAATCCAAGCCGAGTTCGGCGAGCCGGCCTGGCCGCGGTAGTGGCTGGCCTCGTCCTCGCCGGAGCAGTACCGGCGGCGGCGCAATCCACGGGCACGGTGACCGGCCGGGTGGTGGACGCTGCGACGCGGCAGCCGCTGGCCGGTGCCCAGGTCACGATCGGCGGCACGCAGCTCGGTGGGCTGGCGAACGAGAACGGGACGTTCCTGATCCTGAACGTTCCGGCGGGTTCGCACACGGTGCGTGCGCAGATGATCGGGTACGCGTCGCAGGACGTGCAGGTCACGGTCACGGCGGGGCAGACGGCGTCGGCGAACTTCGAGCTGTCAGCGTCGGCGATCGGCCTCGACGAGATCGTGGTGACGGGCACGGGCGGCCGGAGCCAGGCGCGGCGGACGCTGGGGAACAGCATCTCGGACATCGACGCGGCGGACGTGACGGAGGTCGCGCCGATCAGCAACGTGCGGCAGCTCCTGCAGGGGAGGACGCCGGGGCTGATCATGATGAACTCGACGGGCGTGGTCGGCGGCGGCTCGCGCATCCGGATCCGCGGCTCGGGCTCGCTGAACGCGGGGAACGAGCCGGTCGTGTACGTCGACGGCGTGCGGGTGCAGTCCGGCCAGGTGCGCACGCAGAGCAACACGGCGCAGCCGATCAACCTGCTCGAGGCGTTCAACCCGAACGACATCGAGTCGATCGAGGTGATCAAGGGTCCGGCGGCGGCGACGCTGTACGGCGCGGAGGCGGCGGCGGGCGTGATCCAGATCATCACGAAGAAGGGTCGTCCGGCCGAGGGGCTCCAGTGGAACGCGAACTTCGAGTACGGCGAGATCCGTTGGGACCCGGACGACCAGATCACGACGTACTGGCTGTGCACGGATGAGCGGATGGCGGACCTCGAGGAAAACCCGGGTTGCGCCATCTTCGATCCGAGCCAGCCGCTGGAGGAGCGGCTGCTGGTCGACCATCCGCTCGACCCGTCGCGCCGTTCGGCCGGCGTGATCCACCAGTACGAGGAGAACGGCTGGACGGGGGACTACCCGTGCCTGTTCCCGCAGCAGGCGCCGTGCGTCCCCGACCCGCTGCGGACGGGCACGACGCGCAACACGAACATCTCGGTGCGCGGCGGCGGCGAGGCGTACAACTTCTACCTGTCGGGCGAAAAGAACGACCAGGACGGGACGTTCTACAACAACTACAACAACCGGATCGGCGGGCGCGCGAACTTCGGTTTCGTGCCGTCGCAGAAGGCGAACTTCAACGTCAACGTCGGCTACGTGCAGCAGGACCAGCAGCTCCCGCTGTCGGACAACTCGTCGAACAGCATCCTGCGCAACGCGTACCGCGGCGCCGCCGGCGGGACCTCGGGCCAGTACCTGCCGGGCTTCCGGAATTACCATCCGGAGTTCAGCAACAAGTACTCGCGGCACATCGAGCAGGAGCGGCTGACGCTGGGGCTGACCGCGAACTACAACCCGTTCTCGTGGTGGCAGAACCGGCTGACCGTCGGCCTCGACCGGCGTGAGATGCAGAACATCAACGGGAACCAGATCGACCAGACCGGCGGCGTGCTGTACAGCGGTAACGCCGCGGGCGGCTCGATCGACATCGACACCGACAAGGTCTGGCTCTGGACCGTCGACTACTCGGGGACGCTGACGTACGACCTGAACGAGGATTGGAACTCGGCGCTCTCGACCGGGATGCAGATGACGCGGCGCCGGCAGGAGTCGTACGACATCTCCGGCTCCGGCTTCGTTGCGAATTCGCTGAACCTGGTCAGCGCGGCCGCGAACCGGAGCGCGGGTCAGGGCTTCTCGGAGCAGACCTCGCTCGGCTTCTTCGTCCAGGAGCAGGTCGGCTGGAAGAACCGGGTCTTCGCGACCGCGGCGGTGCGGGTCGACGACAACTCGGCGTTCGGCCGCGATTTCTCGCTGGTCGTCTACCCGAAGGCGTCGCTCTCGTGGGTGATCTCGGACGAGCAGTTCTTCGACGTCTCGTGGATCGATGAGCTGAAGCTGCGCGGCGCGTGGGGCCGCGCCGGCAACGCGCCGGCGCCGTTCTCGGCGGACCGCACGTACGGCGCCGGCCGCGCCGTGCTCGGCGACGAGGCGATCAACACGCTCGAGACCGAGGACTACGGCAACCCGAACCTGAAGGCGGAGACGGGTGAAGAGATCGAGGTCGGCTTCGAGGGCTCGCTCTTCGGCGGCCTGATCGGGCTGGACTTCACGTTCTACAACAAATCGACGCGCGACGCGCTGATCTCGGTCGACGACCCGCCGTCGAGCGGCTGGACCGGGAGTCATCTGATCAACGTCGGCGAGGTCAACAACAAGGGCCTCGAGCTGTCCATCACGTCGACGCCGATCCAGACGGACAACGTCGTGTGGGATGTGATGGCGTCGATCTCGACGAACTCGAACAAGCTGGTCTCGTGGGGTCGGGACGAGAACGGCAATCCGATCCTGTACGAGGAGCGCTTCGGCTCGTTCCTCTCGGTGCAGCGGCACCGCGAGGGGTACCCGCTGGGCGGGTACTGGTCGATCGACGTGGAGCGCGACGAGAACGGCCGGCCGATCCTCGACGAGGACGGCGAAGCGATCCTGAAGGAGTGTCCGAGCTGGGCGCCGGAGGACCGCGCGAGCTGCGAGGAGGAGTTCGTCGGCTCGCCGTTCCCGACGCGGCTGATCGGGCTCACGAACACGCTGACGCTGTTTGGCAATCTCCAGCTCTACGCGTTCCTGGACTATCAGGGCGGCCACTACCAGTGGTGCGCGATCTGCTCGGTGCGCACGCGCACCGACCTGAACTCGAAGGAGATCAACGACCCGCGGCTCGACCCCTCGCACCCCGAGTACGAGACGTGGGGCAAGTACGAGGCGGCCTTCCTCCGCAGCCGCCAGACCAAGCGCTACATCATGCCGGCGGACTTCATCAAGCTGCGCGAGATCGCGCTGACGTACACGATCCCGACGCGGTTCGTGGAGCGGGCCGGCTTCTCACGCGCCTCGGTCACGTTGTCCGGCCGCAATCTGTGGCACTGGACGAAGTACGAGGGCAATGCGGACCCGGAGGTCGCGTTCACCGGCGATGCCTCGTTCAGCACGGCCGACTACGGCGCGATCCCGATGCAGCAATGGTGGACGGTCCGCCTGAACCTGAACTTCTGATCGCGGCGTGGATCAACAAGGAGAACGATGACCATGTACACACTCAAAGCGTTCCGCCGCGGAAGCGCGATCGTGGCCACGGGCGCCCTGCTGGCGCTCGGCGGCTGCGACGCGGTCGATGAGCTGCTCCAGGCGGAGAACCCCGCGGCGATCAACGAGGATCAGCTCGACGACCCGACGCTGGTCGAGGTGCTGACCAACAGCGTGATCGGCGCACTGGCCAACGATTACGCCGACCCGATCATCTGGGACGCCACGAAGCTCACGGACGTGCACGTCTCCGGGATCAACTGGCCGGAGACGAAGGACCTCGGAAAGCGCGTGCTGCCTTACGACGTCGGTCCCGCGGACGGCATGTTCAGCGCGCTCAGTCGGATCCGCTTCCTGGCGGACAGCATCTCGGTCCGGCTCGACGGCCTGCTCGAGAACCCGGACGCCGACCGGCGCAAGGCGTTGGTGCTAGCCTACGCCGGGTACGCGTACACGCTCATGGCCGAGATCATGTGTGAGGCCACGATCGACGTGGGCGATAAGATCTACACGCCGCAGGAGCTCGCGCAGATCGCCATCGGCAAGTTCGAGCAGGCGGTCGCCGTGGCCGAGGCGGCAGGCTCCGACGCGGACGACGTCAGGAACCTCGCCAACGTCGGGCTCGCCCGCGCGGCCACCGCCGCCGGCGACAAGGCGAAGGTCATGGCCGCCGCGGCCAAGGTGCCGGCCGACTTCGTCTGGTGGGTCGAGTACCAGGACCAGGTGATGGACATGGGCATGGCCGACGACGTCCGCGGCGGGAACCACAACATGGGCGTGCACCCGCGCGTGCTCGAGATGTTCGGCACGTACGGCGAGGTCGTCCCGCCGGAGGCGCAGACGGACCCGCGCGTGCAGTTCAATCCGGAGCCGCGCGAGGGCCACGACGCGCAGACGATCCTGTACACGCCGTACCAGTCGCTCTCGTTCAGCGGCTACACGGGCACACTCCAGACGGACTCGGTCAATCCGCCGATCACCTACGAGGACGGCACGGACATCCGGCTGGGCTCGTACCTCGACGCCATGCACAACTACTACGAGGCGGCGGGTCCGGACGGCGTGGGTCCCGAGGGCACGACGCTGGACTTCGTGAACGCGCGGCGCGCGGTCGGGAACCAGCCGCCGGTCAGCCTCTCGGGCGATGCGCTGATGGCTGAGCTGCGCGAGCAGCGCCTGCGCGACCTGTTCTTCGGCGGGTTCCGCCTCGGCGACCTGCGGCGCTGGAAGGCCCAGGGAATCAACGACCCGCGGCATTCTTTCCCCACGGGCACGCATCCGAACCCCGTGATGGGCGAGTACGGCACCGCGGAGTGCTTCCCGCTGCCGCTCTCGGAGTACGTGGGCAACCCGAACCTCAAATAGTCACGGGTGGCGGGAACTTCGGAAGGGGTGCGGCGATCGCTCGCCGCACCCCTTCCCCTTGCCGGGGGAGGAAGCGCCCTCCCTCCGGTGGCGCGGGCCGGTACCGGCCCGACGCGCCCCACCGCGCTTGAAGCCAACGGCCGACCCCGCCGGGCCCCGCCCCGAGCGGAGGCGTGGGTGTCCCCGGACGTGTGCCCGCAGCCTTGCGGTGAGCGGAGGCGTGGGTGTCCCGGACGGGTGCCCGCGGCCCTGCGACGAGCGAAGGCGCGGGTGTCCCCAAGAGGGTGTGCCGTCAGCCCTGCGACGAGCGGAGGCGTGGGTGTCCCCCGGAGGGATCGAGGACTGTCTGAGCGAGCGCAGCGAGCGAGTTCCGCAGATCCCGGAGGGGGACACCCACGCCGGAGCGCTGCCGGCCGAGCGCCAACGCACCCGGAAAGGACACCCACGCCGGAGCGCTGCCGGCAGAGCGCAACAGCCCGCCGAGCCGGACACCCGCGCCGGAGCCGTCGCGTGCTCGAGTCAGAGCGACCGGAGGAACCGCAACACGGCGTGCCGCTCGAGTTCATCGAGCGCCCGAAACCGCTCCCGCGCCGCCGCGGCCTCGCCGCCGTGCAGGCCGATCGCCTCGCTCAGGTCGCGGGTGCGGCCGTCGTGCAGGAAGACGTCGCGGCGGCCGAGTCCCATGAGCGGCTCGGTGCGCAGCTCGGTCGGGCTTGCGCCCGGCGCGCAGACGGTCGCCAGCGCGGGCCCCATGTCGTGCAGCAGCAGGTCGGAGTAGAGCTCCACCCGCTTGCGGTCGAGCGCGGGGATCGGATCGCGGCCGGTCGTCATGGACGGCACGTGGCAGTCGGCGCAGCCGATCGCGGCGAACAGCGCCGCGCCGCGTTCGATCCTGCGGCGGTCGACGTCGGATTCGGCCTGGCCGCGCGCGGGCGGTGCGAGAAAACGGATGTAGTCGGTCAGCAGCGCGACGGCCGTCGCGTCCAGCTCCGGGTCGGCGGCGGGGTCCGTGCCTGGCGGGAGCGGTGCCCCGGCGATCGTGCCCTCTCGCGGGCGTGCGGGCGTGGTCAGCCCCATCTCGAGGTGGGCGGCGGATTGGACGAAGTCGCGCAGCGAGGCGTGGTCGGCCTTACGGCCGAAGCGAGCGAAGCGGCCTCGTGCGTCGCGGCCGGGGCGGCCGGAGATGCCGTCGCCGTCGCGGTCGTCCGGGTCCGCGCGGGCGAGGATCCGGTCCTCGGGGATGGCTTCGACCAGGCCGAGCCCGAAGAGGAACGGGACGTTGAAGCGCGCGGTGTCGGTCGCGCCGGCGGGGAACGGCTGCCGATCGATCCCGTGTGCGCGCAGCGTCGGCGTCGCGCGGAGCCGGACGTTCTCGCCGCCGGCCGCGGTCAGGGGGTCGCAGTCGTCCGGCGGCGTGAACCGGCTCGCGCGGGTCACGCGCTGCTCGCCTGTGCCGCCGGTGGCGGGGCTGGTGTGACACGCGCTACACTGGTTCTCGTTGAAGAGCGGGCCGAGCCCTTCTTCGGGCGAGAAGACTTTGTCGAACAGCGCCCGGCCGGCGAGGAAGCGGCCGAGGCTGCGCGCGTCGAGGCCCGGCAGCGGCTCGCCGAGGCGGGTCGGCGGCACGGGTTCGGGGCGCCCGCACGCGGCCGCCGCCGCGAGCAGCAACACGCAGGAGATTCGTCCAGCATCGGAGGTGGTCATGGTTCCACGGATCGTACGGGGAAGGCGCGTCGCCGTGCCCGGCGCGGCTGCGTTCATTCTAACACTTTTCGCCGCGGCTTGTAACACGATCTCCGACCCGACGGAGCATTACGCCGAGAACGCGCACATCGAGCTCACCGGAACGAGCCCGGTGCCGCTGGTCCTGGTCACCTCGACGGTGTGGGGCCAGAAGGTGGACGAGGAGACGGGCGACCTGGTAACCGAGCTGATGCAGGCGGACACCGCGGAGGTGGAGCTGCCGTTCGAGCGGACGGTCGCGCTCGCGCCCACGTACCGGATCCTGTTCCGCGTCATCAACCCGGACACGGCGGAGAGTGCGTCGATCCGCATGCGGGTGCATCTCGACGACGAGTTGGTGTACGACCAGCCGGGGACGCTGCTGAACGCGTCGCTCGAATATTCTTTCGCCTACCATTGAACGGAGCCACCGTGCGACAGCAACGTACGACCGCTGCGGCGGCGCTGGCACTGGCGCTCGCGGCCGGCCCGGCCGCGGCGCAGGAGTCCGGCGACTGGGATGTCACGCTCGCCCGCGGCGAAACGCGGGAGATCGACTTCACGACGGACGAGGGGACGTGGTTGTCGGTGGACGTATCACCGGACGGCCGGTGGGTCGTGTTCGACCTGCTGGGCCACATCTACCGCGTTCCGATCGACGGTGGCGCGGCGGAGGTCCTGACGCAGGAGAGCGGCGTGGCGTTGAACTACCACCCGCGCTACTCGCCGGACGGCCGCCACATCGCGTTCATCTCGGACCGGGAGGGGCAGAACAACCTCTGGATCATGGGCGCGGACGGCTCGGACCCGCGGCCGGTCTTCACGGACGGCGACGTGCGCGTCTCGATGCCGGCGTGGACGCCGGACGGGCAGTACATCGTCGTGCAGCGGAGGTTCGTGGGCGAGGGGGGCGAGGGCGGCAGCGGGCTGTGGATGTACCACCGCGAGGGCGGCCGCGGCGTCGAGCTGGTCGACGACCGCGCGGCCGCGTGGCCGTCCGTCTCGCCGGACGGGCGCTACGTCTATTACCAGGTCCGCTCGGGCGGTGACGCGCTGGCCGGCGATTACCAGATCCGGCGGCTGGAGCTGCGCACGGGCGAGATCATCGACATCACGGCGGGCGGCACGGGCGGCGCGGCGTCGGGCCGGTTGTCGAGCGGCGGCGCGTTCGCGCCCGAGCTCTCGCCCGACGGTCGCTGGCTCGCGTTCGGCCGGCAGATCCCGGACGGCACGGTCGCGTACCGCGGCCACGAGTTCGGCCCGCGGACGGCGCTCTGGCTGCGGGACGTCGAGACCGGCGCGGAGCGGGTCGTCATGGATCCGATCGCCGTGGCGATCGAGAGCGGCTCGAAGTCGCTGCGCACGCTGCCGGGCTATGACTGGACGCCGGACGGCCGGTCGATCCTGCTGTGGCAGGGCGGCAAGATCCGCCGCGTCGACGTGGAGAGCGGCGAGGTCGAGACGATCCCGTTCACCGCCCGCGTCCGGCGCACGATCTCGGAGATGGCGTACCATCCGTTCCGCATCGAGGATGGCCCGTTCGAGGCGCGCTTCCTCCGCTGGCACACGGCGTCGCCGGACGGGCGGAAGCTGGCGTTCCAGGCGGTCGGCCGGATCTGGGTGACCGACCTGGTCGAGACGGGGGATGCGACCGTCGCGGTGCGCAGCGCGCCGCCGCGGCGGCTGACGCCGGCATCGTTCGGCCCGCTCGAGTACGCGCCGGCGTGGTCGCCGGACGGGAAGTGGATCGCGTTCACGACGTGGAACGACACGCTCGGCGGGCACGTGTGGAAGGTGCCGGCGGAGGGCGGCCGGCCGCGTCGCCTGACGGTGGAGCCGGGCGAGTACGTGCACCCGGCGTGGAGCCCGGACGGTCGCGAGATCGTCGTCGCGCGCGGCGCGGGCGCGACCGCGCGCGGCCGTACGCTCACGCACAACCCGTGGTGGGACGTGGTCCGCATCCCGGCCGACGGCGGCGAGCCGGCGTTCGTCGCGCGCGTCGCGCTGCCGGCGGGCACGAGCCCCGGCTCGCTCGCGCGGCGCTCGATCCTCCGGCCGTCGTACGGCCCGGAGGGGCGCATCTTCTTCCGCGAGTACCGCCGCGAGGGCCGCGAATCCGCGATGGCGCTCGTCTCGGTCGCGCCGGACGGCTCCGACCGGCGGGTGCACCTGACGTTCCCCGACGCCGACGAGATCGTCCCCGCGCCCGACGGCCGCTGGGTCGCGTTCCAGGAGGGCGACAACGTCTACCTGACCGCGATGCCGTGGCTCGGCACCGGCGCCGAGCCGGTCGACCTGCGCAAGCGCCGCGGCCGGCTGCCGGTCCGCACGCTGAGCACCGAGGGCGGACTGTTCCCGCGCTGGCGCGACGCCCACACCGTCGAGTTCGGCAGCGGCACGCGCTACTTCGCCTACGATGTCGACGCGGAGACGACGGACACGGTCGAGGTGCGGCTCGAGGTGCCGCGGCGCGTGCCGGACGGCACGATCGCGCTGACCGGCGCGCGCATCGTCACGCTCGGCCCGGACTCCGTGATCGAGCGCGGCACGATCGTGGTCGACGGCAGCCGCATCCGCTGCGTCGGCGAATGCGACACCGCCGGCGCGGACCGCGTCATCGACGCGAGCGGCAAGACGATCATCCCGGGGTGGGTCGACATGCACTCCCACCACTACCGTGAGCACCGCGGCTACCGTCCGCGCCGGGACTACGAGGTGGCGATCTACCTGGCGTACGGCGTGACGACGAGCCTCGACAACTCGATGTGGTCGCAGAACATCTTCCCGACGGCGGAGCTGATCGAGGCGGGCGAGATGATCGGGCCGCGCACGTTCAGCACCGGCGATCCGCTGTACCGCGGCGACGCGGCGCGGAACAACGCGCTGTCGAGCTACGACGCGGCGGAGCACAACGTTGAGCGGCTGAAGACCTGGGGCGCGGTTTCGATCAAGCAGTACATGCAGCCGCGGCGCGACCAGCGGCAGTGGGTCTCGCACGCGGCGCGCGAGCATGGCCTCATGGTCACGGCCGAGGGCGGCGACCTGTTCTACAATCTGAGCATGATCATGGACGGCCAGACCGGGTGGGAGCACCCGCTGAGCTACGTCCCGATCTACGGCGACGTCGCCACGTTCTTCGGGCAGGCCGGCGCCCATTATACGCCGACGCTCGTCGTGGCCGGACCCGGGCCGTGGAACATCGAGTACTTCTTCGCCGCGTCCGACGTCTGGCGCGATGCCAAGCAGCGCCGCTGGATGCCGTGGCGCATGCTGGCCGGTCACCTGCGCCGTCGCACGCTGCGCCCCGCGACCGACTACAGCTACCCGCTCCTCGCCGAGGGGCTGAAGGACATCATCGCCGCCGGCGGGTGGGGCGCGATCGGCTCGCACGGCGAGCACCACGCGATCGCCGCGCACTGGGAGGTCTGGATGCTCGCCTCCGCGCTCGGCCCGTACGGCGCGCTCGACGTGGCCAGCCGGCACGGCGCGCACTTCCTCGGCGTCTCCGAGGACGTGGGCACGCTCGAGCCCGGCAAGCTCGCCGACCTCATCGTGCTGGACTCTGACCCGCTCGAGGACATCCACAACACGCTCGACATGCGGTGGGTCATGAAGGGCGGGATCCTCTACGACGCGGACACGCTCGACGAGGTCTGGCCGACCGCGACGCCGTTCGGGCCGTACTACTGGGTCGACGAGGACGCGCTCCGCGACGACGTACGGCCGATGGACGTGTGGGACCGCGCGGGCGCGGCACGCGCCGGCGGAGCCGGGGGGCGGTGAGGCCGGGCGCGGCGCCCGAGGCAGCCGGCGTTTCGGCGCCGGTGACCTCGGGGAGCGTTCCCGCAGCAGCGATCACAGAGCAGCGGAGGCGCCCGCGGGGGCGGCGGCCGGCACGGACCGCACGCCCCGGCGCCCCGCGTCAAGTCGAAACCACGAATCTTCGAGAGGCGATCATGGTGCATCTGGGCAGGGTACTCCCCGTCACCGTCGCGGCGGCGTCGCTGGCGCTCGCGTTGACCGCGCCCGCCGCGTCCGCGCAGCAGCCCCGGCCGATGACGATCGTCGACCTGATCGAGATCCCGTCGATCCGCGAGCCGCAGCTCTCGCCGGACGGCCGGCAGCTCCTTTACGTCCGTTCCGACGCGGACTGGGAGAAGAACCGCACCGTGTCGCACATCTGGCGGGTCGGCGCGGACGGGTCGGGTGCGGTCCGGCTCACGAACGGCCCCGACGGCGAGCGCAGCCCGCGCTGGTCGCCGGACGGTCGGACGATCGCGTTCCTGGCCGACCGCGGCGAGCCGGACGGCACGGAGATCTGGCTGATCCCGAACGGCGGCGGCGAGGCGCGGGCGCTGACGGCGCGGGAGACGTCGCCCTCGTCGATCCAGTGGTCGCCCGACGGCCGCTGGCTCTACTTCCTGGCCGAGGACCCGAAGTCCGAGGAGCAGAAGGCGCGCGAGAAAGCAAGGGACGACGTCTACGCGTTCGAGGAGGACTACCGCCAGCGCCACCTCTGGCGCGTCGACGTGGTGACCGGCCGTGAGGAGCGCATCACCGGCGGCGACTTCTCGGTGCTCGAGTACCGCCTCTCGCGCGACGGCTCGAGGATCGCGTTCGAGCGAGGGCCGACGCCGCTGATGGACGACCTGCGCGAGCGCGAGGTCTGGGTCATGGACGCCGCGGGCGGCGGGATGCGGCAGGTCACGGACAACGACGTGCCCGAGTACGGTCCGGAGCTCTCGCCGGACAATCGCCGGATCCTGTTCCGCTCGGACGCGAACGAGGCGTTCGAGTCGTACTACAACGACAAGATCTTCGTCGTCTCCGCGCAGGGCGGCCGTGCGCACGTGCTGCTCCCGGCGCTGCCGTACGAGATCCGGGAGGCGACGTGGTCGGCCGACGGCGATCGCGTCTACTTCACGGCCAACACCGGCGTCCGCCTCGAGCTGTTCCGCGCCGACGCGGATGGAGGCGATCTCGAGCAGCTCACCCGCGGCGACCACGCGGTCGGCAGCTGGAGCTACGCGCCGTCGCTCGAGCGGCACGTCTTCACGATCGAGACGCCGACCGACCCCGGCGACGTCTGGACGCTGGACGCCGACGGCGGCGAGCCGGAGCGCATCACCACGCTCTTCGCGGACATCACGAAGAGGTTCCGGCTGCCGCGCCAGGAGGTGGTGCGGTGGAAGGGCGAGGACGGCGTCGAGGTCGAGGGGCTGCTCTTCTACCCGCTCGACTACCGCGAGGGCACGCGCTACCCGCTCGTCGTGCAGACGCACGGCGGGCCGGCCGCGTCCGACAAGTTCGGCTTCCCGTCGTCGAGCAGCTACGAGGCCGTGCTCACGGCGATGGGCTACTTCGTCTTCAAGCCGAACTACCGCGGCAGCACCGGCTACGGCGACGACTTCCTGCGCGACATGGTCGGCGGCTACTTCCGCCAGGCGCACAAGGACGTGATGACCGGCGTGGACCACCTGATCGCGCTCGGCCTCGTCGACGGCGAGCGCATGGCGAAGATGGGGTGGAGCGGCGGCGGTCACATGACGAACAAGATCATCACGTACACGGACCGGTTCAAGGCGGCCAGCTCCGGCGCCGGCGCGGTGAACTGGGTGTCGATGTACGCGCAGAGCGACGTGCGCTACTACCGCACGCCGTGGTTCGGCGGCACGCCGTGGCAGAAAAACGCGCCCATAGACGTTTACTGGGAGCACTCGCCGCTGAAGGACATCGCGAACGTGACCACGCCGACGATCGTGCTGGTCGGCGAGAACGACGTGCGCGTGCCGATGGCGCAATCGGTCGAGCTGTACCGGGCGCTGAAATCGAACGGCGTGCCGACGCACCTGTACGTGGCGCCGCGAGAGCCGCACGGCTGGCGCGAGCTGCGCCACCGGCTCTTCAAGGCCAACGTCGAGCTGGAGTGGTTCGAGCGCTGGGTGCGCGGCCGGGAGTACGTGTGGGAGCGTGCGCCCGAGCCGGCGGCGAGCGAGGCGGTCGCGGCGGGCGGTCGCTGAGCCGACCGTCGCCGAGCCGGCGGGCGGCGGGCCGGCGGGCGGCGGGTGTCGCCGGTGCGGGGAGGCGGCGGTGGCGGCGGTGGCGGCGCGGACGGCGGGCATTCCGATGCGTGCCGGCCGGCCGCATATTCGACGGGTCGGGGCCGTACGCGAACCAACGTCGGATCTTCGTACCCGAGGTTCTGTCATGACTCGAGACACCAGGCCGTCCCAGCGCCGACCGGCCCGGCGGTCGCGGGAGTCGCGCGCCGCCGCGGCGCGCCCACTTGGGCGCCGCTGGCCGCCTCGTCCCGCCGCCGCGGCGCGCCCGCGCCCACCCGTGCGCCGGTCCCGTCCCGCCGCCGCGACGCGCCCGCGCTCGCCCGCGCGCCGGCCCCGTGCCGGCGCCGCCGCGCGCTCCGTCCTCGCGGGCTCCGCACTCCTGCTCCTCGCCGTGGCGCCGCTCGCCGCGCAGACGGTGCGTGGGCGACTGGTCGCCGCGGGTTCCCGCGCGCCGATCGGCGCCGCGATGGTCTGGCTGCTCGATGAGGCCGACGCGCGGCTCGGCGGCGCGCTGACGGATTCCGACGGCTGGTTCGTGCTGCACGCGCCGGCGCCGGGGCGCTATCGGCTCCGGGCCGAGCGCGTCGGCTTCGCGGCGACGACGTCGCCGGAGCTGACGCTGGCCGCGGGCGCGGCCATCACGTACGAGCTGGTCGCGTCTGCCGAGCCGATCCGGCTGGACGGCATCGAGGTCGCGGCGGAGGAGCGGTGCGTGGTCCGGCCGGAGGCGGGGCTGGCGGCGGCGCGGCTCTGGGAGGAGGCGCGGAAGGCGCTCGCGGCCGCCGCGTGGGCGGAGGATGAAGGCGTCTATCGGTTCGACGTGCTCTCCTACGAGCGCGACCTCGACCCGGTGACCCGCGCCGTCCGGTCGGAGCAGCGCAGCGCGCGATCGGTCGCGACGCGCAACCCGATCCGCAGCCGCCCGGCCGAGGAGCTGGCGGCGGAAGGCTACATCCGGCGCCGGGCCGACGGCGACTGGGACGTCTTCGCGCCGGACGCCGAGGTGCTCCTCTCGGATGCGTTCCTCGACGGGCACTGCTTCCGCGCCGTCGCCGGGGAGGGCGAGAACGCGGCGCTGACCGGGCTCGCGTTCGAGCCGGTGCGCGGCGCCGACCTCCCCGACGTCTCCGGCGTGCTGTGGCTCGACCGGTCGACCGGCGCGCTGCGCCACCTCGAGCTCGAGTACGAGCACGTGCCCGTCGCGCTGATCGGGCGAGAGCCGTGGGGCCGCGTGGAGTTCGAGCAGCTGCCCAACGGCCAGTGGTTCGTGCGACGCTGGTGGATCCGCTCGCCGATCGTCGCCATCCAGACGGGCGGCCCGATCACGCTCGGCACCCGCCGAATGCGCACCATCGGGATCCTCGAGTTCGGCGGCGAGGTCGTCGGCGCGGAGAGCGCCCACGGGCGCCAGCTCGCGCGAGCGACGCGGGCGACGTTGACCGGGACCGTGTACGACAGCACGCGCGCCGCGCCGCTCGCCGGCGCCGAGGTCTTCCTGTCGGGCACCGGGTACCGGGCCGTGACCGACGCCGCGGGCCGGTTCCGGATCGACGACCTGCCCGACGGCGTCTACGCCGCCTCGTTCCTGCACCCGCGGCTCGACTCGCTCGGCATCTACGCGCGGCCGCGCGAGGTCACGCTCGAAGCCGGCGTCGTCGCGGAGGTGCGGCTCGCCGTCCCCTCCGCCGCCACGCTCCTCGCCGCCGGCGTCGCGCTCGAGGATGCGCCCGCGGACCCGGCCGACGACGCGGCCGCCGCGCCGGTCGCGCGCGGACCGCGACCCCTCGCGGCGACGGAGGCGGCGCCGCCGGACCGGCTGTCCGCCGTCGGCTTCTACGACCGCGAGCGGACCACGACCGGCGCGTTCCTCGACCGCGACCAGATCCGGACACGCAATGCCGGGCGCGTCTCGCAGCTCCTCCTCGTCATCCCCGGGGTCCGCGTGCGCCGGACGGACGACGGCAGGGTCGCGGTCCACATGCGCGACGGCGAGCGGCCCAGCCCGACCGGCGAGACCGTCATCTGCTGGCCGCGCGTCGTGCTCGACGGGACCGTCGCCTGGCGCGGCGGCGTCGGCTCACCCGCCTACCTCGACGACGTCGTCCACCCCGCAGAGCTCGAGGGGATCGAGGTCTACCGCAGCGACGCCGAGCTCCCGGCCGTGTTCAGCGGGACCCAGAGCGGGTGCGGCGTGATCGTGCTCTGGACGCGGGACGGCGTCGGGGGGTGAGGAGCGGGCTGACCGACGAGATCCGCAGTCGGACGGCGGTCGTCCGTTCTCCGACATGCGGGACATGCCGGGCGGCTTAACGGAGAGCCCGCTACGATTGAACGCCGGGCTCAGGGAGGTCGAGACGCGGAGACCGACTTCGTGGATCCGGGGCCTCAGCCGAACACCTTTCTCACCACCATCCCCGCCCCCACCAGCCCGACCACCGCGACGCCGAGCATGCGCATCGGGTTCCGCTCGACGGGCCCGCTCAGCGGGGCGAGCGGCGTCGCCTGGAGCCGCCGCCCCAGCGCCTCGCCCAGCCGCCCCTCGAGCACGTCGACGCGGTCCGCGGCGAGCAGCAGCGCCCAGTGGCGGGCGTAGTGCTCGGGGATGCGGTAGGCGACGCGTCGCATGACGCCGCTCACGCCGCGCGGCGGCTGCGCGGTGCCGTAGACGGGCGTCAGGCGCGACAGCCCCTTACGCCGCAGGTGCAGCCGCCGCTCGGGCATGCGCTCGGGGATGCGCCAGTGCGCGCCGGTGTCGATGCGTGGCTCCGATTCCATCGGCACGCCGGGGCGGCGCTCGAGCGCCTGGTCGATGCCGAGGGCCGACGGCTGCTCCGCCGGGCCGCGCGGGGTCTCGATCGCTTGCCTCATCTTCGCTTTTCCGCCGTATGGTCGACCGTCCGCTGCACCGTGCGGCCCGCCGAGACGGACGAGCCGCGCCGCCGTCCCAGGCGGGCAACGCGCATGCCACGCGGATTGCACGGGTGCCGGCAAGGGCAGGTTCGAAGGCGACGCGGGCGGGGGCGCGAGGCTGACGGACGCCACGCGCCCGCTCGCGCCCTGCACCCGCCTCCTCGCCCGCCCGCGCCCGGGCATCGCATGCATCTTGCGCCATGGACCGGCGAAAACCGCGGCGGCGGGTGTACTCCGCCGCCGTCGCCGTTTCGTCCGTTCCAGCCTCGGAGGCGCACGTGAAGGCAGTATCGTACCGTGGTCCGGCGGACCTGCGGGTCGTCGAGAAGGACGATCCACGCATCGAGCATCCGAACGACGTGATCCTGCGGGTCACCGCCGCGGCGGTCTGCGGCTCGGACCTGCACCTGTATCGCGGCCTGATCCCCGACACGCGGGTCGGGCACACGTTCGGCCACGAGTTCACGGGCGTCGTCGAGGAGACGGGGCCGAGCGTGCAGAAGCTGCGCCGGGGCGACCGCGTCGTCGTGCCGTTCAACATCTCGTGCGGCAGCTGCTTCTACTGCCAGCGCGACCTCTTCGGGCAGTGCGAGAACACGAACCCGAACAGCGAGATCGCGTCGGGCGTGTTCGGCTACTCGCACACGACGGGCGGCTACGACGGCGGGCAGGCGGAGTACGTGCGCGTGCCGTTCGCCGACGTCGGGCCGATGAAGATCCCGGACGACCTCTCCGACGACGAGGTCATCTTCCTGTCCGACGTCCTCCCGACGGGATACCAGGCGGCGGAGATGGGCGAGATCAAGCCGGGCGAGACCGTCGTCATCTTCGGCTGCGGCCCGGTCGGCCTGTTCGCGCAGAAGTCGGCGTGGCTGATGGGCGCCGGGCGCGTCATCGCCGTCGACCACGTGGACGACCGGCTGGACTTCGCCCGGGAGTACAACAACGTCGAGACGGTCAACTTCCGCGACGTCGACGACATCGTCACATGCCTCAAGGAGATGACCGGCGGGATGGGGCCGGACGTGTGCATCGACGCCGTCGGGATGGAGGCCGACGGCTCGGCGCTGCACACCTTCATCGGCCGGACCATGATGATCGAGGCCGGCGCCTCGACCGTGATCGGCTGGTGCATCGACGCCGTGCGCAAGGGCGGCAACGTCGTGCTGATCGGCGTCTACGGCCCGCCGTGGAACATGGTCCCGATCGGCACGGCGATGAACAAGAACCTCACGCTGCGCATGGGTCAGTGCAACGTGAAGCGCTACATGCCGCGCCTGCTCGAACACATCCGCGAGGGCCGCGTCGACGCGAGTCGCATCATCAGCCACCGCATGCCGCTCGACGACGCTCCACGGGCGTACCAGATGTTTGCCGGCAAGCTGGACGGGTGCAGGAAGGTGGTGCTGTATCCGGGTGGCGTGCCGCAGGCGTGACGGCGCCTGGAGGGGCTTGCCGGGGGGCGCCCCTGCGGGGCGGGAGCCGGCCGCTTGCGCCGCCGGGGGGCGGGGCCTGCGGCCCCGGGAGCGGCGCTACGCGCCGGGACATCCGCTGCGCGGCCGGGGGCGCCGGCTGACGCCGGCGGGGGCGGCGGCGCCTGCGGCGCCGGCCGGGGGCGGCGCGCTTCGGGCGCGCCGGGACGGCTG
>DASVDG010000076.1:0-9281 GCA_036381255.1 Longimicrobiales bacterium | reverse complement strand
TTCGTAGCGCTTCCCCGAATCGCCGTAGCGTATGGTCACGCGGTACCGAGCCATGGTCGCCTCCGTGCGGGTCGCCGATCGGCCGGATGGACGCTCCGGCCCGTCGCCCGTATATTCGCCCCCGTGCGCTACATCGGCAACAAGACTCGGCTTCTCGGGTTCATTCGTGACGTCCTTGCCCGCCGCGGCATCGCCGGCGGGACGGCGGTCGACCCGTTCACCGGCACGGCGAGCGTGGCCAGCGCGCTGAAGCGCTGGGGCTTCCGCGTCGTGGCCGCGGATGTGCTGGAATTCGCCCACGTCTTCGGCCGGGCGTACGTCCAGGCGGCAGCCGAGCCGCGCTTTCCAGCGCTCGCCGCCGAGCTCGACGGGTCCCCGCCGACCCTCGCCGGCGTCGTGGCGCACCTGAACCGGCTGCCGCCCGCGCCCGGCTTCGTCCACGAGCACTTCTCGCCGGAGGGCGAGGAGGGGCGGCGCAACGGGCGCATGTACTTCACGCCCGACAATGCGGCGCGCATCGACGCGATCCGGGCCACGCTCCACCGCTGGCACAGCGACGGCCGCCTCGACGACGACGGCTTCCACGTCCTGCTCGCCGCGCTGATCGACGCCGCGGACCGCGTCGCCAACACCGCCGGCGTGTACGCCGCGTGCATCAAGAGCTGGCAGCCGAACGCGCGGGGCCGGCTCGAGCTGCGCCCGCCCCGCGTCGTCCCCGGCGACGGCTGTCGCGCGCTCCGCGCCGACGCCCACGCCGTCGTCGCCGACCACGAGCCGTTCGACCTGCTCTACCTCGACCCGCCGTACAACACGCGGCAGTACCCGGCGTACTACCACATCCCCGAGCTGATCGCGATCGGGTGGTTCGACGGGCCGGTCCGCCTGCGCGGCAAGACCGGCCTGCTCCCCGACCAGGACAAGCGCAGCGACTGGTCGCGACGCGCCCGCTGCGAGGCCGCGCTCGAGGCGCTCGTCGCCACCGCCCGCTGCAAACACATCGTCCTCAGCTACAACGCCGAAGGCATCATCCCCGAAGCGACCATCGCGCGCGTGCTCAAGGCGTACGGCCGCGCAGCCACCTATCGGAAGTACCGGCGCCTCTACCGCCGCTACCGCTCCGATTCCGACGGGGTCGGCCGCACCTACCGCGGCGACGAGGTCCACGAATTCCTCTACTGCGTCTCGCGCTGAGCGGACGCATCGCGCGGGGCCGGTGGCTTCGGCGACCCCGCGCCCGGTCCCGCCCGTCGATCGTGCACGAACTCCACCGTCCGCGCGTTCAGCGTCATGCCGTCCCCCTTCACCGCGACCTGCCCGTCCGCGATCGCCACGGCAAGCCGGTCGCGACGCTCGGCGCCCGCGGCGTTCGCCGACGACCGCTCCGGCGCCGAGGTCCGGAACGTGATCGGGATCTCGACCACGACCGCCTGCGGCGCGCCGCCCGCGCGCGCGGGCGTGAACTCCATCACCTCCGCGACCGCCGCCGCCGCTTCATCGAGAGCCGGGTAGCCGCTGGACAGGGTGACTTCGCGGCGCGTGACGACGCCCGCTGCATCGATCCAGAACCTCATCATCACCGTGCCGCCGATCCCCGCTGCTCTCAGTCGCGTCGGGTAATGCCGCTCGAGCGCCCGCGCCACCTCCTCGGCGTTCAGCAGCGACGGCCGCTCCATCTCCGGCGTGTAGGCGACGTACCCGTCCCCGATCGGGGTCGAGGACACCGGCGCCGCCGCTGCGGCCGATTTCGTCTCGATGCGCACGACGGCGCAGGCCGCATCCGCACCCAGCTCCTTCGCCACTCCCGCCGCGGCCACGCCCTTGATCACGTCGATCCGCTCGATCGTGGACGGATCCAGCGTCTCGATCCGTGCGAAGGCGGGATCGCCCCGGCGCGCCTCCCCCACGACCTCGCCGTCCACGACGTACAGCGCGGGGCATTCCTCGGGCGTGGACCGCGCCGTGCCCGTCGCAAGCTTCTGCGCCTCCTCCAGCAGCGACCCGGCACGCGCCTCGCCATCGGCCGCGCCGTCGAACGGCACCATCGGCTCCGGCGCCTCACACGCCAGCGCCACCAGCCCCACCGCCGCCACCGCCAGCGCCGCCGGGCGCATCCATCCACGAGGCTTCGGCCCCAGCAGACGGTCGAGACGACGCTCCAGCGACGACCGCGGCTCCGCCAGCGCCGCCGCGAGCAGCCGGCCGACGCTGTGGCGCCGGCCGACCTCGAGCAGCAGCGTGCCGTAGCCCTGCGCGTCGGGCGCGCTCCGCATCACCCGCGCGTCACAGTCCATCTCGATCGCCAGCCGCAACCGCCGCAACTGCCACCACACCACCGGGTTCCACGGCATCGCCAGCACCGCCGCCAGCCCCAGCCACACCAGCCGCGGATCGCCAGCGCGCACGTGCTCGCTCTCGTGCAGCAGCATCAGCCGCCGCAGCCGCGCCTCGAGACGGAGCGCCCACTCCGGGATCACGATCGCGCCGCCGAAAAAGCCCAGCGCGGCCGGACCGACGTCACGCGAGACGTACACCGCCACCCCGTCCACTCGCTCCCGATCCCACCGCCGCCGCGCCGCGACCAGCCGCGCGTGCGCCAGCACGACCACCACCAGCACCGCCAGCGACAGCGTCGCCCAGCCCGCCAGCACCCAACCGTCCCACGATGCCGACGCCGCCGGCACGGCCACGTCCAGCAGCAGCGTCGCCGGCGCGACAGCGGGCGAAGCGGGAGCCGCGACTCCGCGCGCCACCACCTCTTCCGGTCTCAGCCACGCCACCAGCGGCAGCACCAGCGAACCGCACATTGCCGCCGCCCACGACCACCGCGACGGTCGGCCCGCCGCCCATAGCGCCGCCTCGCACGCCAGCGCCGCCAGCCCCAGCAGCGCCGACACCAGCACCGTGTACAGCAGCCACGCGATCATCGCTCCTCCTCGCCCAGACGTTCATCCAGCAACCGACGAAGCCGCCTCAACTCCTCCTCCGTCAACGAGCGATCCGAGACGAGCTGCGTCACCAGCAGCTCCGGCGAACCCCGGAACAGCTTGCGCACCACCCGACGCAGCGCGCTCTTCCCCGCTCGCTCCCGCTCCACCAACGGACGGTACCGGTACGCACGCCCCTCCGCCTCGTGCCCCACGTACCCCTTCTCCTCCAGCGTCCGCAGCACCGTCAGCACCGTGGTGTACGCCAGCCGGTCCGGCAGCCGCTCCTGGACCTCCGCGACCGTGCCCGTGCCCAGATCCCACAACACGGCCATCACATCCAGCTCCCGGTCCGTGAACGCGATGTCCTTCGCCATTCCGTTCACCTCTCCTTCTGCTCTTTCGCCTCACTCGAATCTGCCGCCGCTCGCCGCGCCGACCGCTCCCCCTCGCCCGCCACGAGCGCCTGGCGCCGGACCAGAAACGATACCGGCGCCGTGAAGGAGTAGCGGCCCGGCACATGCGGGCCCCCCACCCCGCCCGGCTCCACCACCGCGATCGTCAGCCACGTCGACGCCCCCGGCTCCACCGTCGGGCAATGCGACCGCGCCACCGCAGCTCGCGTCCCGGTCCCGCACCGGGCGTCCACGCGCCGGCCGATCGCCCGCGTCTCCTGCCTCGCCGACTACTACTACGATAGTAATAGTAGGCGGGCGCGGGCGCGTCAAGGGGCGCGCGGACGGATCAGGCGATGGCACCGGCCGCAGCCGCGCCGATGTCGATCGCCTCAGCCGCGCAGCGCCGACCAGCCGAGCAGCGCCCAGCCGATCAGGAAGGCCACGCCGCCGAACGGCGTGACGAACGCGGTCCAGCGAGGACCGCCGAGTGCGAGTGCGTAGAGGCTTCCGGAGAAGAGGAGGATGCCGGAGGTGAAGAACCAGCCGGCCAGGCTGGAGGTCGTGCCGGGCCAACGCGTGGTGGCCCAGGCGACGGCGAGGAGCGCGAGGGCGTGGTAGAGCTGGTAACGTGCGGCGAGCTCGAAGGTGTCGAGCCGGTCGGGCGAGAGGCGCGCTTCGAGCGCGTGCGCGCCCATGGCGCCGGCGGCGACGCCGAGGAGGCCGAACAGGCTGCCGAGGACCACGAAGGTGCGCTCCATGGAGCTCGAATGTAGACTGTGGTGGCGCGGTACGGAAGAGGCAGCATGGTTCCGGGGAACCGGTCCCGGTCGCCGGTGTGTAACTCGAATGGACCCGAAGCGAGGCGCATGAAGAAGGTCGTCTTCCTGGTCGTTGCCGCGGCGCTCGCCGCGGCGTCGCTGACGTGCTCCCCGATGTACGTGTTGCAGGCGGGGATCGAGGAAGCGAAGATCCTCAGCCGGCGCCAGCCGATCGCGCGGGTGGTGCGGGACCCCGCCACGAGCGAGGCGGTGCGGCGCAAGCTGTCGCTCGTGCTTCGTGCGCGGACCTTCGCCCGGGAGATGCTCGACCTGGAGGTCGGCGACAGCTACACCACGTACTCGTGGATCGACCGCGATACGCTGGCGCTGGTCCTGTCCGCCGCGCATCGCGACCGCTTCGAGCCGGTCACGTGGTGGTTCCCGATCGTCGGGCGGGTGCCGTACAAGGGGTACTTCAGTGCGGAGGAAGCGCGGGAGGAGGCCCGGGAGCTGGAGCGGGACGGGTTCGATGTCTACGTGCGTCCGACCAGCGCGTTCAGCACGCTGGGTTGGTTCAACGACCCGCTCCTGTCGACGCTCCTCCGCTACGACGACGTGTCGCTCGTCTCGACGGTGATCCACGAGCTTGCGCACAACACGCTCTTCGTGCCCAGCCAGGTCTCGTTCAACGAGAGCTTCGCGAACTTCGTGGGCGACCGCGGCGCCATCGCGTTCTTTTGCGGGATCGAGGGCGAGGACGGTGTGCGTTGCCTGGACGCGAAGGAGCAGTGGTCGGACAACGTGCTGTTCGGGCGCTTTCTCTCCGAGCTGATCGCCGAGCTCGAAGCCGTGTACGCGCGGACCGAGCTGACGCCGGAGCAGCGGATCGCCCTGCGGGAGGACGTCTATGCGCGCGCCAGGGAGCGGTTCGTCCGCGAGTACCAGCCGCGCTTCTCGCGCCCCGGCTACCGGGGGCTGGCGCGGCTCGAGCCGAACAACGCGAGGCTGATCGCGTGGCGGCTGTACTACGACCGGCTCGACCTCTTCGACGCCGCGCTCGCCCGCCACGGCGGAGACCTCCCGGCGACGGTCGCCGCGATTCGCGCGGCCGCGACGACGGCCGACGACCCCTTCGCAGCCGTCGCCGGCCTCGCCGCCGCCCGGTAGCGCCCCGACACCGCGCGAGCGCTCGTCCGCCTCACCGAGGGAGGCCGGCAAATGGAACGATCGGAGTCCGACGTAGACCCCGCCGACGGCTCGACGCCCGGGTCGCGACCGTCGCCGGTCGATGACGCCTCAAGCCGGCCGCCCGCCGACCGCGCGTCCGACACCGGTCTCGACGACGGCCACGGGGCGCGGTCCGCGCGCCGCAGACGGGTTGCGATCCCCGTGGCCGTCGTCGTCCTCGCGCTGCTGCACCTCGCGCCGATCTGGCTCTTCGACTTCTTCCCGACGCAGGACGGTCCCTCGCACCTCCACAACGCGCACGTGCTCCTGGCGTACGACCACCCCGCAAACACGGCGTACCGCGAGTACTACGCATTGAACCTCCGGCCGATCCCGAACCTGCTCGGCCACCTCGTGCTCGCGGGGACCATGGCGGTGACGCCGCCACGCGTGGCCGAGAAGCTCTTCCTCTCGCTCGTCGTCCTCCTCACGCTCGTGTCGCTGCTCTACGCCCTCGACGCGCTGCGCCCCGGGCCGAGCTTCGCCTGGCTGCTCCCCTTCCCGCTCCTCTACGGGTTCCCCCTGCACATGGGCTTCTACAACTTCTCGCTGGGGGTGCCGATCTCGCTCTTCGCGGTCGGCTACGTGCTGGCCCGCCCCGACGGCTTCACGACGACGGACGCGTTGAAGCTCATGCTCCTCCTGATCCTCGCCTACTTCGCGCACCTGCTGGCCTGGTCCTTCGCGATCATCGCGATCGGCATCGTGGCCGCGGCGCGGCTGCACCGCGCGGCCGCCGCCACCGCCGCCACCACGGCCGACCTCGCGGCCGCCGCCGGCGCAGGGGCCGCCGGTGCGGCCGCCGGCGGGAATCGGGCTGATGCCGCCGGTCCCGCCCCTGACCTCGGCCGGACGCTGCGCGAGCAGGGGTTCTCGGTCCTCCTCGCCGTCTCGGCGGTCGGCGTGCTTGCGGCCTCGTATTTCCTGCGAGGCCACTTTTTCGGCTGGGCCGCCGCCGTCGGCGTGCTGTTCGCGCTCTGCGGCGCCGTGGCCGCCGCGGCGACCGGCGTGGAGTCCGGACGCGCGATCGCCTCGCGCGGCGTCCGCGGCCTCCTTGCCGCTCCCCTCCTCGTTCCGCTGGCCGCCTGCGCACCCGCCGTTGTCGCGCTCGCGCTCGCCCGGTCCGACCCCCGCCTCTTCGGACCCGTCGCGCCCGGGCCCACGCTGCCGACCCGACTGCGCCGGCTCTGGGGGATCGATGCGTTGACGTCGTACTCCCCGCTGGAGATCCTGCCCGCCGTCGCCACTGCGGCGCTCCTGCTGGGCATCGCCCTGTTCATCCTGCGCACCGCCGTGCTCCGCCGGACGCCGATCGCCCCCCATGGCGGATTGGGCTGGGCCACGTTCGCCTTCGTCGCCCTCTACCTCGCCGCGCCCAACGGGATCGCCAGCGGCGGCTACATCCTCCCGCGCATCGCGCTCTATTCGCTGTTCATCGCCGTTCTCTGGCTCGGCGCCCACCGCCTCTCGCCCGCGCTCGAACGGCTTGCCGGGATCGGCGCCGTCTCGATCGCCGTGACGTTCCTCATGGTCCGCCTGCCGACCTACGCCGAGTTCGAGCACCAGCTCTCCGGCTTGATGGAGGCCGCGGCGCCGATCGAGGAGAACACCACGCTCCTCGGCCTCAGCTTCGCGCCCTTCGGCCTCACCGCCGATGGCGGCATCGCTTCCACTCGGGTCAAGCCGCTCCTGCACGCCGCCGCCCTCGTCGCCGCGGAGAAGCGCCTCGTCCTTCTCAACAACTACGAGGCCGGCCACCCCGACTTCCCCGTTCGGTACCGCCCGGAGATCGACCCCACCCCCCACCTCGGCCAGACCCACTACCCCCGCAAAGCGCGCCTCGACCTGCTCTCGTATCCCCTGCGCACCCCCGGGCGCATCGACTACGTGCTCCTCTGGGGCCTCCGCCCCACCCCCACCCCCTCCGCCGAGCACACCCTCATCCAGCTCGACGCCGCCTTCGACCCCATCCCCACGCCGTCCCCCACCACCCGCCTCTACCGCGCCCGCCCTTGACCCGCACCCGAATGCCGCCACCCCCGCTCTCAAAATACTCGTCCCGCACGCTCCAGAACCGGTACCCACCCACCACCCCCCAGCACACCAGCACCCCACCCCGACAGGGTGGGTCAGGATGTGCCCGGGTCATTGCGCCCGTCTTCGCGCCCCCGGTTGTTCCGGCACCCCTTCGCCGCTATAGTGTATGGTTTCGCGAAAACCGGGATCTCCAGCGTAGATCGACGCCATCCATGAGCCAGGGCAAAGACGAGACGTACCGGCCGACCGAGATCGAAGAGAAGTGGCAGGCGCGGTGGGCCGAGCGTGGGACGAACACCTACGCCGGTGACGCGCTCGCGCGTGCCGAGCGCCCCTTCTACAACCTGATGATGTTCCCCTACCCTTCCGCGGAAGGGCTGCACGTCGGGAACATCTACGCCTTCACCGGCGCCGACATCTTCGGCCGGTTCCGCCGCCTCCAGGGCGACGACGTCTTCGAGCCGATCGGCTTCGACGCCTTCGGCATCCACTCGGAGAACTACGCGCTCAAGATCGGGTCCCACCCGATGGAGCTGATCCCGAAGAACGTCGCCAATTTCACGCGGCAGCTCCGGCGCACCGGCGCGATGTACGACTGGAACCACACCGTCGACACCACGGATCCGCGCTACTACAAGTGGACGCAGTGGATCTTCCTCCAGCTCTTCAAGGCCGGGCTGGCGGAGAAGAAGGAGGCGCCCGTCAACTGGTGCCCCGGCTGCCACACCGTGCTGGCCAACGAGCAGGTCATCGCCGGCGAGTGCGAGCGTTGCGGCACGGCCGTCGAGCAGCGTTTCCTCTCGCAGTGGTTCTTCAGGATCACGAAGTACGCGCAGCGCCTGCTCGACAACCTCTCCTGGATCGACTGGTCGGAGACGACGAAGAAGGCGCAGGAGAACTGGATCGGCCGGAGCGAGGGCGCCGAGATCGACTTCCCGATCGCCCGGCGGCGAGTCGCCGCGGATCGGCACGAGCCCGCCCAACTGCACGCCGAGCGGCCCGTCATCCGCGTCTTCACCACGCGCCCGGACACGATCTTCGGCGCGACGTTCATGGTCCTCGCCCCCGAGCACCCGCTCGTCGAACGACTCGTGACCGACGAGCAGCGCGAGGCCGTCGAGACCTACCGGCAGAAGGTCGCGTCCTTCGACCTGGTCACCCGCAAGAAGGCCGACAAGGAGAAGACCGGCGTCTTCACCGGCGGCTACTGCGTCAATCCGGCCACGGGCGAGGAGATCCCCGTCTGGATCGCCGACTACGTGCTCATGGAGTACGGCACCGGCGCGATCATGGCCGTGCCCGGCCACGACGAGCGCGACTTCGAGTTCGCCCAGAAGTTCTCGCTCCCGATCAAGCGCGTCGTCGCGGGCGAAGGCGACCACGAGGGCACCCCCCTGCACGAGGCGTACGTCGGCGACGGCGTGCTGGTCAACTCCGACCAGTTCAGCGGCATGCACTGGGAGGAGGCGAAGCGCGCCATCACGGACTGGCTCGCGGAGCGCGGCCTCGCCAAGCGTCGCGTCAACTACCGGCTCCACGACTGGTGCATCTCGCGCCAGCGCTACTGGGGCCCGCCGATCCCGATCATCTACTGCGACACGTGCGGCACCGTCCCCGTCCCGGAGGAGGACCTCCCGGTCGAGCTGCCGTACGTCGAGAACTACAAGCCCGACGAGAGCGGCGTGAGCCCGCTCGCCCGCGTGGAGGCGTGGTACCGCGTCCCCTGCCCGCAATGCGGCGAGCAGGCCCGCCGCGAGACCGACGTCAGCGACACGTTCCTCGACAGCGCCTGGTACTTCCTGCGCTATCCATCCGCCGGCCGCGACGACGTCGCGTTCGACCCGGAGCTCACGAAGAAGTGGCTCCCCGTCGACATGTACATCGGCGGCGAGGAGCATGCCGTGCTGCACCTGCTGTACAGCCGCTTCATCACCATG
>DASVDG010000075.1:0-25104 GCA_036381255.1 Longimicrobiales bacterium | reverse complement strand
ACGTCGCCCTTCTCGACCCACGCCCGCCGCGCCTGGTCGACGCCGTAGCGCATGTAGCGCAGGTCGCCGACGGAGTGGGCGTCGGTGTCGATGGCGAGCTTCACACCCAGCTCGCGAGCGCGGAACGCATGGACGTCGCTCAGGTCGAGGCGGTCCGGCTGCGCGTTGATCTCGATGGCGACGTCCCGCTCGGCCGCCGCCTTCAGCACCGCGTCGACATCCACGGCGAACGGCTCGCGGCGGTTGATGATCCGCCCGGTCGGGTGGGCCAGGATGTGGACGCGCGGGTGTGAGATCCCCCTGATCACGCGGTCGGTCATCTTCGTCTTGCCGATCCCCATGCGCGAGTGGACCGCGACGATCACGACGTCCAGCCGGTCGAGGTACTCGTCCGGCAGGTCGAGCTTCCCATCGGCCAGGATATCGACCTCCATCCCCTTGAGCACCGCGATCCCCTTGACCCGGCGTGCGACGGCGTCGATTTCCTTCCACTGCTTCTCCAGCCGTTTCGGGTCGAGCCCGCCCGCGACGCGCACCGCCGGGCTGTGGTCCGTGACGGCGACGTACGCGTACCCGCGCTCCTTCGCCGCGCGCACCATCGCCTCGAGCGTGTCGCGCCCGTCGCTCCACTTCGTGTGCACCTGGAGGTCGCCGCGGATGTCGTCGAGCGCGACGAGCTCCGGGAGCGACCGCCGCCGCGCCGCCTCGATCTCCCCGCGGTCCTCGCGCATCTCCGGCGGCACGAACTGCATCCCGACCGCCCGGAACACCTCCTCCTCCCTCCTCCCGCCCACCCTCACCCATTCCGCTCCGCCCTCGCCGCGACCCGCCCGCTTCGCCTTTCCCCGCGACGCCCCTTTCGACGTTCCTTTCCCCGCCGCCTTTCCGCTCGCCTTCCCGAACACCCCGTACTCGTTGATCTTGAGCCCCCGCTCGATCCCGAGTCGCCTCACCGCGATGTTGTGCGCTTTCGACCCGGTGAAGTAGTGCAGCGCCGCGCCCCACGACTCGGGCGCCACGACCCGCAGGTCGACGTGCAGCCCGTTGCGCAGGATGATGGTGCCGCGCGTCGTGCCGGCGCTCTCGACGCGCGTCGCTTCGGGGTACGCGGTGAAGCGCTCCATGACCGGGCCCGCGGGTTTCGCGGCGGCGAGGATGTCGACGTCGCCGATGGTCTCGACGCGCCGGCGATAGCTGCCGGCGACCTCGAGCTCGCGGAGGCCGGGCGCCTCGCGCATATACTCGAGGAGCGGGCGCACGAGCTGGTCGGCATCGGAGAGCTTGAAGCGCTCGAGATGCTTGCGGTAGTCGCGGATCGCCCGGCGCAGCTTCTCGGCGGAGCGTTTGCCGAACCCCGGCAGCCGTTCGACCTCGCCGCGGTCGAGCGCGCGCTCCAGGTCGGCGATCGAGCGGATCCCGAGCTCGCGGTCGAGGCGCAGCGCCTTCTTCGGGCCGACGCCCTCGAGTCGGACCAGCTCCGCGGCGCCGTGGGGCGTCTTCTTCTCGAGCTGCTCGAGCCGCCGCAGGTGCCCGGTCCGGACGAGCTCGGAGATGTAGCCGGCCATGTCCTTGCCGATCGCGGGCAGCTCCTCGAGGTCCACGCCGCGGCGGACCATCTCGGCGAGCGGCTCGGTCAGCCCCTCGACCGTGCGGGCGGCGTTGCGGTACGCCCGGACCTTGAACGGGTTGTCGCCGCGGATCTCGAGCAGGTCGGCGACCTCGCGCAGCTTTTCGGCGATTTCCACGTTTTCCATGCATCGCTCCCCAGGATGACGCGGCCGCGCGTCGCGGGCGGCGCGGGCGCCGGCCTCCCGCGCCCGTGCCGTTCGATTGCGCGGGGCGCGAACGCGCGCCCGCTGTTCCGCCGGCCTCCCGCATCACACGGCGGCGCCCGCCTTGCGGAGCAGCCGGAGGAACGCCGCCTCATCCAGCACGCGCACGCCCTTCTCTCGCGCCCGTTCCAGCTTCTGCCCCGGATCCGCCCCGGCGACCAGGAAGTCCGTCGCGCGCGTGACGGACGAGGACGCCTCCGCGCCGAGCGACTCGACGAGCGACTCGGCCTCGCCGCGCGTGAAGCGGTCCAGCCGGCCGGTGAAGACGAAGCGCTTGCCGGCCAGGCGCCCGGTCGGCGCGGCGGCGGGTCCGACGATCTCGACGCCCCGGTCGAGGAGTGCGTCGATCGCGCGCTGGCGGCGCGGGTCGGCGAAGAAGTCGTGGACGCCGGCCGCGAGCGCGGGGCCGATCCCGGGCGCGCGCCGGATGTCGTCGCGGCTCGCGTGGCGCAGCGCGTCGAGCGTGCGGAAGTGCCGGGCGAGGTCGCGCGCGGCGGCCTCGCCGACGCCGGGGATGCCGAGGCCGAAGAGGAAGCGGTGCAGCTCGACGCGCCGGGCGCGGCGGATCGCGTCGACGAGCTTGCGCGCGGACTTCTCGCTGAAGTGCGGCAGCCGCGCGACGTCCTCGGGGCGGAGCGCGTACAGGTCGGCGAGTTCGCGGACCAGCCGGTGGTCGACCAGCGCCTCGGCGGTCGCGTGGCCGATCCCGCCGATGTCCATGGCGTCGCGCGACGCGAAGTGTCGGATCCGCTCGCGGAGCTGCGCCGGGCAACCGAAGTGGTTCGGGCAGCGGGTGAGCGGGCCATCGTGCTCGAGCCGCGTGCCGCACGCCGGGCAGCGGTCGGGGAAGTGGAACGGCCTGCCGCGCTTGCGGCCGGGTTCCTCGATGCGCTCGACGACCTCGGGGATCACGTCGCCGGCGCGGTGGATGCGGACGCGGTCGCCGACGCGGATGTCGCGGCGCCGGATCTCCTCGCGGTTGTGCAGCGTCGCGCGGGCGACGACGACGCCGCCGACCTCGACCGGATCGAGCAGCGCGACCGGCGTGACGAGCCCCGTGCGGCCGACCTGCACGATGATGTCCTGCACGCGCGTGATCTCGCGCAACGGCTCGAACTTGTAGGCCAGCGCCCAGCGCGGGTGGCGGGTCGAGGCGCCGAGCCGGCTGCGCAGCGCGTGGTCGTCGACCTTGATGACGATGCCGTCGATCTCGTACCCCAGCGCCGCGCGCCCGCCGCCGAGCCGGGCGTGGTATTCGAGGATGTCGTCCAGGTCGCGGGCACGCTCGACGGGGTCGGGCGTGCGCAGACCCCAGTCGCGGAACGCGCGCAGCGCCGCCGTGTCCGTGTCGAACGATGCGCCGTCGACGTGCAGCACCTCGTAGGCGACGAGGTCGAGCGAGCGCTCCGCGGTGATGCGCGGGTCGAGCTGCCGCAGCGAGCCGGCCGCCGCGTTGCGCGGGTTCGCGAACGGGTCCTTGCCGTTCTCGATCAGCCGCCGGTTGAGCGACTCGAACGCCTCCGCGTGCATGAGCACCTCGCCGCGAACGGCGAGGACGCGGGGCGCGGCGCGGGGGTGGTCACGGAGCCGGAGCGGCACCGCCGGGATCGTGCGGACGTTGTCCGTGACGTCCTCGCCGACCCGTCCGTCGCCCCGGGTCGCGGCACGGACGAGCGTGCCCGCCCGGTAGACGAGCTCGATCGACGCGCCGTCCAGCTTCGGCTCGAGGAGGAACGTCGGCTCGCCGCCGGCCTCGCGGCGGATGCGGCGGACGAAGCCGGCCACATCGCCCTTCTCGCGCGTCGCCTCGAGGCTGATCATCGGCGCCGTGTGGCGGACGGACGGAAACTCCTTCTTCGGCTCGCCGCCCACGCGCTGGGAGGGCGAGTCGGGCGTGACCAGGTCGGGGAACCGCGCCTCGAGTTGGAGCAGCGCGTCGAAGAGGCGGTCGTACTCCGCATCGGAGATCTCGGGCCGGTCGAGGACGTAGTAGAGGTAGTCGTGGCGGCGGATCTCGTCGCGCAGCGCGGCGATGCGCCGGGCGGCGTCGCGCTTCTTCAGCGTACGCAGCTCGGCCGGGCTGGGGAGCCGGAACCTCCTGGTGGCGCGGGCGGGCATGGTCCTCCGGGGTCGCAGCGGTCGCCGGCCGGGCGAGGACGGTTGCAGGAACGGTACCAGGCGGCGGCGGATGCGCGGCCGTGGCACGGCGGCGGCGGGTGCGGCGCGGCCGCCGCCGCGGCGCCGGGCGGCCTCGGGCGCCGCCGGGCGCCGCGAAGTGGACGGGGCGCCAGGCGCGAACCGCCGATGGCTTCCCGGCGCGACGCCGAGCGGCGCGGCACGCTTCGGGCAGTGATGCGCCGGCGGCCGGCACACCGCGCGTGGCCGCGCGCTTCGCGCCGCGCGCCGGCCGCCGGGAGCGACCGCGATTCCGGGGACCTCGCCATGCTCGAACTGACCGCGAACGCCCGCCGCGTGCTGGACGCGCGCTACCTGCGCCGCGACGCGGAGCGCAGGATCATCGAGACGCCGGAGCAGCTCATCGAGCGGGTCGCGCGCGCCGTCGCGCAGGCGGAGCTGTTGCTCGGCAGCGCAGCGCAGGCCTCGCACTGGGAGGCCGAGTTCCGCGACGTGATGGGCCGCCTCGATTTCCTGCCGAACACGCCCACGCTGATGAACGCCGGCACGCCGCTCGGCCAGCTCTCGGCGTGCTTCGTGCTCCCCGTCGGCGACAGCATGGAGGAGATCTTCGAGGCGCTGAAGCAGATGGCGCTGGTGCAGCGGACGGGCGGTGGGACCGGCTTCTCGTTCTCGCGGCTGCGCCCGCGCGGCGCGACGCTGCTCTCGACCGGCGGCACGACGCCCGGCCCCATCGCGTTCATGAAGGTCTTCGACTGCGCGACGGAGAACGTCAAGCTCGGCGGCCGCCGCCGCGGCGCGAACATGGGGATCCTGCGCGTCGACCACCCGGACATCCTCGAGTTCATCGAAGCGAAGCTCGGCGGCCGGGCGCTGCGCAACTTCAACATCTCGGTCGGCGCGACGGACGCGTTCATGGATGCCGCCGAGCGCCGCGCGGAGTACGACCTCGTCGACCCGCGCGACGGCGAGCGCGTCCGCACGTTGAACGCGGGGGAGGTGTTCGATCGCATCGTCGACGCCGCGTGGCGCACGGGCGATCCCGGCCTCGTCTTCCTCGACGCGATGAACCGCGCGAACCCCACGCCGCACGTCGGCGCGATCGAGGCGACGAACCCCTGCGGCGAGATCCCGCTGCTCCCGTACGAGTCGTGCAACCTGGGTTCGATCCACCTCGGGCACATGGTCCGGGAGCGCGACGGCCGCGCCGAGCTGGACCGGGACAGGCTGCGCGCGACGGTGCGCACCGCCGTCCGCTTCCTCGACGACGTCGTCGAGGTCGGGAAGTTCCCCGTCCCCGAGATCGAGCGGATCACGCGCGCGAACCGCAAGATCGGGCTGGGCGTCATGGGCTTCGCCGACCTGCTGATCCGGCTGGGCATCTCGTACGACTCGGACGAGGCCGTGCACGCGGCGGACGACGTCATGGCGCTGATCGCCGGCGAGGCGCGCGAGGCGTCCGCGGCGCTGGCCGTCGAGCGCGGCGTCTTCCCGAACTGGCGCGGCAGCATCCACGAGCGCGAGGGGCGGCCGCTGCGCAACGCGACGCAGACCGCGATCGCGCCGACGGGCACGATCAGCATCATCGCCGGCGCGAGCGCCAGCATCGAGCCGCTCTTCGCGCTGGCGTACCGCCGCAGCCACGTGCTGGAGGAGGAGACGCTGCACGAGGTGAACCCGCTGTTCCTGCGCGCGATCGAGGACCTCGGGCTGGACGCCGACAGGCTGGTCCCCGCGGTCCTCGAGACCGGCAACCTGCGCGACGCGCCCGGCGTGCCGGACGAGCTGAAGCGGCGGTTCGTGACGGCGCTCGAGATCCCGCCGGACCGCCACCTCGAGATCCAGGCCGCGTTCCAGCGGCACGTCGACAACTCGGTCTCGAAGACCGTGAACCTGCCGGAGAGCGCCACGCCCGACGACGTCGCACGGATCTACCGCCGCGCGTGGGCGCTCGGCCTGAAGGGGATCACGCTCTACCGCTACGGCAGCAAGGACACGCAGGTGCTGGAGATCGGCCGCGGCGAGCGGCCGGCGCAGTTCGACCACGGCACCCGCTGCGATCCGACGGAGAGCCGGGTGTGACGAGGACGACCCCGTGCCGAAAACCTGGAGCGATCGTAAATCCTATTGACATGTCCCGCGCCTGCGCCATCATTCGGGGAGCCGTCCACAGCGCCGACATTCTTCCATTCGACGCACGCGTCATCACATCAAGCCGTTCCCGTCGCGTGAACCTGGTCCCGTTCCGGAGAGACCAGATATGACACGCCCGGTAGAGCGCATCTCGTTTTACGCCACGGCCATCGGGACAGCCGTGACGTTGGCGAGCGCCTATGCCATCTACTTCTCGGCCGCGTCGTCCGACGCGCGAGTCGGAATGGTTCTCGTATCCGTTTTCGCGGCTCTTGCACTCGCGTTACTGGTCTGGCAGGAGTACAGATACGCTCGCAAGACACGATACGCGGAAGCGATCAACAATGTCCTTGCCCTCACGCGGGCGACCGTCGACCAACCGTGCACAACGATCGCAGAGTGTGAAAAGATCCTGCACGCGGTCGTCCGGGAAGCCGCGGAATCCTTCACCCTGATCACCGGCACACGAGTGAGCGCCTGCCTGAAGATGGTCGTCGCTCGCGAGACCGATGCGGGAGTGCGCTGTTGCGTCGAGGACGTCTGCCGGGACGCCACGTCGGCTTCGCGAATCGGAGACGCACGCGCCAAGGCTCGGGTGGCCGGTGCCGCGGAACACGTCCATTGGATCGACGGTAACACCGACTTCAACAAGCTGTTTCTCAATGCGGGGAGGCCGCAGGGCCGTTATTACCTCGCGAATTTTCTTCCTTCCATCCGGCATTACAACAACTTTCTCTTCAAGTGATGGCCGAACTCGCCGTACCAGCAATGAACCAGTACATAAGCTTGCTTCGGGAGGAACGGGCGGTGCCGGCTTGATCCGTTCCCACAACGAGGAGGTATCCGTGAAAAAGATGGAAGCGCACACGACGGAGGTCGAGCGCATTCGCGAAGATCTCGTAAAGGTCAAGATCCCCAGGGAGGGCGGAATCTACGAGTATTATATTCGCGTCGGGCCGGAGGGTTCGACCCGATCTCAGAGGGCCCCCTCCCCCGATCACGGTCGTCCGCCGACCTTGTCGGAGACGCCGGGGTGACGTACTGAGACCACCGACGAGCGGCGGATTTCCGACGCTCGAATCGTTTCAGGTCCGGAAATACCGGTCGACGTGCGACTCCTCAAGCTCGGCCTCGCCAGCGTCGACCCCACCGTCGGCGCCGTGCGCTCGAACGCCGAGCGCGTGCTCGCAATGGCACGCGCGATGGCGGCCGAGGACGTCGCCGTCGCGTGCTTCCCGGAGCAGGCGATCGGCGGCTACCCGCACGAGGACCTCGTCCAGTGGCGCGCGTTCGTCGCGGCGCAGCGGGAGGCGCTGGAGCGGATCGCCGCCGAGACGGCGTCGCTACCCACCGTGCTGGTGATCGGCGCCGTGGTCGGCGTGGGCGGGCACCTCTTCAACGTCGCGGCGGTGCTGCACGGCGGCCGCATCCTCGCCTTCGTGCCGAAGGAGAAGCTGCCGACGTACGACATCTTCTACGAGGCGCGCACGCTCTCGCGCGGCGGACCCGGCCTCGCGCTCGACGCCGCCGGCGTCCCGCTCGGCGACTTCATCTTCGGCTTCGACTTCGGCGTGCTCGCGGTCGAGGTCTGCGAGGACGCGTGGTCGCCCGACGGGCCGATGCGGCGACGGTGCTTCTCGGGCGCCGAGCTCGTCGTCAACATCTCCGCCTCGCCCTACCGCGTCGGCGTCGTCTCGACGCGGCGCGAGATGCTCGCGACCCGCTCCGCAGACAACCAGGCGACGCTCGTCTACGTGAACCGCGTCGGCGCGCAGGACGGCCTGATCTTCGACGGCGGCGGCGCCGTCTTCCAGGGCGGCCGCCTCGAGCTGGACGCGCCCCGCTTCCGCGAGGGGTGGGCCGCGTGCGTCGTCGACCTGGACCGGACCCGTCGCCAGCGGGTCCAGAACACCACCTGGCGCGGCGACTGGGAGGGTTTCCGCGACCACGGCCGCGCCGTGCCCGTGATCCGGAGCGACGCGCCGACGGCCGACGGCTCCCGTCTCGCCTGGCCCGCGCCGCGCGGTGGGCTGTTCCTGCCGCCGTCCGCGCCGCCTCCACCGCCCGCGCGCGAGACCGTGCTCGACGACATCTTCGAGGCGCTCGCACTCGGCGTCGCCGATTATTACGCGAAGACGGGCGCGTTCCGCGCGATCGGCGTTGCGCTGTCCGGCGGCCGCGACTCGCTGCTCACGCTGCTGGTCGCCTGGCGGGCGCGGGAACGGTTGGGCGAAGCGGCCGTGCACGACGCCGCGCCCGGTGCCGAGCCGGCGCCGCGCCCGCCCTTGCTTGCCTTCTACATGCCGTCCCGCTTCTCCGGCGCCGACACGCGCGCGGCCGTCCACCGGATCTGCGCGGATCTGGCCGTGCCGCTGACGACGGTGCCGATCGACGAGGCGTTGGACCGCGAGCTCGACGCGGCGCGGGCGATGCTGGGCGGCGCCGAGCCGTCGCCGGTCACGGTGCAGAACATCCAGGCGCGGGTCCGGGCGGCGCGGATGTGGAGCTGGGCGAATTCGGCCGGCGGGCTGTTCCTCCAGACGGGGGACATGAGCGAGAAGGCGGCGGGTTACACCACGATCGGCGGCGATCTCGAGGGCGCGCTGTCCGTGATCGCGAACGTGCCGAAGACGGTCGTCGTCGCGTTACTCGAGCGGCTGTACGCGCGTTTCAACTTCGAGGGGATCCGGCGCACGCTCGCGACCGAGCCCGGCCCGGAGCTGGCCGAGGCGCAGCTCGCGGAGCGGGAGCTGATGCCGTTCCCGCTCCTCGACGCGTGCCTCTACCTCTACGCGGCCGAGCGGCTCTCGCCGGAGGAGGTGGCCGCCGCGCTGCCGTCGCTGTTCCCGGACGTGGACCCGGGGCGGCTGCGCGAGGAAGCGCAACGCTTCGCGCGGCTCTTCACCGCAGCGATCTACAAATGGGTCCAGGCGCCGCTCTCGCTGCACATCGGCTCGCTCGACCTGGACCGCGAGCGGGCGCTCCAGCTCCCGGTGGTGCAGCGGAACGAGTGGGGCGGAGCGTAGCGGCAGGCGCGGAGCGGGACGGTCGGCGCCGACCGGCGGCACGGAACGCGTTGCGCCGACCACGGGCGCTGCCGTCGTCGGGAACGCGGTGCGGCCCGGGCCCGTCCGGCGGCGCCGGTACCTGCGGGGACCGGGCCGCCGGGCGCCGGGCCGCGGGTCAGAACACGAACGCGGAGATGCCGAAGGCGAGGCCGAACGTGTCGGCGCGCGTGTCGGTGCCGATGTTGTTCTCCAGATCGCTTCGGTCGTAGAACAGCTCGCCGGTCATGCCCACGGCCGGCGAGAGCAGGAAGAGGATGCCGGCCGCGGCGTTGTAGCCCATCACGGACGGCTCCTCGGAGCCGAGGATGGCGTCGTCGACCTGGACATCGACGTAGCGGATGCCGGCGTCGATGTAGGGAAACCAATCCTGATCGGCGGCGTCATCGGCGCCGAAGTAGTACGTGACCGCCGGGCCGATCCCGTAGCTCGTGACGGCATCATCGTCGCCGAATCCCCTGCGGCTCAGGGAGAGGTTTCCGCCCACGGCGAGGCCCGGGAGGAGGAAGTACTGGACGCTCGGAGCGAGCGTGAGCTGGGTTTCGCGATCGACGGGGTCGCCGTCCACCTCGCCTCCGGCGCTGGTGAAGCTCGCGGTGCCCCCGACCCGGAAGCTGCCGCGGTCGAGGGCGTGCGTCTGGGCGGGAGCGGTCGCGGGGAGTGCGGCGGCGAGTGCGCCGACGGCGACGACGGCACGGAGCGTACCCATTCGGATGGCCTCCTGAGGGAGTGGAGCGAATCGGCGGCGGCTTCGCGGCGCGGCCCGCCTGCGCCGCGCAATGCCGCCGGGGCCGGCGCGCGAATCACGGCGCCCCGTGGGTGGAGGACGTACGGCGCTGGGGCGGTGTGACATCGGTATCGTCTACCCGCGCCTTCCCCGCTTCTTGCATCGGGCGGGCGGGTCCCTGCCTCCCGCCGGGTCGCGGCGCGCCCGGGCCCGCGTGGAGCGACGGCACTTTCGACAAGGAGACCGGCATGTTCCTGGATCTTCTCGTGGCCGCCGCACTGCCGATCGCCTCCGGCGCCGGTGCAGAGGTGCAGCTCCGGCGGCTCGCGGTCGCGCCGGCGGAGACGCTGGCGGTCACGGTCGCCGGCAGCGGCCGGCCGGTCGTGATGATTCCCGGGCTGCTCGGCGCGGCGTTCACGTTCCGTCACGTGCGCGCGTCGCTCGTGCGCGCCGGGCACCAGGTGGTGATCGTCGAGCCGCTCGGCACGGGCTCGTCGTCCCGGCCGGAGGACGCGGACTACTCGCTGACGGCGCAGTCGTACCGCATCGAGGCGGCGCTGGACACGCTCGGCGTGCGCGCCCCGGTGCTGCTGTGCCATTCGGTCGGCGCATCGATATGCTACCGGCTGGCGGCGCGGCGGCCGGACCTCGCGGCGGGGATCGTCTCGCTGAACGGCGGCCCGGCGGAGCGGGCGGGCACGCCCGGGCTGCGCTCCGCGCTCCGCTTCGCGCCGCTGCTGACGCTGTTCGGCGCCGAGGGGTTCCTGCGCGGCAAGATCGCGGACGGGCTGATCGAGAGCTCGTACGACCCGTCGTGGGTGACGGAGGAGACCGTGCGCGGCTACACCGCGCCGTTCGACGCGGACCTGGACGCCGCGCTCGACGCGCTGAAGCGGATGATGCAGGCGCGCGAGCCCGCCGCGCTCCGGCCGCAGCTCGCGCGGATCCGCGCGCCGGTGCACCTGCTCGTCGGCGGCGGCCCGCCCGAGGATGCCGTGCCGCCGGAGGAGATCGCGACGCTCCGCGCCGAGCTCCCGAATTTCCAGATGGATCGCGTGCCCCGCGCCGGGCAGTACATCCAGGAGGAGCGGCCGGCGGTCGTGGTCGACGCGGTGCTCGAGCTGCTGGCGGCGGTCGGCGGCGATGCCGACCGCGCGGGCGCGGCGCCCGGGGCGCGTGCCGCGCGGCGCCACCGACGGCGGTAACACCGGCGCGCGCGCACGGCAAGATTGTTGCACGCACGCCGCGCGTCATGACGAGTGAAATCCGGGACATCCCCGACCCCGCGCCCGAGGACCGGCTCGCCGCCGCCGCGACGGCCGACCGGCTGCGCATGCGCATCGCGACGCGCGGCCCGTCGCCGGCGCGGCCGTTCGTCACGCTAACGTACGCGCAGAGCCTGGACGGCAGCATCGCGCTGCGGCGCGGCCGGCCGATGGCACTGAGCGGGCCGGACGCCCGCAATCTGACGCACCGGCTGCGCGCGGCGCACGACGCGATCCTGATCGGCGTGGGCACGCTCCTCTCCGACGACCCGCGGCTCACGGTCCGCCACGCGGCCGGCGCGGACCCGCTGCCGGTCGTGCTCGACTCGCGGCTGCGCACGCCGCCCGGCGCGCGGCTGCTCGCGCACCCGACGCGCCGGCCGCTGATCGCGACGACCGACGCCGCCGACGCCGGCCGGCAGTCGGCGCTCGAGGCCGCGGGCGCGCGCGTCGTCCGGTTCCCCGCCGACGCGCGCGGCTGGGTCGCGCTCGACCCGCTCCTCGCCTTCCTCGCCGGCGACGGCGCCGCGAGCGTCATGGTCGAGGGCGGCGCACGCGTGATCACCGGCTTCCTGCGCGCGCGACAGGTCGATCACGTGCTCGTCACGATCGCGTCGGTCCTCGTCGGTGGGCTGCGCGCCGTCGGCCGCCTCGCGCCGGGCGGCGACGACGCCGTGTGGCCGCCGCGCCTCGCGCAGCTCGAGGCGGTCCGCCTCGGCGACGACGTCGTGCTGAGCGGCACCCCGCTCTGGACGGTGCCGTGATGCCGGCGACGGGAAGTCCCCTCCGCTGCCGCGTGGTCGAGCACGCCGCGCCGCGGGTGGTGCGCGTGGTCGACGAGCCGCTCGGACCGCCCGGCCCGGGGCGGGTGCTCGTGGCGACGCGCGTCAGCGCGATCTCGGCGGGGACCGAGCTGCGCCTCCACCGCGGAGAAGCGCCGGAGGGCGCACGACTCGACGAGACGCTCGACGCGCTTGCCGGGCGCTTCGCGTGGCCGGTGCGCTACGGCTACGCGGCCGTCGGCGATGTCGTCGCCGCGGGCGCGGACGCGCCGCGCGGGCTGCTCGGCCGGCGGGTCTTCGCGTTCCAGCCGCACCGCAGCCACTTCGTCGCCGCGGCCGGCGACGTCGTGCCGGTTCCGGACGAGCTGGACACCCCGACCGCCGCGCTGCTGCCGAGCATGGAGACCGCGCTCGGGCTGATCATGGACGCCCGCCCGCTCGCCGGCGAGCGGGTCGTCGTGTTCGGGCAGGGCGTGGTCGGGCTGCTGACGACGGCGCTGCTCGCGCGGATGCCGCTCGCCGCGCTCGTCGCCGTGGACCCGGTGCCGGCCCGGCGGCGGGCCGCGCTCGGGCTCGGCGCGACCGCCGCGGCCGCACCCGGGGACGCGGACGCGATCGCCGCCGCGCTCGCGCCCGACGGCGCCGACCTGGCGTTCGAGCTGTCCGGCGACCCCGCCGCGCTCGACGACGCGATCCACGCGACCGGCCGCGAGGGGCGCGTCATCGTGGGATCGTGGTACGGCACGCGTCGCGCGCCGATCGATCTCGGCACGCACTTCCACCGCGCGCGGCTCACCGTGCGGAGCAGCCAGGTCAGCCGCATCGACCCCGCGCTCGCCGGCCGCTGGACGAAAACGCGGCGACTGGATTTCGCGATGGAGATGCTCCGCCGCATCCGCCCGGCCGGGCTGATCACGCACCGGTTCCCGGTCGAACAGGCCGCCGCCGCGTTCCGGCTCCTCGACGAGGCGCCCGGCACCGCGCTCCAGGTCCTGCTCACGTACGACAACGAGGAGGACGCATGTACCGGCTCGGCGTGAGACGAGACTTCACGGCCTGGCACTTCCTGACCGCCGGCGCGCCGGGGCCGGAGCACAAGCGGCACGCGCACCGCTACCGCCTCGAGCTCGTGCTCCGCGGCCGCACCCTCGACGACGCCGGCTACCTGGTCGACATCGACCGCGTCCGCGCCGCGCTCGACGACGTCGTCGCCCGGTACCGCGACCGGACGCTGAACGAGCTCCCCGAGTTCGCGGGACTCAACCCCAGCCTCGAGCGCTTCGCACGCCTCCTCGGCGAGCGCCTCGCCGCCGCCATCGAAGCGCAGCGCATCGAGTGCGCCCGCGTCGTACTGTGGGAGGACGACGACGCGTGGGCGGCGTGGGACCCCGCTCCGGCCGCGCCGGCCGCGCCGCGCACGACGCGAGGCGGCGCGGCTTCGGTGCCGGCGGGCGCCGCGGCCGCGCCGGGCGGGCGCCCGGACGCGACGCGCGGCGCCCCCGACCGCGCACGCGCCCCCGACCGCGCGGGCGCCGCCCCGGCGACCGCATCACCCGGCAGGGCCCGATGAGCCGCCTGCATTTCCTCGTGCCCGGCCCGATCGACCGGCGCACCGGCGGCACGATCTACGATGCGCGCATCGTCGCCGAGCTGCGCCGGCTCGGGCACGACGTCGTGGTCCACGAGCTGAACGGCCGGTTCCCCTGGCCCGACCGGACGGCGCGCGCCGCGGCGGCGCGTGCGTTCGAGGTCTGCGCCACGGGCGAGGTCACGATCGTCGACGGCCTCGCGCTCGCGGCGCTCGATCCGACCGCGCCGCCGCCGCCGGCGACGGTGCGCGTGCTGCTCGTCCACATGCCGCTCGACGAGGAGCGCGGGCTGCCGTACGGCGTCCGGGTCCTGCTCCGCGCCGCCGAGAACGCCTGGCTGCGCCGCGCCGACAGGATCGTGTGCACCAGCGGCTTCGTCGCCCGGCGGCTGGCGCGGCGCGGCGCGAACGCCGCGGCCGTCGCCGTCGTCGAGCCGGGCGTCGACCGCGCGCGCACGGCGCCACGCGGGAGTACGGGCGCCGCGCCGCCGGCGGACGGGACCGACGCCGGCGCGGGGCCGACACGGTGGCCGGGCGCCGCCGGGCCGCCCGGCACCGCGCCCGCCGAGCCGGTCCGGCTGCTCGCCGTCGGCGCGGTCACGCGGGTGAAGGCGCACGGCGTCCTGGTCCGGGCGCTGCGGCGGCTCGAGCACCTGCCGTGGACGCTCGAGATCGTCGGCAACCGCTCCGCCGAGCCGGCGACGGCGGACACGTTGAGCGCCGAAATCGACCGCGCCGGCCTCGCGGGCCGGATCCGACTCGCCGGCGAGCTGCCCGTGGATCGGCTGCACGAGGCCTACCGCCGCGCCGACCTGTTCGTGCTGCCGTCGCTCTACGAAAGCTACGGCATGGCGCTCGCCGAGGCCGCGGCCCACGGTCTCGCCCTCGTCGCCTCCCGCGCGGGCGGGATCCCCGCCACGCCGGCCGGCCGCGCCGCGCTGCTCGTCCCGCCCGGCGACGATGCCGCGCTCGCCCGCGCGCTCGAACCGCTGCTCGCCGACGCCACGGCCCGCGCCCGCCTCGCCGCCGCCGCCCGCGACGCCTCGCGGCGGCTCCGCTCCTGGGCCGACGCCGGCCGCGACTTCGTCGCACAGCTCGCGGCCGTTCGCGCGCCGGCGGGCCCGTAGACCGGGACGCGGGCGAGCGTGCCCCGACGGCGCTCGACACCGCTCCGGCCCGCTCCCTGCCGGCGACCCGCGCATGAGCCGACCGCTGCCGCCGTCGAGCCCCGACGCGTTCGACCGCCGCGCCGACGGCCTATCGCCGCTCGACGACCCGCGCGCCGCGCCCGACGCCGCGGCCCGGATCGCGCTGCTGCGCTCGCTCTGCACCGGCCGCGAACGCGTGCTCGAGGTCGGGTGCGGGACCGGAATCAATCTCGTCGCGCTCGCCGACCGGATCGTCGAGGGCGTCGGCGTCGACTTCGCGCCCCGGACGATCGAGCGCGCCCGCGCCATCGCCCGCCGCCACGGCGCCGCGAACCTTCGCTTCGCGGTCGGCGACGCCCGCGGCCTCGACGCCGTACGCGCCGCCGACGGACCCTTCCACCTCATCATCCTCGCCGGCGTGCTCGAGCACATCCCCGAACGGCGCTGCGTCCTGCGCGCGTGCCGGCGGCGGCTGACGCGCGGCGGCCGGCTCGTCGTCATCATGCCGCACCCCGCCAACCCGGGCTTCCTCTGGCGCCGGCTCGTGCAGCGGCGGTCGCCGCGTATCTTCGCATCGGACTTACACCTCCGGCCGACCGAGCTGCGGGGCCTCGCACGGGCGGCCGGGCTCGCGCCCGTCACGGTGCGGCCGCTGCCGTTCCTCCCGACGTTCGACGACGGGCCGGACATCCCCGCCCGGGTGCGGCCGCTCCTGCGGGCTTTCGGCATCCTCCCCCACCCGGCGACCCGCGGGGCGTACGCGATGGTGCTGCGCCGGAGCGGTCACGGGCGCCGTGGGCCCGGACCGCCGTGATCGCGCGCGGCCGCGAGCGTGCCGGCGCCGGGGTGGCGTAGGCCGCGCGTCTGCGCGAGATTGTCCGGACCGCACACACCATGGGAGAATCATGAGCGACGATTCCCGCCCCGAGCTGGAGCCGCGCCCCGAGGAGGGGCTGGATCCCGAAGACTGGGAGGCGCTCCGCGCCCTCGGCCACCGGATGGTCGACGACGTCATCTCGTTCCACCGCGGACTGTCGGAGCGGCCGGCGTGGCAGCCGCTGCCGGAGTCGGTCCGCGAGGCGTTGCGGCGCCCGCCGCCCGAAACGGGCGAGGGCGCGGAGCGCGCGTACGAGGAGTTCAGGGAGCATGTCCTGCCGTACCCGTTCGGCAACGTCCACCCCCGCGGCTGGGGTTGGGTCAACGGGACCGGCACCACCCTCGCCGCGTTCGCGGAGATGCTCGCCGCGGCGATGAATTCGAACGTGTGGGGCGGCGAGCACGCGGCGGCGTACGTCGAGGCGCAGGTCCTCGACTGGGCGAAGCGCGCCGTCGGGTACCCCGGCGACGCCAGCGGCGTGCTGACCACCGGCGGCTCGGTCGCGAACCTGATCGGGCTCGCCGCCGCGCGGGAGGCACGGGGTGGCGGCGACGTCAGCGCGCGCGGGCTGCGCGCGCTCCCCGAGCCGCTCGTCGTCTACGCCTCCGAGCAGGCGCACAACTCGGTCGACAAGGCGGCCGGTCTCCTCGGCATCGGCTGGGACGGACTCCGTAAGATCCCGACGGACCTCGACTTCCGTATGGACATTGCCGCGCTCGAGGCGGCCATCGCCGAGGACCGCGCGGCGGGGCGGCGCCCGGTCTGCGTCGTCGGCACGGCGGGCACCGTGAACACCGGCGCGATCGACGACCTCGACCGGCTCGCCGACGTCTGCGCGCGAGAAGGGCTCTGGCTCCACGTGGACGGCGCGATCGGCGCGCTGGCCGCGCTCTCGCCCGCGCTGCGGCGCCAGCTCCGGGGCATCGAGCGCGCGGACTCGATCGCGTTCGACCTGCACAAGTGGCTGCACATCCCGATCGAGGCGGGGTGCGTGCTGGTCCGCGACGGCGCGTGGCACCGCCGGCCGTTCTCCCCGCCCGCCAGCTACCTCGCCTGGCTGGACCGCGGCCTCTCTTCCGGCCCGTACGGCTACCTGGACCTCGGGCCGCAGCTCACGCGCTCGTTCCGGGCGCTCAAGGTGTGGATGTCGCTGAAGGCGCACGGGACCGGGACGTTCGCGCGGCTGATCGAGCAGAACGTCCGGCAGGCGCGCCACCTCGAGACGCGGATCCGCGAACACCCGCGCCTCGAGCTGCTCGCGCCGGTCCCGCTCAACATCGTGTGCTTCCGCTACCGGCCGGACGGCGCGTCGGACCGCGCGACGCGCGCCGCGTCCGGAGCGGCCGCGCCCGCCGCCGATGCCGCGCCGGAGATCGACGCGCTGAACCGCGAGCTGCTGATGCGACTCCAGGAGTCCGGCGTCGCCGTGCCATCGAGCACGATCATCGACGGCACGTTCGCGCTGCGCGTCGCGCTCACGAACCACCGCACCCGCACGGCCGACCTGGACGCCCTGGTCGATGCCGTCGTCGCGATCGGCGACGCGCTGGTCCGCGAGCCCGCGTGGTCCGCCGGCCTCGCCCCGGCCGACGGAGCGTGATTCCCGGGCCGTCCCGGACAACTTCGAACCGGGACGGCCGGCCGACCGGCTGGCCCGCCGGCAGAGCCGCCGGCCGGAGAGGGTGGCGCCGGCCCACCGCGGTCGGCGCACCACGCCCGGCGCACCGGGCTCGGCGCGCGTCGCACGGGCCGACGCGTCTCGGGGTTGCGGCGCCCGTCCCGTCGCCGGCACCGGTGTCGGCTCAGTCCTCCCGGCGCTCCCTCCGGCCCTCTCTCCCCACGAACACGTTCAGGAGCGTGCTCACCAGGCCGATCACGATCCCGCCGAGGAGCGCGGCCCAGAAGCCTTCGACCCGGAAGTCGATCCCGAGCGCGCTCGCGAATTCACCGGTCAGCCAGAGCAGGAACGCGTTCAGCACGAACAGGAACAGCCCCAGCGTCAGCAGGACGAGCGGGCAGGTGAGTACCACGAGGATCGGCCGGATGACCGCGTTGACGAGGCCGAAGATCAGGGCGACGCCGAGCAGGCCCACCAGCCCGCCGTCGTAGTCGATCCCGGGGATGATCGCCTCCGCGACCCAGAGCGCGGCCGCGGAGATCAACAGTCGGATGATGAAGCCCATGGAAGCCCTCACGGTGAAGGGGGCCGGCGCCGCGTGCGTCCGGCGATCGCGATTCCGCACCGCACGCATGGCTCACGCCGGTCGCTCGCGTGCCGCACTCCGCTCACTCGCCGCACCGGCACTGGCGGGCGGCGCCGGTGCGACGCCGCTCGCCGCGCCGGCCCGGAGCGCGGCCGGGTCGTCGCCGCTCCTTTGTGCCCAGCGGAAGAAGAGGATCGTGAGCGCGGCCATCAGGACGAGCCCGCCGATGATCTTCATGATCAGCCCGGCGACGCGCTGGTCGGCCAGCGCCTCGATCCCGGCGACGGGTGGCGCCAGCTCGTAGGTCGCGTAGACCGGGTGGTCGCTGAACGTGAGGTAGAGGAAGACCGGCGTCATGAAGATCGCCTGGGCCGTGATGTAGCCGATCTTGAGCAGCTCGTGGAAATACGGCCGCGCCGGCGCGGCCGCGGCGACCGGCGCCCAGAACAGCAGACCGCCGGTGAGCCAGGCGACGTCGATGACGAACGAGCCGAGCTGCGTCGCCATCAACGTGTCCGTCACCGCCGGCGTGTGGGTGGCCGCCACGATGACGTTGAAGAGGAGGAACGCGACGAGCGGGTGCGTGGCGAGGCGAAGCGCCCGCGAGCCGAGGGGGTTGCCGGTCGCCGTGGTATCTGCTGCCGCGGCATCTGCCGCCGTGCCGTCCGCTACCGTGCCGTCCGCTACCGTGCCGTCCGCTGCCGCGCCGCCCGGGAGCGGCGCGCTCGCCGCCGCGCCGTGCACGGCCGGCGGGATCCCCCACAGCAGCAGCGGCGGCGCGATCAGGGCGATGAGGAGGAACTGGACCATGTGGACGCTGGCGAGGTAGCCGGCGCCGAGTGCGCCGATGGGCCAGTCGAGCGCGATCCAGAGGCAGGCCAGGCCGGCCGCGAACGAGGCGATGCGCGGCGCGCCGGCGCCGTGCGTGCTGCCGCGCAGCAGCGCGCGGTAGCCGAGGGCGAGCAGCGCGATGAAGATCCAGACGCCCGGGTACGGCCGCCAGCTCCACTCCCAGGCGGCGGTCTGGGCGGAGCACCACCACTGAAGCTGCATGTCTCAGTTCCCTCCGTCCGGGGCGGTCCCGGCATCGTCGGCGAGCAGCGATTCCAGCTCGCCGTACGGCCGGACCTCGGCGCGGGCGCGGACCGTGCCGGCCTCGCGGAAGACGAGCTCGAGGCGCAGCGCGTCGCCCGGCTTGAGCGGCCGGTCCAGCTCGAGGAGCATGACGTGGGTGCCGCCGGGCGCGAGGCGCGCGCGGCCGCCGGCCGCGATCTCGACCGCATCGACCGGCTCCATCCGAACCCGCCCGCCACGCGTGACCTGGCGATGCAGCTCGGCGCGGCCGGCGGCATCGGCGGTCACGGACAGGAGCGCGTCGGGCGCGTCGGTCAGGTTCTCGATCGTGAAGTACAGCGCCGTCCTGTCGCCGGCGGCGGGGACGGCCGCGTAGGCGCGCGACACGCGGATCGCGGGCTCGATCTCGAGCAACCGCGGCAGGTCGTACGCCCAGTCGGCCTGGCGGGTGCCGAACGGGTAGAGGACGCGCGCGACGCCGTCGGCCGTGAACGCGATGATCTGCGACGGATGGCCGACGAGGTAGTCGCCGTCTGCGTCCGGCTCCTCCAGCACGGCCGTCGGCAGCTGGAGCGACGACAGGATCGAGTCGACCGCCGCGCGGCTCCCGCGCAGCCCGATGAAGCGCGGATCGAACGCGTCCAGCCACTCGCGGATCCGCTCGGGCGTGTCCCGCTCCGGGTCCACGGTGACGAAGACGACCGCGATCCGGTGCTGGAGCGGCCGCGGCAGCCCGTCGATGACGGCGGCCAGGTTGGCCATGTGCACCGGACAGACGTCCGGGCACGAGGTGTAGCCGAAGAAGAGCAGCGTGAGCCGGCCGTCGGTCTCCGCGCGGAAGTCGAACGGCTCGCCCTCCGTGTCGGTCAGCGTGAATTCCGGTTTGGGGATCGGCCGGGGGAGCACCATCCCCCGGAACCCCTCGGCCAGCCCTTCGTCCCTGGCGCCGTCCTGCGGCGCGGCGCCGCAGCCGGCGAGCGTCGATGCGGCCAGCGCGATGACGAGCGCCGCGCGATCTATCTTCATCATCCGACGATCGATCCCTGGGTCGCCCGGCCGCCGGCATCGCCGCCGGCGTCGGACCGAATCCGTAGACGTTGGTACGACAAAGTATCCGCCGGTCCGGGCGGGTACAACACCTCGGCCCGATGCGCGCAGCGGACAGCGGAGCCGACCGGCGCGCGCGTCACGGGCCGCGGAAACGCGCACCCCGACGGGGGCTCGGAAATCCGGATTCCCGGCGCGCGCGGGCGCGCGCACGCACCGGCGGCGGGCCCGGGCGCCGTTAGCGCGTCGGCACGGTGGTCGGTACGCGCGTCGGTACAGTCGTCGGCCCGGTGTACACCGGAGATGGGGAAAACGAGCCGGGGGCGCATCGCCCCGGTCGAGGGACGCGCCCCCGGGGGCCGGGGCGGCGCGGCGCCGCCGGCCGGAAGGTCGGGGACGGCGGCGCCGGCATGTGCTCCGCGTGCCGCGCCTCGCTCAATCCACGCGCAGCGCCTCGAGCGGCTCCACGGCGGACGCCTTCCGGGCCGGCAGGTAGGTCGCGAGCAGGCCGACGGCGGCGAGCACCGCCGCCGCGGCGGCGAAGGTGAGCGGGTCGCCGGGGGAGATCCCGAACAGGAGCGAGCGCAGCAGCGGGGTGAGCGCCAGTGCGGCGGCGAGCCCGCCGCCGAGACCGACGGCGATCACGGCGAGCCCCTGGCGCAGCACCATGGCGCGCACCTGCCCGGGGCGAGCGCCCAGCGCAATGCGCAGCCCGATCTCCCGCGTGCGACGGCTGGTGATGTAGCCGATCACGCCGTAGAGCCCGACCGCGCCGAGGACCAGCGCGACGCCGGCGGCGAGGCCGAGCACGACGACGGTGAACGACCGCTCCTTCAGCGATTCGCTCACCACCTGCTCCAGCGTACGCGCGGTGGTGAGCGGCGCGTCGGGCGCGACGCGCTCCACGACGCGCCGCACGGCGGGGAGCAGTGCGAGCGGGTCGCCGGCGGTCCGCACGGTCAGGACCATCAGCTCGCGACCCGTGCCCCGCACCGTCGTCGTGACCGGGAGGTAGACCATCGGCCGGACCTCCGCGTCCAGGCCGAAGCCGCGCACATCGCCGACGACGCCGACGATCTCCAGCCACGGGTCGTCGGCGTACAGCCGGATCCGCTCGCCGACGGCGTCGCCGTCGAGGTAGCGGCGCGCGAACTCCTGGTTCACCCACGCGACCGGCGCGGCGACCTCGTCGTCGCGGCGCTCGACGCGCCGGCCCGCGAGCAGCGGGATGCCGACCGCCTCGAAATGACCGGAGGTGACCGCGCCGTACATGGTGAACAGCGGCAGCGCGTCGTCGGCCTGCGGACGCGACTCGATCGAGAACGACGAGCCCTTCGCGCCGCCGACCAGGAGCGGCAGCGCCGCCGTCGCGCCCGCGGCCCGCACGCCGGGGAGCGCCGCGACCCCGTCCACGATGCGACGGTACGTCGCCGCGGCGGCCGCCTCGTCGGCCACGGGGCCGAGGCTGATCCCCAGCGTCAGCACGCGCTCGGCGCGGAAACCGGGGTCGACGGAGCGCAGCCGCTGGAAGCTGCGCAGCATGAGCCCCGAGCCGGTCAGCAGCACCAGCGCCAGCGCGACCTGCCCGGCGATGAGCAGCTTGCGCGTGCGGTGCCGCGCGCGCGTTCCCGTCCCGGCGCGGCCCTCCCGCAGCGCCGCGCCCGACCCCGCACCGAGAAGGCCCGGGAGCGGCAGCGCGCCGAACGCGAGGCCGGCCAGCACGCTGACCGCCGCGGCGAAGAGGAGCGTCGTGCCGTCGAGCCCGACCTCGTGCAGCCGCGGCAGCCGCGCCGCGCCGGACGCGACCAGCATCCGGACGCCCGCCGCCGCGAGCGCGGTGCCGACCACGCCGCCGGCCACCCCCAGCAGTACGCTCTCCGCCAGCACGCTCGCCGCCAGACGGCTGCCCGACGCGCCGAGCGCGGCCCGGATCGCCACCTCCCGCTTCCGCCCCTCCGCACGCACGAGGAACAGGTTCGCCACGTTCGCGCACGCGATCAGCAGCACGAACGCCACCGTGCCCAGCACGATCCAGAGCGCCGCCTCGACGTCGCCGACGACGATGTCCCGGAGCCGCATCACGTCGACCGACCACCGCGCCTGCTCGAAGAACTGCGGCGTCATCTCCGGGAACAGCTCCGTCAGCCGCGGCTGAAGCGCCGCCACCTCCCGGCGCGCGTCGTCGAGCGTGACGCCCGGCGCCAGCCTCGCGATCGAGACGGTCCCGAACGCGCCGAACTGCGGGTTCGGCCCGATGTCCCGCGGGACCAGCACCATCTCGTTCGGGTCGCGGTAATGGAACCCCGGCGGCATCACGCCCACGATCTCCGCGCGCACGCCGTCCAGCTCCACGGTCCGGCCGAGGACGCGCCGGTCCCCGCCGAAATGCCGCTGCCAGCCCGCGTGCGTCAGGATCGCCACCGCCGGCGCACCCGGCGCGACGTCCTCGTCCAGGAACCGGCGCCCGAGCCGGGGCTCCGTCCGCACCACATCGAAGAACTGCGGCGAAACCTCCAGCACCCGCACCCGCGCCGGACGCTCGCCACCCACCAGGTTGCGCGACGACCCGCGCACCAGCGCCACGTCCTCGACCGTGCGCGCGAATTCACGGTACAGCCGGATCGTACCATCCGAGTTCTCCAGCTCGGGGAGGCTCAGCCCCGGCGCATGGTGCCGGATCGTCACGATCCGCTCCGACTCCGGGTACGGCAGCGGCCGGATCAGTACCGCGTTCACCACCGCGAAGATCGCCACGTTCGCCCCGATCCCGAGCGCCAGCGTCGCGACCACGACCAGCGCGAACCCCGGACGCCGCGCCAGCGACCGCACCGCGAACCGCAGCTCCCGCAGCCCCGCGACGGCCGCGCCGGCAACCCCGCGCCGCCCGCGCCGCCCCGGCCCACCGCCCGCCCCCGACGGCGCCGTCGCCGACCGACCGACACGCGCCGCCGTACGACGCGCCCTCAGTCGCTCGACCGGCGCGTGCCACGCCGCTTCCAGACAGCACCGCAGCGCGACGCCGACCACGCCCGCGACCCCCCGCGCATCACCCGCGAGCCGCCGGAAGTCCGAGACCATGGCCGCGCCGTACGCCGCGCGGAACCCGGCCGGGAACAGCCGGACGAACGCACCGTAGACCGCCACCGCCCCGCGCACGACCCGGCGGTCGCCGCCGCCACGCCCCACACCCGAGCTCATGCCCCCTCCAACGCACGCGTCGCGCGGGCCGCATCCACCAGCGCCTGCATCCGCGCCGCCTCCGCGGCCAGCACCCGCGCACCCGCGCCCGTCAGCCGGTAGATCCGGCGACGCGCGTCGTCGACCGGGTCCGCTTCGCCCTCCTCGATCAGACCCGCCTCCGCGAGGTCGCGGATCGAACCGTACAGCGTCGCCGGCCACAGACGCACCCGCCCCTCCGTCCGCGCCTCGACCTCGACGCGGATCGCGTATCCGTGACGCGGCCCGTCCGCGAGCGCCAGCAGGATATGGAACCACGCCGGCTTCAGCGGCAGGAACGCCTCCACGCCGTCCTCACGTCCTCGCATCCATCCTCCTCCATCGCAACAGCATCGGCGCCGCGCGGCGCCCGGTCGATCGGCTACGGTCGCATATATATATCGATCGATACCTATCCGGCAAGCCGGGGGACGCGCGGGCGTGGGCGGTGGCGCGGTCCGATTGCGCGTGGTCCGCAGGGCGTGGCGCGACCCGGGGTGCGCGGCCGTCCGGCCCGCGCGCGTGCCCGCATCTGGCACACCGACCCGGACGAAGAGGCGCTCGGTCCGGCCCTCGCGCGCGGCCCGCCCTGTACGTGCGCGATCTCCGCGCGGCCGCATAAGTCCGGCCCGCGCACGCGGCCCGCCGTTCCCGCCCTGGCCCGATCCCCGGAACGCCCGTATGTTGGGACGAATGGGAAAGCGCGCCGCACGCGGCGCGAGGGGAGGATCCGCGCGCCCGCCGGGCCGGGCGCCCCTCCGATCGGCAACTCCAACCGAGACGGACTCAATGAAGAGGCTACTGCAACCGTCGCTCGCGCTTGCCGTGCTGGTCGGCTTCGCGCTGCCCGCGCAGGCGCAGAACTACGGCAGCGGCGTCGCCGTGAGCGGAGGCGCGGTGTTCGTGAGCGAGCCCGGGAACGTGGTGCGCTCCGGGATCGTGTACGTCTACCGTGCGGACGAAACTGGCCGCTGGGTGGAGGCGGCGCGGCTGACGGCGCCGGACGCGCGGCCGGCCGACGGCTTCGGCGCGGCGTTGGCGGTCCACGGCACGACGCTCCTCGCCTCGCGTCTCGACGAGGCCGAGGCGCGCGGTGCGGTGCACGTCTTCGAGCTCGAGGACGGGGAGTGGCGGCATACGGCGCGGCTCACGGTGCCGGATGCCGCGGCGGGCGACAGCCTGGGCGCCGCGGTCGCGCTGGACGGCGAGCGTGCGCTGGTCACGGCGATCCACCGGAGCGGCGGCGCGGGCGCGGTCCACGTGTTCCGTCGCGGCGACGACGGCGAGTGGACGCACGAGGCGGTGCTGACGGGCTCGGACGCCCAGCCCGGCGACGGCTTCGGCGCGGCGCTCGCGGTCTCCGGCGACGTGGCGCTGGTCGGCGCGCCGCTCCAGGCGGACCGTCGCGGCGCGGCGTACCTGTTCCGCCGCACCGGGTCGGGCGAGTGGGTCGAGGAGGCGAAGCTGGTCGCGCGCGATGTGGCGGGCGACGCCGTGCTCGGCGGGAGCGTGGCGTTCCTGGACGGGCGCGCGGTGGTCGGCGCGTCGGGCCGCGACCAGGGGACCGGCGCGGTCTACGTCTTCGCCCCGGACCCCGAGGGCGAGGGTTGGGAGGCCGTGGCGCGGCTGCTGCCGTTCGCCGGCACGCCTCGTTCGCGGTTCGGCGTGTCGCTCGAGGTCGTCGACGGCGAGCTGTGGGTCTCCGCGCCGGGCGCGGACTCGTTCGCGGGCACGATCTACCGCTTCCAGCGCGATGCGGAGACCGGCGCGTGGACGACGGCGAGCACGCTGGACCGCGGCGCGATGCCGGCCGGCCGGGTGCTGCTCGGCGCGGCGACGGCGGTCGGCGGCCGGGTCGCGGCGGCATCGGCGCCGGGCGACGACCACGGCGCCGGCACGGTCGCGGTGTACGCGATGGACGAGTCCGGCGCCTGGACGTTCCGCAACAAGGTCTGGAGCGAGCCGGAGTCGTTCCCGGCGGTGACGGGCGGGCAGGTCGACTGCCGCGAG
>DASVDG010000074.1:0-42293 GCA_036381255.1 Longimicrobiales bacterium | reverse complement strand
TCTTCCTGCGCCGCATGGGCGGCGCGGAGGGAGGCGTGATGTCGTTCGCGCGGAGCAAGGCGAAGATCTATGCGGACGACGACGTCAAGGTGAGCTTCGGCGACGTGGCGGGCGTGGACGAGGCCGAGGAGGAGCTCAAGGAAATCGTCGAGTTCCTGAAGACGCCGAAGAAATACACGAGCATCGGCGGCAAGATCCCGAAGGGCGTGCTCCTCGTCGGTCCCCCGGGAACGGGCAAGACGCTGCTCGCCCGCGCAGTCGCCGGCGAAGCCAAGGTGCCGTTCTTCAGCCTGAGCGGCTCGGAGTTCGTCGAGATGTTCGTCGGCGTCGGCGCGGCGCGAGTGCGGGACCTGTTCGAGCAGGCGAAGGCGAACGCGCCGTGCATCGTGTTCATCGACGAGCTGGACGCGCTGGGCAAGGCGCGCGGCGTGGGCGGGATCATGGGCGGTCACGACGAGCGGGAGCAGACGCTGAACCAGCTCCTGGTCGAGATGGACGGCTTCGACCCGCGCACGGGCGTGATCATCATGGCGGCGACGAACCGGCCGGAGATCCTGGACCCTGCGCTGCTGCGGCCGGGCCGCTTCGATCGACAGGTCGTGGTCGACCGCCCGGACCGGCAGGGCCGGGAGGCGATCCTGCGGGTGCACGCGGGCGGGATCAAGCTGGCGCAGGAGGTCGAGCTGACGGAGGTCGCGCGGCGTACGCCGGGCTTCGTGGGCGCGGACCTGGCGAACCTGCTGAACGAGGCGGCGCTTCTCGCGGCGCGACGCGACAAGAACGCGGTCGGCATGGACGAGCTGGACGAAGCGATCGACCGGGTCGTCGCGGGGCTCGAGAAGAAGAGCCGGCTGATCGACGAGCGCGAGCGGCGCATCGTCGCCTACCACGAGGCGGGCCACGCGATCGTGGCGGAGCGCGTCGAGACGGCCGATCCGGTCCACAAGATCTCGATCATCCCGCGCGGCGTGAGCGCGCTGGGGTACACGCAGCAGCTCCCGACGGACGACCGCTACCTGCTGCGTCGGCAGGAGCTGATCGACCGGCTGACGGTGCTGCTCGGCGGGCGGGCGGCGGAGGAGCTGGTCTTCGACGAGATCTCGACCGGCGCCGGCAACGACCTGGAGCGGGCGAGCGAGATCGCGCGGCGCATGGTGACGGAGTTCGGCATGTCGGACGCGCTCGGGCCGGTCCACCTGTCGTCGCGCCGCAATGCGCTGTTCCTGGATGCGCGGGAGACGCCGGCGGGCGAGGACGGCGGGCGCGGGTTCAGCGAGGAGACGGCGCGGGTCATCGACGCGGAGGTGCGGCGGCTCGTCTCGGATGCGCACGACCGGGCACTCGACCTGCTGCGAGGCGACCGCGAGATCCTCGAGGAGCTCGCGCGACGCCTGCTCGAGCAGGAGATCGTGGACCGCGAGGAGCTGCGTCGGCTCATGGGCAAGCCGCCGCGCGAGGCCGACGAAGAGACGCGGCCGGAGATCGGACACGCGCCCGATCAGGCGGCCGACTGAGAGACGAGCCATGGCCCGACCGCTGCGCGAGATCCCGGCGGTGCCCGTCGAGGCCGAGGTGCACATCGGGGACGCCGCGAAGGCGCAGGCCTTCGCGGCGTTCCTGCGTGAGCACCGCGGCGAGCGCCACATCGTCGCGCTCCAGGACTACCCGGATCCCGACGCGATCTCGTCCGCCGTCGCCTACCGGCTGATGGCGGAGCGGTTCGACATCGGCACGGACATCGTCTACGAGGGGCACGTCAGCCACCAGGAGAACCTGGCGCTGATCCACCTGCTCGACATCGAGATGACGCGTTTCACGGACGGGCTCCCACTCGACCGGTATGACGGCGCGGTCTTCATCGACAACCAGGGCACGACGACGCGGCTGACGGACCGACTGCTGGAGGCGGGCGTGAAGACGCTCGCGATCATCGACCACCACGCGCCGCAGGGCGTGCTCGAGCCGGAGTTCAGCGACATCCGCCCTGTCGGCGCCGCGGCGACGATCCTCGTCGACTATCTCCGCAGCGGCGAGATCATCACGCTCGCCGGCGACAACCCGCAGCACGTCCACCTGGCGACCGCACTGAACCACGGGTTGCGCAGCGAGACGAACGGCTTCATCCGCGCGGGGCCGGAGGAATACGTTGCGGGCGCGTATCTCAGCCCGTACATGGACGCGCAGCTCCTCGAATCGATCCTGCGCGTCCAGCGCAGCCGCGGGACCATGGAGGTGATCCGCGTCGCGCTGACCGACCGCGTCGTGCGCGGCGGGATCTCGCTGGCCGGCGTCGGCTACCTGCGCCACGCGGACCGGGACGCCGTGCCGCAGGCGACGGACTTCCTGCTGACGGAGGAGAACGTGCACACGGCGATCTGCTACGGGATCCTGCTCGGCGAGGGGGAGCGGGAGGTGGTGGTGGGGAGCGTGCGCACGTCCAAGCTCACGCTCGACGTCGACCAGTTCCTGAAGAGCGCGCTCGGCACCGATTTCCGCGGCCGCTACTACGGCGGCGGCCGCGCGCGCGCCGGCGGCTTCGAGATCCCGACCGGCTTCCTCGAGGGCACGACCGACCCGCAGGAGATGCGGATGAAGTGGGATGCCTTCAACCGTCAGATCCAGCGGAAGATCCTGCGGGCGGCGGGGATCGAGTCGGAGGAGGAGGCGGTCGGTTAGGGGGCGACGGCCGGCGGCGCGGGCACGGCGGCGGCCGGGGCACCGCGCCGGCGCCAGGCACCGCGATGTCCAGGGCTCACGCCTCGCTCCACGTCCATGTGCAGCGGCCGTCGCCGCGGGAGGCGCATTCGCGGTGCTCGAAGCGCGGCCGGCTCCGCAGGTAGAGCCCGAGCAGCTCTTCGAGCGCGGCGGCGTAGAGCACGCAGGCGGTGCCATTGGCATCGAGGTCGGCGGTGATCGCGCCCCGGAGCCGCAGCTCGAGCGGCCAGCCGACGACGTCGACCGAGGCGCCGCAGGCGATCCGCCGGATCAGCGACCGCGCCGCACGGCGCATTGTGGCCGCGGCGGAGAAGCCGGGCAGAATGCGCCGGATCCGGACCGCGGCGGCCGTGCGCCGCCGGTACTGGCGCTGCGCGAGGTTCGCCCCCGCATCGCGGAGGATCGGCTCCGCATCGGGCCGTCGCAGGATCAGGCGGAACAGGTCGCGCACCTCCTCGACCGGCACGCTGCGCCCCTTGCGCTCGGCCTCCGCGTAGCGCCGGATCTGCGACTCGACCACGCCGGTCAGCCCGAGGCGGCGCGGCAGGCTGGCCGCCAGGTCCTCATCCTCGAGCACCTCGCGCGGACGATCGTGCGCGCGCACCGACTCGAGGAGGACGAGCGGGAGCAGCGGCGGCACCATCGCCTGGGGTCGTTCGGTCGTTCTTCGGGCGTCGACTGCGCTCATGGCCTCGCGGTTCGCCTCCGGGGATCGCCCCTAATCTGGCGAACCGGACGGGCCCCGGCAACGTCCGGGGCACGGCCCGCTTCCTGCATGCGTCGCGCAGCACCCACCCGGCGCCGGTGGAAAACCGAGGAGAACGCCATGGTCGACGAGAGCTGCATCTTCTGTCGGATCATCGCGGGCGAGGAGATGGTGAGCATCGTCCACGAGGACGACCGCACGGTCGCCTTCATGGACATTCAGCCCGCGAGTCCGGGGCACACGCTGATCGTCTCCCGTGATCACTACCCGACGCTCTTTGAGATGCCCGACGACCTGGCGGCCCACTGCCTGGCGGTCGCCAAGCGCATCGCGCCCGGCGTCCGCCGCGCCGCCGGCGCCGACGCGGTCAACATCTTCAGCGCGAACGGCCGCGCCGGCGGCCAGGACGTGCTCCACTTCCACCTGCACCTGATCCCGGTCCGGGAAGGCCAGGAGTTCGCGCTCCAGCTGCCGAACCCCGAGGCGGAGATCCCGACCCGCTCGGAGCTCGATGTGATGGCCGCCCGCATCTGCCGCGCGATCCAGGACGGCGAGGCGGCGCCGGCCGCGGCGAGCGGGGCCGACGACTAGGTCGGGGCTCCCGTGCCACCGGCCAGGCGCGCGAGGAACGACAGGTCCCACTCCCGCTCTTCGCGCCCGCGCACCAGCAGCCGGTAGAGGCCCAGCCCCCACAGCATCGCAAGGATGAGCCGCGCACGCTCTTCCGCATCACCGCCGCCAAACACTTCCGCCAGCGCGGCCTGGACGCGCCGCATCTCCCGCACGACGATCGCGCGGTACGCAGCGTCGGTGTCGGCCTCAACGATGATCCCCGCGAACATTCGCATGTGGCCCGGATCCGTGATCGCATCCGCCAGGCGCCGGAGGATCGCTCCGGGCTCGAGCGCATCCGCACCCCCGCTCGACCGCCGTACCGTTTCGACGATCCCGTCGATGAACCGCACGGCCACGGCTTCGACGAGGTCGCGCCGCTTCGGGAAATAGTACGTCAGGTGCGATTGGCGGACGTTCGCCCGCCGCGCCACCTGCACCTGCGACAGTCCCTGGATCCCCACGTCGTGCAGGATCGCGAGCGCCGCATCCAGGATCCGCTCCCGGACGCCGCCCGCCTCGTCGTGCGGTGGGGTTCGCGCGTCTCGCATCATGGCTTCGATTCCATCCGGACGGGGGCGGCCGCGCCCCGGGCCTCCGGATACCCGCCAGGGAACGACGTGATCCGGTGCCGGCCCGGCGGCGCCGTCCACGCGCGTCGCACGAACCCTTGCGCTGCCGGGTCGCGTTGGTTATCCTACCAACCGTTTGGTAGCTATACCAAACCGGCGATCGTCGGGGCAGCCGGATGGATCGCCGGGGGCGAACGGCCCGGCGCGGGCGACCGGCGATGTCGCGTGCCGCGCGGTGACTCGTGAACTCGATCGGACGAGGGAGCCATGATGACGGCGACGGCGATCGCGCTGTGGGTCGTGCGTATCACGGGCGTGATGCAGGTGGTGCTCGGGGCGATGCTGTGGATGGGGAAGGCGGTGCATCTGCTCCCCGCGCACATGGTGATCGGCATGACGTTCGTGATCGGGGTGTGGGTCCTTGCCGGGCTGGCGGCCCGGGCGGGCCTCCGGTGGCGGCACGCGCTCCCGGCGGTCGGCTGGGGGTTCGTGGTCCCGGGATTCGGGATGCTGCAGCTGCGATTGGTGCCGGGACCGGCGCACTGGGTGGTGGAGGTGGTCCACCTGCTGATCGGGATCGTGGCGATGGGGGTGGCGATGCGTCTCGGGCGGTTCATCCGGCGGAGCGATCGTGCGGGCGGCCGGCGGGGCGCCGTGGCGGGCGGCGTGGCTTCGGGCGACTGAACGGGTGTGGATCGGACCATGATGGCCGCGGGCGTGGCGCTCCGGTGCCGTCCCGCGATCACCGACAATAGAGGAGTGGAGGACATGAGCGACGAACAGAGGACGTACATTCCGGCGGCGGGTCGGCACTGGGGGCTCCCGTTCTACGACCTGCTCGCGAAGCTGCTCGGTGCGGATCGAGCGCGGGCGCGCCTGGTCGAGGGCGTATCGAGCGCCCCGGGCGAGCGTATCCTGGAGATCGGCTGCGGGACGGGGAGCATGTTGTTGCTGTTGAAGCGTGCGCAGCCGGATGCGGAGGTCGTCGGGCTGGATCCCGATCCGAAAGCGCTGTCGATCGCGCGACGCAAGGCCACGGGTGCCGGGGTCGAGATCCGACTCGATCGGGGTTACGCGGATGCGCTCCCGTACGATGAGGGCACGTTCGATCACGTGGTGTCCTCGTTCATGTTCCACCACCTTTCGTCGAGCGAGAAGGAGGACGCGCTGTCGGAGGTCCGGCGCGTGCTCAGGCCCGGGGGGCGATTCCACCTGCTCGACTTCGACGGCATGGGGGCGGGAGGGCACGGCATCGTCGCACGCCGGATCCACGCGAGCCGCCGGCTCGAGGACAACGGCGAGGAGCGAGTGCTGCGGTTCCTGGGTTCGGCGGGGCTGGTGGAGGCGAGCGTGGCCGGCCGGGTGACGACGCGGTTTGCGCGCATGGTCTGGTTCCGGGCCGCCGCTCCCGACGCCGACACGAGGATTCACGCGACCCCGGTGGGGTGAAGACCATGGCCGACATTCACCGCGCGGGTTATACTCAGGGTATGAGGCGCTATCCGCCGTACGACCCCCCCGAGTACCTCGACTGGTCGCCGGACCCGGAGCTCGTGCGCGAGTACCGGGACCGCATCCGCTCGGATGCCGATCGCCGGGCCGTCATCGCCTCGCTCGACGAGGCGCGGCTGCTCGGCCTCTACGAGGGGCTGCTCCGCAACCGGCTGCACGACCTGATGCTGAAGCGCTGGGTGCGTCAGGGCGTAATCTCGAAGGCGTGGCTCGGCACGGGCGAGGAGGCGGTCACGATCGGGAGCGTGCACGCGCTCGAGCGCGGCCGCGACGTGGTCGCGCCGATGATCCGCAACGCGGGCGCCTGCCACGAGCTCGGCATGCCGGTCGAGGACATGTTCCGCGGCTACCTCGGCACGGCGGACTCGCCGACGGGCGGCCGCGACCTGCACATCGGCGACCGTGAGCGCGGCGTGATCCAGCCGATCTCGCACGTCGCCGACATGGTGCCGGTCATGACGGGCGTCGCGCTGGCGTTCCGCCGGCGCGGCGAGCCGCGCGTCGCGCTGACGTGGATCGGCGATGGCGCGACGAAGACCGCGGCGTTCCACGAGGGGCTCAACCTCGCGGCGGTGTCGAAGGTCCCGGCGATCTTCATCATCCAGAACAACCAGGTCGCGCTCGGCACGCGGCTCGACCAGCACGGCGCGGGCGATTTCCGGGCGTGGCCGAAGATGTACGGCCTGCCCGGCGCCGTCGTGGACGGGAACCACGTGCTCGACGTCTACGCGGCCACGCGCCTCGCGGCGGACCGTGCGCGCGCGGGCGGCGGTCCGACGCTGCTCGTCGCCGAAACGTTCCGCCTCGGCGGCCATGCGACGCACGACGAGGCGGAGGCGCGGCGCACGTTCCCGCCGGAGCTCTTCGCGCACTGGGGTCGGCGCGACCCGGTCGGGCTGTACGAGGCGTACCTCATCGGCGAGGGGATCGGACGCGACGCGCTCGAGGCGGTCGAAGCGCGGGTCACCGAAGAGGTCGACCGCGCGGCCGAGCGCGCACTCGCGTCTCGCGATGGCGGCATGCCCGCGCCGGAATCCGCCGAGTTCGCCGGGATCAGCGCCGGCGTGCGGCAGCCCGGGCTGGCGGCGCGGCTCGGCCGCACCTCCTCCTGAGCCGGACCCCCGCCGTGGTACGCTTCTTCCTCACTGGTCGAGCGCTCATCGGCGAGAGGGGGGTATGGCGAACGCGGCGTTTACGGTCGGTGTCGAGGAGGAGTACCAGCTCATCCATCCGGACGGGTACGAGCTGCGCGGCCGTGCGCCGGAGCTTCTCGAGGATGGCGAGCCGGCCAAGGAGGAGTTCCAGCGTACGATGGTCGAGATCGAGACGCCGATCTGCGAGACCAGCGGCGAGGCGGCGCGGCTGATCCGTCGCCGGCGGCGGCAGGTGGCGCGCATCGCCGCGGACCACGGCCTCGTCATCGCCGCGTCGGGGCTGCACCCCGTGGGGCCGTACCCCGCCGAGCAGGTCAGCGACGCCGCCCACTACCGCCGCATCGCGGAGCTGGGCGGCGCGCCGCTGCGGGAGCTGCACATCTACGGCATGCACGTGCACGTCGCCGTGCCGGACGCGGAGGCGGCGGTGCGGGCGATGACGGGTGCGGCGCCGTACATCCCGCACCTCCTCGCGCCGTCGTGCAGCTCGCCGTTCCACCGGGGCGAGGACACGCGGTTCGAGAGCTTCCGTACGCTGCTGCGCGGCATGTCGCCGCGGGTCGGGCCGCCGCTCCCGGTCGCGACGGCCAACGAGTACGCGCGGCTGGTCCGGATGCTCTGCACGGAGCGGGAGTGGGCGGCCGACGAGAGCCCGATCGCATGGGACATCCGGCCGAGTCGTCGCTTCCCGACGGTCGAGTTCCGCCTGTTCGACTGCTGCCCGGACGTCGACACCGCCGCGGTGCTGATCGCGATGGCCCGCGCGCTGACCGTCATGTTCCACGACCGGCCGGCGCCGCAGCCGACGGGGCTCGAGCAGCAGCTCGTGCTCGAGAACCGCTGGCGCGCGGCGCGCTTCGGCCTCGACGCGCGTTTCTACCGGCACGACCCGACGACGGGCGAGGAGCGCGACGCGCGGGACGCGATCGCCGCGCTGATCGACCGCCTCGGCCCGATCGCCGAGCGCCTGGGCGACGGCGCGACCCTCGCCGTCGCACCGCGCGTGCTCGAGCGCGGCACCGCCGCGGCCGCGATGCGCCGGACCTACGAGGCGACGGGCTCCTACCCGGACGTCGTGCGCTGGGTCGTCGAGCGGACCGTCGCGGACGGCGAGGCGGGCGCCGGCGACACGGCCGCCGCGGCGTGAGCCGCGCGTCGCCGTGGGCGCGAGGGTGCCGGCTTTCGCCGCGCACCGGCGCGCCCGGTTCCCGCCTCAAACGCCGCAGTCCTCCGCGACCGCCAGGAACTGCGTGAGGATGCGGTGGGTCAGCCCCCAGATCTCGTACTCGCGGTAGCGCAGCGACGGGTACGCGCGGTGGCCGTCCTCGAGCTCGATCAGGATTTCGCTGACCGCCTCGGGGTCGCGGAGCGCGGGGAGCGGGATCCAGAGCGCGGCCGCGACCTCGCGGGGATCGGGGACGGCGTTCGTGTCCGCCGGCACGCCGACGACGTACGGCGCGATCAGGATCCGGGGGAGCCGCGGGTTGCCGGGGAGCAGCTCGTCGAGGCGTCCGAGGAGCGAGCCGGTCCGCGCGAGGGGGACGCCGGTCTCCTCGTGCGTCTCGCGGAACGCGGTGGCGACGAGGTCGCCGTCCTCCGGCTCGCGTCGGCCGCCGGGGAGCGCCATGTGGCCGGACCAGGGATCGTGCTCGTGCTCGGCACGCTGGATCAGCAGCAGCTCGAGTTCTTCGCGCGGCCGGAGCACCAGCGCCACGGCGGCCTCCTGTACGTCCGGGTCCCGCGGCTGCCGTGCGGCCGGCCGCCGCTCCAGGGCCCGTTCCAGGAGCTTGAGTCGCGGATCGTCGATCATCGCTTCCAGAGTACGCCTCGCGCGGCCGGGCGGCAACGAGCGCGGCGCGCCCCGGCGCCGCCCGCGCGACGAACCACGCGCGCGATTCGCGTGTATCCAGACCCGTGGGACGACAGCAGCAGACCCGGGACCAGAGGCGCCGGGCGCGCATCTTCGAGCGCGACGGCCATCGTTGCGTGTACTGCGCCGCCGTGCTCCCGCCCGAGGAGCTCACGCTCGACCACGTGCAGCCGCGGATCCGGGGCGGCGACCATTCGGACGGCAATCTGGTCGCGTGCTGTCGGCGCTGCAACGTGGAGAAGGCGGGCGCGCCGGCCTGGGCGTTCCTCGCGCGGCGGCCGGAGCAGCGCGACAACTTCCTGCGGTACGCGACCGGCGTCTGGCCGCGGCTGCGCCGCGCGGTCGTCGAGGCGGCGGAGCGCGGGGTCCGATCCTGATTCGACTTTGAAATGAAGTGACTTGGCAATGGACCCGCCGTGGGGCGAAGGGCTCCGCGACCACACCCGGGTCCACCCTCTGAGCAGTACACTCCATGAAGGGTCCGCGGAACCGATCGAAGCTGATGATGCTCGCCGCGGCGGCGCTCGCGCTCGCGTGCGCGCGTGCCGAGGACGGCGGCGCGGGCGTGGACGTCGCGCGGGCGCTGGCGAGCGGCCGCGCGTTCGCGGAGTCGCTGATCGCACGGGGGCGTGACGACGCGCCGCTCTCGCGCGACTCCGTCGTGGCGCTCGGCTATCTCGAGCGGCTCCGGCTCGGGCTCGGCAGCCCGTTCCGCCTGATCGACCAGGCGCTGCGCGACCCGCGGCTGGATGCGACGATGCGCGTCCACACCGCCCACGCGCTCCTGGCGCGCACGCTCGGCGGCCGGTCGTACCGCGTCGACCCGAGCGCGCTCGACCGGATCGGGCTCGCCGGCTACGGCATCCGGCCGGGCGTCGGCCGGCATCACCTGGAGCTGATCGAGAGCGCCGTCGCCGAGGCGCGCGACGCGCGCGCCGGCGAGCTGGCCGTGCGCCTCGCCTACGCGCTCGCCGCCGCGGAACGCGGCGTCACGCGCCGCGCGCCGGAGCTCGCCGCGCAGGCGGCAGCGCTGATCCGCGACCGCGAGATCGCTCGCGCCGACGCGGAGCGGCTGATCCACGCGGCGCAGGCCGCGGGGCGCGACCCGATCGAGCTGGTCCCGCTCTGGCGCGCCACGCGACGGTTCGCCGTCGAGCAGCCGCTCCTCGCGCCGCTGCCGCTCGACGCGGAGCGCGAGGCGCTCGAGCTCGCGCCGCGGCTCGCGGCGGGGATCCACACGGCGGCGCTCCGCGGCGCCGCGGCGGCGGCCGCCACGCCCCGGCCGGGGGAAGTGCCGCTCCTCGGGCGAGCCGCCGCGCTCCGGCTCGCGGAGGCGGCCGACGCGCTCGACATGCCGCCGCAGACGCCCGTCATCGTCGCCGTCGGCGTCCACGAGCGGGAGCTGCTCGGCCACGCGACCGACGCCGTCCGCGCCGCGCGGGAGCGCTTCGCCGAACGGGCGACGAACGAGGAGCGCCTCGCCGCCGAGCACGCGATCCTCGCCGCCGACGGCGCGGTCGGCGGCGCCGTCGCCCGCACGACGCTCGCCGCCGCCGTCGGGCTGCGCCCGTACGCGCAGGAACGCGTCTGGTTCCCCGGCTTCGGCGGGCCGTCCACACGCGAGCTGGAAGACCGCTACGGCCTCGCCTCCATCACGTTCGACGACGTGCCGCCCGCCTGGCGGCCCTACTACCGCCGCATGCTCGGCGACGCGCTCGCCGACCTCCACCGCGTGCTGCCGTCGCTCGACCTGAGCGGGCTCGGCATCCGCTTCGGCCGCAGCCAGGGCAAGGCGGCGACGCTCGCCATCCACGACCCGCGCCGCCGCACGATCTACCTGCCCCCGGCGACGGGCGCCGGCACCATCGCCCACGAGGTCGCCCACGACCTCGACTGGCAGGTCGCGCTGCGACGGTTCCGCGTCCGCGGCGACTACGGCTCCGACCGCGCGACCCGCTACGGCGGCGGCCGGCTCGCCGAATCGTTGCGCCGCCTGACGACCGCCACGCTGCGCCCGCCGATGCCCGGCGATTCCACGCCGCCGGCCCACGGCCAGCGCCCCGCCGAGGTCTTCGCCCGCAGCCTCGACTGGTTCGTCGTCGTCGCCCTCGCCCACGAGGGCCGCATGAACGGCTATCTCTCTTCCGTGCAGGACGACCTGCTCACCGGCTACGGCACCGTGCTCCCGCCCGACATCACCGGGAGCGCCGGGCTCGCGCTCGTCCGCATCCTCGACGAGGTCGCGCCGATCTATCCCTCGACCCGCGAGGCGTTCCTCCGCGGATACGGTCCGTTCCGCTCGCTCACGCCGTACGACCTCGTGCGAAGCGTCGTCGAGAGCCCGGTCCCCGAGGACTCGGCCGGCGCGCGCACGCCCATCCTCGTCACCGCCGAGGCCGGGCCCGCGCCGCGCATGAGCGCCGCCGGCGCCGCCGCCGATGCGTTCGCCGCGCTCGAACGCGCCCGCGACGCCGCACTCGACGCGATCGACGCCTGGACCTGCCGGCTCCCCGCCGCCGCCTACGACCGCGACCTCGAAATCGCGCGACGCCGCCTCGTCGCCGAAGCCGCCGCAGCACGCGCCCGCGGGATCGCGCTGCGCTACGCCGAGGAGATCGCCGGGCCCGACGGCCGCCGCTGGCTCGCTTATCGCTTCCGCGGCGCACCCTCCCGCCCCGCCGCCCCCGACGACGCGACCGCCGCACTGCTCGAATCGCTCGCCGATCGCGCTCGCGCCGCCGCCGACGTCCGGATCCGCGCGGAAGGCGGGATGCTCGGGTGGCTCGGCGAGGCGCGGGCGTGCGGGGAGGTGGGGTGGTGGGTGGGGGGGTGAGGGGCGTGTAGGAGCTGGCAGGGTGATGCGGGCAGCTTTCGTTCGCCAGCGCGGGCCGGAAGCGGCGAAGGCGGGGAAGCGGGTAATCCCTTCGCTCAACCGACCACAATATGTCGTGGCGTACCTTCTCCCGAATCAGCTCGCCTCCGAGCGGCCGTAGACTGCCCGACGATCCCGCGCACGTCGTCATTCCGGGCGTGCACCGCGTGGCCTCGCTCCTGAAGCGTGTGATCATCGGCACCTACCACGGCGGGATCGGCCGTGAACACCTCGACTACGACCTCGACGAGCTCACATTCCGCTTCAACCGGCGTACAGCGCGCTCGCACATTCTGCGGTTCTACCAGCGCCTGGAGGGCGCGGTGCAGGCCGGCCACACGACGACGCAAGCCCTGTTCGCGGGGCGCCAGGACACTGATGCCTGAGCTGCCGATGACTCCACCGCATCTTAGGTACGGGATTTCCCTTTGCCGGGCCTTCGGGGTAGTATGAAGGTGACTCCAACTGGTGATAGACATGGCGGAGCAGCAGAGAACAACCGAGCTCCCTGAACGCTTGCGCGGCTACTTCTGGGACTATGATGCGGAGCATCTCACCTGGGCGGGAAGTCGGCACACAATCGTGTTACGGCTGCTTCAGTCGGGCGGCATGGACGCGGTGCAGTGGCTCCGAGAGCACATGAGCGACGAAGAAATCCGGGATTTCCTGGCCCGTCGTCGGGGTCGAGGGATCAGTCCACGTCGGCTTCGGTTCTGGGGACTCGTACTCGGAATCCCCCGCAACGAAGTCGACGAATGGATCGCTGCCGCACGCGCGAATCCCTGGCACAGGAGAACCCACTGATGGCCCTCCACGCGGAGGTCATGCCTGTCACACAGCAACGGATGCTGCGCCGACTCGGGGCCTTCGCTACCGAGCGAGGCTTTTACTTGGGCGGGGGCACCGCGATCGCGATCCAACTCGGGCACAGGCGATCGGACGACCTCGACTGGTTCACGCCAGGGGAGATAGCCGAACCGCTCGGCCTCTCAAGCGAACTGCGTCGCTCCGGATTCAGCTTTGAGGTGACGGGCGTCGAGGAGGGGACGCTTCACGGGGAAGTCGAGAGCGTGAAGCTGAGCTTTCTCGAGTACCGCTACCCAGCGCTCATCCCGCCCGTGGAGTGGACGGAGTGCGGGTGTCGCCTCGCCGCCCTTGAAGACCTTGCTTGCATGAAGCTGTCGGCGATCGGGGATCGTGGCGCGAAGAAGGACTTCATCGACATCTACGCACTCGGACGCACGCGCTTCACGCTCGAGCAGATGCTCGAATTCTACCAGCAGAAGTTCGATACCCGCGATATTGCACATGCGATAATGGCCCTGATCTACTTCGACGACGCGGAGGAAGAGGAGATGCCTGAGATGGTCTGGGACGTCGGGTGGCCGGAGGTCAAGCGCGCGATCGAGGGCTGGGTTCGTGACTACATTCGCCGGCAGGCGCCGCCACAGCGTGGAGGACGTGGACCGCTTCCATGACCGCTGTGCCGACCACTACATGTATTGATCGGTTGGCCAAAAGGAATACCCCATAGCGGGGAAAGCGGCGGCGAGCGAACGCCCGGACGCTCGGCTTGGACCGCCGTACCGACGCGAATTCGGAGGTGCGGCGATGAATGCATTGTGGCCGCCGAGGACCATCACCGGCGGTGGCTACACACCCGCATCTTCGAAAACCGACGCTCAGGCCGCGGTGATGTCTTCGAGTTCGGCCAGGCGGTTCTCGAGTCGGGTCCTCTCAACCTGGGCATCAATGCCTTCCGCCAGTTTGAGTGCCCGCTCATAGCATCTGACCGCGTTGGCGAAACGTTCTTGCTTGCGGTTGATATCGCCGAGCACGCGCAGACAACTCACCTGTCGGTATCGGTTCCCCTCGATCCCGAAGAAGCCGAGAGCCTGACTCGCCAACTCTTCCGCCTCAACGAACCGCTCGAGTCCTGCAAGCGCCTCTGCGTGGTTCAGTGAGGCCAGGGCGAGCAGTTCGTAATCTCCGACCTCCCGCGCCGCCGCCACCGCGTCTTGCGCCGCAGCGAGCGCGTCGTCGTAATCGGACATGTCGTTCGCGTTGGCCGATTGATTGATCAACGAGATCGCTTCGCCGCGGCGGTAGCCGGCACGGCGGAAGTGGTCCCGAGATTCACGGAAATGCCCTTTGGCGGACGCGAAGTCTCCGCCCTGTGCCGCGATATTGCCAAGATTCTGGTGGGCGATTCCCAGGATCCTGTGGTCAGTGACAATCGAGAGGATCTGCTGAAGTAACGGTTGCGCCGCAATGAAATCGCCCCGGCTCAGGTATACGGCTGCCTCGGCGTTGAGTGCCTCCGCAAAAAGTTCGGGCTTTTCGGCACGAAGTGCGGTCTGCGCGCTCGCCCGAGCCGCCTTGAGCGCCGAATCCCAGGCGCACTTCTGACGATAAACAGTTGACTTGCGACGAAGCGACTCGGCCACAAGGGCCGGATCTTTCGCCGTATTGGCAACGGACTCGTACACCTCCAGCGCCTCCTGGAGGTTGCCGCTTCTTTCGAAGTGGATGCCTTCGTCGAGTCTGGTTCGGTCGCCTTGCATGGATCTTGCCCGGAACGGGTGGCCCTCGCAGTATCCACCCTTGTCACTCCCCATTCTAGGAGGGAGCAATGAATCGCTCAAGGTTCCTGATGTCTGGGCTCGGGCTGGCCGTGGTCGTCGGGCTGGCCGCGTGTGGGGAGCCGTCGGCCTTCGAAGTCGAGGAGGTCGGGCCGTCGTTTTCCGTGGCCCGGAGCGGACCCTTGGTCTGTCCGGTAGGGACGACCCGGTCCGTGAGCGCCGTCATCGGCCAGCGGGGAGGGACGGTCGAACTCGACGGTCACCGCGTCACGTTACCGTTCGGTGCGGTCCACCGGCCGACCACGATCACGCTCACCGTGCCCGCGTCGCGCTACCTGGAGATCGATCTTCGGGCCGCGGGCCAGGAGCATTACGAGTTCCTCGCGCCGGTTACAGTCACCGTAAGCTACGCACGATGCGAACGGCGTGACGTAGACCAGGAGTTGCTGAGCGCGTGGGCGATCGACCCGGCCACGAAGACGCTGCTTGAGGGGATGACCAGTCGCGACGACAAGGAACATCAGTCGGTCACGTTCTCGACACTGCACTTCTCAACATACGCCATCGCAGACTGACGACGGAACCCCGAACGTGCCGGGGCACTTCAAACCCCCGGCACGTTCGCCCCCCATATGATCTTGTGGAGCTGGATCTGATAGCGCACCGGCAGCCGGTCCTCCAGGATCCACTCCGCCAGCTCCCGGAACTCCACGGCGTCCCAGACGGGCGAGAAGAGGATCGCGCGCAGCGAGCCGTCGCGGACGCGGTCGGCGAGACCGCGCTCGTGGACGACGGTACGCGCCCACTCGTAGTCCGCGCGGTCCCGGATCACGAACTTGACCTCGTCGCGCGCGGTGAGGTGCTCGAGGTTCGACCAGAGGTTGCGCCGCTCCTCGCCCGAGCCGGGGCATTTCAGGTCCATGATCTTGTGGACACGCGGGTCGAGCGGCGAGACGTCGATCGCGCCCGAGGTCTCGACGAGCACGGTGTAGCCCCGGTCGAGCAGCAGCTCGGCCAGGCGGAACGCGTTGCGGTGGATCAGCGGCTCGCCGCCGGTGATCTCGACGAGCGGCGTGCCGATCGCGTCGACGCGGGCGACGATCTCGTCGAGCGAGATCTTCTCGCCGCCGTAGAACGAGTACTCCGTGTCGCACCAGGCGCAGCGGAGCGGGCAGCCGGTGAGGCGCACGAACGTGCACGGCAGCCCGGCCCAGGTGCTTTCGCCCTGGATCGAGTGGAAGAGCTCGGTGACGCGCAGGAAGTCGGGCATGCGTGGTCGTGTCCGTGTGTGTGGGGGCACGGGCGAGTGGGCCGCGCCGGGCCGGCCTGCGCGCGGGAGCGGCGGCCTGGCGGCCGCCGGGAGCGGGCCTGCGGCCCGGGAGCCGCGCCTGCGGCGCGGGGAGCGGTGCTTCGCACCGGGGCGCCCGCGTTGCGGCCGGGGGCGGCGGCGCCTTCGGCGCCGGCCGGGGGGCGGCGCGCTTCGCGCGCCGGGACGGCTGGGATGAGTCTAGACGGTCATCCGACCGCCCCGGCGCTGCACGCAGTGCAGCCGCCGCCCCCGCGGCCGAAGGCCGCGCCCCCGGGCGCGAAGCGCCCGCCCCCGGGGCCGCAGGCCCCGCCCCGGCCGGCGCAGCCGGCGCTCCCGCGCCCGACAGGGCGCGCTCCCCGGCGGCCGCCAGGCCGCCGGCTCCCGAGCGGCCGGCCCCCGGCCGCTCGCCCTACCGTCTCCCGTTCTTCTTCCCCGCCAGGAACGCGAACGGCGATTCGCGTACCATCGCGTCGAGGATGAAGAAAAGGTTCGCGGGCCGTTCGGCCATGCGGCGCATGAGGTACGGGTACCAGGCCTCGCCGAACGGGACGTAGACGCGGAGGTTCCAGCCGTCGTCGATGAGGCGTTGCTGGAGGTCGCGGCGGACGCCGTAGAGCATCTGGAACTCGAAGGCGGAGGCCGGGATCCCTTCGGCGCGCGCGTAGTCGACGGTCGCGCGGATCATGTTCTCGTCGTGCGTCGCGATCCCGGGGAAGTTGCCGTCCGTGAGGAGCAGCTTCATGAGGCGGACGTAGTTCGCGTCGACGTCGGGCTTGTCGGGGAACGCGACGGATTCGGGCTCCTTGTACGCGCCCTTGCAGAGGCGGACGCGGGCGCCCAGCTCGTTGAGCATCCGCACGTCGCTCTCGCTGCGGTACAGGTAGCTCTGGATGACGACGCCGATGTCGCGATAGCCTTCGTCCCACACGCTGCGGAAGAAGTCGAGCGTGCGCTGGGTGTAGGCGCTCGACTCCATGTCGAAGCGGATGAAGATCTGCTTCTCGCGGGCGGAGTCGAGGACGCGGCCGACGTTCTCGCGGAGGAACGCCTCGTCGATGTCCTGACCCATCTGCGTCAGCTTGAGCGACGCGTTCGAGTCGAGCCGCTCGGCGGCGATGCGGTCGAGGAGGCCGAGGTAGACGTCGGCGGCAGCGGTCGCCTCCTCGACGTTGCGGACGGACTCGCCCAGGTAGTCGAGCGAGACCTGCATCCCGGCCTCGTTCAGCGCGCGGGTGGCGCGCACGGCGTCGTCGAGCGTCTCGCCGGCGACGAAGCGGCGGGCGACGCCCTTCGCGAACGGCGCGTCGGTCGCGATGCGGCGTGCCAGCCGGTTTTCACTCAGAAACAGGATTACGTCCCTCAGCATCCCTCCTCCAGCTCGGTGCGTCGGCGCTCGATCGCGGCGTCCAGCTCGGCCTTGACTTCGTAGAGCGACAGGTCGAGCAGCGCCCGCGTCGCCTCATCCTCGGTCGCGCCGGCGACGAGGTCGCCGGACTCGACGTGGTCCATGATCCCGGCGCCGGTCGTCGCCCAGCGGAGGAAGACCAGGAACCCGACGTACGGGCGCTCCGGTTCCGCGGTCTCCTCGGTGTCGAAGCCGATCGTGTACGGTCGGCCGTCGGATCCGGTGAATGCGGGCGGCCGGTCGTGCTCGGCGATGTAGCCGCCGAGCGTCAGGTCCGGGAGCGGCGCCCGGCCATCCGCGCCGCCGAGTGCGTCGCGCAGGTCGAATTCCGGCTCGAGGATCTCCTCGGCCGCCGATTCGAGCGCACGCCGCTCGAGCCGCTCGAGGATCTCGTCCGCACCGCCTCGTTGCATGTATCCTTGCCTTCGCGGCCGCATCGCCGCGATCATGTGCGTGTTCGTTGAGCCCGAAGAAGTTATACACCGCAGTGTTGCAGGACAAGCCGGGACGGCCCGGGACGCCGATGCAGCGTGACGGCTGGAGATGCGGGCGCGGCTGCGGTGCGGCACCCGGGGGCGTGGCGGCCCGGGCGGTCGCACCCGCGGCGGCGTGCCGGGCATGACGAGCCGGTGACATTCCAAAGGAGGAGGGGCGACGATGAAGGCGGCGACCTTTCATGAACACGGGGGGCCGGAGGTCGTTCGGATCGAGGACGTCGAGCGGCCGGAGCCCGGCGCCGGGGAGGTGGTGGTCGAGGTGAAGGCGGCGGCGCTGAACCACCTGGACCTGTGGGTGCGGCGCGGGTTGCCGATCGAGACGACGATGCCGCACATCGGCGGGTCGGACGTCGCGGGCGTGGTGGTGGAGGTGGGGACGGGCGTCGAGGGCGTGGAGACCGGCGCGCGCGTCGTCGTCAACCCCTCGCTGTGGTGCGGGTGGTGCGAGTGGTGCCGGGCGGGCGAGGAGTCGATGTGCGTGCGATACCGGATCCTGGGCGAGCACACGCAGGGCGGGTTCGCGGAGTACGTCGCGGTGCCGGCGGCGAACCTGTACCCGATCCCGGACGGCTACCCGTTCGAGAAGGCCGCGGCGGCGCCGCTGGTGTTCCAGACGGCGTGGCGCGGGCTGATCTCGCGCGGGCGGCTGCGCGCCGGGGAGGACGTGCTGGTCACCGGCGCATCGGGCGGCGCCGCGACGGCGGCGATCCGGATCGCGAAGCACGCCGGCGCACGCGTCTTCGCCGTGACGACGGGCGAGAACGTCGAGCGGGTGCGCGCGCTCGGCGCAGACGTCGTCTACGACCGGACCGCCGTCGATTACGCGGCGGAGCTGTGGAAGGCGACGGGCAAGCGCGGCGTCGACCTGGTCTTCGACTCGGTCGGCCAGGCGACGTGGGCGCAGAACCTCCGCGCGCTCGCCCGCGGCGGCCGGCTCGTCGTCTACGGCGCGACGACCGGGCCGACGGGCGAGACGGCGATCCCGAACGTGTTCTGGAAGCAGCTCGAGATCATCGGCACGACCATGGCGAACCGGGGCGAGTTCGACGCGGTCATGAAGCTCGTGTTCCGCGGCGAGCTGGAGCCCGTCGTCGACGTGGTCTGGCCGCTCGACCGGGCCCGGGAGGCGCACGACCGGCTCGAGCGCGGCGAGCAGTTCGGCAAGATCGTGCTCGTGCCCTGAGCGGCGACGCGCCATCCGCGGGGGCGTGCGGAAATCTGGAACGGAACCTGCCCTTTTCGGGGTGGACGTCGTTCGTCCCGAAGGGAGGGTTCCGACATGGATGTGCTGCTGATCCTCGCGATCCTGCTGATCCTGCTGGCGCTGCTGGGGTTCGGCGGGATCTGGTCCGCGCTGCGGAGCGCGGCGTGGCTGATCCTGGTGATCGGGCTCGTGATCCTGGTGCTGTCGTTCATATTCTAGCGCTCGTGTCGCGGCCACCGCCGCGACGCGAGCGGGGGCCGGCCCGTGGGCGGGCCGGGGAGCGCGGCTGGGCCGCGGGAGCGCCCCTGCGGGGCGGGGGCGGCCGGCTGCGCCGGCCGGGGCGGGGCGTTCGGCCCCGGGGGCGGGCGCTGCCCGCCCGGGGGCGCGGCGCTTTGCGCCGCGGGGGCGGCGGTGGCCTGCGGCCGGCCGGGGGTGGGGCGGCGATTCCGGTGGGTTGCGGTGGTGGGGGTGGGGTTCGACCGTCACGTGCTCGAGATAAAGGACCGGGTCGACGGGGTGCAGGTGACGGCGGAGCGGTGCATCGTGCCGGGCGCGCAGAACCGTTTCGAGACGGGCGCGGCGCTCAGGGCTGTTTGCGCGTCCAGCGCTCCGCGTCGCGCACGCGGTACTTCTCGAGCACCCTGCCGAGCGCCTCCTCGAGGTCGATCCCCTGCTCGTTGGCGATGGTGAGGATGACGAAGAGGATGTCCGCCAGCTCGAGGGCGAGGTCCTGCTCGGGCTCTTCGGGTTTCTTGGGTTTGTGGCCATAGCGGTGGTTCAGCTCGCGGGCGAGCTCGCCGACCTCTTCGATGAGGCGGGCGAGGTTCGAGAGCGGCGGCCAGTAGCCTTCCTCGAACTGCGAGATCCAGGCGTCGACGGCGCGCTGGGCGTCGCGGAGCGTGAGGCGGCCGGCCGGCCGCGGCTCGACGCTCTCCGGTGCGTGCTTGCTCATACGCGTCCCGCCTCCCCCAGTGCGTCGGCCACGCGGTCGATCAGCCGCTCGGTCAGCGCCTGGTTGCGGCGACGGATCGAGGCGACGCCGACCTCGTCGACGATCTCCTGGCCGCCGAGTGCGCTGTGGACCGTCGGCAGCGCGGGGGTGCCGAGCTCGAAGCGGCGGGCGTCGTCGTGGAACGCGAGGCGGGCGATGTCGAACGAGAACGCGTCGGCGTGGCCGAACCAGCCGGCGGTGGTCGGGCGCAGGCGCGGGAGCAGCTCGTCGCGGACGTAGAGGTACGCCAGACCGGGGCCGCCCAGGAGCCACTTGAGCGGTCCGGTCGTCAGGATGTCGACGTCGGCGGCGCGGACGTCGATCGGGACCTGGCCGGCGCTCTGGTACGCGTCGACGAGGAGCAGCGCGCCGTGAGCGTGGGCGAGGTCGGCGAGCGGGGCCAGCTCCTGGATCGCGCCGGTCGCATAGAAGACGTGGCTCGTCGCGACGAGCGCCGTCCGGTCGTCGAGCGCGTCGGCCCAGCGCTGCGGGTCGATGGTCGCGCCGTCGTCGCTGGGTACGCGGACGACCTCGATGTCGGGCCGGGCCATCCACCGGTAGGCCAGGGTGGGGAAGTCGAGCTCGGAGACGAGCACGCGCGGTCGCCGTTCGAGGTCGAGCGCCGAGCCGATGACGGAGAGCGCGGCGGACGTCGACGCCGCGAGCGCGATGGTGCCCGGCCTCGCGCCGAGCAGCCCGGCGACGCGGGCGCGCAGCTCGTCGAGCCGGCCGAGCCAGACGTCGTACCACGCCGCCGCGCCGAGCGTGTGCCATTCCTCGTGGAACGCGGCGACGCGATCCTGCGCGCGGCGCGAGAGCGCGCCGAGCGAGCAGGAATTGAGGTACGTCTTCCTCGCGAGGAGCGGGAATTCGGAGCGCCAGGCGTGAACGTCCATCGCGCGAAGGTACCCCGTTCGGCCGCGCGGCTGCAAGGGGCACGACGGGGCGCGGGCCGCGCGCGCATGGCGCGGCCGCGCCGGGCGTCGTAGCTTCGTCCGCATGTCGCTTCTGCTCACACTGCTCCCCTGGTTGGCGTTCCTGGCGTTCCTCCCGGTGCTGTACCGCCGACGGCCGCGGTTGCGGGACTACCCGTCGCCGGCGGGTGGACCGCGCGTGTCCGTGATCGTGCCGGCGCGGAACGAGGCGGCGAACATCGGCGCGTGCGTGCGGTCGCTGCTCCGGTCGAGCTACGCGAACGCCGAGATCGTGGTGGTCGACGACCGCAGCGAGGATGGCACGGGCGAGATCGTGAAGGCGCTCGCCGAGCGGGGGCTGGAGGAGATCGTCGTCGTCGAGGGCGAGCCGCTGCCCGAGGGGTGGTTCGGCAAGCCGTGGGCGTGCTGGCAGGGGTACCGCCGCGCGCGCGGCGAGCTGCTGCTGTTCACGGACGCGGACACGCGGCACGAGCCGGCGCTGCTCGGCCACGCCGTCGCCGCGATGGCGGCAGAGCGCGCGGACCTGGTCACGGTGCTGCCGCGCCAGGTGCTGGCGAGCTTCTGGGAGCGCGTCGTCATGCCGCAGTTCCTGGTCGCGCTGATGCTGCGCTACGGGAACGCGCGGCGCGTCAACCGCGCGCGCAATGCGCTGGACGCGATCGCGAACGGGCAGTTCATCCTGGTGCGCCGCGAGGCGTACGAGGCGATCGGCGGCCACGCGGCGGTGCGGGGCGAGGTCGCCGAGGACCTGCGGCTGGCGCAGCGCGCCGTCGAGGCCGGGCGGCGGGTCCGGCTGGTTCACGCCGAGGAGCTGATGACGACGCGAATGTACGCGTCGCTGCGCGAGATCGTCGCGGGGTGGACGAAGAACGTCGCGATCGGCGCGCGTCAGACGGTCGCGCCGTGGCTGCGCCCCGCGCTGCCGTACCTGATCGCCGCGTACTTCCTCCTGATGTGGGTCGTGCCGCCCGCCGTGCTCGCGGCCTCCGCGATCGTCGCCGTCGACGACGTCGTGCAGGGGTGGGCCGCCGGAGCGACCGCCCTCTCGCTGCTGTTCTGGTTCCTGGCGTACGCCCGCCTGCGCGTGTGGCGCATCCACTCCGCGCTCTACCCGCTGGGCGCCGCCGTCGCCGCGTGGATCTTCCTGAAGAGCGCGCTGCGCGGCGCGAGGGTGGAGTGGAAGGGACGGGTCTACGGAGTGAGCGCCGGCTGAGGGGCGTCGCGCCCGACGACCGCGCCGCACGAGCCCCGCACCACCAGCTCCGGCTGGAGCAGCACGACCGTGGTGCTGCGGCCCGGCTCGTCCAGCCGCTGGAACAGCAGCTCCGCCGCGCGCCGACCCACCTCGTACCCGGACTGCCGCACCGCCGTCAACGGCGGGTCGAACGCGAGCGCCCACGGCATGTCGTCGTACCCGACCACCGCGACGTCGTCCGGGATGCGCAGGCCGCGCCCGTGAACCGCCTCCAGCGCACCCAGCGTCATCAGGTTGTTCCCCACCAGCAGCGCCGTGGGCGGATCCGGCAGGCCGAGCAACGCCTCCGTCATCCGGCGCCCGCCGCCCTGCCGCGAATCGCCCTGCCGCACCAGCGCCGCGTCCGGCTCGATGCCGTGCTCGACCAGCGCCTGCGTGTAGCCGTCCAGCCGCTCCCGACTCGTCGAGATCCGGGGTAGCCCCTCGATGAACGCGATGCGACGATGCCCCAGCCGGATCAGGTGCGACGTCGCATCGTACGCGCCCCGCACGTTGTCGATCAGCACCGAATCCACGCTCTCGCGGCCCAGTCGCCGGTCCACGCACACCAGCGGCGCCCCGCTCCGCGCCAGCTCGATCGCCGCTTCGTCCCGGTCCGACGTCGGCGGCAGGATGACGCCGTCCACCAGCTCCGCCCGCATCACCTCCACGTACCGCCGCGCCTTCGCCTCGTCCTCGTCCGAGTTGCCCAACAGCACCGCGTAGCCCCGCGCGTGCGCCACATCCTCCACCCCCCGCGCCAGATCCGCGAAAAACGGATTCTGGATGTCCGACAACAACACCCCGATCAGCCGCGACGGCCCCCGCTCCACCCGCAGACGCCGGGCGACCCGGCTCGGCCGGTAGCCCAGCTCGCGGATCGCCTGTTCGACCCGCTCGCGCGTCGCCCGCGCCACGCGTTCCGGGTGGTTGATCACCCGCGACACCGTCGCGGCCGAGACCCGGCTGCGTCGCGCCACGTCCAGCAGACTGACCATCGTCGCTCGTGCCAAGGTTTCGCTGCAAACGTTTGCAAGATTACGGGCGAACAAAGGGCTTGTCAACGGCGGGGCGGGGGCGTACGATGTCTTGCGGGGTGCGGGATCGAGTGCAATGGGATCGGGAGATTTCGGGGTGGTGCCGGTTTCCCACCGGGGGTGGGGTTTGCGGTCGAATGCTTGCAATCGTTTGCATACACGGCCGGCCTGGCGCGATGTTGGTGGTCGTGAGCGGGGGTGAGCGGCCGGGCGGGGCGGTGGGGCGGCGGTGAGGCGTCTGGACGGAGGAGGCGAGGAGCGATGACGAGAGGAGCGGAGGGCGAACGGCTGTCGGACGTGGAGGCGGGTGGGTTGGCGGGTCCGTCGTTCCTGTTCGACCTGGACGGGACGCTGGTGGACAGTGTGTACCAGCACGTGCTCGCGTGGCGGGAGGCGTTGGAGCGTTCGGGGATCCAGCTTTCGGTGTGGCGGATCCATCGGCGGATCGGGATGAGCGGCGGGCTGCTGGTGAACGCGCTGCTGCGGGAGACGGAGCGGGTGTTGACGGCGGAGCAGACGGAGCGGGTGCGGCAGTATCACGCGGAGGCGTACGCGCGGCTGGTGGACCAGGTGCGGCCGTTGCCGGGGGCGAAGGAGCTGCTGGCGTACCTGACGGAGGCGGGGGTGCCGTGGGCGGTCGCGACGAGCGGTCGGCTGGAGAGTGCGGCGCCTGCGCTGGAGATGCTGGGGGTGCCGTCGGGGGTGCCGGTGGTGACGCGGGACCGGGTGCGGCACGCGAAGCCGGACCCGGACCTGTTCCTGGCGGCGGCGGAGCGGTTGGGTGCGTCGATGACGGACGCGGTGGTGGTGGGGGACAGCGTGTGGGACCTGCTGGCGGCGCGGCGGGCGCGTGCGCTGTCGGTGGGGCTGTTGTCGGGCGGGTACGGCGAGGACGAGCTGATGCGGGCGGGGGCGTACCGGGTGTACGAGGACCCGGCGGACCTGCTGCGGCACCTGGACGAGGTCGGGGTCAGGGAGCGGCCTCATGAGGCATAAAGGATACAGGATGAATCGACCCCTTCGTGGTAAGGAGAATCGGTACACGGCGAGTGCGTTCCGACCCGTGTCGAAGCAGAGTCTGTCGGACGGGCTGGCGCAGCGGATCCGGGAGCTGATCCGGATGGGCGGTTACGAGGCGGGCGACCGGCTGCCGGCGATCATGGAGATGGCGCGTCAGTTCCAGGTCGGGCACCCCACCGTGCGCGAGGCGCTGAAGAAGCTGGAGGCGATGGGGGTGGTGCAGATCCGGCACGGCTCGGGCGTGTACGTGAGCCGGGGTCACGAGGCGCTGGTGGTCGCCGCGACGGGGTACGTGGGGACGGTCACGAAGAAGATGCTGCTGGACCTGGTGCGGGCGCGGATCCCGATCGAGGTGCAGTCGGCGGCGCTGGCGGCGAGGAACGCGGAGGAGGCGCATCTCGAGGGGATGCGGCAGCTTCTCGCGCGGGCGGGCCGGTCGCTGGACGACGACGCGCTGCTGAACTCCACGAACATGGCGTTTCACCAGAAGATCGCGCAGGCGTCGGGGAACGCGGTGGTGGCGCAGCTCGTGGACGTGCTGCGGGACCTGTTCGTGGAGCAGCAGCGATCGATCCTGGACGTATTCGGTTCGCGGCAGGTGGACCACCGGGAGCACGCAGGGATCCTCGAGGCGCTGGAGCGGCGGGACGAGGTGCTGGCGTCGGAGCGGATGCGCGAGCACCTTGAGGGTGTCGAGCGGGCGGTGCTCCGGTGGGACCCGGAGCGGCACCCGGTGGGGTGAGTGTGGCGGGGGGCGGACGACCGGGTCGCGGGAGGGTGTGAGTCCACCGGCCAGCCGCGCCTGTTCGACCGTGCGGGCAGGCCCGCACCGGCGTTCGATGTCGTCGGCGGCGTCGCGCGACGGAGTCCGTCCCGCGCCGGCGGCGCGAGCGGCCGGTCACGACACCCACCCATCCACCCGGAGGATGAACGCGCATGAGTCCGCTCGACTGGGCGGTCGTCGGGGTCTACTTCCTCGCGATCGTCGGCATCGTCTGGTGGTCGTCGAAGAAGCAGGATACCTCCGAGGACTACTTCCTCGCCGGCCGCGACGTCGGCTGGTTCGTCGTCGGCGCGTCGTTGTTCGCGTCGAACATCGGCTCGGAGCACATCGTCGGGCTCGCCGGCAGCGGCGCGGCGAACGGGATGGCGCAGGCGCACTGGGAGCTGCACGCGTGGATCCTGCTGCTGCTGGGCTGGTTCTTCGTGCCGTTCTACTACCGCGCGGGCGTCTTCACCATGCCCGAGTTCCTGGAGCGGCGGTTCAACGGCCGGAGCCGTTGGGTGCTCTCGATCGTCTCGCTCGTCGCGTACGTCTTCACGAAAGTGTCGGTCACCGTCTTCGCCGGCGCGATCGTGTTCCGGACGCTGCTGCCGGACGCGTTCGGCTCGCCCGACAACGCGTTCTGGGTCGGCGCGTTCACGACGGTCGTGCTGACGGGGATCTACACGGTGTTCGGCGGGCTGCGCGCCGTCGTCTACACGGAGGTGCTCCAGACGGGGCTGCTCCTGCTCGGCTCGGTGTTCGTCACCTGGTTCGGGCTCTCGCTGCTCGGCGGCTGGGGCGAGCTCCAGGCGGTGCTGGCCGAGCGGCCGGAGCAGTTCGCGCTCTGGCGCCCGAACTCCGACCCGACGTTCCCGTGGCTCGGCGTGATGATCGCCTCGCCGATCGCGGGGATCTGGTACTGGTGCACGGACCAGTACATCGTGCAGCGCACGCTGTCGGCGAAATCGCTCGAGGACGCGCGTCGCGGCGCGATCTGGGGCGGGTTCCTCAAGGTGTGGCCGGTCATGATCTTCCTCGTGCCCGGGATGATCGGCTACGCGCTGCACCAGAAGGGGCTGCTCCGGATCCCGACCGGGCCGGACGGCGCGATCCTCGGCGACATGGTCTTCCCGGCGATGGTGTCCGCGCTGGTGCCGACGGGGATCCGCGGGCTGGTCGTCGGCGGATTGCTGTCGGCGCTCATGAGCTCGCTCGCGTCGCTGTTCAACTCGTGCGCGACGCTGTTCACCGTCGACATCTACGAGAAGCTGCGCCCGGGCCGGCCGGAGCGGCACCTGGTGCGGGTCGGTCGGCTCGCGACGGCCGTCGTCGTCTTCTTCGGGCTGCTCTGGATCCCGGTCATGAAGGTCGTCTCGGAGAACCAGGCCGGGCTCTACGACTACCTCCAGAACGTGCAGGGCTTCCTCGCGCCGCCGATCACGGCGGTCTTCCTGCTGGGGCTGTTCCACAAGCGCATCAACGGCGCGGGCGCGTTCTGGGGGCTCGTCGTCGGCTTCGTCCTCGGCATGACGAAGCTGACGCTCCAGACGCTGGTGCAGAGCGGCGCGATGGCGCCGACGGGCGTGCTCGGCGCGATCGGCGCGTTCAACGGCTACTACTTCACGGGCGTGCTCTTCGCGGTCAGCATCGCGCTCGTCGTGGCGGTCTCGTACGCGACGGGGCCGGACGCGAAGCAGGCGGATGGGCTGTCGGCCGCGCCGGCCCGCCGCGGCGCGCCGCACCCCGAGCCGGCGGTGGCCGCGGGAGGCGCCGCCGCGAGCGCCGCGAGCCGTGCCGCGGCGGGCGTGGCCGCGACGCCGTGGGCGGCCGCCGGGGATGGTGGCGAGCCCCGCGAGGCGGGCTTCTTCGAGGGCGTCGGCTGGCCCGACATCCTGGGCACCGCGGTGGTGCTGGCGATGGTCCTCGGCGTCTACGTCTACTTCAGCTTCTGGCTCTGACGGATCGGCGGGGCGGCCCGGTGCCGCGTGCGGCCGGCGCCTCGATGGACGGCGACGGGCCGCCGGTGATCCGGCGTCAGTCGCGGGCGGCGGGTGCGGCGTCCGCCCCGTCGTCCAGCCACCGTTCCCACGCCGCGACGACGTCCTTCTCCGCGGCCGGCAGCCCCGGCAGCCCGGCGAGCGTCGGGGGCGCGGACGGCGCGGCGGCGAGCCGGCGCGCGAGCGCGAGCACTGCGTCGCGGCCGCCCGCATCGTAGACGAACGCGACGACGGCGATCGAGCGGGGGTAGAACGTCCAGAGCGTGCGGTCGGCCGGGATCGGCGCGCCGTCGCGGATCCTGAGGATCGAGGCGTCGTCGGCCGCCGGGTGCTTCGCGGCGAGGATCCCGGGCAGCGCGCGCAGCGACTCGGGCAACGCCCGCGCCTGCGCCACGCGCGCGGCCCGGTGCCCCGGCGACTCCGCCCAGATCGCGACGCCCTCGTCGAACCAGTCCGGGAACGGCGTGCCGTAGCCGCCCGGGCGCGCGTCCGCGCCCTCCTCGAAGAAGCGCGCCGACAGGAGCGCGTGCGCGATCTCGTGCGGCAGGACATCGCGCCACTGCTCGGCGATGTGCGCCGCGAGGGCCTCGTCGTCGTCGGTCGCGCCGTCGGAGCCGGGGGGCGCGCCATCGGGCGCCACGGCACCGACGAGGACGCCGGCCCGTTCGGCCATGGCGCGGCTGGTCGGCCAGAAGAGGATCGCGCGGCCGCGCCTCACGCCGGCACGGTAGCCGGGGCGGTGCTCCAGGACGATCTGCACGCCCGGAACGGGCGCGCCGAACAGCTCCGCGAAGCGGGCGCGGGCGGCTTCGCACGCTGCCCGCGCACGTTGCGTGTCGGCGGGCGGCGCCCCGGCGTCGGGCATGGCGAGGACATCGCAGGCGGGGTCTGAGCTCGCCGGCGCCGCGACGGGAGCCGCGCCCGGCTCGGGGCGCGGCGCGGCCGGAAGGCGCGCGAACGCCGCGCCCGCCGCCACGGCGAGTGCCGGGCCGACCCGCGCGGCGGCGCGCAGGGTGCTGCTTCGAGGCATGGAAATCCGGGGTCCTGCGGGAGCACTGCGTACCCGCGCTGCTACACGGACCCCGGCGCGGCGGTTCCGGGCGTGGGGCCGGCCGGCGGCGGCCGGTGGCGGTCGGCGGGCGTCAGTCGTCCGCGAACTCGACCTCGATGCGTTGCGGGATCAGCCCCGCCTCGTAGCCCCGATCCAGGAACATCTGCACGGAGCGGCGGCCGTCCGGGCCGTAGTCGAGCGTGCGCGGATTCACGTACATCCCGACGAACTCGTCGGCCTGCGCCTCGTCGAGGCCGCGGCCGTACTGGAGCGCGTGCGCGAGCGCCGGCGCCCGGTTCTCGAGGCCGTAGGCGATGGACTGCTTCAGGTACGCCGAGACGCGACGGATCAGGTCGTCGCCGAGGTCGCGGCGGATCACGTTGCCGCCGAGCGGCAGCGGCAGCCCGCCCGTCTCGGCGCCCCACCACTCGCCCAGGTCGGCGACGAGGTGCAGCCCCTCGTCCGCGTACGTGAGCTGGCCTTCGTGGATGATCAGGCCGACGTCGACCAGCCCGTCCTTCACGTGGTCGATGATCTGGTCGAACGGCGCGACGACGGTGTCCGCCTCCGGCAGGTACAGCTTGAGCGCGAGGTACGCCGAGGTCATGGTGCCCGGCACGGCGATCTTCCTGCCGCGCAGATCGTCGCGCGTGAGCGGCTCGCGCGCGACCAGCCGCGGCCCGTACCCCTCGCCCATCGACGCGCCGTGCGGCAGCAGGATGTAGCGGTCCGCGAGGTATGCGTACGCGTGGATCGAGACGGCCGTCACCTCCAGCTCGCCGTTCAGCGCGCGCCGGTTCAGCGTCTCGATGTCCTGGAGCTCGTGCACGAACTCCAGGTCGCCGGTGTCGACCGCGCCGCTGGCGAGGCCGTAGAACATGAACGCGTCGTCGGAGTCGGGCGAGTGGGCGACGCGGATGACTCGGGGCATGATGGACGTCCGGGAAAACGAGTGAAGGCCGTCTGTTCGGGCGGGGATCTTAGGGGGTGGGCCGGGGCGTGTCAATCGCGCGGACTCGCCGGCAGCCGCACCGTGAACAGGCTCCCCCGGCTCGGTTCGCTCTCGACGGACACGTCGCCGTGCAGCAGGCGGGCGAGGCGCCGCGCCACGGTGAGTCCCAGGCCCGTCCCCCCCTTCTCCCGCGTCAGCGCGTCTTCGATCTGGAAGAACGGCTCGAAGATCCTCTCGTGGAGTTCCGGGGGGATGCCGATCCCCGTGTCGCGCACGCGGAACACCGCCGTGTCATCCTCGAGCGAGGCCGCGAGCTCCACGCCGCCGCGATTCGTGAACTTGAGCGCGTTCGACAGCAGGTTGTCGAGAATGTTGGCGACCTTGGCGTGGTCCGTCACGATCATGACGTTCCCGTCCGGCGCGCGACTGTGGAACGCCAGGCCTTTGCGTCGGGCGATGGGCGCGTACTTCCCGGCGATGTCCCGGACCAGGTCGGAGATCGACACGCGCGAGAGGCGCAGACGCTCCCGGCCTGCCTCCATGCGGGAGAACGTGAGGATCTCCGTGATGATCCGCAGCAGGTCCGCCGCCTGGGCATCGATCCGTTCGAGGTATCGCCGCTGGCGTTCCGTCAGCGGCCCGGCGACCCCGGCCTCCAGCAGGTCGGCGTATCCGGTGATCGCGCTGAGCGGCGTTCGCAGCTCGTGCGACATGACGGCGAGGAAATCGCTCTTCGCCTTGCTCGCCGCCTGCGCCGCCTCGTACAGGCGCGCGTTGTCCATCGCCACGGCCGCCCGGTCGGCGAGCTCGCGGACCAGTTCCAGATCGTCCGCGTCGTAGCGCCGTCGCTCGCAGATCAGACTGATCGATCCCAGCAGTTGCCCGCGGGCGATCATCGGGACCGCGATCATGGACCGGATCCCGAGCGCCCGGACGAGCCGCCGATGGTCGGCCGATCGGGTGCGGCTCCGCAGGTCGTCCTCGGTGACCTCCGCGATCAGCTCGGGCTGCCGGGTGCGCAGCACCTCGGCCGCCGGCTGCGGCGACTCCCAGTCGGGTGGGAACCGGCGCTCGAGCTCGTGCAGCATCGGCTCCCGGGTCGGATCGCGGTGCGCACTCGCGATCCTGTGGATCTCCCCGTTTTCGACCGCGTCCACCACGCACCAGTCGGCCAGCCCGGGCGTGATCAGGTGGACCAGGCTGGTGAGCGTCGACTGGAGGTCGAGCGACGAGGCGAGCACGCGGCTCGCCTCGGCCATGAAGCGGAGCCCCGCCTCGGCGCGCCGTCGAGCCGTGACGTCGCGGAAGCTCCAGACCCTTCCGACGATCCGGTCCCCGATCCGCTGCGGCTGCGAGTACCGCTCGTACACCCGGCCGTCCTTGAACACCAGGACATCGAAGCTCTCCGCGTCGGGTCGCGATCGTAGCTCGCGGATCTTCCGGAGCCACGCGTCGGGATCGGCAAGCTGGTCCTGGACGTACGCGAGCCGCTTGTCGAAATCCCACCCGGCGAACCGGTCCGGCGGGAGGTTCCAGAGCTTCACGAACTTCTGGTTGTACGTGACGACTTGCCCATCCCGATCCAGCACGAGCAGGCCGTCCGCCGTCGACTCGAGCGTGGCGCGCAGGATGGAGAGCCACCGCTCCAGCTCGCCCTCGTCTCGATGGGTCCCGCCCTCACCTCCTCGTGCTCCGCTCATCGATTCGCCGGCAGGCGGTGGTCGACAACGCTCGCGTGAACCGAGCGCCGGAATCGTGTCCCGGGGCACGCAATCCACATACCGTGGTGCGCCGAGTATCAAGGCCGCGGCGACGCGCCCGGCCGCTCCTTCGCCCACGCGGGGCGTCGCCCCGGCTCGCGGCGGACGGCCGGCACGCGCCGGACCCGATGCACGGGGCCCGGGTACGATCCGGCATGATGAGCACCATCGCGGCTTCACTCTCCGAACGGATCAAGGCGGAGGCCCGGGCGCTCGGGTTCGACCTGGTCGGCATTGCGCCCGTGCGCCGGAGCGACCACGGCGAGTTCTACCGGCGCTGGCTGGCCGCCGGCCGCCACGGCGAGATGGCGTACCTGGCGCGGGAGGACGCGGTCGCGCGGCGGCTCGACCCCGCGGCAGCGTGGCCCGAGCTGCGGTCGGCCGTGGTGGTCGGGCACAACTACTTCCCGGGCGGCGCGGGAGAGGGGAAGTTCGAGCGGGAGGCGCGGGAGCGTGGCGTGCGGGCGGCCGGCGCGGACGCCCCGGCCAGCGCCCGGGAGGGCGACGCGGCGGCGGATCCGGCGCGGGCGGTGATCGCGCGGTATGCGCGGGGGCGCGATTATCACAAGGTGATGAAGAAGAAGCTGCTGGCGCTGCTGCGGTGGATCGAGGGGGAGGTGGGGCGGGAGCTGCCGGCGGCGCGCGCGTACGTCGACACGGGGCCGGTGCTGGAGCGAGAGCTGGCGCGGCGGGCGGGGTTGGGGTGGTTCGGTCAGAACACGCTGCTCATCCATCCGCGACGCGGGTCCTACTTCTTCCTCGGCTCACTGCTCCTCGAGCTGGAGCTGGAATGCGACGCGCCGTTCGAGGCGGACCGCTGCGGGACGTGCTCGGCGTGCGTGGACGCATGTCCGACCGGCGCGCTGCTCGGGCGGGACGCCGACGGCGCGCCGGTCATCGACGCGACGCGCTGCATCTCCTACCTCACGATCGAGAACCGCGGGCCGATCCCCCGCGAGCTGCGCCCGGCGATCGGGAACCGGATCTTCGGTTGCGACATCTGCCAGGAGGTGTGCCCGTGGAACGGGCCGAAGTTCGTGCAGCTCACGCGTGAGCCGGCGTTCGCGGCACGGCGGCCGGGCGAGCCGCCGCAGGCGGTCGAGCACCTCGACGGCGACGCGTGGCACCCCGGCCCCGACTCGGCCTTGCTCGTCGAGCTCATGGCCATGGACGAGGCGGCGTGGGAGTCGTTCTCGCGCGGCTCGCCGATCCGGCGGGCGAAGCGTGCGGGCTTCCTGCGCAACGTCGCGGTGGCGCTGGGGAACTGGGGCTCGCCCGAGGCGGTGCCGGTGCTGGTGCGCGCGCTCGCGGACCCGGAGCCGCTCGTGCGGGGGCACGCGGCGTGGGCGCTGGGCCGGATCGACTCGCCCGAGGCACGGGATGCGTTGTCGAGCCGAATCCCGGTCGAGGCGGATGCCTGGGTCCGAGAGGAGCTGGAGCTGGCCCTCTCGGGCTGATGCCCGGACCCCATTCGCCCTGGCGTTTCCGGGCGTGCCCATTCCGGTGATCGTCATCTGGGTCCGATACGGCGGCGAAGGACTCGACCCAGGCATCGCCCCTGCGCAAGCAGCCTAACCCACGCCGTGCGCTAGTTTGGTTTGTCGCATATCCCTAACCAAGTCAAGGCGGCTGGTTGGGGATGGGCCAACACGGGCGCGCCCATGCGCGCGCGGATGGGCCCCATGATGCGCTGCTCCCCGCCGGGAACCGCGGAAGCTGGCAGTGCGCGGCGGCGGGACCGGGGGCACGGATCCCCCCGTACGGGACGCGGTGGCCGCTCACGAGTCGGCGCCGCAGCGCTTCAGCCTGGTGGCACGGGCGGCTGCGGCATCGAGTGGTGTTTCTGCGCCGCAAGCTGGTCGAGCGCCACGAAAAGCGGAACGCCGTAGTCGGCTCGCCCGAAGTCCGCGATGATCCCCTGCGCCTCGGCATCGAGGAGCCAGCGGAGAAACGCCGCGCTCGCGTCGGCGCGGACGTCGACGATGCGTGCCGGGTCGACGGGCAGCGCCGAGAAGATGTTGAGCAGGCGGGGATCGCCGGTGGTGAGCGGGACCAGCGACGGCCAGGCGACGATGAGGCTGGCCCAGTCGATGAGCGTGTAGGCCCCGGTCCGGGCCGCTTCTCGCGCGACGGCGGCGCTGCCCCGGGCGCCGACGGCGGAGACGCGGTACCAATCCCCCGCGGGGTCGGCACCGGCCTCCTGCCACAGCTCCAGCTCCTTCAAGTGGGTACCGGAGCGGTCGCCGCGCGAGAGGAAGGGTGCGCCCTGGTCGGCGATGCGCCGCAGTGCGAGTCCGACCTCGGCCAGGCCCCGCACGCCGGCCGGGTCCGCCGGCGGTCCGGCCAGGACGAAGGTGCTGGCGGCGAAGGGCTGCCGTGTGGTCGCGAACCCCTCGGCGACGAAGCGCTCCTCGAGCGCGGGCGCGTGGGCGATCACCAGGTCGATCCCGCCGGCCCGGGCGCGCTCCAGCGCCGCGCCGCTGCCGAGCGCTTCATGCTCCACGGGGGTGCCCGAGCGCGCGGTGAAGCGTCGCTCGAGCTCGGGGAGCAGGCCGCTTTCGACCGGGCCGATCGTGCAGGCGATGCGGAGGGTCTGCTGGTGGTCCCTCACGTTGCGACTCGATCGCCGGTGGCGTGGATCCCCGTTCGCACCTCGTCGCCCTCCTCGCGGCTCGATCGACCCGGCGGGTTCGCGCGATTGTGCAGCCACGCGGACTCTTCGCGGGAGTCTACTCGCGGCCGTCTCCCGCGGCAACCACCGGCGGCGCCTGGACCGGGACGCCGAAGTAGAACTGCGTCTGGACGCGCAGCGCGTGCGCGGCGGGGAGGCGGTCGTCGCCGGGCACGTAGGCATCCCAGTTCAGCATCAGGCGGTTCCTGCCGGAGAAGTAGAGGTTCACGCCGGGCGTGAGCAGCAGGCCGTGGTCGTCGCTTCGCGTGGTGTCGGGGTCGCCGTAGCTCGCGCGGCCGACGAGCTCGATCGCCTCGATGCGCGCGCCTCCGAGCGGCCGCAGGTACGCGAGCATGCCCTGGGCGCCGAAGATCCGTCCGTCCACGTACAGGTTGTCGCCCGTGGTGAGCTCGGCCAGCGCGTGCACGCCGCTGCTGCGGAACCGGCCCCACTCGAGGTCGACGCCGAGCGCCGTCCCGCTCAGCTCGCCGCTCTCGAGCGGCCGGCCGTCGACCGTGCCGTCGAAGTACAGCTCGCGGTAGCTCGCGGCCGCGCCGAGGGTGAGCGGTACGCCGTCCAGCGGCGCGTAGGCCAGCCGGGCCATCACCGATTTGCCGTCGTTCCGGTCGGGGGCGTCGGGGCCGTTGCCGTTGAAGAGGGCGACCTCGTAGGCGGCGCGGCCCAGCCGGCCGTGGGCGGCGATGCCGAGGTCGCGGCCGACCAGCCCCATCGCGCTCAGGACCGCGTACTCTTCGCCGTAGAGCGGCTTGCCATTCACATCGGAGTAGGGCGAGGCGCCGGCGCCCAGGCGCGGGCCGAAGGTCTTGTCGAACTCGCGGATGCGCACCCCGCGCTCGATGGTCAGGATCTGCGTCGAGCTGTTCAGGTAGAACCGGTTGAACGGCCGTTTGAACTGCCCCACCCGGAGCTCGAAGCGCGGGTCGACGGCGAAGTTCATGAACACGTCGGCCAGGCTGAAGCGCCCCATCGCGTACTCCGGCTGGATGCGCGCCTCGATCCAGTCGCCCATGGCGATGTCGGCGTAGAGGCGGACGCGGCGCGTCTCGAAGAGGGAGGAGGCGACGCTGCCGGCTTCTGCCACGTCCTCCTCGGCCACGCTGGTGGTGTTGAACTGGAACTGCGCGTAGCCGCTCACGGTGAGCCGCAGCGGGTCGGGATCCTGCGCGGAGAGCGGCGCCGCGACGGCGAGTGCGGGCAGCAGAGCCAGGAGGCCGCGCGTGGGGATTTGCATGAGAAACCTCCCTGTGGTCAAGGGTGAGCCTGCGTTTCGGAAGCCTTCGCTGTCGGGAATGCATGCAGCGCAGCGGGTTCGATCCGTGCGACCACTTCGCGGCCGGGCACGAGGCCGAACGCGGTGGCGCTGCGGCGGGTCGTGAGCGCGGCCAGGGCGACGTCGCCTTCGAGCCGGACGCGGAGCAGGGCGCCGGCCGGGGCGAAGATGGGCCCCATTTCAGTTCCCGCGCGCGTTGGGCGTAAAGAGGGGTCTGCCGAAGCGCTCGGCGCCGTAGCGACCGATGAGCGACTGCGCCGCGTCGGAGGTGATCCAGTCGGTGAACGCGGCCGCGCCCGCCGTGTTCCTCGCCCCCGCGACCGGGATGACGCCGTACTGGTTGAAGAGCCGCTCGTCGCCTTCGACGAGGACGTCGAGCGCCAGGTCCTCCTTCAGGAAGAGGTAGGTCGCCCGGTCCGTGAGCGTGTAGCCCCGCCTCTCGCTCGCGATGCGAAGGACCGCGCCCATGCCCTGGCCGGCGTCCACGTACCCGTCGCCGCCGGGCTCGAGTCCCGCCGCCTGCCACAGCGCGAGCTCCTTCTTGTGCGTGCCGCTGTCGTCACCGCGCGAGACGAACGGCGCACCGGCGGCGGCGATGCGCCGCAGCGCCTCGGCCGCGTCCGCGAGGCCGCGCACGCCCGCCGGGTCGCTCGACGGGCCGACGATCACGAAATCGTTGTACATGACCTCGCGCCGCTCGAGGCCGTACCCTTCGGCCACGAAGACCGACTCTGCCGCCGGCGCGTGGACGAGGAGGACGTCCGCGTCGGTCCTCCGACCGAGCTCCAGCGCCTCGCCCGTCCCGACCGCGATCACCTGCACGGCATACTCGGGGTGCGCCGCCTCGAAGGCGGGGATCAGCTCCTCGAAGAGGCCGGAATCCTCGGTCGAGGTGGTCGAGGCGAGGACGATCTGCTCGGGCCTCGGCTGCTCTCCCGCGGCGCAGCCGAGCGCTTGCGCCGCAATGAACAGCGTGAGCAGGAGCGGCGCCCGCCGCATTCTCTGGCCGATTGAGTCGTTCATGCCGCGTCCCCCCGGATGGATGGTTGCCGGCGAACTCCCGTCGTCCTTCCAGTCTTGCGCCCGGTTGTTTCGGGGGAACATCGGCCTGGTTACGGTTCGGTTACGATCGGGAGGGGCGGCGGTCGTCTCGACCGGCGGGGTCGCGTCCGTCGGCTACGGATCGGGCGCCGCCGGCAGGCGGATGCGGATGACGGTCCCTTCGCCGACCTCGCTCGTGGCGCTGACGTCGCCATCCATCCGCTCGACGAGGTGTTTGACGATGGCGAGCCCCAGCCCGGCGCCCCCGTCGCCTCGCGCGCGGGCCGGGTCGACGCGGTAGAAGCGCTCGAAGATGCGCGGCAGCGCTTCGGAAGGGATGCCGACGCCCGTATCGCGCACGTCGATGACGGTCCAGCGTCGCTCCGCTGGAGAATGGACGGCCGGAGGTGCGGGTCGCTGCGCCCGCGGTTGCCTGCCGCCCGCGGCGCGTTGGACCCGGACGGCAATCCGTCCGTTCGCCGGCGTGTGGCGCACGGCGTTGCTGAAGAGGTTGGAGAAGACGCGCACGAGGCCCGTGTGGTCCGCACGGACGAGGGCGGGTCGGCTCGGGAGCGAGACGCGGAGCCGCTTCCGATCGGCTTGCTCCGCGAAGGACGCCCACGACTCGATGGCGGGGTCGCGGACGTCCACCGTCTCCAGCCGCGGTCGCCAGCCCCCCGCATCCAGCCGCGAGAGGTCGAGGAGGTCTTCGACGAGCGCCTCGAGGCGACGGGCGTTCCGCTCGATCTTCTCCAGGAACGCGCGCCGGACCTCCGCCGGCGGATCCTGCTCGAGGAGGAGCTCCGCGTAGCCGCGGATCGAGGTGAGCGGAGTCTTGAGCTCGTGGCTCGCGCTGGCGACGAAGTCGCGCCGCAGCCCCTCGAAGCGCTGCAGCTCCGTGAGGTCGAGGAGGATCACGACGGTACCGACACCGAGGCGCTCGGGGAGCGTCCGGCTCCGGACCAGCAGACGTCGCCCGCCCACTTCGACCTCGCGGGGCACGGCCGCCACGCCGGGGCCGGGGTCCTGGAGGCACGCCCGAACTTCGGCGTCGCGGACGAGCTCGTCGAGCGGCCGCCCCTCGGGCTCCGCCGAGAGGCCGAGGAACGCCCGGGCGGCGTGATTCGCGCGGACGACCACGCCGCCCGGGCCGAGCTGGAGAATCCCCTCGGTGATCGCGTCCATGAGCCCCTCCGTCTCTTCGCGCTCGCGAGAAAGCAGTGCGAGCGTGATGCGGAGCTCGCGGGCGAGGAGGTCGGCGGCGCCGGGGGCCAGGAGCGGGTGAGGGGATTGCTCCGGGCGGGGCGACATCAGGCCACACCCTCCCTGCGGAAGCGATAGCCGTGGCCGCGCACGGTCTCGATCCAGCGCCCGGCCGCTCCCAGCTTGCGGCGCAGGCGCAGGACGTGGATGTCGACCGTCCGGGTGTCGATCGCGACGTGGACATCCCAGGCGGCTTCCAGCAGGGCGCGGCGACTTTGCGCGCGCCCGCTCCGCTCCAGGAGCACCGTGAGCAGCCGGTACTCGGTCGGTGTGAGGGGCACCGGCCGACCTTCCACGGCCACCTCGCGTGTATCGGTATCGACGCGGATCGGCCCGCCCCGGAGCAGACGGCCCGTCTCCTCGAGGGGCGGCGCCTTCGCGCGCCGGAGCACCGCCGCCACGCGAAGCACCAGCTCCCGGGGGCTGAACGGCTTGGTCACGTAGTCGTCCGCACCGCGCTCCAGCCCCTCGACTCGATCCGCCTCGTCCCGGCGGGCCGAGAGGACGACGACCGGAACGGCGGTCTCCGGCCGGGGAGCGCTCCGGAGGTCCGAGAGGATCTCGAAGCCCGACCTGCCCGGTAGCATCAGGTCGAGGACGATCAGGTCCGGGCGCTCCCGCGAGATCGCCGATGCGGCGACGACACCGTCGCCCGCCGTCTCGACGCGGTAGCCCGCACTCGCCAGCGAATAGGCCACCAGCCCCGCGACGTCGGGCTCGTCCTCCACGACCAGGATGCGTGCCGGGTCAGGCATGGCTGCCTCCTGTGGCGCGCCGGGCGATCACCCGCCGGTCGTGGAAGGCTCGACCCGCGGCGAGGATTCGGCCCGGGAAGTGTTTTCGGGGACGAAGATCGGCGCCAGAAACAGAGCGCCGGCGCAGGTGGTGGCCGGCGGTCGCAAGAATTGCACCGGTGCGACCGACGGGCCGGGTGCCGTCACTCCAGCCGCACGAGTCGTCATCTCCCGGAGTCATTCACGGTTCGCCGCCCGCGCCCGCCAGAACCCCTCGAACAGGAAGTCCAGCAGCGCTTTCCCGAACGCCCGGTCGTCGACGATCCGCTTGTAGAGCCGGAAGTTCGACGTGGCCATGTCCTGGAGCTGGTCTTTGGCCCGCTGCTCGAACGTGAGCCGCACGTTCTCGCGGGTGTTCGACCGCGCGGCGGCCTGGAGCGATGGGTCGTCGGTGAGCTGGCTCTCGAGGTGCTCCAGTGAGATCCGGTCTTTCTCCGTGAGCCCGGCGCCGAACCGGTCGTTCAGCTCCTGGATGATCGCCGAGAGCCGCTCTTTCTCGTGCGCTGACGACGGCCGCGGGTCCTTGGGCCCCCGCGGGTCCAGCTCCCCCCTGCCCCGCTCGGGCGAGAGCGACGCCGCCTCGACGACCGTCCGGATCCCGTACGATTCCATGTCGATCTGGTCCTGGATCTCTCGCGGCAGGTGCTCCCGCTCCACCGGCAGCACGCGCTTCAGATAGCGGCTGAAGAGGTAGAGCCGTTCGAGCTCGGGGTCGCTGAAGGTGATGATCTGGGACAGGAACGCGTACAGGCGCACGAACTCGTTCAGATCGGACCGGACGGCCTCCTGCCGTTCCCTGTCCAGGTGGTCGACGAACCGCTGCTTCACGGGATCGAGAATGCGGTAGAGCTCGGACGGGTCGGGCTCGGCGCCGGACCGCTGGTCGCCGTTGCCTCGGCTGCCCCGGGACGCCCGCGTCGCCCGGGCCCGCAGCGCGAAGTACGCCCGCGCGAACGCCTCCAGCTCCTCGTCGCCGAAGAGGTGGTGATCCGCGATCCGGTTCTCGAGGTCGTGCAGCAGGTTGGGGTCGGTGCCCTCGGAGAGGATGGTGTGCTCGTAGTACGGCTCGAACGCCTCGCGGATCGCCTCGGCGTCGTTGGCGAAGTCGAGGACCATGGTGTCCTCCTTCGCGGGGTGCGTCCGGTTCAGGCGCGACAGCGTCTGCACCGCGTTCACGCCGCCGAGCTTCTTGTCCACGTACATGGTGTGGAGCAGCGGCTGGTCGAACCCCGTCTGGAACTTGTTGGCGACGACGAGGAACCGGTTCTCGGCGCGCTCGAACGCGTCCTTCGTCTGCGTCTCGGGGATCCCGTTGAGGCTCGCCTCGGTGTGCTCGATCCCGCCGTCGCGGACGGTGCCGCTGAAGGCGACGAGGGCGCCGTAGTCGTACCCCCGCTCCTTCAGGTGGCGGACCAGCGCGCGGTGGTAGCGCACCGCGTGGAGCCTTGAGCGCGTGACGATCATCGCCTTGGCGCGGCCGTTGATCCGGTGGGCGACGTTCTGGTGGAAGTGCTCGACCATGATCCGGACCTTCTCGCGGATCGCGTGGTCGTGCAGCTCGACGAAGGCCTTGAGCAGCCGGTGCGCCTTGTCGCGCTCGTACGTGGGGTCGTCCTCGGCCGTCTTGAGGAGCCTCCAGTACGTCTGATACGTCGTGTAGTTCTGGAGCACGTCGAGGATGAAACCCTCCTCGATCGCCTGGCGCATGCTGTACAGGCTGAACGGGCGGTACTTCCCGTCTTCGCCTCGCTCCCCGAACAGCTCGAGCGTCTTCTCCTTGGGCGTGGCGGTGAAGGCGAACGTGCTCACGTTCTTCTGCGGGCCGCGGGACCGCATCTCGGCGACGAGCTGGTCCTCGACGTCCTCCTCCAGCACGTCCTCCCGCTCCGCCTCTTCCAGCGATTCCGCAGCGAGCACCTGCTTGAGGCTCTTCGTCATCTCGCCCGACTGCGACGAGTGCGCCTCGTCGATGATCACGGCGAAGCGCGTCGCCGGCAGCTTCCCCATCTCCTCGGCGATGTACGGGAACTTCTGGAGCGTGGAGACGATGATGTTCTTCTTCTGCTCCAGCGCCCGCTTCAGCGCCTGCGCGCTGTCCGCGTGCTCGACCACGCCCAGCGTCTTCTCGAACGACCGGATCGTCCGGTCGAGCTGGCGGTCCAGCACGCGGCGGTCGGTGACGACGATGATCGAGTCGAAGACGCGCCGGTCGTCCGCGTCGTGCAGCGACGAGAGCTGGTGCGCGAGCCAGGCGATGGACATGCTCTTGCCGCTGCCGGCGCTGTGCTGGATCAGGTAGCGCCGGCCCGTACCCCGGCTGAAGGCGTCGTGGACCAGACGTCGCACGGTGTCGAGCTGGTGGTAGCGCGGGAAGATCAGCGTCTTCTTCCCCGTCCCGCGGCCGCGGTCGTCCTCCTCCTCGACCTCGTGGATGAAGTGCTGGATCAGGTTCAGCACGCTGTCCCGCGCCCAGACCTCCTCCCACAGGTACGCCGTCGCGTAGCCCTCCTGCACCGGCGGGTTGCCCGCGCCGCCGAACCGGCCCCGGTTGAACGGCAGGAACCGCGTCTTCCGGCCCCGGAGGTGCGTCGTCACGTACACGAGCTCCGGGTCCACCGCGAAATGGGCGAGGCAGCGCCGGGCGTGGAAGAGCGGCTCCGACGGGTCCCGGTCGCGCCGGTACTGGGCGATGGCGTTCTTGACCGTCTGCCCCGTGAGCGGCGTCTTCAGCTCGGCCGTGAAGAACGGCAGCCCGTTCAGGAACAGGACCAGGTCGAGGCTGTTCTCGTTCCGCTCACTGTAGCGGAGCTGCCGGACGACGCTGAAGAGGTTGCCCTCGTAGAGCGTCCGCAGCTCGTCGTTCAGCCCGCTCACCGGCTGGAAATAGGCGAGGCGGATGCGCTGCCCGGTCAGCTTCACGCCCTCCCGCAGGCAGCTCAGCAATCCTCGCCGGGCCACCTGATTCGAGACCCGGCGGATGAACTCGTCGCGGAGATCGTCGCCGTGGTGCTCCCGGAGCCGCTCCCACGCCTCCGGCTGCGTGGCCTGGACGAAGGCGATGAGGTCGTCGGGGATCAGGCAGAGGGCGCGGTCGTACTGCTCGGGGCGGCGGCGGTGATAGCCGCCGGGGCGGCCGGCGCCGTAGGCGCCCCTCGGGCGCTCCGCGGCCCGGCCGGTAAGCACGGGATCGCCGTCGGGGCCGCCGCTCAGGAGCAGCGCCTCGATGTGCTCCTCGAAACGGGCTTCGGAGATCGTGGTGGCCATGTCTGTTCAGGATCGAGGGGCGGGCAGTCCCGGCGCTCGTGGAGCACCCGGACCACCTGGACCTCGGCGTCACGGTAGCGGAAAAAGACGACGTGCGGCGGAACCGGAAAGCTCCGCACTTCGTCGCCGAGCTCCGGCCGCGTACGACCGACCATGCCGGGCGTCTCCACCAGCATCTCGAACCGAGCGCGGATCCGACGCACTACTTCCGCGGCGATGGCCGGCCCGGCCACGTCGCCGATGTATCGCGCGATCCTTTCGAGGTCCTCGCGCGCACGCGACGAAAGGACGTAGCGCCTCAGGCCGCCTCGTCCCGTCGCAGCGCAGCCAGGATCTCCTCGAACACCTGCGGCCCGTCGACGCCCTCGCCCCGGTCCAGCGCCTCCACTCCCTCGTCTACAGCCTTTCGGAGCGCCGCCAGCTTCACTTCGCGCTCCTCCTCCCGCTCCAGGAGCAGCCGGACGGCCGCGCGGACGACCTCGCTTGCCGACCGGTAACGGCCCGATTCCACCAGCTCACTGATGGCCCGCTCGAGCTCGGGGGTCAGGGAAACGTTCATCGACATACCTCCTCCGAAGTGGACCTCTTGGAGGATAGTCCCCCGGACCGCGGCATGTCAATCTTTGTTATGCGTGATCCCTTCGGAGATCCGAACGCTCCCCGGGTCACCCGGCGGACGCCGGCGTCACTCCCGGCGGAACAGGCCGCCGCCGGACCCGGGTCGTACCATCCGCGAAGAGGTCTCGGATGCCGCCGAGCGAGGCCATCAACGCCGTCGCCTCGTAGGGCAGGTAGACCACCTTCTCCGCCTGGCCGTCGCCGAGGCGCTTCAGCGCCTCGATGTACTGCACGCCCAGGAGGTACCCGGCCGGGCTCGAGTCTCCGAGCGCTTCGCGCACCCGCTCGAGCGCGCGCGCTTCCGCTTCGGCCGCCTTGAGCCGCGCCTGCGCCTCGGCGTCCGCGGCCAGGATACGGGCCTCCCGCTCGCCCTCGGCCCGAGCGATGGCGGCCTGCTTGTCGCCCTCCGCCCGGAGGATCTCCGACTGCTTCCTCCCCTCCGCCTCCAGGACGGCCGCGCGCTTGTCGCGCTCGGCGCGCATCTGCTGCTCCATGGCGCGCTTCACCTCGGGTGGCGGCGTGATGTCCTGGATCTCGACCCGGTTCACCTTCACGCCCCATTTGTCGGTGGCTTCGTCCAGGATCCCCCGGAGCCGGC
>DASVDG010000073.1:0-15545 GCA_036381255.1 Longimicrobiales bacterium | reverse complement strand
CAACGCCGTCGGATTCAGCGCCACTCCCTCGAGACGCGGTATCCCCGGGGGCGCCGCCGCCACCAGCACGCGCACGCCCCAGTACGCGACGAGCACGCCGACCGCACCGCCGATCAGCCCGAGGACCACGCTCTCCGTCAGCAGCTGCCGGACGATTCGCGCCCGACCCGCACCGAGCGCCGTCCGGATCGCCAGCTCCCTGCCCCGCGCCGCCGCACGGGTCAGCAGCAGGTTCGCCACGTTCACGCAGCCGATCAGCAGGACCAGCACGACCGCGCCCAGGAACAGCCACAGCGACCGCGAAAGCTCCGCACCCGCCACCCACTCGCCCAGCGGCGTCGCGGTCACCGTCACGTTCGCCCGGATGTCGGGGCGGTCGCGCTCCACCCGCGCCGCCAGCGCGGCCAGGTGCGACCGCGTCTGCTCCAACGTCCGGCCCGGCGCCAAACGCGCAATGCCATGGAAGATGAAGTTGTCCCGACGCTCCCAGATCGCCCGCCTCGCCGGCGTGACTTCGAGCGGAAGCCACAGGTCCACCCCCCGCGGGAACCCGAGATCACGCGGCAGCACGCCGACGACCTCGGTCGGCACGCCGGCGATCCGCACCGTACGGCCGACGATGTCGCGCTCGCCCGCGAAGCGCCGCTGCCACAGCCCGTACGAGAGGATCGCCCGCGGCGACGACCCCGGCACGAAATCCTCCGCCCGGAACAGACGACCCAGGACCGGCGCCACGCCCACCGCGCCGAAGAACCCCTCCGTGACCTGCACCGCCTCCACACGCTCGCTCGACTCGCCGCCGCTGATGTTGACGTCCACCCACTGGTACAACCCCACGTCCGCGAATACGCCCGCCTCCACCCAATCCAGGTAGTCGCCGTACGTCACCGACCACGTGTCCCCGTCCTCCAGATTCAACGACTGCGGGACGACGAGCCGCTCCGCACCCGGGTACGGGAGCGGCCGCAGCAGCACCGCGTCGACCACGCTGAAGATCGCCGTCGTCGCACCGATCCCGAGCGCCAATATCACCACCGCAGCCGCGGCGAATCCTCGCGAGCGCAGCAACTGGCGCAATGCGTACCGCACGTCCTGGCGAATGCCGGCAAGCGATTCCATCCGTCTCATGCTCCGCTCCTTTTCCTCAGCGATACGGCGGCAGTGCGCCTTGACCCGCGCCACATCGCCGAAACGCCGCAGCGCTTCCGCTCTCGCCTCCCGCTCGCCCCACCCCCGCGCCACGAGCTCGCGGACCCGCATCTCGATGTGGAACGCGAACTCCTCCTCCACCTCCTCTGCCACGCTCGGGCTCAGGATCCCCCGGACCCGCGGCCGCCCGCCATCCTCCCGCTTCGCCACCACCCACCCCTACACCGCCGCCAGCAGCACGCGCGATACGGCCGCCGAGAACCGCGCCCACTCGGCCGTCTCCCGCTCCAGCGCCGCCCAACCCCGCACCGTCAACCGATAGAACTTCGCCCGACGCCCCAGCTCCGACGTGCCCCACTCCGCCTCGATCCAGTCGCGCTTCTCCAACCGGTACAGCGCCGGGTAGAGCGAGCCCTCCTCGATCCGGAGTACGTCGTCCGTCGTCTCCTCCAGCCAGCGCGCGATCCCGTACCCGTGGCGCGGCCCCCGCGACAGCGTCTTCAGGATCAGCGCGTCCAGCGTCCCGTGCAGATGGTCCGGCCTGCCCTTGGTCATGCCTCTGCCCTCGATTGTCTAGGTACCGCACGGTACGGCCCGGATACCCAGAATGTCAAGGGTTCCGTGCGCGGGAGGATCGACGGGCGAGTCGACCGGACGGACGAGCTCCGACTTCAAGGGATCCGTGCGCGGGAGATCGACGCACGCGGCGGGCGGCGCACGTGCGCGGCGAGGATGCGGCGACGGGGGCGCCGCGGCACTCGAATGCCGCGGCGCCCCCGTCGCCGAGGAGAGTCGGAGCGTGGGGCTCCTGGCGGAGCTACTCGACCTTCGGCCCCGCGTTGCGCACCGCGTCGCTGACCTCGGCCGCGAACGTCTCGAAGTTCTCGCGGAACATCCCGGCCAGCTTCTTCGCCTGCGCGTCGTACGCCGCCGGGTCCGACCAGGTCTGCCGCGGCATGAGCACCTCGTCCGGCACGCCGGGGATGCTCACCGGCACGTGCAGTCCGAAGATCGGGTCCTGCCGCGTCTCGACGTCGTCGAGCCGCCCGCTGATCGCGGCGTCGACCATGGCGCGCGTGTACGCGAGCTTCATGCGGCTGCCCACGCCGTAGGGGCCGCCCGTCCAGCCGGTGTTGACCAGCCAGCACTGCGCGTCGTGCCGTTCGACCTTCTCGCCGAGCATCCGCGCGTACGTCGATGGCGGCAGCGGCAGGAACGGCGCGCCGAAGCACGTGCTGAACGTGGCCTTCGGCTCCGTCACGCCGCGCTCCGTGCCCGCCACCTTCGCGGTGTACCCGGAGAGGAAGTGGTACATCGCCTGCTCGCGCGTCAGCTTCGCGATCGGTGGCAGCACGCCGAACGCGTCGGCGGTCAGGAACATCACGTGGTTCGGATGGCCCGCCTGCCCGCTGGGCACCGCGCCCTCGATGAACGAGAGCGGGTACGACGAGCGCGTGTTCTCCGTGATGCTGTCGTCGTCCCAGTCGACGACGCGGGTGTCCGGGTCCATGACGACGTTCTCGAGGATCGCGCCGAAGCGCCGGCTCGCGCCGTAGATCAGCGGCTCGCCCTCGGCCGACAGCCGGATCACCTTCGCGTAGTTCCCGCCCTCGAAGTTGAAGACGCCCGTGTCCGACCAGCCGTGCTCGTCATCGCCGACCAGGTGCCGCGACGGGTCCGTCGACAGCGTCGTCTTCCCCGTGCCCGACAGCCCGAAGAACAGCGCGACGTCGCCGGCATTGCCGACGTTCGCCGAGCAATGCATCGACAGCACGCCCTCGAGCGGGAGCAGGTAGTTCATGACCGAGAAGATCGACTTCTTGATCTCGCCCGCGTAGCGCGTCCCGCCGATCAGGACCAGTCGCTCGCCGAAGTGCACGACCACGAACGCGCCGGACCGCGTCCCGTGCGTCGCCGGGTCCGCCTGGAGCTCCGGCGCGTGCAGGATCGTGAACCCCGGCTCGAAGTCCTGCCGCGCCTCCGCCGACGGGACAATGAACATGTTCCGTGCGAAGAGCGTGTGCCACGCGCTCGTGCTGACGACCCGCACGTTCAGGCGGTACTGGGGGTCCGCGCCCGCGTACACGTCCTGGACGAACAGCTCCTGGCGATCCAGGTGGCCGCGCACGTCGGCGAGCAGCCGCTCGAAGTGCTCCGGCGAGAACGGCACGTTCACGCTGCCCCACGCGATCCGGTCCTCGCTCGACGGCTCACGCACCGTGAACTTGTCGTTCGGCGACCGCCCCGTGTGCGGCGTCGTTCGCGCGACGAACGCGCCGTTCTCGCTGAGTGAACCCTCGCCGCGCCGGATCGCGTGCTCGATCAGCGCCGCTGCGCCCAGGTTCCAGTGGACCGGTCCGCGGGCCTTCAGCCCGTGGCGGCTCAAGTCCGCGGTCAGTGTCATCGTACTCACTCTTTACCTCGTTCGGGTTGTCGCCTGCATGGGGCGCTGCTGCGCATCCACTACGGCGATGGCTGTCAGGTTCACGATGTCGGCGGCCGTCGCGCCGCGCTGGAGCACATGCACCGGGCGTCCCATCCCGAGCAGGATCGGACCGATCGCCTCCGCGCCGCCGAGCCGGTTCAGCAGCTTGTACGCGATGTTGGCCGCGTTCAGGTCCGGGAAGATCAGGATGTTCGCCCGCTCCCGCAACTTGCTGAACGGGTAGAGCCGCTGGAGGATCTCCGGCACGACCGCGGCGTCCGCCTGCATCTCGCCATCGACCACCAGCTCCGGGCGCAGCTCCTTCACCCGCTCCACCGCCCGGCGCACCTTCTCCGATTCCGGGTGCCGCGCCGAGCCGAAGTTCGAGAACGACAGCAACGCCATGCGCGGCGCGACCCCCAGCCGCTCCACGAAGCCCGCCGCCAGCAACGCGATCTCCGACAGCGTGTCCGCGTCCGGATCGATGTTCACCGTCGTGTCCGCGAAGAACATCAGGTCGTGCTGCAGGATCATCATGTAGAGCCCGGCCACGTGCCGGACGTCCGGCGCGGTGCCGATCACCTCGAGCGCCGGCCGGATCGTCTCCGGGTACGACGCGTCCTCGCCCGCGATCACGCCGTCCGCATCGCCCGCGGCCACCATCATGCACGCAAAGTAGATGGGTTGGCGGGTTCGATCCAGGGCCTCGGCACGGGTCAACCCTTTCCGCTGGCGCCGGTGGTAGAGCTCGCCGGCGTATCGCTGCCGCCGCTCCTCCTCCAGCCAGGGGTTCACGACGTCGATCCCGGCGAGGTCCGCGCCCAGCTCGGCGGCGCGCGCCCGGATCCGCTCCTCGCGGCCCAGCAGGATCGGCCGCGCGATCCCCTCGTCGACGATCCGCGCCGCCGCCCGGATCACCCGCTCGTGCTCGCCCTCGGGGAACACGATCCGCTTCGGCGCGCGCCGCGCCTTCAGCATGATGTCGCGCATCACCTCGCGCGTCCGGCCGAGCCGCGCCTCGAGCCGGTGCCGGTACTCCTCGGGGTCGAGCCGGATGCGGGCGACGCCCGTGTCCATCGCCGCCTGCGCCACCGCGGGCGCGACCCAGAGCAGGACGCGCGGGTCGAACGGCTTCGGGATCAGGTAGTCGCGGCCGAAGCGGAACGTCGTCTGGCCGTAGGCGACGGCGACCGCTTCGGGCACGTCCTCCTTCGCGAGCTCCGCCAGCGCCCGCGTCGCCGCCATCTTCATCTCCTCGTTGATCGCCCGGGCGCGCACGTCGAGCGCGCCGCGGAAGAGGAACGGGAAGCCGAGGACATTGTTGACCTGGTTCGGGTAGTCGGTCCGGCCCGTCGCCATGATCGCGTCGTCCCGCACCTCGGCGACCTCCTCCGGCGTGATCTCCGGGTCCGGGTTCGCGAGCGCGAAGATGATCGGCTGGTCGGCCATCGACGCGACCATGTCCTTCGAGACGATCCCGCCGACCGACAGGCCGACGAACACGTCGGCGTTCGCCAGCGCGTCGGCGAGCGTGCGCAGCTCGGTCTCCTGCGCGAAGCGCGCCTTGTACGGGTCCATGTCCTCGGCGCGGTCCGGCGTGATCACCCCCTTGCTGTCGCACATCAGGATGTTCTCACGACGGACGCCGAGACGGATGTAGTGCTCGGCGGTCGCGATCGCCGCGGCGCCCGCGCCGCTGAACACGACCCGAATCTCTTCGATCGACTTCCCGGTCAGCTCCAGCGCGTTCAGCAGCGCCGCGCCGGTGATGATCGCGGTGCCGTGCTGATCGTCGTGAAACACCGGGATCTGGAGGCGTTCGCGCAGCGCTTCCTCGATCGCGAAGCACTCCGGCGCACGGATGTCCTCGAGGTTGATCCCGCCGACCGTCGGCTCGAGCAACTCGCAGAAGCGGATGATCTCCTCGGGGTCCTCGCTGCCGACCTCGAGGTCGAAGACGTCGATGTCTGCGAAACGCTTGAAGAGGACGGCCTTCCCCTCCATCACCGGCTTGGCGCCGAGCGGACCGAGATTGCCGAGGCCGAGCACGGCGGTGCCGTTCGAGACGACCGCGACGAGGTTGCCGCGCGCCGTGTAGCGAAAGACCTCTTCCGGGTCTTGGGCGATCGCCCGACACGGCTCGGCGACGCCGGGCGAGTACGCCAGCGACAGGTCACGCTGTGTACCGACCGGCTTGGTCGGCGAGATCGCAATCTTTCCCGGGCGGCCCTCGGCATGATACTCGAGGGCCTCCTGGCGGCGGTTGGCCATGGTAACGCTCTTCCCTGCCCCGCGCGGGCCGTCCGCGCTGAAACTCGAAAAGAAGCTAGGTTACCGCGGGATTCCGCGCGCTGTCAAGCCGGAGGCAAGGTGGCGCCGCCCGCTCGGACGGCGGATCCCGGGCCGCCGCACCGGCGCGCCAGGGCCGCTCCTCCGCTCGGCGCCGTGCCGGCGCGGCCGGGTCCGCGGCCCGGCCGCACCGGCGGCGGGCCGCCGGTAGATGCCGCGACCGGCGCCGCGTGCTACCTTGCGGGTCGCGTGCGGACCGCGCCGCGTGCGCCGCGCCGGCCGGCCCACGAGCACGCTGGACCCGAGCGGAGCGAACCGGTGTAACTTCGCATCATGAAACCCCTTGCGATCGCCCTCCCGCTCCTCCTCCTCGCCCGGGTGAGCGCCTCCGCGCAGGAGCCGGCGGCCGGGGCGGCGCCGGCCCGGCCGGCGGACGCCGCGCCGTGCGACGACGGCGTCGTCTCGGTGGTGTTCATCGACAACCATTCGATCTTCGATGTGAGCGATCCTTCGCGCGAGGCGCGCTTCGAATGGGCGTACCGTCTCGCGAACGCGCTGCACGTCCGGACCCGGCGCGGAGTGATCGCGCGCGAGCTGCTCGTGCGCCCCGGCGACTGCCTCGACCCGGTGCTGCTCGAGGAGTCCGAGCGACTGCTGCGGGCGTATCCGTTCCTGTCGCGGGTCGACATCTTCGCCGTGCCGCAGCCGGACGGCAGTCACCACGTGATCGTGGACACGCAGGACGAATGGAGCACGCAGGTCGACCTGCGCGTGGGGCTGAGCGACGGCATCGAGTTCGAGGGCGTGCGGCTCCGCGAGCTGAATCTGCTCGGCACCGGCCGCCTCCTGGAGTTCTTCTACCTCGAGCGGGACGCGAACCAGGAGTACGGCATCGGCTACGAGACTCCGCAGCTCTTCGGCACCCGGTGGGACATGAAGCTGGCGGCGGGCCGGACGCGGGCCGGCAGCTTCGTGCGGCAGACGATCGCCTACCCGTTCGTCGGGGAGATGGGGCGGTGGGCGGCGCGGCAGGCGCTGCGGCATCAGGACCGGTTCTTCGACTACGCGCTCAGCGGTCCCGCCGAGGAGCACCTGCTGCTGCCGGTCCGGGAGCAGGTCGTCGAGCTCGCGTTCGTCGGGCGCTCCGGCCGGATCGGCAGCCTCACGACGTTCGGCGCGGCGCTCGGCCACGTCGGGCTGTCGTACCCGGGCGGCGACGCGGCGATCGAGCGCGTGATCGGCAATGCGTACGACTCCGTGACGACCGCCGACGAAGCCGCCGTCGCCGCGGTCCGCAGGCAGATGACGCGGCTGAACTCGCTGCGGCTCTCGTTTCTCCTCGGCCGACGCAGCATCACGTGGGTCAAGCGCCGCGGCTTCGACAGCATGCGCGGCGCGCAGGACATCGCGCTCGGCTCCGACGTGGAGCTCGCGGTCGGCGCGTCGTTCCCGCACGGCTCCGACGCCGGCCTGATCGGCGGGCTCACATTCTACGGCGCCCGCGAGCTGGGCAGGCTGTTCGTGTCCGCCGACCTCCGCGTCGACGGCCGCCGCGAACCCGAGACCGGCCGGGGCGCCTCCGGGTGGCAGGACATCTTCGCGGACGGCGAGCTGCTCGCGTACTGGCGGCCCGCCGCGCTCGCGCGCCACACGTTCCTGCTCCGCGCCACCGGCACGGGCGCCTGGGAGACGCGCACCCCGTTCCAGCTCTCTCTCGGCGGCGACCACGGGCTCCGCGGCTACGATCGGTACCGATTCCCCGGCGGCCGGCGGCTGCTCTTCTCGCTCGAGGACCGCGTCTACTTCGGCTGGCCGTTCCACGAGGTGCTCGACCTCGGCGGCACGCTCTTCCTAGACGTCGGCCGGGTCTGGCCCGGCGACGCGCCGTTCGGCATCGACTCCGGCTGGCGCGCCGCCGCCGGGCTCGGGCTGCGCGGCGCGTTCCCCGCTGGCGGCCGGACCACCTACCGCGTCGACCTGGCCTGGCCGGTCGCACACGGCGCGAGCTGGCGCGACATGCGCCTGATCATCTCGATCGGCGAGCTGCTCGGCCTCGACGCCGGCGTCCGCGCCGAGGGCGCGCCGCGCTTCCGCCAGCTCGGGCTCACCGGCGACGCGTTCCACTTTCCACGCTGAGCCGCCGGTGCCATCTTCCTTCGCATGAACTCGCGTGCCACCCGCTACGCCGCGCGCTGGGTGTTCCCCGTGGCCGCGCCGCCGATCCGCGACGGCGCGGTCCTCGTGGACGACACCGGCCGCATCGCCGCCGTCGGCCCCGCCGCCACGGTCCCCGCGCCCGCCGACGCCGCCACCGTCGATCTCGGCGACGCCGCGCTGCTCCCCGGCCTCGTCAACGTGCACGGCCATCCCGAGCTCTCGATCCTCCGCGGACTCCTCGACGACCTGCCGTTCCACGAATGGATCCCCGGACTGAACCGGACGAAGCGCCGGGCCGCATTCGCGCCCGACGACTACGCCACCGCGGCGCGCTGGACGTGCGTCGAGGCGCTGGCCGCGGGGATCACCACGTTCGGCGCGACCGAGGACTCCGGCGGCGCGCTCGATGCGCTGACCGAGGCCGGGATGCGCGGCATCGTCTATCAGGAGGTGTTCGGCCCCGCGCCGGAGCAGGTGGAGGATTCCCTGGCCGGCCTGGTGCGGAAGGTCGAGGCGAAGCGTGCCCGCGAGTCCGACCTCGTTCGCGTCGGCGTCTCGCCCCACGCGCCCTACACGGTCTCCGACGCGCTCTTCCGCGCCACGGCCGACTACGCGCTCGCCGAAGAACTGCCCGTCGCGGTCCACGCCGCCGAGGCCGAGGCCGAGACCCTGCTCGTCCGCGACGGCGGCGGCCCCTTCGCCGAAGGACTGCGCGCCCGCGCCATCGCGACGCCGCCGCGCGGACGCTCGACCATCGAGCTGCTCGACCGCCTCGGCGTGCTCCGGACCCGGCCGCTCCTCATCCACTGCGTCAGCATCGATGACGACGACCGCCACCGCATCGCCGACGCCGGCGCGGCCGTCGCGCACTGCCCGGCCGCGAACGCACGGCTCGGCCACGGCGTCGCGCCGCTCATCGAGCTCCTCGACGACGGGGTCGCCGTCGGGCTCGGCACCGATTCCGTCGCCAGCAACAACCGCCTGGACCTCTTCGAGGAGGCGCGGCTCGCGCAGCTCTTCCAGCGCGCCCGGCTCCACTCCGGCTGCGTGCTCCCCGCCGAAACGCTGCTCCGGCTCGCGACGCTCGACGGCGCCCGCGTCCTCGGCCTCGACGACCGGATCGGCTCGCTCGAGCCCGGCAAGGACGCCGACCTCTGCGCCGTCTCCTTCGCCGGGGCGCACGTCGTGCCGGTCCACGACCCGGCGTCCGCGCTCTTCCACGCCGCGAGGGCGTCGGACGTCATCCTGACCGCCGTGCGCGGCCGCGTCCTCTTCCGCGACGGCCGCATCCTGTCGCTCGACGCGGACGCGCTCCGGCCCCGCGTCGAAGCGCTCGCGGCACGCGCCCGCCACGCCAGGGCCGACGACTGACGACGTACACGACGACCGATGGCTGCGGCCCCCGACTACACCATCCGCGAATCCCGACACAGGGGGATCCGACGCGTCCTCGCGCTCGTCCTCGCCTTCAACCTCGCCGTCGTGGTCGCGAAGGCGGTCGCGGGGTTCCTCACCGACACGCTCAGCGTCGTCGCCGAGGCGACGCACTCGTCGGTCGACGCGCTCAACAACGTGATCGGCCTCGCCCTCGCCCGCGTCGCCGCACGCGCACCCGACGAGCAGCACCCCTACGGCCACGCGAAGTTCGAGACGCTCGGCGCGCTCGCCGTCGTCGCGTTCCTCTCCGTCACCGTCTTCGAGCTCGCCTCCGAAGCCGTCGGCCGCCTCCTCTCCGGCGCCGCCCGGCCGGCCGCGACGCCCGCCGTGTTCGCGGTGATGGGCGCGTCGGCCGTGATCAGCTACTTCGTCTCCCGCTACGAGCTCCGCAGAGGGGTCGAGTTCCGGAGCGAGCTGCTGACCGCGGACGCGGCGCACACCCGGTCGGACATGTGGGCATCGCTCGCCGTGCTCGCCGGCCTCGGCTTCGTCGCCGCCGGGATCGCCTGGGCCGACCCCGTCGTCACGCTGGTCGTCGCGGCCATGATCGCGCGCGCCGGGTGGGACATCCTCCGGACGACGATCCCGGTCCTGGTCGATGAACGCGCGGTCGAGGAAAAGACGATCCGCCGCATCGCGCTCGACACCGCGGGCGTCGCCGAGTGCTACGACGTGCGCTCGCGCGGCAGGGAAGGCGACATCTTCGCGGAGCTGACGATCGCGGTGCGCGGCACGATGGACGTCGAGTCGGCGCACGCGATCGCCGACGAGGTCGAACGCCGGGTCGCCACCGACGTCGGCGCCCGCGAAGTCGTCGTCCACGTCGAGCCGGCCCGATCCCCGAACGACGAGGTCGCGTGACCCGGCTTCCCCGCCTCGACCACGCCCACGAGCTCCTCGATGAGCCGGCGCACGACCCCACGGAGCTCGAGGACAGCCTCGACGACGTCGCCGCCGTCAACCGCTGGCTCGGCGGAACGCGCGCGCTGCTCCGCCGCCTCGCGCCGCTCCTCCCCGCCGACCACCCCACCACGATCCTCGACGCCGGCACCGGCTCCGGCGACCTGCCCCGCGCCATCGTCCGCTGGGCCCGCCGACACCGCCGCGACGTCCGCATCACGGCGACCGACCTCCACCCCCAGACGCTCGAGATCGCGCGCCGGAAATCCGCGAACGACCCCGAGATCATATTCGAGCGCGCGGACGTTCTCGCGCTCCCCTACCCGGACCGGTCCTTCGACATCGCGCTGCTCTCGCTCACGCTGCACCACCTCGACGGATCGGACCTCGTGACGGCGCTGCGGGAGCTGGGTCGCGTCGCGCGGCGCGCCGTCCTCGTCGGCGAGCTCGAACGCAGCCGCCCCGCCTACCTCGGCGCCCGCATCCTCGCCGCCACCGTCTGGCGCCGGAACCGCCTGACCCGCCACGACGGCCCGATCTCCGTGCTGCGCGCGTTCACGCCCGACGAGCTCGAACGCCTCGCCCGGGAGGCGGGGCTCGACGCGCCCCGCGTCTACCGGCACCCGCTGTTTCGACTCGTGCTGGTCGCGGCGCCGCCGCGGGCTTGATCCCGCCTCGGGCGGTCACCGCCTCGCGTCGGGGGCCGCCGCGAGGGCAGACGCGAGGGCGTGGGCTCCCGCCGCGCCCGCGCGCGCCACGACCCGCCGCGCCGCCTCGGTCACGGAATTCAGGTGGATCTCGACCGTGTCCTCGACCTCCGCCGCGTAGCCGCCGCCCATCACCACCGCGACCGGCACGCCCGCGCGGCCGCAGTGGTCGAAGAGGATGCGGTCCCGCTCGGCGAGCGCCGCCTTGCTCACGGCGAGCCGGCCGAGCCGGTCGCCTTCGAACGCGTCCGCGCCGGCCAGGTACACGGCGAGGTCCGGGGCCGACCGCTCGAGCGCGACGCGCACGCCCCGCTCGACCGCCTCGAGGAACGCCTCGTCGCCGGCGCCGTCCGGGAGCTCGAGGTCCAGGTCGCTCGACTCCTTGTGGAACGGGAAGTTCTTCGCGCCGTGGACCGAGAGCGTGAACACGGAGTCGTCGCCGCGGAAGATCGCCGCCGTGCCGTTCCCCTGGTGCACGTCGAGGTCGAGCACCGCCACCCGCCGCGCCCGCCCCTCCGCCTGCATCGCCCGCGCCGCGACCGCGATGTCGTTGAACACGCAAAAACCCTCGCCCCGGTCCGCGAACGCGTGGTGCGTGCCGCCCGCCAGGTTCGCGGAAGCGCCATCCTCGAGCGCCGCCCGGCACGCGCCGATCGTCCCGCCGACCGACCGCCTCGACCGCTCCACCAGCTCCGGCGTCCACGGGAAACCGATGCGCCGCACCTCCGCGGCGTCCAGCGCACCCGCCACGACGCGCCTCACGTAGTCCGGATCGTGCACCCGCAGCAGCTCGACGTCCGTCGCGGCCGCGGGCACGAGCAACTCGTCCGGCCCGGCCAGCGCCGCCGCCACCACCCGCTCCCGCAGCAGCGCATACTTCCGCATCGGGAATCGGTGGCCCGGCGGGAGCGGCAACACGAACTCGTCGCAGTAGTAGATCTTCATCCCCGTTCGATCCTCGAGGCGGCCCGTCGGAGGCCGCCCGCCTTTACAGCGCGGAACTTCCGCTTCATCATTCGGAGTTTGCCGGATGCGTCGCCCGGACGCAATCGTATTCCGGCGGCTGACGACGGTCGCCCAACCGGAGCGCCCCATGCCCCGCGTGCCGGAGGTGGATGCCATCGTCGTCGGCGCCGGCCCCGCCGGCTCCGCCACCGCGCTGCTCCTCGCACGCGCGGGTCACGCCGTCGCGCTCGTCGACCGCGAGCGGTTCCCGCGCGCCAAGCCCTGCGGCGACTGCCTGAGCGCCGCGGCCACGCCCCTCCTCGACCGCCTCGGCGTCCTCGCCGCCATCGAGGCCGAGCGCCCCGCCCGGCTCCGCGGCTGGCGGATCACATCCCCCGCCGGCCACGCCTTCTTCGCCGCCTTCGCCGGCTGCGACGACGACCCGCGCACCGCCACGGCGCTCGCGCTCCCGCGCGACCGGCTGGACCACGCGCTGGTCCGGGCGGCGCGCGCCGCCGGCGCCGGGTTCCGCGCCATCCACGTGACCGGGCTCGCCCGCGACCGCCACGGCCGTATCACCGGCGTGCAGGGCCGGTCGCCCGACGGCGCACCCGTCGAGCTGCGCGGCCGCCTCGTCGTCGGCGCCGACGGGCTCCGCTCCATCGTCGCGCGCCGGCTCGGCCTCGCCCGCGCGCCGGGGCGACTCCGCAAGGTTTCGCTGACCGCACACGTGACCGGCATCCCCGACGTCGACGACGCGGGCGAGATGCACCTCGCGCCCCACGCGTGCGCCGGTCTCGCGCCCGTCGCCGCGCCGGCCGCCGGCGACGCGCCCCTCTGCAACCTCACCCTCGTCGTCGACGCCGAGCGCTTCGGCCGCGACATCGCCCGTGGCGCCGAGGCGTTCTTCTGGGCGGCGCTGGGCCGCTTCCCGCGCCTCGCCGGCCGGCTCGACGCGGCCCGCGCCGTCCGCCCGCGGCCCGACGACGCCGCGCCGCGACTCCTCGCCTCCGGCCCCTTCGACCGGCCGACCCGCGGCGTCATCGGCGACGGCGCCGCGCTCGTCGGCGACGCCGCCGGCTACTACGACCCGTTCACCGGCCAGGGGATCCACCAGGCGCTCGCCGGCGCCGAGATCCTCGCCGAAGAAGCCGACGCCGCGCTCCGCGCCGGCGACCTCTCCGCCCGCCGGCTGCGCCGCTACGCCCGCCGCCACGCACGACTGCTCCGCGGCCCGCGCACGCTCCAGCGCCTGATCGAGTTCGTCACCGCCCGGCCCGCCCTCGCCGATGCCGCGATCCGGCGCCTCGACCGCGCGCCCCGCGCCGCCGCGGCCATCATCGCCGCGACCGGCGACCTGCGCCCGCCGCGCACCCTCGCCGCGCCCGACGTCGTCCTGGATCTCCTCCGCGCCTCCAACCGACAGGAGCCGACCGCATGACCACGATCGATGTCCACGTGATGAACGCACCCGCCGCCACGTGCTTCCGTGTCGCCGCCGACGTCGAGCGCTGGCCCGTGATCCTCCCCCACTACCGCTGGGTCCGGTTCCATGAGAAGCGATCGTTCGGCGTCGGCCGCGTCGAGATGGCCGCCTGGCGCGACTTCGTCGGGCCGCTCCGCTACCCCACCTGGTGGGTCTCCGAGATGCGCGCCGACCCCGACGAACCCGCCATCTATTACCGCCACGTCGACGGGATCACCCGCGGCATGGTCGTCAAGTGGGCGTTCGAGCCGCGCGCCGACGACACGACCCGCGTCGTGATCACCCACGCCTGGGACGGCCCGCCCTGGCCGCTCATCGGCGGCTTCGCCTGGCGCCGCGTCATCGGCCCACACTTCGTCAGCGCCATCGCCCGCCGGACCCTCGCCGGCGTCGCCGCGGCCGCGGAGCGCACGGCCCCCGTGCCACGCGCGACCCGCGGCCCCGACCACGACCCGCGCGTCGCATCGCGTCCCGCGCCGGCCGGCGCGGCACACGACCACGATCTCGCTCCCCTCGATCCGGATACGCATCATGACTGATCCGATCCACCACCGCGTCGCCATCACCGGCCTCGGCCCCATCACCGCCGTGGGAACCGGCATCGACCGCCTCTGGGACGGCCTCCGCCGCGAACGCTCGCCGATCCGCCGTATCACCCGCTTCGACACAAGCGCCTGGCGCTCCCACATCGGCGCCGAGGTCGACGACTTCGAACCCGAACGCTACATCGACCCGAAGACCTCGCGACGCCTCGACCGATACTCCCGGTTCGCCATCGCCGCCACCCGCATGGCCATCGACGACGCCGCCCTCGACACCTCCCGCCTCGACCCCGACCGCGTCGCCGTCCAGATGGGCTCCGCCCTCGGCGGCGTCGCCTACGCCGAAGAACAGGTCGTCAACTTCATCACCGGCGGCATCCGCGCCGTCGACCCCCGCGTCGCGCTCACCACCTTCGGCGGCGCCGCCAGCTGCTCCGTCGCCATCGAGTTCGGCTTCACCGGCCCCAACGCCACCAACGCCATGTCCTGCGCCTCCGGTACCATCGCCATCGGCGAGGCGTGGCGACTCATCCGCGACGGAACCGCCGACGTCGCCATCGCCGGCGGCGTCGAAGCCCCCCTCGCCCCCCTCTCCTTCGGCGCCTTCGCCATCATCCGCGCCATGAGCACCCGCAACCACGACCCCGAACGCGCCTGCCGCCCCTTCGACCGCGCCCGCGACGGCTTCATCATGGGCGAAGGCGCCTGCGTCCTCGTCCTCGAACGCCTCGACCGCGCCCGCGCTCGAAAGGCCCGCATCTACGCGGAAATCCTCGGGTACGCCACCACCAACGACGCCCACCACATGACCGCGCCACGCCCCGACGGCGCCCAGGCGCTCCGCGCCATGCGCACCGCGCTCCGTATCGCCGGCGTCGAGCCCCACCACGTCGACTTCATCAGCCCCCACGGCTCCTCTACTCCGCTCAACGACGCCACCGAGAGCCAGGCCCTCAAACACCTCTTCGGCGACCGCGTCTACGACATCCCCATCAGCGGCACCAAACCCTACCACGCCCACGCCCTCGGCGCCTCCGGCGCCATCGAGGCCGCCATCGCCTGCCTCGCGTTCCAGCGCGGCTGGATCCCGCCCACCCTCAACTTCGAACACGGCGACGACGCCTGCGACCTCGACTACGTCCCCAACCACGGCCGCGACTACACGCCCACCGTCGCCCTCTCCAATTCCTTCGGCTTCGGCGGCATCAACGCCTGCCTCGTCCTCGGTGCCCCCCGCGCCGACCCCGCGACGCCCGACACCTGATCCCCCCTCACCCCCGTACCACAAAGCAATGGCCGGCCTTCCAGCTCCGGAAGGTCCGGCCTTTGCGCTCGAGAGACGCCACCCGCCGCGCTCGGGTTGGCAGGGTGTCGCGGTGGCAAGAATCATGCACCATGAGGCGACCGGCCCGGGAAACATGTGACGGCCCGGGGCGGCACGCCGGCGCATGAGGACCGGCGAGTGGTTCACACATCGGAAACTCAAAGGAGGTCTCATGAACCTGCTC
>DASVDG010000072.1:0-19441 GCA_036381255.1 Longimicrobiales bacterium | reverse complement strand
ACCCGTCGATCTGCCAGTCCCGGCCGAGAAAGATCTGGCCGCGAAGCGACAGGCGCTCGTCGCGGTTCAGCCGCTCCGTGTAGCCGAGCGACGCGGCGCCGACGGCGTAGCGTCGATCGCCGCCACACGTCTCCGCGTAGGTACCGGCCATGCCGCCGCCGCCCACGGACCAGTAGCGCGCACGGCCGGTCGTGTCCGGCAGCATCGAATCCTGCGGCGCCTGGAGCAGCACCAGGGCGAGCGCCGGCGTCGCGCCGAGCGGCGCGAGGCGGCGACCGCGACGCATCGCCGAGGCCGTGGCGGCCGTCGCGGCGGCCCCGGCCGGGAGCGCGAGGCCGACACGTCCGCACCCCCGAAGCGGAACGCCTCGACTCCGACGCGGAGGACCGCGTATCCGGCGAGAAAGGCGAGGAACGCGCTGCCGCGGCGCCGGAACCGGCCGCGGCAGCGCCACAGCGCGAGCGCGAGCAGGACGTCGAGCCCGGCCTCGTACAGCTGCACCGGGTGAACGGCGACCGTCGCCGTGGCTGCGGGCCCGATCAGCCCGGCCGCGAGCTGCGCGGCGAACGGCTCGGTGCCGGGGCCGTAACGCACGCCCCACGCCGCGCCGGTCGGCCGGCCGAAGCAGCAGCCGGCGAGGAAACAGCCGATACGGCCGACCGCCATGCCGATCGGGAGCGCGACGGCGAGCGCGTCGGTCGATGCGCGCTCGACCCGGAGCAGCGTGCGCGCGGCGAGGAACGCGAGCGTCCCGCCGACCAGGCCGCCGAGGACCGTCTTCTCGCCGGGCCCGTGCGGCGCGAGATCGAAGAACAGCAGCCGGGATCCGATGATGCCGCCGATCCCCGCCGCGGCCAGGAGCGCGAGCGCCGCGGCCGCGGGTGCGCCGCTCCGGTTCAGCTCCCGTGCGGCCAGCGCGAAGGCCATCGCGAAGCCGGCGACGTAGAACGCGTTGTACTCGCCGGCGACCACCACGTCGAGCAACGGAATCAAGGGAATCTCCGCGTCGGGAAACATTCGATCGCTGCCGGCAATACTCAACGCCGTGGACCGCTCGTCAATGCGCGCGTCGCGGCGCCCGGCGCATCCAGAGGTTGCCGGCCGCCGCACCTCGCCCCAATTTCAGGCGTTCTCCCCCAAACCTTCGCGAGAGGTCGCACCATGATCCCTGCGCTCTCCTTCGTACCGGGCCGCCGGCGGCGCATCGCGGCCGCGGTCCTGGCGGTCGGCCTGTCCGGCTCGGCGTGTTCGCCGTCGTCCATCGGGGCCCAGCAGCCCGCGCCCAAGTCCGCCGTCGCCTTCGATCCTGCGCTCTTCTCCGGGCTGGAGTACCGCTGGATCGGCCCCAGCCGCGGCGGGCGCGTGACCGCCGTCGAAGGCGTGCGGCAGCAGCCGAACGTCTTCTACTTCGGCGCCACCGGCGGCGGCGTCTGGAAGTCCGACGACTACGGCGCGAACTGGCGCAACATCTCGGACGGCTATTTTGCGACCGGCTCGATCGGCGCGATCGAGGTCGCCGACTCCGACCCCGACATCATCTACGTCGGCACCGGTTCCGACGGGTTGCGCAGCAACATCATCGCGGGGAAGGGCGTCTACAAGTCCACCGACGCCGGGGAAACCTGGACGCACGTCGGGCTCCGCGACGTCGGCCAGATCGGCGCCGTCGAGGCGCACCCGACGAACCCGGACATCGTCTTCGTCGCCGCGATCGGGCACGCGTTCGGCCCCAACCCGGAGCGCGGCGTATTCCGCTCGACCGACGGCGGCGCGAGCTGGGAGAAGGTCCTCTTCGTCAGCGACAGCACCGGCGCCGTCGACATCGAGTTTGCGCCCGACGACCCCAACACCGTCTACGCGACGATGTGGCGCGCCGAGCGCAAGCCGTGGACGATCATCAGCGGCGCCCGCGAGGGCGGCGTCTTCAAGAGCACGGACGGCGGCGACACCTGGACGAAGCTCGGCGGCGGCCTCCCCGACGGCGTCGTCGGCAAGATCGACCTCGCCGTCTCGGCGGCCGACCCCGACGTCGTCTACGCCCTCGTCGAAGCGCTCCCGCCCGAGGGCGGGCTTTACCGCTCCGACGACCGCGGCGAGACGTGGACGGCCGTCAACACCACCGAAGCCGGGCTCCTCGATCGCCCGTTCTACTATCTCAACGTCACGGCCGATCCGACGAACCCCGACAAGGTCTTCGTCGCTGCGACCGCGTGGTGGGTCTCCGAAGACGGCGGCCGCACCTTCGAGCGCCGTCGCACGCCCCACGGCGACAACCACGACCTCTGGATCAACCCGGATGACCCCGACATCCTGATCCAGTCGAACGACGGCGGCGCGAACGTCTCGCTGAACGGCGGCCGGACCTGGTCGACGCAGGACAACCAGCCGACCGCCGAGCTGTACCAGATCGACATCGACGACCGCTTCCCGTACTGGGTCTACGCCGGCCAGCAGGACAACGGCACGGCGATCGCGGTGCCGAGCCTGCCCACGCCGCTGTGGTCGAGCGAGGTCCCGGCCATCGGCCGCGCCGTCGGCGGGTGCGAGACCGGCCCCGCCGTCCCCAGGCCCGGCGACCCGGACATCGTCTACGCCAACTGCAAGGGCCGCTTCACCCGGCTCAGCCTGCGCACCGGCCAGGAGAAGCAGTACTACGTCGGCGCGCAGTTTATGTACGGCCACAACCCGAAGGACCTGAAGTACCGCTTCCAGCGGGTCAGCCCGATCGAGGTCTCGCCGCACGACTCGAACGTGGTCTACCACGCGTCGCAGTACCTGCACCGGACGACGGACGAGGGCGTGACCTGGGAGACGATCTCGCCCGACCTGACCGCGAACGATCCGCGCGGCCACGTCATCTCCGGCTCGCCGATCACGCGCGACGTCACGGGCGAGGAGTTCTACAGCACGATCTACGCGGTCGAGGAATCGCCGCTCGTGGAGGGGCTGATCTGGGTCGGCTCCAACGACGGCCTCGTCCACGTCACCCGCGACGGCGGCGAGTCCTGGCAGAACGTCACGCCGAAGGACCTCCCGCCCGGCGGACGCGTCCAGAACATCGAGCCCTCGCCGCACGACCCGGCCAAGGCGTACGTCGCCGTCTACCGCTACCTCGTCGCCGACGACTGGGCGCCGTACATCTACCGCACGACCGACTACGGCCGCACCTGGACGCGACTGACCGACGGCGAGAACGGGATCCCCGCGGACTACCCGACCCGCGTCGTCCGCGAGGACCCCGATCGCGAAGGGCTCCTCTACGCCGGCACCGAGTTCGGGATCTTCATCTCCTTCGACGACGGCGCGAGCTGGCAGCCGTTCCAGCAGAACCTGCCGGTCACGCCCGTCACCGACATCGAGGTCTATCGCAAGGACCTCGTCGTCTCGACCATGGGCCGCGGCTTCTGGATCCTCGACAACGTCACGCCGCTGCACCAGCTCTCCGACGAGGTCGCCGGCGCGCGCGCGTACCTCTTCCAGCCCCGCGCCGCGTACCGGCTGCGCTACCGCGCCCGCGGGGGCGGGCCCGCCGATCCCGAGTATCCCGAGCCCGGCGCCATGATCGACTACTACCTCGCCAGCGACGATGTCGGCCCCGTCACGCTCGAGATCCTCGACGCCGACGGCGACCTCGTCCGCGGTTTCTCCAGCGAGGCGCCCGGCGAGCAGACCGTCCTCAAGGGCACCATGCACGACTGGGCGCTCGAGACCGTCGGCACCCCCCGCCTCCCCACGGGGAAGGGGATGCACCGCTTCACCTGGGACCTGAGCCACCCCGGCCCATGGCACCCGAACGCCCGCCGCAGCGGGCGCAACGGACCCATGGTCCTCCCCGGCACCTACCAGGTCCGCCTCACCGTCGGCGACTGGACCCAGACCCGCACCCTCGAAGTGCGGATGGACCCCCGCGTCGTCGACGACGGCGTCACCCGCGGCGACCTCGCCGAGCAGCTCGAACACGCATTCCGCGTCCGCGACGCCATCAGCGAGGCCAACCTCGCCCTCGACCGCGTCCGCAACGCCCGCGAACGCCTCGAAGCCGCCGGCCGATCCGCGTCCGACGCCGCACGACGGCTCGACGCGCTCCGCGCAGCCCTCGAGACCGCCGACGGCCGCTACATGCAGCCGATGCTGATCGACCAGCTCGAGTACCTCTACGGCATGATCACCGACGCCGACCAGAAGCTCGGCCGCGACGCCTTCATCCGCTACGACGAGCTGCGCGCCGAGCTCGACCGCATCCTCGCCGAGCTCCAGGCCGTCGAAGGCCGCATCGCCGCCGATCGCTGACCACGCCATCGGCGCCAGACCGAAGGGCCGGCCGCGGCAACACACGCCGCGGCCGGCCCTTCCGCTTCCATAGACCCATCCCCCACCGCCGAGCACCCCCGCACCACCACCCCCCGGCGCGCTGCGCGCGCCGCCCCCCGGCCGGCGCCTACGGCGCCGCCGCCCCCGCCCCGCAGGGGCGCCCCCGGCCGCACCGCGGCCGCCCCGGCGCACCGCGCCGCTCCCCGCGCCGCAGGCGCGGCCCCCGGGCCGAAGGCCCGCCCCCGGCGGCCGCAAGGCCGCCGCTCCCGCGAGGGCGCCGGCGCGAACGCGCCGGCGCCCTCGCGCCCTTGACTTCCTCCCCACGGCGGTTTACTACGGTTAACGCATGAGCGACACGCGACGGCGGATCCTGGACGCGGCACGCGACATCGAGCGCGAGCACGGCGCGGAACGGCTCACCATGCGCACCATCGCCGGCCGGGTGGGCGTGACGGCGACGGCGCTGTACCGCCACTTCAGGAACAAGGATGCGCTGTTGCGGGAGCTTCGCGCCGAGGACGCGCGGACGTTCCAGGCGTACCTCGACCGGGTGCTGGAGCACGAGCGACCCGGGCATCGACTGGCCTACGCGGGTTCGGCGTATCTGGACTTCGCGTTGGACCACCCGGAGCTGTACCGGACCTTCTTCCTTTCCCAGCCGCGCACGCCCCTCGAGCGGAACGCGGTCGGCACGGTCCGGGTCAGGACCTACGCCTTCCTGCGCGACCGGATCGACGACTGCATGCGTGCCGGTCTCGTGCGCGACGGCGATGCTTCACAGGTCGCGATCGAGGTGTGGGCGCAGATGCACGGCCTGATCGCGCTCTACATGGCCGGCGCGGTCGCCGGCACGGCGGACGCTTTCCGGGATCGCTACGCCCGCGCCGTCGACCGCCTGTTCGCGAGTCTGAGCGCCTGAGCCGGCCGGGTCCGCCCCGCGGCCGAAGGCCGCGCCCCCCGGCCGGCCGCCAGGCCGCCGGCTCCCGGGCCCGCAGGGCCCGCCCCGGCCGGCGCCGCAGGCGCCGCCGCTCCCGCCGGCCGACAGGCCGGCGCCCTCGGCGCGAAGCGCCGCCCCGGCCGCAGGCCGCCCCCGGGGCCCACCCGGGCCCCGCTCCCCGACGGCGCAAGCCGTCGGCTCCCGCCCCGCAGGGGCGCTCCCGGCGCGCCGCAGGCGCGCCGCCCTTACTTGTACCGGTAAGTGATCCGACCCCGGGTCAGGTCGTACGGCGAGAGCTCCAGCGCGACCCGGTCGCCCTGAAGCACCTTGATCTTGAACTTGGCCATCTTGCCCGCCGCGTAGGCCAGCACCTCGTGGCCGTTCTCCAGGCGGACGCGGTAGTTGCGGTCCGGAAGCACTTCCGTGACCACGCCTTCCATCTCGATCTTCCCCTGCTTCGCCATTCATCGCTCCTGTTCTCGGTGGACCGTCTGTCGCAACGCTGCCCGCGGCGGCTCACGGTCGTTTCTGTCTGGCGTGGACACGACCTCGCAAGAACCGTTCGCCGGGCGAGCGTGTCGGCGCGCCGGCCCGGCCGGCGGCCCGCGCGAGCGCCGGCGCCGCCGACATCTGATACCCCACAGGCGCGCGCCGGTCCGTTCGACGCGGCGCCTGTGCGGAGGCGACGTGCGGGCCGCCGCATGGACGCGAGACCGTGGCTGCCGGAGCAAAGATAGGCAATCCGCGGGCTCCGGTCACGTGTGGTCGTCCGCGTGCGGCCGCCGGTCGCGCGGCGGCCCCCGGTCCGTTGAGCCGCGCGGGCCGTTGCGCGTCGCCGTCTCCCCCGTACATTCCCCGGGAGCTTCCATCGACCGGGGCGCCCGACATGCACGACTTCCGCCTCCCCGATGCCACGCGGCTCGGCGGCCTGACCCTTCGCGTCGCCGATGCCGCCCGCTCCCTCGCGTTCTACCGCGACGTGATCGGCCTCCGGCCGCTCGCCTCGGAGGGCGGGCGCGCGACGCTCTCCGCCACCGGCCGGGCGCCCGCGCTGCTGACGCTCGAGGAGCGGGCCGGCGCGCGCCCGCGCCCGCGCCACACGGCCGGCCTCTACCACTTCGCGCTGCTCGTCCCCACGCGCCGCGACCTCGCGGCCGTGCTCCGGCACCTCCACGAGTGCCGATGGCCGATGGCCGGCGCGTCGGACCACGACGTCAGCGAAGCGCTCTACCTCTCCGATCCGGACGGCAACGGCATCGAGATCTACGCGGACCGGCCGCGCGATCGCTGGCGCTGGACCGACGGCGCGGTCGCGATGACCACGACGCCGCTCGACCTGCGCGGCCTCCTCGCCGAGCTCGAACCGGAGGCCCCGGCCTGGACCGGCCTCCCCGAAGGAACCGTCCTCGGCCACGTCCACCTCCACGTCCCGGACCTCGACGCCGCCGAGGCGTTCTACCACGGCGCCCTCGGCTTCGACGTGGTCAACGACAGCTACCCGGGCGCGCGGTTCCTCTCCGCCGGCCGGTACCACCACCACGTCGGCCTCAACGTGTGGGCCGGATTGGGCGTGCCGCCCACGCCCGAGGACGCCGCCGGGATGACCGAGTACGAAGTCGTCCTGCCGGACCTCGACGCGAGCGATCGCCTGCTCGACCACGCACGGGCGGCGGGCGCCGGACCGCAGCCCGATCCCCGGGGCTGGCGCACCCTCGACCCGGCCGGCGTTCGCGTCGTCGTGCGCGTCGGCGACGCCGTCTGACCCACGGGACCGCCGGCGCCGATGCGCCCGGCTCCACCGGTGGCGCCGCCCCACGGCTCGCCGCCGACCCCGCGTCTCGGCGTGAACCGAAGTAGCTTTCCTGGCCGGGCGCCGCTATCATTGCCGAAACCGAACCGCTGCGATCCCTGCGTACCGGAGACGACATGCCTAACCGCATTGCGCACTTCCAGACCACCGAGGGCGACTTCCGCATCGAGCTCTTCGAGGACCGGGCGCCCCGGACCACGAAGAACTTCATCGAGCTGACCGAGAAGGGGTTCTACGACGGCGTGATCTTCCACCGCGTCATCGACGGCTTCATGATCCAGGGCGGCGACCCGACGGGCACCGGCCGCGGCGGGCCCGGCTACACGATCCCGGACGAGTTCGGCCCGGGCCTGCGCCACGACGACGCGGGCATCCTCTCCATGGCGAACGCCGGTCCGAACACGGGCGGCTCGCAGTTCTTCATCACGCTCGCGCCGACGCCGTGGCTCGATGGCCGGCACGCCGTCTTCGGCCGCGTCGTCGAGGGGATGGACGTGGTCCGCAAGATCGGCGGCGTCGAGACCGGCCCCGGCGACCGCCCGACCCGCGACGTCGTCATGGAGAAGGTGACCATCGAGGAAGCGAACGAGCACTGAACCCGTCAGCGAAGACGCGAACGATGGCAAAGCGATACTGGTTGATGAAGTCCGAGCCCGGCACGTACTCGATCGACGATCTCGCGCGCGACGGCCGCACCCACTGGGACGGCATCCGCAACTACCAGGCGCGGAACCTGATGCGCGACGAGATGCGCGTCGGCGACGAGGTCCTCTTCTACCACAGCAGCACCGACCGCGTCGGCGTGGTCGGGCTCGCCCGCGTCGTCCGCGAGGCGTACCCGGACCCCACCGCGCGCGACCCGAACAGCAAGTACTTCGACCCCAAGGCGAGCGACGAGGATCCGCGCTGGTTCATGGTCGACATCGAGTTCGTCGAGAAGTTCGACGAGATCGTGCCGCTGGCCACGCTCAAGGAAACGCCCGGCCTCGAGAAAATGCTCGTCACCACGAAGAGCCGGCTCTCCATCCAGCCCGTCACCGAGCGGGAGTTCGAGGTCGTGAAGGCGCTGGCGGGGAAGCGGCCCGTCGGCGCCTAGGCGTCGCCGGGCCGGCCCGCGGTCCCGCCGGGGAACCGATCGGTCACCCTCCGCGCCGCCCGGAGGCGTCCTCCCGCCGATCGGTCTTCGGCCCCGGCGGCGCCTCCGGATGCAGCGGGTCCCGGCGTAGCGGCGCCTCCTTCTCCGCCCGCTTCGGGAACAGCAGCGACGCGCCCACGGCGATCGCGAGCACGCCGGCCACCACCCCGAGCGAGGCCGCGGTCGGGACGTGGACCACGTCCTCCAGCAGCATCTTCGCGCCGATGAAGACGAGCACGACGCTGAGGCCGAGCTGGAGGTAGTGGAACTTGTGGATGATCCCGGCGAGCAGGAAGTAGAGGGCGCGCAGCCCCAGCACGGCGAGGATGTTGGAGGTGTAGACCAGGAAAGGATCCTGGGTGATGGCGAAGATCGCGGGGATCGAGTCGACCGCGAAGATCAGGTCCGTCGTCTCGACCAGCACCAGCACCACGAAGAGCGGCGTCGCGTACGTACGGACGCGGCCGCCCGCTTCCTCGACCCGCACGAAGAAGTGTTGCCCGTGGTAGCCCCGGGCGACGGGCAGGTACCGCCGGACGAGGCGGAGCGCGGGATTCGCCTCCGGCTCGATCCGCTCCTCTCCCTCCCGCGCCATGCGGATCCCCGTGAAGACGAGGAACGCGCCGAAGATGTACAGGATCCAGTCGAACCGCGCGATCAGGAGCGCGCCCGCGCCGATCATCGCGCCGCGCATGAGCAGTGCGCCGAGGATCCCCCAGAACAGCACCCGGTGCTGGTACTTCGCCGGGACCGCGAAGTAGCTGAAGATCAGGACGAAGACGAAGATGTTGTCGACGCTGAGCGCCTTCTCGATCAGATAGCCGGTCAGGAACTCGAGGCCGGCCCGCTGCCCGAGGAAGCGATAGATGCCGTAATTGAACGTCAGCGACAGCGTCACCCACACGGTGCTCCAGACCGCGGCTTCCCGGACCGAGACGACGTGCGCCTTCCGATGGAACACGCCCAGATCGAGGGCCAGCATCGCCAGCACGAACGCGTTGAAGCCGACCCAGACCCGGATGTCCATCGCGCCCGCCGTCCGTGTGGAAGCAGAAGGGCGAAGCTCTCGCGTTCGGGACGTGCCGCGCGCTCCTTGCGACGGCCGCGCCCCGGCCATGGCGGGATCGCGGGGCCGCCCGACCGGCATCCCCCTGCGGCGTCCACCCTCGGCGCGCCGGCGACCGCTTGCACGCGGCCCGTGCGCCCGCGCCCGTCGTCCCTCGCGCTACGCCCCGTCGCGTGCGAAGGCTATGCCGCTGCCGCCGCGCTCGAGGTCGAGCCGCTCCTGATGAGTCACGCGGATTCGCGGGTCTCCGCCGGGCGGATGCCCTGCCCGAGCAGCTCCTCGAGTCGCGACAGGCAGCGGGAGAACTTCTTGGCGTAGGGTCCGTCGAGGAACGACGCGGGGAAGAGCTCGCCGAGGGAAAGCCCGCCGCTCGCGGCGAACGGGACGGCGGCGTCGTACAGCTTGTCCACGAAATGCACCCATCGCAGCGCCTGGGGGAGCGAATCGATCGGCGTGACGTCCTCGACCAGCAACGCGTCCAGACGTTCGACCAGCGCGGCGTAGCGGATCGGGTGGACGCGGCCGAGCCCGCCGAGCAGCGCCGGGAAGGCGACGTGGAGCGCGCCCGGCCCCGCGCGTTCGGCGGCGGCGGCCAGCTCGAGCCGGCCGACGAAGTACCCGTGGCCGGGGTCCGCCGCAAACGCCCGGTGCCGGTAGTCCTCGCCTTCGACCCGGACGACCTCGAACGCGGCCGCCAGTTCGTCGATCTCCGCGGCGAAATCTTTTTGTGAGAAACCGCCCCGGCCGAGGGCGTACGGCACCGCGTTCGACGTGGCCGCCACCTGGATCCCGTCCGCGAGCGCGCCGCGCAGGAACGCGACGGCCAGCTTCAGGTTGCCCGGGTCGTCCAGCTCCCACTCGTCGATCGCGACCAGCCGCAGCCCGCGGAACGCTTCGCGCGCCCGGCCGACGCCGACCAGCCCGATCGTGTAGACGAGCTCGTCGAACGACAGATACGCCTTCGGTCCCGGCGCCGCGTTCCACAGCGCCGCGAGGAGGTGCGTCTTGCCGACGCCGAAGCCGCCGTCCAGGTAGATGCCGCGGCCGCGCCGCGGGCGGCCCAGCCGTTCCCGCGTCCGGCGCGCCAGGCGCGCCAGGCCCCGGTCGTGCAACGCCTCCGCCGCCGCACGCAGCCGCGCCAGCGCCACCGCCTGCGACGGATATCTCGGGTCCGGCCGGTAGCTCTCGAACCGCTTCCCCGCGAACCGCGGCGGCGGCACGAATCGCTCGACCAGCCCGCGGGCGTCCGGCCGCGCCGGCAGCGATCGGAGCAGCGCGTCCAGCGTCGGCCCCGCCGTCTCGACGCCGCTCACGGCGATTCGCACCCCGCCACGAAATCCGCCGGCGTCGCGGGCTGGAAGTGCAGGTCGATCGCCAGCCAGAGGGCCTTCGCGTACGGGTAGGTCGCGAACGGGACCGGCACCATTATCGCCGCCAGGCCGTACATCAGCGCGTCCCACGGCACATCCGGCCACGTCGCCAGCATCACCACCAGCCCGCAGACCACGATGATCAGCTCCGCCGCGATCAGGTTGACCAGGTAACCGCCGATGAAGTTGTCCGCCTCGCCACGGTCGTACCGCAGCCCGCACCGCCCGCACGAACGCCGCATCCGCAGCCACGACGCGAACAGCGTCCCCCGGCCGCAGTGCGGACAACGCAGCAGCAGCGCCCGCCCGATGTACCGGGCGAACCGCATCACGCTCAGCTCCTCTGGGTCCGTCCTCATGTCGCTTCCCGCCTCGTCATCCCGTTGATCCGGGTCCCGGACCGACCGCGGCGTGGAGATTCGCCCGCCCGCGCGGCTTCCGCAAGTCCGGCGCGACCGGACGCGCGGCCGGCCGCCGCCGGCCGGACCGGCCCGGACGCCGCGGCTCGATCCGCCGACGATCGCCGCCGCACGCGATCCTTGACGCGGCGACGGCACGGGGTGTACCCATACCCCGGGCGCGGCGCGCCGGAAGCGACCCCCGCGCCCACCGTCGGATCGGCGGCCGAACGTCACCTCCCGGCCCCCGCCGCCCGACCCTGTCGTACGACCCGAGTGTTACCCCCGAGAGCGGCCGAGGTCGCCCGGGCCGCATCCATACCCAGCAACGGAGGCGAGAGTGGCCGACGTGATCGACTACACCATCCACGGCGACGACATGCAGCTCGTCGAGATCGAGCTCGACGCCGGCGAAGGCGTTCGCGCCGAGGCGGGCGCGATGATGTACATGGGGCCCGGCATCCAGCTCCAGACTTCGACCGGCGGCGGCGTCTTCCAGGGCGTCAAGCGGATGCTCACCGGCGAGAGCTTCTTCATCACCACCTTCCTGCACACCGGCGCCGGAAAGAGCTACGTCGCATTCGGCGCGCCGTACCCGGGGAAGATCATCCCGCTCGACCTCGGGCAGATCGGCGGGACGTTCATCTGCCAGAAGGACTCGTTCCTCTGCGCCGCGCAGGGCGTCGACATCGAGGTCGCGTTCACGAGGCGGATCGGCGCCGGCCTGTTCGGCGGCGAAGGGTTCATCCTCCAGCGCCTCCAAGGCGACGGCATGGCGTTCGTCCACGCCGGCGGCACCGTCATCCGCCGCGACCTCGCCCGGGGCGAGTCGATCCGCGTCGACACGGGGTGCATCGTCGCGTTCCCGCCGACCGTCACGTACGACATCCAGTTCATCGGCGGCTTCAAGAACGCGCTCTTCGGCGGCGAAGGGCTGTTCCTGGCCACGCTGACCGGGCCCGGCCCGGTCTTCCTCCAGAGCCTGCCGTTCTCCCGCCTGGCCGACCGCGTCATGGCCGCCGCGCGGTTCCGGCAGGTCGGCGAGAAGAAGGGCGTCGCCGGCCTCGGCGGCGAGATCCTCGGCGGCCTGCTCCAGGGGGACCGCGGGTTCTGAAGGCGCTGGCGCGGTCTCGGCGGGGAATTTGGCGGTCGAGGGCGATCGGCAGGGGATGCGGGGATCGGTGATGGAAGGGGCGCCAGCGGGGGCGGCCCTGCGGGCCGGGAGCGGGCCTTCGGCCCGGGAGCCGCGCCTGCGGCGCGGGGGGCGGCGCTTCGCGCCGGGACGGCCGCTTCGCGGCCGGGGGCGCCGGCTTCGCCGGCGGGGGCGGCGGCGCCTGCGGCGCCGGCCGGGGGGCGCGTGTGCCGGAGTGTTCAGGCGGGGCGGGAGAATGTGCGGATCAGGGCGGCGAGGATGGCCGAGATCCGGACGAGGAGGTGCTCCGCCTGGTCGAGCGAGGCGGATTGAGGGCGGCCTGGTCTCCGGGTGGACGGCGTTACGGCGATGAGTTCGATGATCGCGGCGCACTCGGCGGCGGAGCGCCTCGCGATGCGATAGAACCGGGCCTTCTCCGCTCTGCGGCTCTCCGCGGCGCCCTCTGCGATGTTCAGCGGGATCGAGGCCGCCGCGCGGGTGAGCTGATCGGCGAGGGGCCGGCGCTCGGGCAGGATCGTAGCGGCGATTCGCTCCGCGGCATCCGCGAATCGCATCGCCAGGTGGTACACTTCGAGCCGTTCGTGATCGAATCCGGCCATGCGGTGCCTCCGGGGCGCACGGTTGAATTGCAGAGTGGCAGTGCGACCCGGGCGGGACAATGGTTGGAAGCGGCGCGCGCGCCGCGCGCGCCGGGAGCCGCGCCGCTTTGGCCGCCGGCCACGTGTGCACCGGCGGTACCGCAGGACTGCCGGTCTCGCGCTCGTCGGGGCGCGGGGAGCCGGCGGCTTGCGCCGCCGGGGGGCGGGGCCTGCGGCCCCGGGAGCGGCGCTTCGCGCCGGGACGTCCGCTTCGCGGTCGGGGGCGCCGGCTGACGCCGGCGGGGGCGGCGGCGCCTGCGGCGCCGGCCGGGGGCGGCGCGCATCGGGCGCGCCGGGACGGCGGGGACAGGTCCAGATCTTGGGGCTGCCACCCCGGCGCTGCACGCAGTGCAGCCGCCGCCCCCGCGGCGCAAAGCGCCGCGCCCCCGGGCGCGCAGCGCCCCCGGGCGCGCAGCGCCCGCCCCCGGGGCCGCAGGCCCCGCCCCGGCCGCGCCAGCGGCCGCTCCCGCCCCGAAGGGGCGCTCCCGGGCCAACGGCCCGCTCCCGGCGGCGCCAGCCGCCGCCCCCGGCGCGCGCCCCCCGCCGCCGCCTACACCGTCGGATCCCCGTCGGGCGCGCGCCGCAACCAGAGCGACCGGTGTCGGCCGAGCGGCAGCCCGTGACGGTATCGCCACGCGACGTCGGCGAAGCGCTCGGCGAGGTGGTGGACGACGTCGTCGGGCGGCGAGGCCTCGCACTCGCTCTGGCAGCGCAGGTCGCACTGGTCGTTGACGTAGTCGATGACGTAGAACGGCCGGCCCCCGGACTGGTAGGCCGTGCCGCGGGCGGCCGGCTCCTCGGCCATGCAGATCTCGGTCGAGAAGAAGTCCATGTGCGTCAGCCGCGCGATCTCCGCCGCGAGCCGCGCCACGGGAAGAAGGTCGTGCATCCATAGCTCGCGCAGGCTGACCTGGCGGTACCAGCCGTTCTCCGGGTGCCACCAGCACGGGATGATCTCCCCGAACACGTAGTACACGCGCCACCACCCCGGCCGCGTTTCCCCGTCGTCGTCCCGCAGCGCCGCCCACGTCACCTGTCGCTGGATCAGGTAGTCGTCCGCCCTGTCGTAGTCGCGCGCCTGCGCCACCGACGACAGGTCCCCGCGCGACCCGAGCACCACCCCCTTCCACCCCCACCCCCGCGCCGGCTTGATCACCACCCGCTCGCCCACGACCGCCCGCTCCGCCGGCGTCAGCTCACGGTCCGGCTCCCAACGCCGTATCACCACCGTGGGCGGCACCGGGATCCCCGCCCGCTCCAGCCGATGATGCGCCACCGCCTTGTGATCGGCCATCATCGCCGCGTCCGGATCATCGATCACCCGCCCTCCCGCGTCCTTCACCGCGTAGCACAGCTGCACGTACGGATCCTCGTCGTGCCACCACAGCGCCGTCAGGTCCAGCAGCGTCCGGATCCGCAGCCGGCCCGCCCGCACCGCCGACCACGCCTCCTTCACCACCTCCTCGTGCAGCACTTCGCACGTCAGCCCGCGCACCGCGCACGCCTCGCGCAGCCACCGACTGAACTCCCCGCCGTCCTCTCTCTGACCGACGGCCAGATCGATGTGAATCGCCCGCCCGGTCGGAGCCCGGTCCACGTCCACTCCGCGCCTCCGCGTTGCTTCGCGCCCGGCCACGCCCGGCACGATGCCCCGCCACGCTGCAACGATCGCGCCGGGTCCGGCCGTCCGGCCATCGTGAATTGCAAGTCGGGCTCCTTGCAAGGTGCAATCGCATCGAGTACCTTGGGGCGTTCCCCCCGTCGACCGGTCCGCCGGGCCGGCGTGCTCCCCGGATGAAGACGAGCGAGTTGGACCGCCATGATGCACCCGCTGCGGCTGTTGCGCTGGCTGTACCTGGGCCGGCTGACATTGACGGCGGGCATATTCGCGGGTGTGCTGCTGGTGTGGCGCAACGCGGACCCGGCGGTCACGCTGGTGGCGACGCTGGTGTTGCTGCTTGCGATCGGCGTGACGCTGCTGAGCGCGTGGCACACGCACGTCCTGCGGCGGGAGCCCGGGAGCAACTTCCTGTACGGGCAGGTGGTGTTCGACACGCTGGTGGTCACGGCGGTCGTGCACCTGACGGGCGGGAGCGAGAGCGACTTCGCGCCGCTGTACATCGTGGTGATCGCGGTGGGCGCGCTACTGCTGCCGTTGCCGGGCGGCGTGCTGGTGGGCGGGCTGGCGAGCATCGTCTACTTTGCGGATGTGGTGTGGGGTCACGCGGGGGACCCGCAGGGCACGGTCTTCGTGCAGATCGGGCTCTTCGCGGTGATGGCGCTGGTGACGGGGTACCTGGGTGATCGGCTGCGGCAGGCGGGTGCGGCGCTGGGGGAGGTCGAGTCGGAGCTGCGGCAGCTCCGGCTGGACACGGACGACGTGCTGGAGGCGATCGACACCGGGGTGGTGATGGTGGATGGCTCGGGGGTGCTGGCGTACCTGAACCGTGCGGCCGAGTCGTTGCTGGGGCTGGAGGTCGGCGAGGGGGCGCGGCGGCCGGCGCTCGAGGAGCTGGACCGGCGTGCGCCCGGCCTGGGCGAGCTGATCGCGCGGACGGCGTCTTCGCGGGTGCCGGTGCGGTGGTACGAGACGCGGATCACGGAGCGTGTCGAGGGGCCGGGCGGCGGGGAGGTGGAGCGGGTGGTCGGCGTGCGGACGACGGTGCTGGAGCGGGAGGGCGAGGCGGCGCCGTGGGTCACGGCAGTGATCCAGGACGTGACGGACGGTCGGCGCGCGGAGGAGCTGCACCGGAGGGCGGCGCGGCTCCAGGCGGTCGCGGAGCTGGCGGCATCGCTGGCGCACGAGATCAAGAACCCGCTGGCATCGATCCGGAGCGCGGTCGAGCAGCTCGCGGCGGAGCGGGTGGCCGAGGTCGATCGCGTGGTGCTCGAGCGGCTCGTGCTCACGGAGTCGGACCGGCTGAGCCGGCTGCTGTCGGAGTTCATCGAGTTCAGCCGGGTCACGGTCAACGAGCGCGCGGTCATCGACCTGGCGGGCGTGACGGCGGAAGCGATCGGGCTGGTGAAGCAGCACCCGGACGGCGCGGACGGGGTGCGCATCGAGTTCGGGCGTTCGGATGCGGAGCTGCGGGTCGAAGGCGACGAGGACCTGCTGCACCGCGCCATCTTCAACCTGGTGCTGAACGCGGTGCAGCACGCCGGGGCGGGTGGCGAGGTGCGCGTCGAGCTGGGCCGGGTCGCGCCGGCGGATGCGCCGCCGGGGCTGCCGTCGCCGCCGGGCGTACGGCTGGTGGTGAGCGACAACGGGCCGGGGATCGCGGCGGAGGTCATTCCGCGGATCTTCGATCCCTTCTTCACGACGCGGGAGCGCGGGACCGGGCTCGGATTGTCGGTGGTCCATCGTGCGGTGGAGGCGCACGACGGCGCGATCTTCGTGGATGGTGGGCCCGGCCGCGGCGCCCGGTTCACGGTCTACCTGCCCGCGTACGCGGGGCGAAGCGATTAGCGTATGCCGAAAGTCCTGGTGGTCGACGACGAGACGTCGATCCTCGACACGCTGCAGATCCTGCTGCGCGGCGAGGGGTTCGAAGTGGCGGTCGCGAAGAGCGGCCGCGAGGCGCTGGACCGATTCCAAGAGGCGTCGCCGGACGTGGTATTGACGGACATCCGCATGCCCGGCGTGAGCGGGCTCGACCTGCTGACCGCGGTGCGGGAGCGCGACCCCGAGACGCCGGTCATCCTGATGACGGCGCAGGCGTCGCTCCAGTCGGCCGTCCAGGCGGTGAACCAGGGCGCGTTCTACTACCTTCAGAAGCCGTTCGCGAACGGCGACCTGGTCGCGCTCTGTCGTCGTGCGGCGGAAACGCGCGAGCTGAAGCGGGAGAACCGCGCGCTCCGCCGGGAGATCTCCCGGCGGGACCGATCGAAGGTGGGCCGGCCCGTGGGCCGCAACCGTCGCTTCATGGAAGTGCTGAAGCTGGCGGAAACGGTCGCGCCGACCGACTCGACGGTGCTGATCACCGGCGAGAGCGGTACCGGCAAGGAGATCCTCGCCCGTTACATCCACGCCGTCTCGGACCGGGACGGCGCCGCCTTCGTCTCGATCAACTGCGGCGCGCTCCCCGAGACGCTGCTCGAGTCCGAACTGTTCGGCCACGTGAAGGGCAGCTTCACCGGCGCGGTCCGGGACAAGGAGGGGCTGCTCGTCGCGGCGAAGGGCGGGACCTTCTTCCTGGACGAGGTCGGCGAGATGTCGCCGTCGCTCCAGGTCAAGCTGCTGCGCGCGCTCCAGGAGCGGGAAGTCGTGCCCGTCGGCGCGACGGAGCCCGTCGCGATCGACGTCCGCATCATCGCCGCGACGAACCGGGACCTCGAGCAGGAGATGCGCCGTGGCACGTTCCGCAGCGACCTCTACTACCGACTGAACGTGATCACGCTGCACCTGCCGCCGCTGCGCGAGCGCCGCGACGACATCCCGCTGCTGACCGAGCACTTCCTGAAGGCGCTGGCCGAGCGGTCCGGCGGCGAACGGCCGCTGCGGGTCGCGGGCGATGCGCTGGACGCGCTCCAGCGCTACGACTGGCCCGGCAACGTGCGAGAGCTGGAGAACGCGCTCGAGCGGGCCGCCGTGCTCTGCGGCGGCGAGGTGCTGGAGCGGGATGCGCTGCCTTCGCGCGTGGTCGAGCCGCAGCCCGAGCCGCTCGTCGCCGACCGGCCGCCGCCGAACCCCACGCTCGAGGTGATCGAGCGCGCCTACATCCTGTGGGTCCTCGAAGCCGAGGGCGGCAACAAGGCTCGCGCGGCCGAGGTCCTGGGGATCGATCCGTCCACGCTCTATCGCAAGCTGAACCGCTACGGGATGAACGACGCATGATGGAGGGCGATGTGCAGCTGAAATTGAGCGTGGTCGTGCCGGTCTACAACGAAGCGGCCACGGTCGAGCGGTCCCTCGCCCGCGTGCGGGCGGTGCCGCTCCCGATCGAGATCGTGTGCGTCGACGACGCCTCGACCGACGGCACCGGCCCCGTCCTCGAGCGGCTGGCCGCCGAGGGCGCGATCGATGTCCTCGCGCGCCACGAGCGCAACCGCGGGAAGGGCGCGGCCGTGCGCACGGGGATCGAGCGCGCGACCGGCGACGTCATCGTCATCCAGGACGCGGACCTCGAGTACGACCCCCGCGAGCTGCCGCGGCTGCTCGAGCCGATCGCCGATGGCCGCGCCGACGCCGTGTTCGGCAGCCGCTTCCTCGGCGGCACGCGCCGCGTCCTCTACTTCTGGCACCGTCTCGGCAACGGCCTGCTCACGATCGTCTCCAACATGTTCACGGACCTGAACCTGACGGACATGGAGACGTGCTACAAGATGGTGCGCGCGGACCTGATGAAGAGCCTCCCGCTCCGGGCGGACCGCTTCGGGATCGAGCCCGAGCTGACCGCGCGCCTCGCCCAGGCCGGCGCCCGCATCTACGAAGTGCCGATCAGCTACAACGGCCGCACGTACGCCGAGGGGAAGAAGATCGGCTGGAAGGACGGCGTGGCGGCGTTCTGGTACATCCTGCGGTCGAACGTGCTGCCGCCGAAGGCGCCGAAGTACCGGGGCGGGCGATTGCCGGCGGCGCCGGCGCCGGAGGGCGCGGTCGCGGAGGCGACGGGCGCGGGCCCGGGGACAGAGGCGAAGCGTACCCGCACGGCCGCGACGGCGGGCGCGGCGCCAGCGAACTCCTCGTCGCGGCCGCGCCGTGGGACGGGCGCGGCGGCGAAGTCGAAGTCGGGGACCGACGGCACGGCAGTGGAGGCGGGGCGGGGAGCGGCCGCGGCCCCCGATACGCCCGGCGGCCCGGGCGGGGAGCAACGCGGCCGGTGAGAGTGCTGGTGACCGGCGCCGGTGGGATGCTGGGCCGGGCGGTCGTTCGCGAGCTCGAGCGGCGCGGCCACGAGGTCGAGGCGCCGGAGCGGACCGCGCTCGACGTGACGGATGCCGCGGCCGTCGATGCGGCCGTGACGGCGTTCGCGCCCGATGCGGTCGTGCAGTGCGCCGCGTACACCCGCGTGGATGATGCCGAGGCGGAGGAGGCGCGCGCGTTCGCGGTGAACGCCGACGGGACGCGGCACGTGGCCCGGGCGTGCCGCGCCATCGGCGCGCGGCTGGCCTACATCAGCACGGACTACGTCTTCGATGGCGAGGCGTCGCGACCGTACCGGCCCGACAGCCCGGCGGCGCCGCTGAACGCGTACGGCCGGAGCAAGCTCGCCGGCGAGGCGGCGGCGAAGGAGGCGGGCGATTGGATCATCGTCCGGACGAGCTGGCTCTACGGCGCCGGCGGCCGCAACTTCGTTTCGACGATCCTGCGGCGCGCCCGCGCGGGCGAACGCCTGCGCGTGGTGGACGACCAGCGCGGCACGCCGACCTGGACGGGTAGCCTGGCCGCGGTGATCGCGGAGCTGCTCGGGCGGGCGGCCCCGTCGGGGACCTATCACGCGACGGGCCGCGGCGAGACGACGTGGTTCGGGCTGGCGCGCGAGGCGCTGCGCGCCGCGGGGCTGGACGCGGAGATCGCCGCCGTGCCCTCCGACGCGTTCCCCACGCCCGCGCGCCGGCCGCGGTACTCGGTCCTGGACTGTTCGGCCACGGAAGCGGTCGTCGGGCCGCTCGCGGACTGGCGG
>DASVDG010000071.1:0-44546 GCA_036381255.1 Longimicrobiales bacterium | reverse complement strand
CGGGTCCTGGGACTTGTAGTTCCACGTCATGACCGGCACCTCGCGCAGCCGGCGGAGCACGTCCTCGCCGTCGAGAACCTCGAAGTTCTCCTTGCGGTTCACGTCCGAGACGGTGAGCCAACTGCTTCCGCCGGGCGCGAGCTCGACGCTCGCCGTCTCGGCCAGGTCGGTGAAGAGCCTGAACCCTCCGCACCCGCGCATGGTGATCTGGTTGTCGGCGGTCGCGAAAAGGGTGTCGCTCAAGCTCGCCCTGCAGTAGTCGGCCAGCACGATCGCGCCCCGCTTGTAGTTCGTCCCGGCAAACCAGCCGATGGCGACGGACTGGTCGCCACTCGCGTTGCTTCCCCCCATCATGGCGACAGCACCGGAGCCGCTGGCGGTGTTCGGCCCGATCGCGATCGAGCCCGGACCGGTCGCTTTCGCAAGCTGCCCCAGGGCCAGCGCATACTCGCCCTCGGCCTCGGCTCCGGCACCGATCGCGACCGCCCCCTTTGCTCTGGCTTTGCCCATGACGGCGGCGAAGGAGGTATCCCCGCTCGCCGTGGTCGCGACGCCCAGCGCAGTCGCCGCGGGAGCGCTCGCCCACGCCCAATTGCCAGCAGCGAACGAGGCGAACTCTTCGGCCAGGGTGGTTATGCCCAGCGCCGCCGAGCCGTCGCCGATCCAATCCAGGTTCCACATGAAGTTTTCAATCTTCCCCGCGCGGAACGCCGACAGCGCGGGGACCCACATCATGCGGACGCCCTCGCCGGAGGTCGGGGCCGCGCCCACGCCGGGCGTCCCGCGCACGACGAAGCCGCCGTCGGCGTTCAGGCGGAGCAGGTTCTGGCCGTTCTGGTCGTCGATGTTGACGACGGCGGCAATGGAATCGGGCGTCTGGGCGTGCGCGACGGCGTGCGCGCCGAGGAGCAGGCCCGCGGCCAGGAGCGTGCCGCGGATGACTGTATGAGTCATCGGTGTTCCAGTGTGTGAGTGTGCATGGTTCCGCCGACCGGGCGCCGCCCGAGGGCGCGCGAGGCGGCCCGGCGCGCCGCCACGCGGGTGCCGGTGCTTCGGTCGCGCACGGCCGGCCGCGCGCTTCGTCAGTTGGCGATCGTGATCCGGTGCCCGGCCGTATGGATCCGCCCCGACTGGATCCAGAGCGTCCCGTTCACGGCCACGTTGCCGGCCGCCGTGTACGGTCCCTTCACGGTCACGCCGGGCAGGCGGCCGCTGACCGAGTCCCCGGCCGCGCCCTCCAGGATCAACCGGCCCGTCGTGCCGGTCACTCGCGCACCGTCCGCCTCGACCCGGACGTCGCCGGTCACGGTCAGGTCGAAGGTGTCCAGCGCGACGGTCATGCCGTCCGAGACCGTGAGCCCGGCGATCCGGGCGGGGGCCGTCAGGGTCGGCGCGTTCGCCGCGGCGGAGACGAGCACGGCGTCGAACGCGGAGGGAACGCCGGCCGGCAGCCAGTTGCCGGGCTCGCTCCAGTCCGTGTCGACCAGGCCGAGCCACGTCTGGCTCCCTTCCTCGCAATCGTTTACCAGGTAGCCGGTGGGCGCGTCGGGCGTGCCCGCCGTCCGCACGCTACAGATCGGGCGGCTCGGCTCACCGGTGTAGCCGCTCCCCGGCAGCACCGTGATCAGGCTCGCGCCGAGGGCGGCCGCCCGCGCCTCGAACGCGGCCTGCCCCTCCGGCGACTGCTCTTCGAGCGACTGGGTGATGCGGACCTCGCTGTCGTCCACGGCCAGGAAGAGGAAGCTCACCGTGTACGGGTCGTCGGCGGCGGTCTCCTGGAGCGGCACCTTGAACGCGAACGTCACGAGGCCGTCGAACTGATCCTCCGCAGGACTCGCCGGCAGCGCTCGGCTCGTCGCATTCGCCGGATTCCTCACCACGAAGCCGTAAGGGAAGACGGTGACGACGTCCGGGTGGTTCGTCAGGTCGATCGCGTCGACCTCGGCCTCGAGCAGCACCTGGAGCACGTCGGCGCCGGCCGGGGCGACGTCGCCCGTCGCCGGATCCAGCCGAACCGCGCCCGTGGGGAGGATCGCGGCCGCGATCGCGCTGTCGGCAGGCGAACCGTCGAAGCGCCAGAGCCCGGAGAGCGCCGTCCCGCCGATCGTGCCGCTCGTCGCCACGGCCAGGAACGTCAGATTCTCCCGCGGCGTGCCGTACGGCATGCTGTCCGCCTGCGCGTTCCGGACCCGGAACGTCGCCGTGACGTAGCGCACGCCGCCCTCGCCCCGGGTCCCCATCGTAAAGCTCCCGGTCGAGACCGGCTCGATCTGGATCGTGCCATCGCCGCCGGGGAGCAGGGGCGGCGTGAGCGTCGGCCGCGGCGCCCCGGATCCGCTCGGGCGCCCGGCCGCGCGCGCGGCGCGCAGCTCGGCGAGCGAGGCCGCGCTGACCGCGCTCGCGCGGAGCTCGGCGCCCTCGCCCAGCCCCGAGACCGTGACCTCGACCAGCCCGAACGTGCTCCCGCGCGGCGGCTCCGGCTCCGGTTCGGCCGCCGGCCGGGTCGGCTCGTCGCCGCACGCCGCCAGCGCGAGCGCGAGCCCCAGCGACGCGAACAACGCCTTTCTCGTCTGCCGTGGGCCCTCAGCCCACGGTCCGGACCTCATTGTCGTCATCGTCTGTTTCAGGATTCGGATTGGTTCAGCCGGTCTCGGCACGGTCTCGGGGCAACGGGCCTGGGTTACGGAGTGATACGCACACTCTGCTGGAGCGTGAGCGCCCGCCACGCGCCCAGCCGCTCGAGCCGCGGCGCCTCGTAGGCCATGGCGCCGGCGCCGGGGGCAGGAGCCGCACCCGCGGCCGGTTCACTCGGCAGCACGGGTTCGGTGCGGCGCCCGTACGGCTCGAAACTCGCGAACTTCTCGGTCATTGTCGCCTCCTTGGGTTTGAGGTTCGGGCCAAGCTATCGCCCGTGCGACGCTCATGCAAGGATTTTTTATACACTTTCGGCTTCCCCATGTCTTTCTCCATTACTCCGAACTTCATTGCGTTTCCCACGCGCATCTCCCGAGCGGGCCACGACGTTCGGTTCGCAGACCCGGGCGCCGTCGGCGCCGGGTCGATTCGCGCCGTTCGGCACCGCCGACTCGACCCGCGGTCGGCGCCGGGTCGAGTCGCGCCTTTCGGCACCGGCACCTCGAAGGCGTCGTCCTCCGTGAAACGTTCGGATTCAAGGCGATGTCTCGAAGTCGCGCCGTCCTCCCGGCTAAACGGGAAGTCCCCATCGGGTATGGCGGCGCCCCACCGGCCGCGCGATGATCCTGCCTCGTGCGCAGCGGGCGGAGCTCGCCGTCCGGCAACACGCGGGGGCCAGCCTGACAAAGGGGTTGACATGCAGATCACATGGCCGCATGTTGTCGACATGGGAATGATCCAGATCCGCAACGTACCGGATGCGTTGCATCGGGAGCTGAAGGCGCGGGCCGCGAGGGCCGGGATGACGCTGTCGGATTACCTGCTGGATGTGGTCCGGCGGGCCATCGAGCGACCGGAGCCGGATGAGCTGCTGCGGCGGATTCGGGAGCGGCCGCCCGTGTATGTGACCGAGCCGCCGGCCGATGCCGTGCGCGCGGAGCGCGAGGAGCGATAGGAGGCACGCGGGTGATCGTCGCCGACGCCTCGGCGGTCCTCGAGGTCCTGCTGCGCACGCCGTCGGCCGCCCGCGTCGAGGCGCGCATCTTCTCGGGGGAGACGCTGCACGCGCCGCACGTACTGGACCTCGAGGTCGCGCAAGTGCTGCGGCGGTACGAGCGCCGGGGCGAGCTGTCGCCGCGGCGAGGTGTGGAGGCGCTGGCGGACTACGCGGACCTGTCGATCGAGCGGTACCCGCACCACCTGTTCCTCCGGCGGATCTGGGAGCTACGGCACAACGCGACCGCCTATGACGCGGCGTACATCGCGCTCGCCGAAGCGATCGGCGCGCCGCTCGTCACGCGGGACGCCCGCCTCGCGCGGGTGCCGGGGCACGGGGCGCGGGTGGAGGTGGTCGCGTAGGGCGGAGCTCCGCCTGCGTCGCCGCGCTGCGCGCGCCGTCGATGCGCTCGGCACAGGATGTGCCCGGAGAACCGCCCTGCGAATCGATCGAACGGAACGCCGGAATTCCGTGCGAGTCTCCCTCGTCGCCCGGCGTTCGCTCCTCGTCGACGGCTGGTTCGTTCGCGCTTTCGGAGGCCGGTATGCCCCTGATCGATCGCCTCTGGCTCGCCACGTTGACCAACGACCTCGATGATGCGGGCACGGGTGCGCAAAGGCTCAACCTCACCATCAACATCGACGGGATCGATGTTCTGGACATGGATTTTGGCTTCATGAGGCGACCGGGCTTCATGTCCGGCGGACTCGGTCCCGTTGCCGGTGATGTGAATCGCGGCCGAGCACGACGGGCAGGGACGGGGCCGATGACGACGCGCGCCACGACCGGGGTCACGGTCACCGGAACGCGTCCGCGTGGTCCCGCGCGAAGTCCCGGACCGTGCGCGGCGGCCGGCCGAGGATGCGCTCGACGTCGCCGGACACCCGTGCCGTCGGCCCGCCGGCCTTCTGGTACGCGGCGATCGCGAGCTGCGCATCGACCAGGAACTCGGGCACGCCGCGCGCCTCCATGCGCGAACGCGCCTCCTCTATCGAGATCGGCCGGTAGGCGACGGGCTTCCCGGCCGCCTCCGAGATCGCCGCCGCGACGTCGTCGTACCCGACGGCCTCGCCCCCCGTGAGCGTGTATTTCCGCCCCGCGTGCGGCGCCGGGTCGAGCAGGATCCGCGCAGCGACCTCGGCGATGTCGCGCGTGTCGATGAACGGGACGCGCCCGTCGCCGATCGGCGCGTGGATCACGCCCTCGGCGCGGACCGACTCGGCGACGTCGCCGAGCCAGTTCTGCATGAACGCGTGCGGGCGCAGGATCGTCCACTGCATCGTCGTCCCGCGCAGCGCCTGCTCGACGGCCCAGTGCTCGCGGCCGATCGCGGACTTCGAGTGGTCGGACGCGCCGAGCGCGGAAAGCTTGACGACGTGCTCGATGCCGAGCGCCTCCGCGGCGCGGATCACCGCGATCTGGAGCTCGCCGAACCCTTCGTCGTTCCCGGTCAGGAGGAAGAGCCGCGTCGTCCCGGCGAGGGCAGGTTCGAGCAGGCGGCCGTCCGCGAGGTCCGCCTGCGCCCAGACGACGCCGGGGATCGGCCGCGCCCGGCGTACGTCGCGGAGCACGGCGCGCACGGATGCGCCGGCGCCGGCGAGGAGCGGGACGAGCGAGGCGCCGATGGTGCCGGTGCTGCCGGTGACGGTGATGAGCATTGCGGGTCGCTCCAGGGATCGGGTGGACCGCCGACGGTCGCCGGCTGCGCGGCCCGGGCGGCCGCGGCCACCGGCCGCGCGGGGCAACGACCGTCTCGTTCGCGGCCGCAACGCGGCATAGCGTGAAGACGCCAGGCTCACGGCCGGTTCCGGGACGGCTGGGCGACCGGGGTCACCGACCACGACGAGGGGAGGCTCGGCTCGCCAACCGTACCCCGGTTTCGTCCCGCCGTCCCTTCCCCTACATTCTCCGGGTGATGACGATGCGATGCTTCCTGCCGATCCTCGCCCTCCTCGTCGGGGGCGCCGTCCCTGGCTACGCGCAGCTCCAGTTGCCGGAGCCGGTCGGTTGGGTGAACGACTTCGCCGGCGTGCTCACGCCGGAGCAGGAGCGGCGCATCTCCCGCGTGTCCGAGGAGGTGCGCGCGAAGAGCGGCGGCGAGATCGTGGTCGTCACGCTGCGGTCGCTCGAGGGCCGCACGCGCGACGAGGTCGCGCTCCGGATCGGGCGCGAGTGGGGCGTCGGCCGGCGCGGCGAGCCCGGCGACCCGGGGCGCAACACGGGCATCGTCGTGCTCGTCGTGCCGAAGGAGACGGCGCCGGACGGGCGCGGCCAGCTCAAGATCGAGACGGGCACCGGGACGACGACGTTCATCACTGCGGCGGAGGCCGGTCGCGTCGCCGACCGGTACATGATCCCGTACTTCCGCCAGGGCGATTACGGCACCGGCATCTACGCCGGCGTGATGGCGCTGGCGCAGATGTACGCGGACCGCTTCGACTTCGAGCTGACGGGCGAGGTCCCGGAGCCGCCGGCGCGGCGGGAGCGGCGCGGCGCCCCGCTGTTCGCGATCCTCGTCCTGGTCTTCGTGATCATTTCGATCCTTCGCGCGCTCGGCGGCGGCGGTGGCGGGCCGTTCGGCGGCGGCCGACGCCGCGGCTACCGCGGGCCGATCTTCATCCCGTTCCCGATGGGCGGATCGCACCGCGGCGGCTGGGGCGGCTTCGGCGGCGGGTTCGGCGGCTTCGGCGGCGGGGGCGGATTCGGCGGATTCGGGGGTGGCGGCGGTTTCGGCGGCGGCGGCGCGGGACGGAGCTGGTAAGGGAGGGCGGATGAACGACCCTGGACGGACGGCGGCGGAGTTCGCCGAGGCGCTGCACGAGAAGCTCGGGGAGCGGCTGCACAGCGCGCTCCTGTTCGGCTCGGTCGCGCGGGGCGAGGCGGTGCAGGGGGTGAGCGACATCAACGTGCTCGTGCTGCTCGACCGCATCGATGCCGACGCGTTGCGCGCGGCGTCGCCGCTGGCGCGACGGTGGGCGAAGTCGGGCAACACCGCGCCGCTGCTGATGGCGGAGGAGGAGTGGCGGCGGGCGGCCGACGTGTTCGCGATCGAGCTCGCGGACATGCGCGACGCGCATCGCATCCTGCACGGCCGCGACCCGCTCGCCGAGCTCGAAGTCGACGTCGCATCGCTTCGCCTCCAGACGGAGCGGGAGCTGCGCGGCAAGCTGCTCCAGCTCCGGGAAGGGATGCTGCTGGCCGCGGAGGATGAAGCGGCGGTCGGCCGCCTGCTCCTGCTCGCGCTGCCGTCGTTCGTGACGTACCTGCGGGCGACGCTCCGGCTCGCCGGCCGCGATGTGCCTCCGCGCACGCCCGAAGTCATCGAGGCCGCGGCCCGGCTCGTCGAGTCGGACCCGGCCCCGCTGCTCCGCACCTGGGAGGCGCGAACCCGGCGCCAGCCGATCCGCGCCGGCGTCGACGCGCCGCTCGTCGTCGGCTACTACGCGCTGGCGGAGCGCACCGCCGCGTACGTGGACCACCTATCGGAACCGAGGACGCCATGAAGGCACGCTGGATCTGGGCGCCGGTGCTGCTGCTCGCCACCGGCTGCGGCTACAATCGAATCCAGGAGCTGGACGAACGGGTCGAGGAGACGCGCGCGAACATCGAGACGGAGCTGGTCCGCCGCAACGACCTGATCCCGAACCTCGTCGCCACGGTCGACCAGGCCGCCGAGTTCGAGCGGCGCACGTTCACCGAGGTCGCGCAGGCGCGCGCCGGGCTGACGCAGGCGCGCGACCAGGTCGCGCAGGCGATCCGCACCGGCGAGACCGAGGAGCTGAGTCGCGCGAGCGCCGCGGTCAGCGATAACCTGCGTCTGTTCCTGAACGTCGCCGTGGAGGCGTACCCGACGCTCCGCGCGAACCAGAACTTCATCGCGCTCCAGGACGAGCTGACCGAGACGGAGAACCGGATCGCCGTCGCGCGGCGGGACTACAACGAGGCCGTCCGGACGTACAACACGTACATCCGCCAGTTCCCGCAGGTGGTCACGGCCCGGGTCATCGGCGCGGAGCGCAAGGAGCCGTTCGAGGCGCCGGAGTCGGTGCGGACGCCGCCGCGGGTGCAATTCGAGAACTGAGGCGCGGTTCGGCGGGGCACGTTCACGACCGGCGTCGTCTCCGCGGACTATCCAACCCCGCTCCGGGGTGCACCGCGATCGGCAGCCGCCGGTCCTTCCCGAACGCGCGCGGCGTGACCTTGATCCCGGGCGGCGCTTGCCGCCGCTTGTACTCGCTGCGGTCGACCATCGCGATCACGCGCCCCACGAGGTCCACGTCGAAGCCGGCCGCCTCGAACTCGGCGAGGCTCCAGTCGCGCTCGACGTAGCGTTCGAGGATCGGGTCGAGCACGTCGTACGGCGGGAGCGAGTCGACATCGCGCTGCCCCGGCCGCAGCTCGGCCGATGGCGGCTTCCTGAGCACGCTCTCGGGGATCACGGCGCACCCGTCGCGCGCGTTCCGCCACTCCGCCAGCGCGTACGCCAGCGTCTTGGGCACATCCTTGAGCGGCGCGAAGCCGCCGGCCATGTCGCCGTAGAGCGTGCTGTAGCCGGTCGCCATCTCGCTCTTGTTGCCCGTGGTCAGCACGAGCCAGCCGAACTTGTTGGAGAGCGCCATCAGGAGCATCCCGCGGATCCGGGCCTGGAGGTTCTCCTCGGTGAGGTCCGGCTCGCGTCCTTCGAAGAGCGGCGCGAGCGTTTCGAGCGCGGCGGCGAACATGCGCTCGATCGCTACGTCCAGCAGCTCGATCCCGAGCGATTCCGCGAGCGCCGCCGCGTCCGTGCGGCTGTGCTCGGACGAGTAGCGGGACGGGAGCGAGACGCCGGTCACGTTCTCCGGTCCGAGCGCGTCCGCGGCGATCACGGCGACGAGCGACGAGTCGAGCCCGCCGGACAACCCCAGCACGACGCGCTCGAACCCGTTCTTCCGCACGTAGTCGCGCGTTCCGAGCACAAGCGCGTCGTAGACCTCTTCCAAGTCGTCGTGGCGGACCGGCTCGGGGGCGGCGAGCGGCGGCGCGGCGGGGGCGCGCGCGCCGTCGGACAGCACCCGTCGCTCCACGGGGCGGCGCAGCGGCGCGGCCAGGTGGCGACGGCGCGGGTCGTACAGCCGCGCGCGGAACACCTCCTCCAGCTCCACGTCGCAGACGAGGAGCGCCTCGCGGAACGATGCCGCCTCGGCGAGCAGCTCGCCGCCGGCGCCGAACACCACGCTGTTGCCGTCGAAAACGAGCTCGTCCTGGCCGCCGACCTGGTTGACGTACGCGACGGCGACGCCGTAGTCCGCGGCGCGCGTCGCCAGCATCCGCTGCCGACTGCGCCATTTCCCGCGGTGGAACGGCGACGCGTTCACGTTCACGATCACGTCCGCGCCCGCCACGGCCAGCCGGCCCACCGGCCCGCCGGGCGACCAGATGTCCTCGCACACCGTCACGCCGACCCACGCGCCCGCCACCTGGTACAGCGCCACGCCCGTCCCCGGCCGGAAGTACCGGCGCTCATCGAACACGCCGTAGTTCGGGAGCCGGTGCTTGTGGTAGACCCCGGCAACGGCGCCGTCGTTCAGCACGGCCGCGGCGTTGTAGAGGTCCGTCCCGCGGTCCACGAAGCCGACCACGGCGCAGATCCCTTTCGTCCGGGCCGCCAGCTCGTCCAGCGCCGCCCGGTTCGCCTCCACGAACGCCGGCTTCAGCAGCAGGTCCTCCGGCGGGTACCCCGGGATCGCCAGCTCCGGGAACGCGACCAGGTCGACGCCGCGGGCCTTCGCCTCCTCGAGCGAGGCGCCGATCCGCTCGACGTTGCCCGCCAGGTCGCCGACCGTCGTGTTGATCTGCGCGAGACCGATCCTGATCCGACTCATCCGCCGCTCCCGATTCGCCCCTCTCCCCCAGCGCCCCTCCGACCCTGCGCCGCCGGCCTCCTCGCCGCGCACCCGCGACCGTACGCGTCGGCGCCACGCCAATGTACGCCGCGCGCTCGCGCACGGGCAACTCGCCCGGTCCGCCGCAACGGTACGACCTTTGCGCGTGCTCCGGCGGACTCTTCGGCCCCGTCACGATTCGCCGCCAGGAGCGCCGTCCGCCGTGAAGGCCCGGGAGATCATGACCGCGAATCCGTCGTGCTGCCACCCGCACGACCCCATCACCCGTGCGGCCGCTCTCATGGCCGACGGGCACTGGGGCTGTCTCCCCGTCGTCGAGCCCGGCTCCGACCGCATCCTCGGCATCATCACCGACCGCGACATCGCGCTCCGCGTCGTCGGTCAGGCGCGCGACCCGCACGCCCTCGGCGTCGACGACGTGATGAGCCGCGGCATCGTCTGCTGCCTCGCCGACGACGACATCGAGGACGTCGACCAGTGCATGCGCTCCCACCGCGTCCGCCGCGTCCCCGTCGTCGATTCCCGCGGCCGCGTGATCGGCATCATCTCCCAGGCCGATCTCGCGATCCGCGCCTTCCGCGAGCGCCACGCGCTGGACGCGGAGGACATCGCGCGCACCCTCGAAGCCCTCTCCGAGCCGTCCACCTGCGAGCGTCGGTAGCCGTAACCGATTGTTCCATCGCTGGTTATGCGCCTCGCCGGAGGAACGACTCTTGCACTCTTTCCCCGGTGCGCGGAGGCGAAGAACCGCAGCAGGAGCCGAGGAGGTCACATGGCGACGAGCAGGGAATTCGGCAGGGAACCGCTGGCTGGCCGTCCGCAGCCGGAGCCGCGGCGGGAGCCTACGGAACCGATCCGCGAGACCATGGGCGAGGCGCGGGAACGGGCCGAGGGCGTCAAGGACCGCATGATGGGCCGCGCGCGCTCCGCGATGGAAGGCGGGAAGTCCCGGGCCGCCGATCGGATCGAGCAGGTCGGCGAGACCATGGAGCGCCGCGCGGAGACGCTGGAAACGCGGGGTGGGATGGGCGGGCAGGTCGGCAGGATCATGCACCGCGCGGGCGACGCGCTCGAGAGCGGCGCGCAGTACCTCCGCACCCACGAGATCGCGACGATGCGCGACGACGTCTCGACGCAGATCCGCGAGCACCCCTTCATGAGCGTGGGCGTCGCGCTCGGCACGGGCTTCGTCCTCGGCCGCGTCTTCGGCGGCGGCGAGGAGGAGAACGAGAAGCGGATCGACCGTCTGGAGCGCAAGCTCCAGTGGCGGGAGCGCGAGCTCGAGCAGGCCCGCGAGCAGGCCGGCGGCATGCGGGGCCAGGTCGGCAGGGCGCTCGGCACCGGGCTCAGCATGCTCGTCGCGCGGCAGGTCCGCAACCGCATCTCGGGACGCTGAGCCCGGCGGCCTCGCGCTGCGAACGGAACCCCGTACGTCTCACCACGGGCCGCCCCGAGGCGGCCCGTGGGTTTTCCGCCGACCGCGCGCCGATTCTCGCCCGACCGGTCGGCCGCCACCGGGCCGATTCCCGGCGCGCGGTCCGACCCTCCGTACCCTGACCGCCCCGCGTCGCCCGGCCCACGCCGCCGCGTAGATCCTTGACACGCGCACGCGCCGCAGTGCATCCTAACCGCAGTTCCCGTAGCTGATTCCGGTCTTTCCCCGCCGATGGCGGGCCCGTGCCGGGTCCGCGCTGAACCCCGTATCATTCTTACCGATGGAGGCAACATGAGGCGCTACGTTGCCGCACTGGCGATGCTCGGCATCGGCGCGGCGCCTGCGGCGGCCCAGGACGGCCTGCTCCAGAATTGCGCGACTGCGACGCTGAACGTGCGCGCCGGGCAGACCTCGCCGCCGCCCGAGGCGATGGCAGAGATCCGAGAGCAGTTCGAGTTCATGTGCGCCCAGGTCGTGAACGGGCTGGCGAACGTCCAGCCGAGCGTCGGCATCGCGTTCTCCGGCGGCAACCCGGTCCTGGGCACGGCGACGACGCTCGGCAAGCGGCTCGGCATCCTGCCGCGCGTCAGCGTGTCGGCGCGTGCGAACGTCGCGCTGGCCGACCTGCCGGACCTCTTCGACGGCTACGCGGCCGAGTTCTCGGAAGGCTCGCCCCTCGCCGCCGCGGGGACCCGCGGCATCCCGGTCGGGTCGCTACAGGGCGACATCGCGATCGGCCTCTTCAACGGCATCTCGCCCGGGCCGATGATCGGCGGGATCGGCTCGATCGACCTGCTCGGCAGCGTCTCGATGGTGCCGAAGATCGACGAATTCGGCCTGACGGAGGCCATCACGAACATCGGCGCGGGCGCGCGCATCGGCATCCTCCGCCAGGGGCTCGCCGTCCCGGGCGTCTCCGTCTCCGCGATGTACCGCAAGATGAACGAGATCACCTTCGGCGACCTCGAGGCCGGCGATCCCGGGCAGTTCTCGACCGATCTCAGCACGCTCAGCCTTCGCGCGATCGTGAGCAAGGGGATCCTCGCGTTCGACTTCGCCGTCGGCGCCGGCTACGACCGTTTCACCAGCGACATCGCGCTCGGCTGGCAGGTCCACTGCGAGACGGACGACTGCACCGCCGTCGAGCCCAGCGGCGTCGATTTCGACGGCGCGATCGACGGTGAGTTGACGACCGCCGCGTGGAACGTGTTCGGCAACGTCGCGCTCGACCTGCTCGTGCTGAGCGTCGTCGGCGAGGTCGGCTACCAGAAGGCGATCGACCCGATCGACGCAGACGACCTCCGCAACGCCGAGCTGCCCGACCGGCCGCTCACCACGGAGGCGCTGAAGGGCGGCCGCCTCTTCGGCAGCGTCGGGCTCCGCCTCTCGCTCTGATCCCGCGTCGGGCCCGCGTCCGCGCCGCCCGTGCCGTTGAAGTGCCGCGCCGCATGCGGTATCTTTTGCGGTCTGCACGGGTAAAGGAAGGCCATGACGCGAGAGACCGGACCGGGATCGGCCAGGAACGGAACGCGCGACGGCGGCACGACCGCCGCCGTCGCCGCGTCCGGCATCGCCCGGCGCTTCGGCCACCGCTGGGCGCTGCGCGGCGTCTCGCTCCGCGTCGAGCCGGGCGAGGTGGCGGGGCTGGTGGGGCACAACGGCAGCGGCAAGACGACGCTGCTGCGCGTCCTCGCCACCACGCTGCGGCCGACGCGGGGGGGCGGGGAAGTCTTCGGCTTCGACCTGGTCCGTGATGCCGGCCGCATCCGCGAGCTCGTCGCCGTGCTCGGCCATGCGCCCGGGCTCTACGGCGACCTGACGGCCCGCGAGAACCTCGAATTCGCGCTGCGCATGTGCGGCCGCACGCCCGATAAGCGTGAGGTCGATGAGGCGCTGGACACCGTCGGCCTCGCCGCAGAGGCCGATGAGCTCGTCCGCACGTTCTCCGCCGGGATGCAGCGCCGCCTCGCGCTCGGCCGCGTCCTCCTGCGCCGCCCGCGCCTGATCCTCCTCGACGAGCCGTACGCCGCCTTCGACGCCGACGGCATCGCCCGTGTCAACGAGATCCTCACGCAGCACAAGGCGGCGGGGAACGCCGCGATCGTCGCGACGCACGACCCGGACCGGGCCGCGCCCGTCGTCGACCGGTTCTGGGCGATCGCGCGTGGGCGGATCCTCGAGTCGGCACCGCCGGGGCTCCCGGGCGCCGGCGAAGACCCGGCCGGAACCGGCGGCGTGGCCGGGCGGATCCAGGCCGACGAGGCCGATGCGGCCGCGCCGGCGATGCCGGCGGCCGTGGCGGAGCGGGCGGTCCGATGACGTGGCGCGCGGAGCTGACCCGGGCCGCCGCGCTGGCGTGGAAGGACCTGACCACGGAGCGACGCACGAAGGCGAACTTCAACGCGGTCGTCTTCCTGGCCGGGATGATCCTGCTCCTCTTCGGCTTCGCGTTCGGCCCGGATGCGGACGCGCTCCGCGCCGCCGCCGCGGGGGTGCTCTGGCTGACCGTCCTCTTCAGCGGCGTGCTCGCGTTCAACCGGTCGTACCAGCTCGAGCTCGAGAACGGCGCGCTCGAGCCGCTGCTCCTCTACCCGGGGAGCCGCAAGACGCTGTTCCTGGGGAAGCTGGCGGCGAACCTGGCGTTCGTGCTGCTTGTCGAGGCGCTGGTCGTGCCGATCGCCGCGGTCCTCTACGACCTGCCGCTCGCCCGGCCGTTCCCCGGGCTCGCGGGCGTGATGGCGCTCGGCACGTTCGGCTTCGTCACGCTCGGGACGTTCTACGCCGCGATGGCGAGCCGCGTGCGCGCGCGGGAGGTCCTGCTCCCGCTCCTGCTGTTCCCGATGCTCGTGCCGGTGCTCGTCGGCTCCGTCGAGGCGACGGCGGCGATCCTCGCCGGCGATCCCATGGGCGACGCCGGGTCGTGGATGCGCCTGCTCGCGGTCTTCGACGTGGTCTTCTTCGTCGCGTCGGTTCTCGCATTCGAACATGTGATCGATGAATGACATGGATAGATTGACTTCGCGTCGTTTCCCGAACGCGCCGCCGCGGCCGAAGCTCGCCGCGCCCGTGCTCGGCTGGATCGCGCTCCTCTCGCTCGTCGGCGCGCAGGTGTTCGGCTTCGTGGTCTCCCGGCCGGAGCGGGACATGGGCCACCTGCAGAAGATCCTCTACGTCCACGTGCCGGTCGCGTGGACGATGATGCTGGCGTTCGCGACGGTCTTCGTGGCCAGCCTGCTGTACCTCTGGCGCCACGACGAGCGATACGACCTGGCCGCCGCGGCGACGGCCGAGGTCGGCGTGGTGCTGACCGCGCTCACGCTGGCGCTCGGCGCGATCTGGGCGCGGCCGACGTGGGGCGTCTGGTGGACGTGGGACCCGCGGCTGACGACGTCGGCGATCCTGCTCGTCGTCTACGCCGGCTACCTGGCGCTGAGGTCGTACACGGAGGACGCGGAACGGCGGGCGCGCTGGAGCGCCGCCGTCGGGATCCTCGGATTCCTGAACGTGCTCATCGTTTACCAGTCCGTGCGCTGGTGGCGCAGCATCCACCAGGTGCAGTCGAGCCCGTCGACGGTGGACCCGACGTACGCCTGGGCGCTGCGCCTGAACGCGATCGCGTTCCTGCTGGTACTGGCGTACCTGGCGGGCCGCCGCTACCATGCCGCGCGGTTGGAGCGGGCGGTCGAGGCGCGGATCGAGGAAGCGACGCTCGAGGAGGGGGGTGTCCATGTCTGAGTGGAGCTATGTCGGGGCGGCCTACGGGCTGACGTGGGCGGTGCTGACGGGGTACGTGCTCTATCTCCGGAGCCGGATCCGCCGCGCCCGCCACGTGCTCGAGCAGACGCTGGAGGCGTCGGAGGTGGAGCGATGAGCGCGGTGGGCCGCGGCGGACGGCGGCTCGGGCTCGTCGTCGGGCTGGTCGTGATCCTGGGCGGGTTCGCGTACCTGCTGTACGGCGGGATCGGCGAGAACCTGGTCTACTTCCGGACGCCGACGGAGCTGGTCGAAATGGGCGCGGCGGCGTACGACGCGCCGGTGCGGCTGGGCGGCCAGGTCGCGCCGGGCACGGTGCGGTGGGACGCCGAGGCGCTCGACCTTCGCTTCAAGATCACGGACGGCACCGAGACGCTGGAGGTCCACTCGACGGGCGCGCCGCCGCAGATGTTCCGTGACGGGATCGGCGTCGTCGTCGAGGGCCGCTACACGCGGGCCGGCGTCTTCGAGTCGACGAACCTGATGGTGAAGCACTCGAACGAGTACCGTCCGCCGCCGGAGGGGCACGCGCCGCGGGACGCGTACCGGACGCTGCTGCGCGAAGGAGAATCGTGATCTCGACGCTCGGGTTCGGCACCGTTGCCGTGGCGCTGGCGCTCTCGGTCTACGGCGCCGTCGCCGCGGTGGTCGGCGTGCGGCGGAGGCGGCCGGAGCTGGTCGAGAGCGCGAAGATGGCGGTGTACGTCAACTTCGCGCTCCTGGCGGTGGCGAACCTGGCCATGGTGTACGCGCTGGTGACGCACGACTTCAGCGTTTCGTACGTGGCGCAGGTCGGCAGCCGTTCGACGCCGCTGCACATCACGATCATCTCGCTGTGGAGCTCGCTCGAGGGCTCGATCCTCTTCTGGGGGTTCGTGCTCGCCGCCTACTCCGCGGCGGCCGTCTGGCACCAGCGCAACCGGCCGGGCGCGCTGGTGCCGTACGCGACGGCGACGCTGCTCGCCATCGGCGCGTTCTTCTACCTGCTGCTGGTCGGGCCGGCCAACCCGTTCGGGCGGGTCTGGCCGGTGCCGGCGGACGGGCCGGGGCCGAACCCGCTGCTCCAGAACCACATCCTGATGGCGGTGCACCCGCCGCTGCTGTACCTCGGCTACGTCGGGATGTCGGTGCCGTTCGCGTTCGCCGTGGGCGCGCTCCTCTCGGGGCGGCTCGACGCGACGTGGATCAAGCTGACGCGCCGCTGGACGATCACCGCGTGGATGTTCCTGTCGCTCGCGATCGTGGCCGGGATGTGGTGGTCGTACGAGGTGCTGGGGTGGGCCGGCTACTGGGCCTGGGACCCGGTCGAGAACGCGTCGTTCATGCCCTGGCTCACCGCGACGGCCTTCCTGCACTCCGTGATGGTGCAGGAGCGGCGGGACATGCTGAAGGTCTGGAACCTGAGCCTGATCATGGCGACGTTCCTGCTGACGATCCTCGGCACGTTCCTCACCCGCAGCGGGATCGTCGCGTCGGTGCACGCGTTCACGCAGGGGACGATCGGGTACTACTTCGTGGCGTTCATCGCCCTCGGGCTCGTCTTCTCGCTGGTCCTCCTGACCGGCCGGGGCGCCGCGCTGCGATCGGAGGGCCATCTCGACAGCGTGGCCTCGCGCGAGACCGTCTTCCTCTTCAACAACCTGCTGCTCACGGCGTTCACGTTCACGGTGCTCCTCGGCACGCTCTACCCGATCGTCGCCGAGGCGCTGCGCGGCGTGAGGGTCAGCGTCGGCGCGCCGTTCTTCAACGAGATGACGGTGCCGCTCTGCGTGGCGCTGCTCTTCCTGATGGGCGTCGGGCCCGCGCTGCCGTGGCGACGGGCGGAGCCGGAGCTGCTGCGTCGGAAGTTCCTCGTGCCGCTGGCGGCGCTGCTCATCGTCGCCGGCGCGGCGGTGGGGCTCGGTGTCCGCGAGCCGTACTCGGTGCTGGCCTTCGCGTTCGCCGCCTTCATGCTGGCGTCGACCGTGGGCGAGTTCGCGATCGGCGTGCGGGCCCGGATGCGCGCGCACGGCGAGTTCCCGCTCGTCGCGCTCGGCCGCCTGATCGGCGCCAACCGCCGCCGCTACGGCGGGTACATCGCGCACCTCGGCGTCGTCTCGCTCGCGGTCGGCATCGCGGCGTCGTCGACGTTCCGCGTCGAGCGCGATGCGACGCTGCGGCAGGGCGAGCGGCTGGCGATGGCGGGGTACGAGATCCGCTTCGACGAGCTCTGGGCGCAGAACGAGCCGCACCGCTTCGTGGTCGGCGCGGACCTGACCATCTTCCGCGACGGTGCCGAGATCGGCGCCCTCGCGCCGCGGCTCAACTTCTACGGCGACAGGGACGAGCCGATCACGACGCCCGCGGTGCGCAGCCGGCCCCACGAGGACCTGTACATCAACCTCATGGCCTTCCAGCGGGACGGCTCCTCGGCCACGCTCCAGGTCGTCGTCGAGCCGATGATCTTCTGGATCTGGCTGGGTGGCGGGATCATCGGCCTGGGCGCGCTGGTCGCGCTCTGGCCGCAGCGGCGGCGCCGGACGCAAGCGCCGGCGGCGACCCCCTCGACGGCCCCGGCGGGGCAGGGAGGTGCGGCATGAAATGGCGTTCCGTTCTGATCTCGCTGGCGGTGACCGCCCCGCTGGTCGCCGTGTTCCTGCGCGGGATGCGCGTGGACCCGCGCTTCGTGCCGCCGGCGATCCCGGGCCAGCCGGCGCCGGACTTCGCGCTGGTCCGCATGCCGATGACGGACGGCGTCGCGGCGACGGACACGGTCCGGCTCTCGGACTACCGGGGCAAGGTCGTGGTTCTGAACTTCTGGGCGTCGTGGTGCGTTCCGTGCCGGATCGAGCACCCCGAGTACCTGGCGGCGGCGCGCGCGTACCGCGGCCGCGACGTCGTGTTCCTCGGCATCCTGTACAACGACCAGCCCGCCGCCGCGCGCGACTGGCTCGAGGAGATGGGCGGCGCGGCGTACCCGACGCTGCTCGACCCGGGGACGCGCACGGCCATCGACTACGGGCTGACCGGCGTGCCGGAGACCGTGATCGTCGACCGGAACGGCATCGTCACGTTCAAGTGGATCGGGCCCGTCGACCGGGCTCTCCTCGCGCGGGAGATCGAGCCGCTGCTGCGTGAGAGCGCGCCGGCGGCGCCCGCGGCCGGTGCCGAGGACCCGCCGTCAGCGCCGGGCGCGGAGACGGAGGAGGCCGCATGACCATGAGCCGCACCGCTGCGCTCGCGGCCTGCGCGCTGATGCTGGCGCGGCCGATCGGCGCGGCCGAGGCGGTCGCCCGGCGCGCGCCCGTCCCGGCCGCGGCGACGGCCGCGCCGGTCGACGCCCGCCCCCGAGTGGCCGCACCGGCCGCCGCATGGACGGCGACCGCGGCGCGCCAGGAGCCGGCTGCCGCGGGCGGCGCGGCGGCGCAGTACGACCCCGAGCTGGAAGCGCGGACGAGCGCCGTCGCCTCGCAGCTACGCTGCCCGGTCTGTCAGGGACTCTCGATCGAGGACTCGCCGACCGACCTCGCCCGCGACATGCGCGCCGTGGTGCGCGAGCAGCTCGCTGCCGGGCGGTCGCCCGACGAGGTCAAGGACTACTTCGTCAGCAAGTACGGCGAGTGGATCCTGCTCGAGCCCGAGCCGCACGGCCTCAATCTGGCCGTCTACGTGCTGCCGGTCCTCGCGCTCGCGCTCGGCGCGGGCGTGATCGTGCGGTCGGTTCGCCGATGGACGCACGCGCCGGCCGCGGAAGCATCCGCCGCGGAGGGCACCGACGCCTGAGCGGCGGTCCGCCGCGGTCGTGGGAATACCGAGTGGGTCCGGTTCTGGGGCTCGGATGTCGCGAGCGCTCAGCCACGCCCTCGGGAATGCCCACCGCGCGACGGGCAACGTCGATCCCCCTCCGGGAGCGCGCCGTCCGCGCCACCCCGATGCCGGCCATCACGGACCCGATCGCGCCCGGCGTGGTATCAACAGGATCGGATCGGTCGGAAAGACACCGCATCCAACGGAGCGTGAATGTACCCGGTATTCTTGGAAATCGGCGGTTTCACCATCACGACGTTCGGCGTGATGATGTTCCTGTCGTTCGTCGTCGGCGCGTGGGTCCTGTCGATCCAGCTCGAGCGCCGCGGGTTCGACCGGGACGTCGCCTGGGACGTGCTGTTCTGGATCGCGATCGGCGGCATCGTCGGCGCCAAGCTCTACTACCTGGCGCTGCACTGGCAGGACCTGGTCGCCGATCCTGTTCGCGAGCTGACCGGCCGCGGCGGGCTGGTCTGGTACGGCGGCCTGATCGGCGGCGTCCTGGCGTACTACTGGCAGGTCCGGCGCCGCGGGCTTCCGGTCGCCCCGGCCTTCGACGCGACGGCGCCGGCGCTGATGCTCTCGATCGCCATCGGCCGCGTGGGCTGTTTCCTCGTCGGCGACGACTACGGCCTGCCGACGGATAGTTGGGTCGGCGTCGCGTTCCCGAACGGCGCACCGCCCAGCACGGCCGGCTACCTGCGCTCGATCGGCGCCGATGTGCCCGCGCAGGTCCCGGACTCCGCCGTGCTGGCCGTGCACCCGACACAGCTCTACGAGGTCGGCCTGGCGCTGATCCTGTTCGCGGTGTTGTGGAAGGTGTCGCCACGGCTGCGGCAGCCCGGTCGGCTGTTCGGACTGTTCCTGGCGCTGTACGCGGTCGAGCGGTTCCTGATCGAGTTCGTCCGCGCGAAGGACGACCGGTTCGTGCTCGGGCTGTCGACGTCGCAGCTGATGAGCGTGCTGCTCGTTGGCGTCGCCGCCTACCTCTGGACGCGGAAGAGCGCCTCGCACCCCGCCGCCGTGGCCGCGGGCGCGTCAGCCGCGAAGTAGCCGCGGGATCTTCGCGAAATCCGCCTCCATCGCGGGGAGGAGCTCCCGCCGACGCAGGATCGCCGATGGATGGTACAGCGGGAGGAGCGTGAGGCTCCTCCCGTTTCGTTCGATGGTCTGCGGCGTCCCGCGCAGCTGCGTCACCTTCGCCTTCGGGATGAAGTACGTCAGCGCGATGCGGCCGAGCGTGACCAGCAGCCGCGGCGCGACGCGACGGAGCTGCTCCTCGAGCCACGGCGCGTGCGCCTGGATCTCCCGCGACCGCGGGTTCCGGTTCCCGGGTGGCCGGCAGGCGACGACGTTCGTGATGAAGACCCGCTCCCGCTCGAGGCCGTTCGCCTCGAGCAGCCGGTCGAGGAGCCGGCCCGACCGGCCGACGAAGGGCGCACCCTGGCGGTCCTCGTCCGCGCCCGGCGCCTCGCCCACGAACATCACCTCGGCGGAGGCCGGGCCCACCCCCTTCACGACCTGCGTCCGCTCCCGCGCCAGCTCGCAGCGCGTGCAGCAGGCCATCGCCTCGAACAGGGCGTTCAACGTCGATCCTCTCGGGATCTCGGCCGGCACGCCCGGGACGAACGGGCGCGGATCGCCCTTCCCCCGCCAGCACCCCTCGCTCCGCGACTCCGATCGCTTTTTCGGCATGGTGTCTCCGATCCGGTGGCGCACGGCTGCCGGACGCGCCGGCAACGGACGTGCCGCGCCGCTTGACGCGGCCGCTCGACGCGCCAACAATGGACCCGGTCCACGGCGGGCGCAACCTCTGGATGGAGGCGTGACATGACCACGACGACGCTGGTCCTGGAGCGGCGCGGCGACGACGAGACGGCGCAGCGGGTGCGCGAGGTGCTCGATGGCGAGACCGGCGTGGCGCGCGTGCTGACGCGCGCCGACCGCGGCGAGGTCTACGTGCGGCACAGCGCCGCGAAGGCGCCGCGACACCGCCTCCTCTCGAGGCTCGAGGACGAAGGACTCGCCGTGCGCGTGAAGGGCCGCTGAGGCCGCCGCCCCGGCGGCCGCTGGAATACCGCTTGCACCCCCGGTCGGTGGGAGACGCCGCGGCGATCGCGTCGCGCGGCTCGGCCACGCAGCCATCCGGCGGGCGTGCGCTTCGGCGCCGGGCGCGCAACCGCCGTTCGGAGGATCGACGATGCGATTCACGCGCGCGGTCCGGATCCTCGCCGTCGGCTCCGCCGTCGCGCTCGCCGGGTGCGGGGTCCGGATGCTCGACCGCTGGGAGGGCCGGCCGGTCATCCGGCGCCACGTGCCTGCGCCGCCCGACGCGCTATGGGCGCGGCTCCGCGCACGGGCCGAAGAGCTCGGGCTGGTCGTCGTCGAGGTCCGCCCCGAGGACGGCATCATCGAGCTCGACTGGATGACCGCCCCCGGCGACGGCCGACTCTACCTCCGATGCCGGCCGGCCGGGCCGATCGGCAGCGCGTCGCTCAAGCCGCGGATCGCCATCTTCCCGGCGGAGACCGGCAGCACGCTCGTCATCGGCTCCCGCGTCCGGGCGACGACGCCCGCCGCGTGCGAATCCAACGGCCAGTTCGAAGGGTGGCTGCTGGATCGCCTGGAGCCGGCGATCGTCGCGGCGGTCGAGACGTCGCGCGCGCCGGCGCCGGGGCCCGGCCCTAGTCGCTTCCGCCGCCGACCCGGAACAGGCGCCGGCTGGTGAAGCGGCTCCCGCCGACCCGGTCCGTGACCGTGAGCTCCAGCTCGTAGAGGCCGGCATCCAGCTCCGTCAGCGGGACGTCCACGGCCAGGATCGCGGCGCGCCCGCCCTGCCCGCGGCCTTCCCACGACAGCCGCGGCGGGGGGTCCTCACCGGCCAGGCCGAGCGCCTGGCCGAGCCAGCGGACCGCCCGGACCAGCAGTGCGGGGTCGTCCGCCCGCAGCAGCGCCAGCTCCACGGCGTAGTGCGTCACGCCGTCGGACCCGGCCCGGAGGCCGTGCGCCTCGGCGTACAGGCCGACCGTGTCTCCCGGCTCGAGGACCAGGCGCGCCAGCGGGTGGAGCCGGGCGTCGTCGCGGCCGGCCGGCAGGCGCCCCGCGCCGAACGGCTCGGCGAGCACCGGATCGGAGAGCGCCACGCCCGTTCGCGGGTAGCCCGGCACGTCCAGCGCGTACCGCGACCGGCCCGCGAGGCGGCTCCGCTCCTCCAGCAGCTCCAGACTGTAGACGTAGCTGCCCGGCACGACCCGCGCCTCCATCGAGGCGACCGCGGTGTCGTTCCTCACCGTGGCGTGGCCCAGCGCCGTTCGCGCCGGCGCGTAGCGCGCGTCCAGGAGGAACAGCCCGGCTCGCGTTTCGGGCGCGCCGGCCGCGGCGGAATCGAGCGGCATGCGGCCGTAGATCCGCACGGCCACCGAATCGCCGGACGGAAAGCGGGCCACCTGGTGGGGGACGCGCACGAGCCGCCGCAGGTGCCGCGGCGCGTACCCGCTGCGAGCGCGCTCCCGCTCGAGCGGCCACGGCCCGCCGGGCGGCGGCGCCGCCGGGAACCCCTCGGTCCGCAGCGACTCGGGGAGATACGCGAGCTGGTCCGGGTGGTAGTGCTCGACGTAGCCGTCCGGGCCCAGCGTGTGCAGGCTCACCACCCGCTCGCGCGAGGTGGGCACGCCGTAGCGCAGCGTCAGCTCCTCGAGATCCCGGCCCCACGCGCTCATCCCGGCCACGCGCGGCGTCTCGGAGAGCAGCCGCGACCACACGTGACGCGCGAAGTGCTCCGCTCTGCGCGCGTTCCCCGCGCGAAGATACAGGGGGTCGGCCAGGCGCCAGAAATCGGCTTCGTACGCCGTGCGCGCGCCCGCCTCGAGATCGTCGTACGCACCCCGCTCGTCGCCGGAGAGGAAGACCTCGATGTCCTCGAACCGCCGACGATCTTCCGCGGACATCCGCGCCAGCGCCTCATCGAAGCTGCGCTCGGCCGCGGCGTCGTCGCCGGCGGCGTGATACGCGTACCCCAGGAGCAGCGCGCCCCAGACGGAGTCCGGCGATGCCCACGCGAACGTGCGGGCGGCCGAGAGCGCCTCCTCCGCACGGTCGTCCTCGATCAGGTAACGCAGCAGCGGACCGGCCGTCTCGAGATCGCCGGGCATCGCGGCGAACGCCCGCCGCAGCGCTTCGACCACGTCCTGCCGCGCCCGCAGCACCGGCGGCGGCGTCGGGCGCTCGGGCGGCGGGTCGCCGCCGTCGTAGACGAGACAGAATCGGCCGACGATCTCGTCGCAGCGGCCGCCGGCCCCACCCATCCGGACCGGCGCGAGGCGCCGCAGCAGGGATTCGTAGCGCCGCTCCGCGGAGCGCGCGTCGTCTCGCAGCGCCTCCGCCGAATCCTGCGGGATGGCCTGGGGCAACACCGTCTGGAACAGCGCGAACACGACCGGCCACACGTTCATGCTCCGCGGCAATGGTGGAACCCTTCTTGCATCTGCGACGCGAACCTCTGTTCGACCCCCAACCCACGGGAGGCGACCATGGCCAAGGATCAGGTCGCCGGTGCGATTATCCTCGACAAGCTCCGCGCGCGCGTCATCTCCGGGCTGTACGTCGGCCGATGGGGACCGAGCGAGCGGCTCCCCAGCATCCGCGAGATCGCCGAGGCCGAGGGCGTCGACCGCAAAACCGCTGCCGCGGCGTACCACCGCCTGGAAGAAGAGGGTCTCGTCCGCGTGAGGTCGCGCTCCGGCGTGTACCTCGCCGGCGCGCAAACGCAGGCCGAGGCGCCCGGCCCCCTCGAACGGCTGCACCGGCAATGGCTCCAACACACGTTCGAGGGCGCGCGCGCCCTCGGGCTGGACACCCGGACGATCCTGCGGATGGTTAACGCGGTCTCCGAGCTCGAGCAGGTCCGCCTCCCGGTCGTCGAATGCAACTGGAGCCAGGCCACGGCGATCTCCGACGAGTTGCGCGAGCGGCTCGACGTCCAGGCCATGCCGTACCTGCTGGACGAGCTGCGCCCGGGCGACCCCGTGCTCGCCGAGGCGCCGGTCCTGGTGACGACGCCCTATCATGGTGCGGAGCTCAGCCTCCTCGCGCCGCGCCGCACGATCATCGAGGTCACGCTCGCACCCGACGTCCTGCGCGGCATCTGCGACCAGGCCCGGCAGTGTCGCCTCGTGGTCGTGGCCGGCAACGACCTGCTCGAGGCGAAGGTGCGCCGTGCGCTGACCCACTGCGGCTCGGCCGCGGGGCGCGAGACCGCGACCGCCTCCGCGGAGGACCGGCCCCGGCTCAATTCGGCCGTGCAGCAGGCGGACGCCGTGTACCTGTGGCCCGGCACCCCGTCGTGGATCGAGGAGGTGCTGCCAGCCGCCTGCCGCAGGATCCGGCCCAATCGCACCATCGCGAAGGAATCGGTCGTCCGGATCCAGACCGCGCTCCTCGACGCGGCGCTCCGCCGCGCGCGCGTCAATACGCCCATCGGCGCAATAGCTCGATGACGAACTGTTGCTCCGGGTTCGCCACCGGGATCGCGGTGAACGGCCCGGCGTAGAGGCGCCGGCGGTGGACCGGCGCGATCCCGAGCTCGAGGCTCCACTCGGGATCGATCCGCCAGTGGATCGTCGCGGTCCAGGTCTCAGGGCCGGCGTCCGCTCCGAACACGTCGGCGAGCGCGAGGTTGACCGTCAGGAAGACGTCGTCGGCGAGCTCCCGGCCGAACGCCACCCGGGGCGCGCCGAATCCGGCCACCGGACCCGGAGCGGGCTGGATCTGGAAGTAGTCCAGCGGCAGGCCGAGGTCGGCGATGAGCGTCTCCTCGAGCTCGATGCTGGCCACCTCCGCCAGGCTGCCGACGCCGAAGATCGCCTCCTCGAGGACCGGCTCGATGGGCCCGGCGCCGTTCGCCAGCGCGAAACTCGGCTGCCCGAAGAGCAGGAAGCTGATCAACTCGGACTCCGGGACGTTCGCGCCCTCCGCCGTCGTCACGGCGACGGTCGGCGCGTTCACGGTGCCGCCGACCTCGAGCCGGATCTCGATCGGCTCGCCCGTCGCGCTCGGCACGGTCCGCGTCGCGACGACGTCGAGGGCCGGGTTCGGCGGCGACGTGCCGAAGAAGCGGATCTCGGCGCTCACGATATCGAAGCGGCGCACGAGCGGCCCGACGCGGAGCGTGAACGTGCCGCGATCGCCCTCGACGTCGCCGAAGATCCGCACGTCCTCATCCCCGGCCGCCTTGACGAGCACCAGCTCGCCGGTGAGCCGGGCCCGGGCCTGCTCCGTCATGAACCAGACGTCGTCGCCGGCCTCGACGATCACCTCGTCGAGCGCGACGCGCTCCAGCCACGGCGCGGGCCCCTGCTGCTCCAGCGCCGCGATCGGCTCCAGCTGCGCCCCATCGAGCCCCGCGAATTCGGCCGCGAAGTCGTCGCCCCCGAAGGAAGGCACCTCCACGGTGCCGTCGTCAAGGGTGACGTCGCCCGTGACGGTCGGCGCCGTCGCCTCGCCGGCGATGCGGAGCTCGCCCCACACGCCCGCGTCGTCCTGGTTCTCGACGCCGAGCGGGCGGAAACCGTCGAAGTCCACCGTGAGATCCAGGACCGGCTCCATCAGCGAAGGGAACGCGACGACGCCCATCGCCCGCGCCCAGCCGTCGCTGCGCGCGCGTGCCTCCCGGACGAGGACGACCCGGTTCTCGAGGACGAGGTCCGCCGTGATCTCCTCGTACCGCTGGTTGAACGCCGGGATCGTGACCGCACCGTTCCAGATCTGGAGCGCGCCGTCCAGGTACGGGGCGTCAGGCGTCCCGGTCACGACCGCGTTCGCGCGCAGCAGCCCCTCGGCCTCGCGAATCTCGGGCGTGAGCATGGTCACCGCCGCCAGCGGCAGGCTGTCGGCGCGCAGCGATGCCCGGAGCGGCGCGCCGTCGATCAGGCGCGCGTCGGGGAGCGCGGTCAGGTCGAGGGCGACGGGAAGGGAAGCCTCGAGGTTCACTACGCCGAACGTGTCCAGGACGGCCACGGCCTCCGCCGTGAGCCGCGAGCCCTCGAAGAGCAGCGCGCCCTCGACGCGGGTGGCGTACATCTGGTCGAGCCGCCCCTCGAGGAGCCGGAAGTCCAGGCGGACCGACGGGTCGTCGGCCGGGCCGGTCGCCTGCGCGGCCGCCCAGAGGTCGCCGGAGACGACCGGCTCGCGGCCCAGCAGCTCGAAGATCGGTCCGACCGGGAGCGCCGCGACCTCCACGCGCAGCGACACGGCCGCGGTCGGCGGGATCCGCCCCGCCACGGCCACGCGGCCGTCGCCGCCCTCCTCCCGCAGCAGCAGGTCGCGGATGCGGAGGCCGTCGTCCGGGCTCCAGTCCACCCGCGCCGTTCGGGCCAGCGACCAGCGCTCGCTGTCCAGCGTGATGTTCAGCCTGCGGACGAGCGCCTCGACGGCGCCGTCCGGCTCGACGCGCCCGTCGCTGACCAGCTCGAAGTCCCCACCGCCCGTCCGGTCCGCCGTGGCCTCGAGCGCGAAGCGCGACTCGTCGAGGACGAACAGCGCCGCGGCCGTGTCGTACGCGGCATCGCCGGGCGCCTCCAGCTCCCGTGCGACGGCGCGCACCCGCGCCAGCGGCAGCGGATCGGCGAATGCGACGTCGTACTCGACCTCGAGCGTCTCCGCCGCCCACTCGCCGTACTCGAGCGCCTCGCCTTCGAGCGCACCGGCCAGGCGCGGAACCTCCAGGGTGCCGCTCAGCGTGCCTTCCGTCCGGACCGCGCCGCCGGCCGTCTCGCCGGGCTCCAGTCGCAGCAGGAACGGCGCGAACGGCTCCAGCGACGCGACATCCAGCGCGTACGTCAGCCCGCCGGCGGCGGGCGCGAGGAAGCGCCAGCTACCGCGTGCCGTGAGCCCGAGCGTCGCCAGTCGGAGCGCGGCGGCGTCCAGGCCGAGCGTGCCATCGCTCACGGCGCCGCGGACCACCACGGTGTCCGCCGGCCCCGTCTCCCACCCCGTGAACGCGCCCGTGAGCGTGAAGCGGGTGTCCGCCGAGGCGAGCGCGGTCCCCCGGCCGACCAGCGAGAAGCGCGCGGTCAGCGAGACGGGTGGGACCTCGGGCTCGAGGAGCGCGGCGAGGCTGAGCCCGATCATCCGGCCCTGGAGATCGTACGCCGGCACGGCGCCCGTCAGGTCGAGCGTGCCGGCCAGCGTGAGCACGCCGCCGGCGAGGCCGAGACTCACATCGAGCGTCAGCGGTGCGGCGCCCGGGGGTCCGCGCAGCGTAATCCGGCCGGTCACGCGCGCGTCGACGGCCAGCGGCAGCGGACCGGTGACCGGCCGCAACGCCGCGAGCGGCACGTCCTCGAGCTCGATGTCGGCGGCGCGCAGCGCGAAGCCGTCCTCCGCGAAGGTGACCGAGCCGGCGATCGTCGCGACGAACGGCTCCGCCACGGCCGCCGTCGTCAACCGCGCGGTCACGTCGAAGGCGAAGACCGGGGCCTCGCCTCGCACGCTGCCCCGGAGGACGCCGTCGTACGGGAGCGGTCCGACGAAGCGCTCCAGCATCGGGATCGTGAGCGGATCGAGCCGGAGATCCGCGGCCAGGAGCCGCGCCCGGGCGTCGGGGCCCACGGAGAACGCGACCGCGCCCGTCGCCCGCGACCCGCCCGCCGTGGCGACCAGCTCCGCGAGGCGGACGGCCGTCCGGCCGCCGGGCTCCGGCTCGAGCGCCAGGTCGAACGACGCGACGCCCTCGGGCGGCAGCTCCGGCGACAGGAATCGCACATCCGTGAACGGCAGCCGCTCGACGCGCGCGACGGCCTCGAGCCCCGGCCCGGGGAGGGCGGGGACGTACACCGCCGCCACACCGGTCACGATCGTGCGGTCGATCGTGAGCCGGGCGACGTCCACGACCACCCGGTCCTCGGGCAAGCGCACCACGCCGTTCGCCGCCGCCACGAGCCGCCGGCCGACCGGCTCCGGGAACTCCGCGACCGCGTCCAGCCGCGCGACGTCCAGCCGCGCCGGCTCGCCCGGGACCGCGAGGTCGACCCGGGGCAGGGAGGCGTCGACCGACGCGAACCGGTACACGTCCGCGCCCGGCGGGCGGACCACCACCGTGCCGTCCTCGATCTCGACGTCCCGCACCCGCACGATCGAGACGGGCGGCACCACGCCGTTCGGCAGTGGAGGCCGCGCCACGCCGCGCCTGAACCCTGCGAACACCCGCTCGTAGTTCCACGGCACCGCTTCGGAGCGGCGCTCGAGGTAGACCGCCGGCCGCCGTACGACCGCCGCCTCGACCAGGATCCCGCCCGCGCTGAGCGCGCCGACATCGATGAATGCGAGGACCGCCTCCGCCCGGGCGAACGGACGGCCCGCGGGGTCGTCCCACACGATGTTGGCCAGCCGGGCCCGCAGCGGTCCCTCGAGCGGAGCGGTCGGAAGCGGCTCGCGCAAGGCGGCCGAGACCCGGGCCTCGTGCGCCGTGACGCCGGCCCGGATGAGCCCCGTCGGTCCCGGATCGGGGCCGGGCACCGGGAGCGGCTCGTCCGGCGGACCCCGCGCCTCGATTCGCTCGGGCGACTCCGGCGGCGCCGGCTCGCGGGTCGCCGCCTCCGGCCGCACGACGAGCCACCACACCACCACCCCGACCGCCAACGCGAACGCGGCCGCGGCGGCGAGCGCAGGGAGGACCGCGGGAGGTCGGAAGCGGCGCCGCTCGCCCACGGACGCTCAGAACGGTTGGCCTACGGCGAGGTGGACCCGCAGGCGATTCAGGAAGGAGTCTCGCTCCGGCGTGAAGCGGTCCGCGACCCGGACCAGCACGCCCGTCTGCGGCTCGATCAGGTAGAGCGGCGCCGTGCGCGGCGCGTACGGGTTGTACGCCACGTCCACGCGCACCGGGCCGACCGGCGTCGCGATCCGCACGCCGACCCCCGGCGTGATGCGCCATTCCTCGCCGTCGATCGACCAGACGCGATCCTCGTCCACGGCTCCCGCATCGACGAAGATCGCCCACCGCAAGTTGTTGCGCAGGAACGGACTCGGGATCCTCAGCTCGACCGACGTCACGACCACGGACAGTCCGCCGATCGGGATGAACTCCACGTTCCCCGGATCGAACTGCGGGCCCTCCGCGACGTAGACGCCCGGGCCCAGCGCGTTGCGCGCGAAGCCGCGGACGCTGTGCGCGCCGCCGGCGTAGAACCGGTCTTCCGGCGGGATGAAGTCGTCGCCGCCCCGCAGCGACGCGCCGCCGAAGAACGTCCCCGTCCGAAGGTTGGCCGCCAGGACCGGGCCCGCGCCGACCGGCACGTACACCGAACCGTCGAATGCCGCGCGCCCGTAGTCCACCTCGGAGCCCAGCCACGGCGCCGCCCACACCGCCGAGGAACGGATCACGTGCCCGCGCGTCGGGTCGACAATGTAGTCCGTGCGGTTGCGGAACCAGTTGAGCCCCAGCGTGTTCGTCAACCGCTCCCGCGAAAGCGCCGCGACATCGTCCGGGCGGCAGACCAGGAACGCGACGCAGAACACCGCGGGCGATGCCAGCGTCCGACCCCGCTCGACGTCGAGCGCCGCGGTCAGCGTCTGCCGCGGATCCAGCCGGTGCGTCACGGCGACGCGCGCGCCCTCCGCCTCGCGCTGGAACACGTCCGGCTCCGACTGCCGCTCGGCGTACACGCTCAGCGTGATGCTGTTGCGCGGCGTCAGGAAGTACGGCTGCGTCAGGTCCGCCGTGAAGCGGTAGTCGAGCTCATCGCCGAACGGATCGTCCTCGAACGCCCGGCAGATCGAGCCGCCGAAGCCGGCGCCGATCCCGATCTTGCTGACCATCGCGCCGAGCGCCAGACGACGGGCCCCGCCGCCGAAGCTGCGGCTCACCCACTCGAATCGCCCGCGGAAACAGTCGACCGTGCCGAAGCCGACCGCCGCCTCGACCACGTGCACCGGGCCCTCCGTCACCTGGACGAGCACCGTCGCCCGCGACCTGTCCCCAGGCGTCGCCTGGAGCGTGTCCGGCGCGATCGTCACCGCCGCGAACTCCACGATCTCCAGCGCGTACAGGTTGCGCTGGCTCTCCACCAGCCGGTCCACACGCAGCACGTCGCCCCGCCGGATCGCGAGCTGCCGCAGCACCGCCGCCCGCCCGAGCTGCGTCGCGCCCCGCACGATGATCGAGTCCACCACCACGACCGGCCCGGGGACCGCGACCAGCGCGGCCGTCGCGCGGTCCGTCACCGTGTCCACCGCGTAGTTCCGCAACACCTCCGCGTGCGCGTGGCCCCGGCCCAGCAGCAACGCCTCGAGCGTATCCGCGGATGCCGCGAAATCGCCCAGGTCGAACAGATCGCCCACCTCGAGCGGCAAACGCGACCGTAACGCCACCGTGTCGACCTCCCCCTCCACCCCCTCCAGCCCCTCGATCGAAAACGCTTCCAGGAACACCGGGTCGCCCGGCTCGATCAGGAACTCCACCACCACGTCCCCATCGCCGTCCTCCTCCTCCTCCGCCGCGGGCACGACCGTCGTGCCGTAGTACCCGCTCTGCCGGTAGAACGCCCGAAGCCGCACCACATCCCGCCTCAACACGTCCAGGTCCAGCCGATTCACCTCCTCGCCGATCGTCGTGAACGGGATGCAGATCGGAAGCCCGAACAGGCTGCACCGCGTCGGCTGCGTCTCCGTCAGCTGGATCAGCGTGTCCTCCGAGAACGGGCCCGGATTCACGAACACGACCTCCTCGATCTCCCGACCCTCGTACCGCTCCAGCGCAGACAGCTCCTCCCGCGCCGACGTCCGCGCGCCGCACGCACCCACCAGCCCCGCTACCAGGATGATCAACGGGGGCACGGCGGAACGCGCCGGCCCCCTCGCGTGCCTCGCTCGCATCTGCCATCCCGTTTTCGCCTGCGCCCGGTACCCGCCCGGGTCCATCCGGACCGGTCCGGGATGCAAAGCACAAGCCATTTGCCGCGCTGCGCCCGGCGCCGCGCCGTGCGCCGCGATGGGCGCGCCCCGGGCCGTGTCCCGCGTGGCGGCAGGTGGCACCCGTCTTGCTTCGCGGAACGGCGAAATCATGTGTTTCTGCGACGGACGGCCAACCCTGCACTCCGGGGATCAGCATGTGGCTTCGCTTTTCCGCTTCCACGGGCCTGGCGTGGTGCCTCGCGCTCGCCGGGGTGTCGGCTTGCGGGCCGGACGGCGAGGAAGCGACGACCGCGGCGGAAACGCGGGCGAGCGCCGCGACGGCGTCGCTGGAGCCGGCGTTCACGCGCATCAGCGACGTCATGCTGCGCGGTGCGGACGCCGCGGGTGAGAACTGGCCGATACACGGCGGGGCGTACAACAACCAGCGGTACTCGGCGCTCGACCAGATCGACCGGGAGAACGTGGCGGACCTGGTGCCGGTGTGGATCCACCAGACGGGGGTCGCGGAATCGTTCGCGACGACGCCGATCGTGGTGGACAACACGATGTACATCACGACGCCGGAGAGTCACGTGGTCGCGCTGAACGCGGCGACGGGGCAGCGGCTCTGGGAATACGTCCCGGAGCTGGAGACGACGATGCTGTGCTGCGGCCCCGACAACCGGGGCGTGGCCGTGCACGACGACAAGGTGTTCGTGGCCACGCTGGACGCGCGCCTGATCGCGCTGAACAACCGCACGGGCGCCGTGGTGTGGGAGGCGCGGGTCGCCGACCCGGAAGACGGTTACAGCGAGACGATGGCGCCGCTCGCGTACGACGGGAAGGTGCTGGTGGGCGTGGACGGGGGCGAGTACGGGATTCGCGGGTTCGTGGCCGCGTACGACGCGCGGACGGGGAAGGAGGTCTGGCGGTGGTACACCATCCCGGAGCCGGGCGACAGCGGCACGGGGTGGTGGGGACGCTGGACGCCGACCGACCCGTACGGCGCGTCGCTCGGCCGGGACATCCTCTTCGAGCGGGAAGTCTGGGAGGAGCGGCGGGACGCGTGGGAGCACGGCGGGGGATCGGTCTCGACGACGCCGGCCTACGACCCGGCCACGAACACGCTCTACGTCGTCGTCGAGAACCCCGCGCCGGCGCTCGACGGCGCCGTCCGCCCCGGCGACAACCTCTACACCGGCTCGATCGTCGCGCTCGACGGCGCCACCGGAAAGCCACGCTGGCACTTCCAGTACCTGCCGCACGACGTCTGGGACCTCAGCGGTGGGAGCCCTCCGTTCATTTTCCACCACGGCGCCCGCAAGCTCATCGGCCACGCCGGCCGCACCGGCTGGCTCTACGTCGTCGACGCGGCGACCGGTCGGCCGGTCCTGCGCTCCGACAACTTCGTCCCCCAGGCGAACCTCTTCACCCATCCGACCGACGAGGGCATCCGCGTGCTCCCCGGCGCCAACGGCGGCGCCGACTGGTCACCGACCGCCTATTCGCCGCGGACCGGCCTCGCCTACGTCACCGCGCTCCACCAGCCCATGATCTACTCGCGCGCCTATCAACCGCGCGAAGACGGCCGGCTCTGGATCGGCGGAAGCTTCCTCCACGTGCCCCAGGAGCCCCAGTCCGGCATCCTCTCCGCCATCGATCCGCGCACCGGCAGCATCCGTTGGCAGCGCCAACTGCCGGCCCCCACCAGCGGCGGCGTCCTCGTCACCGCCGGCGACGTCGTCTTCGTCGGGCAGGGGACCGGCACCTTCGACGCGTTTGACGCCGAAACCGGCGCGCTTCTCTGGCAGTTCCGCGCCGGCGCCGGCGTCAACGGCAGCCCCATCACCTACATGGCCGGTGGCGTCCAGTACGTCGCCGTCCCTGCGGGCGGCAACTACCAACTCGATACGCCGCGCGGAGATGCCCTCATCGTCTTCGCGCTGCACGGCAGACGCCCGCCGACGCCCCTCCGCGACTACGGCGCGCCACGCTACACACGCAACGGCGCCATCCACTTCGGCCGCGTCCGCCAGGTGCCCGCCTCGCAGCTCCAGCAGCGCGCCGCCCGGCGCCCCACCCGGCGAAACCCGTGATCGCCGCCCGCGCTTGACACCTCGGCTCATTCACGATAATTTCAATAGGTTAGGCGATTTCGCCAATCCGCCCGCGTTGCCTTCGGTCCGCGGGCGGATTCGTTGATGACCTCGACGACGACTTCCGCATGGCACGACACCCGAACGCTCGCCGCGTCCATCACGGCGCCGCCGATCCGGACGACGCATTCGTCGCCCGGCTCCTCGAGACGACCGCGTGGGCCCGCAACCACTCCCGCGCCCTGACGTTCGCCGGCATCGCTCTCGTCGTCGCGATCGTCGCCACGGTCTACTACCGGAACTTCCAGGCGACCGCTCGAGCCGCGGCCGATGCCCAGTTCGCCGTCGTCCAGCAAACCGTCGCCAGCGGGAACCACGCGCTCGCGATCCGCGACCTCGAGGACTTCCTCACCACCTACGGCGCCACCCCCGCCGCCGCCCACGCCCGCGTCCTCCTCGCACAGAGCTACATGGCCGAGGGCGACCCGCAGAAGGCGATCGCCGCCGTCGAACCGCTCGCCGGTTCGATCGGGGAAGGGATGGGCACCACGGCCGCGCTCCTCAAGGCCGCCGCCCTCGAGGCCAGCGATCGGGTCGACGATGCCGAAGCGCTGTATCTCCGCATCGCCGACCGCGCACGCTACGACTACGAGCGCAAGGACGCCCTCGACGCCGCCGCCCGCATCCGCATGGAGCGCGGCGACGCCGCTGGCGCGGCCCAGCTCTACGAGCGCCTCGTCGAGCTCTCAGATGAGGGGAGCGGCGACCGCGCCGTCTTCGAGCTCCGCCTCGCGGAGGCCCGGACCCGCGCCCAGAGCTGACGCGCGTCCGGGCACACGGTCGCAAACCACCCACACGACGCCGAATACGGGCTCGCGGGCGACGGCCGCCGCTCCGCCGCCGCCCGCCGTGACCCGGATCCCCGACAATCCCGGCCACGCCTCGCAGGCGACCCTCCCGAACCTCCGGACCGGCTTCGCACCCATCAGCGGCACACCCTCACGAAGCCTCGGGCCGCCCGCACCCTGAACCTCGCCCCCGGCGACGAGGCCCGCGACCCCCGACGCAACCGTCCGCGCATCGAAACGCACACGCGCCGGGGCACATCCACCCTCAGATTCGTCGCACGCCCGCACGTAGACACACCCCCAAACGCACGCCCGCACGACCGCGGACCGATCGGTACGACGACTCCAGCCGCATCGCTGGCTCGCGCGTGCCGTCCGTTCGGCCCGGCGCTCGGCGACCGGCCGACGGCGCGGCGGAACCGGGCACCGGCGCCATGGCCGGCGCCCGCCGGCCGACATCGGCCGCCCGGTCCGCCGCGCGCTCGCCGTTTCCGAGCGCACGCCAAACGGCCGGATGCAACTCCCGCACCACTTCGTATAATACACATTATGTAAACTTGCGCGCGCGGCTGCTGTGGAAAACGGCAGCGCTTCTCCACCCGGCGGCATCGGCGCACCTGCGTCGGAATCCATGGAAACCGCGGAACGGCACGCGCTTACACGCGAGCCGCACCGGCCCGGAGGCTTTCGGGGGCTTCAATCACGTTCGCGTGGCGCGAAGGTTTCGGCGCCGCGGGCCTCCCCCGCCGTCGCGATGGTCTTTATGCACGCGAGGATCAACCGGCCACTTCTTCGATCTCGACTCGGGACAGAAGCGAATGCACGGACTCGGCGGTACCGAGCGTGACGCCCGGCACGATCGCCGTCGCCGCGCCGGCGGCCGTGCCGAGGCGGAGCGCGTGGACGATACCTTCCCCTCTCGCGAGGCCGACGGCGAGGCCGGCGATCATGGAGTCTCCGGAGCCGTAGGCGCGTTCCAGCGGCCGGCCGCCCGGCGAGAAGGCGCGCCACGCGCGGCCGTCGTCGACGCAGACGGCGCCCTCGGGGCCCATGGAGATCACGACGGTCCCGATGCCGAACGCCGCGATCTCGTGCGCGCCCTCGACGATGGCGTGTACATCCGGGAGCGCGCGTCCGAGCAGCGCCTCGGCCTCGGCCACGTTGGGCTTCACGAGGTCCGGCCGCGCTGCGATGCCCAGCCGCAGCGGCTCGCCCTCGGCGTCGAGGATCGTCCGGACCCCCTCCGCGCGGGCCATGCTGATGTAACCGGCGTAGGTGTCCTCGCTCACGCCGGGCGGGAGGCTTCCGCCGAGGACCAGGACCCGGGCCGCGCGGAGCCATGACGAGACGAGGTGTTCGAGCTTCGCCGCGTGCGCCTGGTCGACGGCCGGTCCCGGGCCGTTCAGGTCCGTCGTCCTCCCCTCCTCCCGTTCGACGAGCGTCACGTTGATGCGCGACTCGCCGGGTACCCGGATGAAGTGGTGCTCGACCCCCTCGGCCTGCAGCGCGCCCTCGATCATCTCTCCCACGACGCCGGCGGCGAAGCCGAAGGCGATGGTCGGCCAATCGAGCCGGTGGATCACGCGTGCGGCGTTCACGCCCTTGCCGGCGGGATCGAGCTGCGACTCCGGGAACCGGTTCTTCTCGCCCAACGCGAGCCGGTCGACGAAGACGATCTGGTTGATCGCCGGGTTCGGCGTGAGCGTGATGATCATCGGGACGCTGCGCACCGACGGACGGAGTCCAACGAACGCGTCGCACGAACGCGTGGATCGTCGCCGACGCCAGCGAATCCCATGCCGTCGACGGCCTCCCCGGCGTTGCGCGCCGCGACGACGTCGATGGTGGTGCGGAGGTGGGAGGCCGGTTCGGCGGCGTGAAGGTTTTATGGGGCGGGCGCGTGAACCCGACCGCCGGGCGTGCGCTCACGCGCTCGGCGACGCCGCTCCGGGCGCGGGCTCTCCCCCGAGCGCGGCCATGATCCGCGCCGCCGCCTCCCGCAACGCCGCCTCCCGCTCGGCTCTCCGGTCGAGCTTCGGAAACGAGAGCGGCGGGCGAAACTCGATCCGGATCGTCTCCCGGCGGATCGAGCGGTGCCAGCGCGGCCAGACCTCGTAAGCGCCCTGGATCGTCACCGGTACGACCGGCACGCCCGCCTTGAGGATCAGGCGAATCGCGCCGAGCCTCGGCGGCTGGAGCCGCCCGTCCCAACTCCGCTCGCCTTCGACGTAGATGCCGACGGGCTCGCCCTCGCGCAGCCGCGCGAGCGCGTAGCGGACGGCCTGAGGATCCGTTTCGTAGCGGCGGACCGGAAACGACAGGATACGCGGCATGAGCCACGCGAAGAGCGGCGATGTGAACTGGGTGCTCTTCGCCATGGTGTGGACGGGCCGCGGGCAGACGGCCTGGATGAGGATCGGATCCAGGATGCTCTGGTGGTTGCCGATGAGGAGGAACGACCCGGTACTCGGCACGTTGTCGAGGCCGCGCACGTCGAGTCGTCCGACGAGGGGCCAGAGCGTCCGGACGGTGGCCTGACAGAAGCGGTAGAGGATCATCGGGTCGCGATGCGGGGCTGGAACTCGACGATCTCGCCCCGCCCCGCGGCCCGGTAGTGGCGGCGGAGCGCGGCGCAGAGAAGCTCTTCCCAGAACCGGGCCGAATCCTCCGGGAAGCGGAAGGATGCCACCGGCCGGCCGCGCGCCTTGACCTGGAGCGTGCTGGAGCTGGGCTGCACGGCCGTGATCTCGTCGAACGCCCACGCCTCGGGCGCGCCATCATCCGGCGCGAAGCTCAGCCGGTCGGCGTGGAGGACGAGCTCTCCGTCGCTCGGCGGCCCGAACCGCTCGATCCGGTTCATGTACCGCAGTCCGAGGCGCACCACGGCCTCTGCCACGGCGAACCGGGCCCGGGTCCGAGCCCGATGCAGCACCCGGCCGGGCTCGCCGTCCACGCGGAACCGTTCCGTCGCCTCGATGTCGGGCAGCAGATCCGCCCACGCGGCGGCGGGCAGCGTCCGCGCCTCGCCCCCGGCCGTCTCGGCGACGATGCTCGAGCCCCGGCCGCGCCGGAACCGTGCCCCGCACGCGCCGCACGCCTCGCCCTTGCGCGCGGGGCGGATCCCGCCCTCCGTCCCGCAGAGCGGACACGCCCAGAGGAGATCCCGGATCGCCACGCGCTCCCCCGCCCTCAGAGCCGGCCGAAGAGGTCGAGCAGGCGGAGCTGCCAGACCCGCCACACGGCCTCACCGATGATGCGCTTCGACATCTTCGACTCCCCGACGTCCCGGTCCGCGAAGACGATCGGGATCTCCCGCACGCGGAAGCCCCGCTTCCACGCGCGCATCGTCATCTCGATCTGGAAGGCATACCCCTCGGACTCGACCCGGTCGAGGTCGATCGCCTCGAGCACCCGGCGACGGAAGCACTTGAACCCGCTCGTCGCATCCGCCACGGGAAGCCCCGTCACGATCCGCGCGTACACGTTCGCGAAGTACGACAGCAGCAGCCGCCCGATCGGCCAGTTCACGACCGTGACCCGGCCGCCGAGGTAGCGCGAGCCGACGACCACGTCCGCGTCGCGAACCGCCTCCATGAACTGCGGCAGGTGCGCCGGATCGTGCGAGAAGTCCGCGTCCATCTCGAAGAAGAAGTCGTACCCGCGCTCGAGCCCCCAGTGGAACCCCTCGATGTACGCGGTTCCGAGCCCCAGCTTCCCCGCACGATGCAGCGTGTGGACGCGCGGCTCCTCCGCGGCCAGTGCGTCCGCCGCCTCGCCGGTACCGTCGGGCGAGGCGTCGTCGATGACGAGCACATCGAACCGATCGTCGCGCCGAAGCACTTCGGGCACCAGACGTTCGATGTTTTCCCGCTCGTTGTACGTGGGGATGATGACCAGTGCGCGACCCGCGCTATCTTCCATTCTACCTTGAATTTAAGCCGATTCCGGGTTATGTTTTCCAGATTGCCGAATCTATTCATCTTACCGCGCGGGAACAAGTGAGGGTCCTCTACATCGCGACCGCGTACGCCCGGCACGACGACGATGTGATCACGCCATGGATGACCGAGACCATCCGGCGGCTGGCGGCCGAGGGCGTCACCGCCGAGGTCCTGGCGCCGGCGTACCGTGGCCTCGAGGGCGGCGTGGTCGACGGCGTGCGTGTGCACCGGTTCCGTTACGCGCCGCGTCGCTGGGAGGATCTGACGCACGATCAGACGGTGCCGGACCGGGTTCGGGACCGCCCCGCGTACCTCGGCCTCGTGCCGGGCTACGTGCTGTCGGGGATGCGCGCGGCGTCGAGGCTGGCGGCGCGCGGCGATTTCGACGTGATCCACGTCCACTGGCCGATCCCGCACGCGCTCTTTGGCCTGGCGGCGCGCCGGCGGGCGCGGACGCCGCTGGTGCTGACGTTCCACGGGGTGGAGCTGACGTGGACGCGTCATCGGTGGCCGTTTCTGACTCCCCTGCTGCGGCACTTCATCCGGACGGCCGATGCGGTAACCGCGAATTCGAGTTACACCGCCGGCTTGATCCGGAGCGTCTACGACCGCGAGGTGGTGCGCGTCCCGTTCGGCGCGACGATCGAAGCGCCGGGCGCGGGCGCGGCCCCGGGCGCGCCTGAGCCGGAGCCCGCCCCGCGGGTGCCAGAGGATCCGGCGTCGGGGGTTCGGTCGGCGGCATCGGCCGAGCCCTCCGCACCGCCGCCCGCACCATCGCACCACGCAGCGTCGTCCCCGTTGGCGGCAGGGTCGCTCCCCGCGCCGTCCGACTCCGCACGCTTCGAACTGCTCTTCGTCGGACGGCTGGTCGAACGCAAGGGGCTCCACTACCTTCTCGAGGCGCTGGCGCGGCTCCGACCGGCCCGTCCGGTGTACCTCCGGGTCGTCGGCGACGGCCCGATGCGGGCCGCGCTGGAAGCGCGGACGCGGGAGCTGGGGCTGGCGGACCGGGTCCTCTTCGACGGCTTCGTCTCGCGTGAAGCGCTGGCGCGACGCTTCGCCGCGTGCGACGCGTTCGTGCTGCCGGCGGTGGTCGACGCGAAGGGCGATACGGAAGGGCTCGGCGTGGTGCTGGTCGAGGCGCTCACGTACGGCAAGCCGGTGATCGCCAGCGCCGCGGGCGGGATCGTCGACGTGATCCGGGACGGGGAGACGGGCGTGCTGGTCCCGCCCGGCGACGCCGCGTCGCTCGCCCGGGCGATCGAGGCGCTGGTCGCGGACCCGGCGCGGGGCGCAGCGCTTGCGGCGGCGGGGCGCGCGCACGTGGAACGGGAATTTTCCTGGCCGGTCATCATCGACCGCCTGGTCTCGCTCTACCGAGGGCTCGCGGAGCGCCCGGCGGGTGAATCCGAGAACGTGGGGACGACATGGCGGTGAAGACGACGACGGCGACCCGGGGATCCGGGGCCACGCGGCGGCACGGGCACGACGCCGAAGCCGCGGCGTTCTTTCCGACCGGCTGGCTGCTCGGCAGCTACCTGGCCCTGGCGGTGCTGTTCTTCCTGCCGGCGATGATGCCGGGGATGATGATCTACGGCTCCGACCACATGGGCGAGGCGTACTACTCGGAGCTGTTCGCGTCGCAACGGCTGGCGGCCGGCGCGCTGCCGAAGTGGAACCCGTATCTGTACGGCGGCGTGCCCTTCTTCGCCAACGCGATGGACACGTACTACCCGGTGACGGTCCTCGCGCGCCTGGTCGGGGTGCCGACGCACCACCTTCCGCTGGCGAACTTCGTCGTGCAGCTCTTCCTGGCCGGGCTGGGCATGTTCCTGCTGGTGCGTGAGCTCGGCGGCCGCCGGGTCGCCGCGTACCTCGCGGGGCTGGTGTACATGTTCTCGGGGTACACGGTCTCGTTCATCCTGGGCGGGCACGACGGGCGCATGATCGTGGCGACGCTCGCGCCGCTCTTCTTCTTTGCCGTGCACCGTTCCGTCCGAACCGGCGCGTTGCGCTGGTATGTCCTCTCGGGCATCGTCCTCGGCGGCGCGCACCTCTCGAACCAGATCCAGAGCACGTACTACCTCATGCTGGCGGGGCTGTTCTGGTTCGTCTTCCTCCTGTGGCACCTGCAGGTCGCGCGGCCGGCGTCGGCGCTGGCGAACCGGCTCGGCGGCGCGGCGCTCGCGATCGTCATCGGCTTCGCGCTCGTCGCGATCAACTACGTGCCGTTCCTGAGCTACGTGGCCGAGTCTCCGCGCGGCGGCGCAGGCGGCCGGGGGTACGACTACGCGACATCGTGGTCGATGCCGCCCGAGGAGATCGCCGGCCTGGCCGTCCCCGAGCGCATCGGCATCCTCGAAGCCTACTGGGGCGCGAACCCGTTCAAGCTCCACACGGAGTACGTGGGCGGGCTGGCGCTGATCGCGCTCGTCGTCGGCATCTACCTGCTGCGTCGGAGCCGGTACCTCTGGTTCTTCGCCGGACTGGGCGCGTTCGCGCTGAGCATGTCGTTCGGCGGGCACACGCCGGTCTATCGGCTGTACTACGCGCTCCTGCCGGGCGTCGACAAGTTCCGCGCGCCGTCGATCTCGTTCTACCTGGTCGTGCTGGCGATCGTGGCCGTGGCCGGGCTGGCGCTGGACCGCATCGGCGCGCTGCGCGACGAGCGCCGGGCCGCGACCGGCCGCCGCGCCGCGGCCGGCCCCGAGCCCGACGCGCTCCGCACGGCGACGCGCATCGGCCTGGGCGCACTCGTCGCTGTCGTCCTCTGGGGCCTCGTCGTGGCGCTGTTCCGCCCGGCGATGCCGGTCACGCAGCCGACCACGCCGGAGGCGCTCGCCGCGGCGAAGGCGGCGTTGAATCATCCGGCGTACGTCACCGGCGTCTGGCGCTTCGCGTTGTTCTCGGCGCTGGGCGGGGCCGGCCTCTGGCTATGGGTCCGGGGCATGCTCCCCACGCGCGCGCTGGCGGTCCTGCTGGCGATCGTCTCGGTGGCGGACCTGTGGATCATCGACAAGAAGTTCTTTCGGACCGTCCCGGCGCCGGACGTCTCGGTCGCGGCCGACGACGTGGCCACGTTCCTGCGCGCGCAGCCCGGCCCGTTCCGGGTCTTCGACCTGTACCAGCCGCAGGACAACTACCTGAACCGCTTCGGCGTCGAGCTCGTCGCCGGACACCATCCGAACATGCTCCGGCGCTACGCCGAGTTCCTCGGCGCGGGCGAGTCGAGCTACACGGACTACCACAACGTACTGGGCGATCCCCGCTTCCTCGCCCTGTCGAATGCCCGATACCTGGTCCTCGGCCAGCCCATCGATGCGCCGTTCCTCACGCCGGTCCACGAGGGGCGCACCCGTTCGGGCGCCACGGCCTACGTGTACGAGAACTCTGGCGTGCTGCCCCGTGCGTTCCTGGTCCCGACCGCGACGCGGGCGACCGAAGGCGCAGCGCTGGACCGCATGCTCGAGCGCGACTTCGATCCCTCGCGGGAGGTCGTGCTCGAGGTCGAGCCGCCGATCGCGAATGCCGACACCGCGACGTTCGACGGGGACGCGCGCGTGCTGCGCCACGAACCCGATGCCGTCGAGGTCGCCGTGCAGGCCAACGACTCGGCGTACCTGGTGCTGACGGACAATTACTACGAGGGCTGGACGGCCTCGGTCGACGGTGCGCCGGCGCCGGTGCTCCGCGCGAACCACACGTTCCGCGCGGTCGTCGTCCCGCCGGGCGAGCACTCCGTCGTGTTCCGGTTCGAGCCGCGGCCGCTGCGCGCCGGCTTCCTGATCACGATGGGCACCTGGCTGCTGCTGGCCGCGTACGGCGTCGGGCTCGCCGTGGTCGAGCTGCGTCGGCGCACGGCCGCGCCGCCCGCCTGAGGTGCGATGGCCGCGGACCTCCGTCGAGCCGGCAGGGTCGCGCTCGTCGCTCTGTCGTTCGTCTTCCTCGGGCTGCTGCTGGTCGACCATCGGGCCCAGCTCGTGGCGTACCCGTGGCAGGTGCGCCCGCTCCGCCTGGGCGCCTCGCTGCTGGCGTTCGCCGCCGTGCTGGTCGCGAGCGTGGGGATCTGGGCGCGCACGCTGCGGGGTTTCGACGTGCGGGTCCCCTTCCCCGTCCTCGCCCGGATCTGGTTCCTGTCGAACCTGGGCCGCTACATCCCGGGGAAGATCTGGCAGTTCATCGGCGTGGCCGAGCTGAGCCGCGCCGTCGGGCTCTCCGCGCTGACCAGCCTGACATCGCTCCTGGTGTACATGGGATTCACACTGGTCGCCGCCGTCTTCGTGGGCGCGTACCTCCTGCCGGCGGCCGGCTCGCTCGGCGGCCTCGTCGTCGCGCTGCGCGTCGCCGGCCCGTTCCTGCTGCTCCTGCTGCACCCGGCCGTGATCCGGGCCGCGTCGCGCTGGGCGAGCCGCCTCACGCGCCGTCCGCTCGCGGAGTGGCGCGGCTCCTGGCTCGATGGCTTCGTCCTGTTCGCTCTGTGCGCGCTCGAATGGATCGCGATGGGCGCGGCGTTCACGCTCTTCATCGGGAGCGTCGCGCCCGTCGATGCGGCGGTGCTCCCCACGGCCACCGCGGCCTTCGCGCTGTCGTTCGTCGCCGGCTACGCCGTCCTGCTCCCGGCGGGCCTCGGCGTGAAGGAGGGCGCGCTCGCGCTGCTGCTCGCCACCGTCGTGCCTTCGGGCGTGGCCGCCGCGATCGCCGTGGCCGCGCGCGTGTGGACCGTGCTTGCGGAGCTGCTCCCGGTGTGCATCTTCCTGCGGCCCTCGCGGTGGCGGGCGAACCCGCTACCCGGCCGGACCGAACCCCGAACGGCTGAAGATCGATGCTGACCGACGGCTACCCGCGACTGGACCTCTACGATGAGGTCCCGACCGACCGCCTGTTCCGGGAGATGCGGGCATTCGCCGACCGGTTCCAGGACGCGAACCGGGACGCGCTCACGTACTATTCGAAGCGATGGGTCGCAAATCCGCTCCACCACTGGTCCCGACGCTGGGAGTACCTTTGGGTGACCGAGCGGTTCGCGTCCCTCGCCCGCGAGCGCGACGGCGCGGCGCTCCGCGTGCTCGACGCGGGTTCCGGGCTCACGTTCTTCGCCCACTGGCTGGCGCACGAGTTCCCGACGCTCCGCATCGAGTGCTGCGACCGCGACCCGCGCGCCGCCGCGGCCGCGACGCGTCTCGTGCCGCCCGCCGCGACCTCCGTCTCGTACTCGACCCAGGACCTGGCGGCGCTCACGTTCGAGAACGGGAGCTTCGACGCCGTCGCCTGTGTCTCGGTGCTCGAGCACACGGGGCGGCACGAGGAGATCGTGGAGGAGTTCGCCCGCATCCTCCGGCCGGACGGGCGTCTGGTGCTCACGATCGACATCTCGCTCGACGGGCGCTGGCAGATCCCGGTCGACCGGGCACGTGCGCTGCTGGGCGCCCTCGACCGTCGCTTCGAGCCCGCCGCGGACTACGACGCACAGATCGGGACGTTCGACCGCGAACGGATGCTCACCACGGAGCACGCCCGCCGTACCGACCCGTCGCTGCTCCCCTGGCGGTACCCGAGCGTGCGCGACGCATGGGAGAAGCGCAACCCCGCGCTGCTGCTGCGGCCGAGATTCAAGGACCTGTCCTGCTTCTGCATGGTCTGGAACCGGCGGGCGTAGGGCGTACGCTCAACCTGCCGCGCGGCCGGCACCTCGGCCGGCACGACGTCCGATGCGGCACCCGATCCGGCGAACCGTCGGCGCCGGATCGCGCCGGCGCCGTTGCGTGCCCCGTTTCCGTCACTCCTCAAGCTCGCCGATCGTGTCGTCCCGCTCGGGGTTCCACTGGAGCACCCGGCCGCCGGGGCGGACCTGCACGCCGTGCGTCGGCACGTCCGGCAGCCGGTCCAGCCACGACCGGCGCCGGAGGCCCTCGGCGGCCGCGTCGATCTCGCCCCGATCGCGAAGCACGTCCTCCGTCGCGCCGACCCAGAACTCGCCCACGCCGGGCGCGTCCACCTGCCAGCAGTGGCTCCCCTTCCGGGCACGGCTGCGGTAGCGCACCTCGGCCTCCGGCCAGTGGCTCCGCGCCTCGCTCCGGATGAATTCCTCGAAATCGGACCGGGGATCCGCGCCCCGGGCCTCACGATCCGCCATGGTTTCCTCCCGCGGGTTCACGGCACCGTCTCGAAACGGGGGAGGCAAATCCCCGGCCTATCCGACGGAACGCGTGCGGGTGTCCGAATCCGGTCACCCCAGTCCCGCAACCGGACGTTCCCGGAATCTCGGCTCTTCCCCCACGACGGGCTGCAACGCGTTGCGACTCATGGCGTTTCGTGACATCGCCGGGCATGGAACGCTCCTTCCTACGGGACCCGCGGCCAGGACGACCACACCTCTGCCATGGAGAACGACATGGGCCCGACGGCTCGGGACCTCCGTTACGCGGTCCGGACGCTCCTGAAGAGCCCCGGCTTCACCGCCATTGCCGTGTCGACGCTGGCGCTCGGCATCGGCGCGAGTACCGTCATGTGCACGCTGGTCGACTCGGTGCTGCTGCGGCCGTTGCCGTATGCGGATCCCGACCGCCTCGTCATGGTCTGGGAGCGGCCGCCGAACGAGCCGGACGAGGACAACTTCATTTCCCCGGCGAACTTCGTCGCATGGGAGGCGCAGGCGCGGAGCTTCGAGGCACTGGCGGCGTTCAGCGACTTCACCGTCAATCTGACGGGCGATGGTGAGCCGGAAGAGGTCTATGCGCGGCTGGCGACCCGCAACTATTTCGACCTCCTGGGCGTGCCCGCGCGCTACGGTCGGACCTACACGAGCGCGGAAAACCGCGACGACGTGGTCGTCCTGAGCCACCGTCTCTGGCAGCGCGGCTACGGCGGCGATCCGTCGATCGTCGGCCGGGCGATCACGGTCAACGACAAGCGACTCACGGTGATCGGCGTGATGGGTCCGGACTTCCGGCCGGTCGGCGCCGCGACCCCGGCGATGTGGGTCCCGGTCGACCTGGATCCCGAGTGGCGCGGCCGATACCTCCGCGCGATCGGGCGGCTCGCGCCCGGCACGGCGGTGGAACAGGCGCGCACCGAGATGCGTGCGATCGCCGCGCGGCTCGCCGCCGAGTTCCCCGACTACAACGCGAAATGGAGCGCGGACGTGGTCCCGCTGCACGAGCAGGAGACCGGCGATGTGCGCCCGGCCCTCCTCGTCCTGCTCGGCGCCGTCGGCCTGCTGCTGCTCATTGCATGCGCCAATGTAGCGAACCTGCTTCTCGGTCGGGCGGCGAACCGGCGCAAGGAG
>DASVDG010000070.1:0-2132 GCA_036381255.1 Longimicrobiales bacterium | reverse complement strand
CATCGTGGCGCTCGAGGCGGCGTATCGCGGGTGAGCCAGGCGGTCCGGAGGCGGGAGACCGAAGCCGGAGGCGGGCCTTCAGGCGACGTCGCCCGGCCAGGGGCCTCCAGGAGACGATTACCGCCTCCGGCATGTACACCGCGCCCGGCCACAGCCAGGCCCTCCCCGCGATCGGCAACGACGTCCACGACCGCGGCCAGGGCTACGTCTGCCTGCGCGCGCTCGGGACCGGGCCGCCGGCGTCCCGGGAGCGGTGAGGGCGGGCGGGGAGGGGCGCCGAACGTGCGTCCGCTCCCGGACCGGCGCCTACGCTGCCCACCCCGGGTTGTACACTACCTCCCACACGTGCCCGTCCGGATCCTGGAAATACCCCGCGTACCCACCCCAGAACGTGGGCGCCGCGGGCTTGAGGATCGCGGCGCCCGCCCTCTCCGCCTCCGCCATCACCCGGTCGACCTCCTCGGCGCTCCCCACGTTGTGTCCGAGGGTCAGGTCGGTCGGGCCCGGCGCGCTCCTCGGTAGTCCGGTGTCGTGGGCGATGGAGTCGCGCGGCCAGAGCGCCAGCCGCACGCCGCCCTCGAGGTCGAAGAAGGCGACCGCTCCGTGCGCGAACTCCGTCCCCACGACCCCCTCCGTCTCCAGCCCCAGCCCATCCCTGTAGAACCGGACGGCCCGCTCCAGATCGTCGACGCCCAGCGTGATCACCGATATGCGCGGCCGCACACGACACCTCCCTGATTCGCTCTCCGTTGCCGATCCCGGCCGCGATGCCGCCGGGGCGAACGCCGAAGCATGCGCGCACGCGCGCCGAGTGACAAGGAGAGCGCGGCCGCCCGGGCGACATCCCGGCCTCTCTCGCCTCCCGCCATTTGCAGCGGCAAGATCTTGCCGTAACAGACTACGAACCGCCGGCCCGCGGCCGCTCCCCCGGAGCGCGACGCAGGACGCACTGGATGGGCCATTCCCACGTCTTCCAGTGGCAACCCTGGAACGCGGGACCCTCGCACAGCAGGCGGCGGGGGCGACCCCCGCCCGGACCCCGGCAGCCGGCCGGCGCGCGGAACGGGCGGACCGGCGCCGGAGTTTGTAGCGCACGAATCGTCCTTAACACATCGTCCATGGCCGCGGATGTTCACGGGCGAATCGTCGCGGCGACCCGGCGGAGATCCGGGGCCTGCTACGCGAAGGCGCGACCCGGCCCGGCGTCGCAGGGAGCGCGCTCGCCATGGGCCGGACCGGCGGGCGCAGCGGCCGGACCGGGATGATGCCGGCGAGGGGACGGCCCGCAGAGCATCGTGCTGCCGGAGGCGCCCGCAGCTCGTTCATGGGACGTCCGGCCTCGGCGGAATGCTTCGACGGAAAACGGGTCGATTCCAGGACCAAAATTCGTCTCACGCACATTGGCGGGCCGACGCTGTTGCTGGAGCTCGGCGGGCGTCGATTCCTGACCGACCCCACGTTCAGCCCGCCCGGGGACTATCCATCGGGCGCGGTCGTCCTGACCAAGCTCACCCCGCCCGCCGTGGCTCCCGAAGTCGTCGGCAACGTCGATGCGGTGCTGCTCACGCACGACCACCATGCCGACAACCTGGACCCGGCGGGGCGCGACTATCTTCCCAACGCCGGCGTCGTCCTGACGACGAAGGCGGGCGCGGAGCGTCTGGGCGCGCCAGCCGTGGGACTCGCGCCGTGGGAGGATCACATGGTGGGCGGCGTGCGCGTGACCGGGCTGCCCGCACGCCATGGCCCTGCCGGTTCCGAGCAGATCCTGGGGGATGTCATCGGGTTCGCGCTCGCCGAGGGCGAGGACGATCTCGTCTATATCACCGGCGACACGGTGTTCTTCGACGGCGTGCGCGAGGTCGCGCGGCGTCGCAACCCTGGGCTCGTCGTCGCGTTCGCCGGCGCCGTGCGCACGCGCGGGCCGTTCGATCTCACGCTCGACACGAACGACGTGCTCGAGCTCGCGCACGTGTTCCCGCACGCCAGGATCGTAGTCATCCACGCCGAAGGCTGGAAGCACTTCACCGAATCGTTCGATGACGTCGAGCGTGCGTTCGAGGCGCTGAACCGCGGCGACAGGCTCGTGCGGCTCACCCCCGGCGTACCGCAGGAGCTCGAGCTGTAGGCCT
>DASVDG010000069.1:0-13246 GCA_036381255.1 Longimicrobiales bacterium | reverse complement strand
TCCATGAGGAACGGGATGCCGACGCGCACTTTCTCCTTCTCGATGATGGTCATGCCGCTGATGACGCCGGTCTGGCCATCCTTGAGCAGGATCTGCGTATCCGTCGCCTGGGTCTGGAACGTGAAGCCGATGTCGGACGGTGCGAGCGCGACGTTCGAGCGCTCGGCGTGCAGCTCGAGCAGGACCTGATCGCCGGTCACGTGCGGCGTGACGTTCAGGATGATGCCGGTCTCCTGGAAGGAGACGGTCGCGACCGGCGCGTTCGAGCCGCCGCTGCTCGCCGAGCCGGCATCCACGACGCGCACCGGGGTGCGCTCGCCGACGTGGACCTCGGCCGGCCGGTGGTCCATCGTGGTGATGACCGGCCGGGCCTGGATGTCGCTGTACTCGAGCGACGAGAGCGCGTCGATGAAGGTGAGCAGCGAATAACGGCTGAGCACCAGCGATGTCACCACTTCGAGCGAGGAGGTGGCCGGGCGGAAATTCGCGTTGGCCAGCGCCGCGATCGACGGGCCGCCGAGCAGGATGACGTTCTCGTCGGCCTGCTCGTCCCGGGTGATGATGCCGTCGCCGTTCTCGTCGATACCGCCCGGGGTGAGGCGGTTGATCTGGTTCCCGCGCGAGTCCTTGAGGTCGTACGTGATGCCGAGGTTCTCGAGCGAGGTCCGATCGACGAAGACGATCTTCGCCTCGATCTCGACCTGCGGCGTGCGGACGTCGAGCTGCTCGATCATGGGCGCGATCCGGTCGCGCAGCACGGACGCGCGGTCCTTGACGACGATCGTATTCGTCGTCGGGTTCGCGGTGACCGTGGCGAGGGAGTCGCTGAGCAGCCCCTGGATCGTCCGAACCAGCGCCGAATCGGCGCGCGCGTAGCGGATCTGGAACCGCCGCGTCTCCATCGGCTCGATGGCCTCGAGCTCGCGCAGCTTGGTGATCTGGTCGACCCGGATGATCCCGCTCTCGAGCTCCCGCGCCGCGAGGCCGTGGCCCGCAAGGATGGCTTCGAGCGCCACGTCCCACGGCTGGTCACGGATGTCCGCGGTGACCGTGCCGCTCACGCCCGCGCCCGGGATGATGCTGCGCCCCGAGAACTCCGCGAACAACGCCAGCATGTCGATGATGTCGACGTTGTCGAAGTACATCGTGATGCGCGGCTCCTCCGACACCGTGTCCGGCGGCGCCGCCGCCTTCACGGCTTCGACGGCCGTCGTCGCCGCGTCCGCCGCGTCCACGGGCGGCGCCGGCTCACCCGGCGGCGGCGCGGGCGCCGCCTCCATCGCGACGGGCTCGGTGCCGATGGACCACGGCGTGAACGCGCCGTCCGGATTCGGGAACGACACCCGGATCCGGCCGGCCTGCTGGTCCACCGTATACGCCACGGGACGTTCCAGTTCGACGACGACCCGGACGACCTCGGGCTTGAACTGCCCGACCCGGAGCGCGATCACGCCGCCACGGTGGATCGCGTCGAAGCGCGTCCGGCCCAGCGTCTGGCGGGCGGTGGAGAGGTCCACCACCAGCCGATGCGGGTTGCCGAGCGCGAAATGCTCGACCGCGACCGGGCCGTCCACCTCGATGATGACCTCCGTGCGGTCTTCTACAGGCACCACGCTGATCCCCTTGATCGAGGTCAGCGCCGTGAGCGCCGTGGCCAAGAGCGTGACGATCGTCGTCATCCGTCCACTCCTTCTCTCTTCTTCCGCTCGAGCGTTTCCTGCCGGACGACCCCGAAGGTCTCGACCGCGAAGACGACCCGGTTCTGGGAGATGTCGAGGACCCGCGCGTTGCCGACGACGTCCCCTCGGCGGACGCGGTAGATCCGGCCGTCCGAGGTCGTGAGCAGCGCCACGCTGCCGCCGTCGGGATTGTAGATGATCCCACCGAGCGACAGCTCTTCGAAACGCGGGCCGAGGTCGTCCCGGTTCGCGAGCGACTCGAACGGGTCACGCCGGCCCTCGAGCGGATACACGAAGACCTCCCGCTCGAGACGGAGCGGCTCCTCCGCCGCCGGCGGCGCGGCCTTCGTCGCCGTCTGCTGCGCCGCGGCGGGCGCCGCCGCGAATATCGACAGCAACCCGGTCACGACGGCGGCCCGCTCAAGCCCGCGCATTCGGCCCTCCCGCCGGTTGCGCCGCCGGCTTCGCCTCCGGGATGACGTACGTCTTGATCCGGAACTCCGCCTGGACGTGCGTCGCACCGTCTTCCGCCGCGACCGGCGTGAGCGTCAGGTTGACCGGCGTGACGATCCGCGGCAGCGACCCGACCGCCGTCAGGAAGCGGCCCACGTCGTGGTACGCGCCGAGCACGATCATGTCGTGTGTCTGGAGCGTGTAATACGTCCCGGGGACGGGCGTCTGCGGCGTCAGCTTCGCGAGGTCGACCCGATTCTCCTGTGCCTCCACGGAGATGGAGTGCAGCAGCTCGGGGACCTCCTCCGACTGCGGGACGAGCTCCTCGAGTCGCCGGATGTGCTCCTCGTACTGCGCGAGCCGTCGCTCGAGCTCGGGGCCGCCCTGCCGCGCCCGCACCCGCGCCGCCGCGTTCTTCGTCTCGAGATTCTCGAGCCGAGTCTCGAGCGCCGCGATCTCGTCCTTCTTCTTGCCGTGCAGGAAATACCAGTACCCGAACAGTGCGAGCAGCGGGATGAGCCCGATCATCAGCTTCCGCTGGTGTACCGGATCCGATGGGAGCAACGCCATGTCACTCCTCCTCGAGCGAGATCAGTGGCACCGTCTCGATCAATTCCGGCGGCGGCACCTCGTAGGACGCCATCAGGATGAACTCGTGCATCACGTTGCCCTGTCCGTCCCGGACCTGTTGCGTCGTAGTGAGGCGCACCGATCGGATGAACGGCGACGCCTCCAGGTCCGTCATGAATCTCGTGAGCGCGAAGGTGTTGCCCGTCCGGCCGATGATCTGGAATTCCGGGACGAGCTCCGTGCCGGCCAGCTGCTGGAGCCGCAGCAGCCACGTGTAATCCGGCAGTGCCCGCGTCACCTCGTCCATGATGTGCGGCCAGACGTAGCGTCCGGCATCGATCTCCTGGATGATCGCCAGCTTCTGCTTGATGCTGTCCTCGCGCGCGAGCAAGCGCTCCTGGGCCTCGATCAGCTTCGCGTACCGCGTCGAGTCCTGGACCGCCTGCTCGACGCCCCGGTTCAACTCGTCGATCCGGCGGCTCGCTCCCAGGAAGAGCCAGGCGATGAGCCCGGGGCCGATGATCCATCCGCCGACGATGAGCGCCGTCCAGCGGTCCAGCCCCTGCACGTTCCCCAGGCGTGCGAACAGCCCCGGCCCGCGCGACGTCTTCTTCCGCGCAGAGCGTTTCGAAGCACCGGGGAGAAGATTGACTTCGATCACGCACTACCTCGCGATATCCCCACGCTCATCCTGTTCGGAGCGCCAGCCCGACAGGGAGCATCAGCATGGGCGAGAGCTCGTCGATGTTCACGGACTGCATCACCTCCGGCCGGACGGCCACCCGCTGGAGCGGATTCGCCGACTCCGTTCGCGTGCCCAACCGGGTGCCGAGCGCATCGACGAGCCCGGGGATGCTCGAGCCGCCGCCGCACACGAACACGCGTCCGATCCCCATCCCACCCGAATGTGCGGTGACGAACGCCGCCGCCCGCTCGATCCCGAGCGCCAGCTCATCGACGCGTTCCGTCACGAACTCGCGCAGGTCGACGGTGTCGGTCCGGCCCTGCACCACCGAGTCCGCTTCGTCGAGCGTCAGGCCGCGCTCGCGCTGGAGCGCCTCTCGCAGGCGCCGCGAGCCGAACGGGATGTCTCGCACCAGCACCGGGGCCCCATCCTCGAGCAGGTTCACGTTCGTGGTCTCGTGCCCCACGTTCACCAGCGCGACCAGCCCGGACGTCGCGTCCGGGTAGTTGTGCTCGAACGCGTTGTGCAGCGCGAACGCGTCCACGTCGATGACCGCGGGCGAGACCCCGGCATCCGCGAGCAGGTTCAGCTTGTGCTCGATCACCTCGCGCTTGGCCGCGACGAGGAGCACCGACATCTGCGGCGACGATCCGTGCGGGTCCAAGATCTGGAAGTCCAATTGCACGCCCTCCATGTCGAACGGGACGTGCTGCTCGGCCTCCCAGCGGATCAACGCCCGCGTGTCCGCCTCGTTCGCCCGGTCCATCTCGATCTTCTTGATGATCACGTCGTGCCCGCCGACCGACGCGACCACGCGCGCCCGCTTCAGCCCCGCGCTCTGCGCGACCGACCGGATCGTCTCCGCGACCAGCACCGGGTCCATGATCTCGCCGTCGACGATCGCGTCGGAAACCAGCGGACTCGTCGCCACCTGCGTGATCTCGGGCTCCGGCTTCGAGTGGTCGATCACGACGAGCTTGACGAAACCGCTCCCGATGTCGAGACCGGCCGACATTTTCTTACGGCCCAGGAATGCCATGGCCTACGATCGAAGATGTAATCCGGGAAAAATGTAAAGGGCGGACCGCCAGGATACGGCCGCCGCCCTCCACTGTCAAGGCCTTTGTCGTCAGGTCGCGCTCACTCCGACACCCGTCAGATCGATCCACGTCCGCTCGTCCGCGGGGAGCACCCGCGACGTCTCCTTGTTGTACTCGACGACGCGCCGGATCGCGCACTGCGACAGGTAGACGATCGGTTTACCCGTGATGTACGTGCAATTCGTATCGTTCGGGTCTTCGCAGTCCGAGATCTCGGTAATCAGGCCGCTGGAGTTCTGGCCGAGCACGGTGATCGTGCCGAAGATCTTCGACTCGCCGCCGCCGGTCTCGATCCTGCCGCGCACGATGACCATGCCGGAGAATTCGAAGCCGCCTCGAATCGACAGGTTGCCGTCGACCAGGAGGATTCCCTGCCCCTTCGCCTGCCCGTTCAGCTCCAGGTCGCCATCGGCGTGGATGATGGGGAAATAGTAGTGGCAGGGGTCGGACGGCGTGTCGGGCGCACCCCAGTTCAGGTTGTTCTCCGGCGTGGCGGATTCATCGCAGAAGCCGTCCGTCGTATGCCGAGCCTCCAGGTCGTTGATTGTGGTGCCGTCCGCAAAATGCTTGGACGCGCGTGCCACCAGCTCGTCGTAATCCCATTCGCCGAAGGTCGTCATGTTCTCGACGGTCAGCGTGGGGTCCTCGCGAACCGGCGGCTCGCCGACGATGTCGCCGCTCCCGGCCTCTTCGATGAGGTCCTGGTCTCGCGCCACGATGCCCGCCAGCGTCCCGGCCGGTTCAGGGCAGGACTCCTCGCCCCATTCCCCCGGGAACGTGTCCTTCCCGGAGACCTTCGAGTTGCCGCCCACGATCACGCCGCCGTAGGCGCTCACGGCGCGGTCGCTCGCGACCTGGAGCTGGGACGTCCGTACGAGCATGCCGAGCGTCTTCGAGGCGTCCGTCGCCACACCGCCCCGAACGACCCGGCCGGTCGACGTGATGAAGTACAACCGGCCGCTGAGCGCCTTGACCGAAACCGTGGCCTCCGCGATGGTCGTCTCGCCGACCCGGAGCGGATAGGTGACGGGCCCCGTATTCACAGCCTGCTGGAGGTTGCCGAGGGTCCACCGCCCGAGCACGGTGTTGATGCCGTGCTCGGCGGCGTGCAGCGCCGCGTCCGCCTCCTGCACGCTCAACGTGATCTTGTGCTCCTGCGATGCGGCGAAGAAGCCGCCGGTCACCAGCAGCCCGACCACGACCATGGCCACGATCGTCGTGGTCAGCGCGAATCCGTCCCTGCGTGCGCTCACTCGGCTCATATCCATGTCCTCACGACCGCCGGGGCCGACAGGCCCCGCCTGACTAGGTATTGCCACGCAGCCGCACCTGCGTGACGAGCGAATCGACCTGCGCCTGCGTGCCGCCGACCGCCTCGCGCGGCGCCCGCACGACGATCTCGACGCGTCGGATGTCCGCGCGCCTCGACGCGAGCGCGAGATCGGCGTAGGCGATCGGGGCGCCGTTCGCGTCGTAGTAGCGGAATTCCAGCCCACCATGCTCCAAGATCGGGCCGACCAGCGCGGTGACCCTGCCGTCCTTCCCTCGCCGCCCGACGACCTGCTCGCCGTCAATGGCGTAGCTCCCGTACGTGACCGCCACGAACCCTCGCAGCAGACTGCCCATCCCCACCCCCGCGGGCAAGTTCGTCGGCTTCACCCCCCCCTTGGCGTGTTCCGGCCAATCGGTGTCGGTGCAAATCTGCGGCGGACCCCGGTCCATGACGGTCGTGGCGACCCAGACGTCTCCGGCCGCAGTCGGATCGCCGCCATCCGAGAAGATCATCACGCTGTCGCCCTTGGTGAACTTTTCGCCGAGCTCCCAGACCTCGAGCAGGCCACCGTTCGCCACGTCGCAAACGACCGCCAGCTTCCCAAACGCCCGGAACCGGATCGAATCCGCGGACGCGGCGTAAATGTCGCCGCCCGTCGCGCTGACCTCGCGGATCTCCGTCGCGATCAGCTCGAGCGCGGTCCGCGCCGTCTGCCGCGTGTCCAGGATCGCCATCTGCTCGCGGTAGCTCCGCTGCTGCACGACCACGGTCTGGAACACGGCCGCGAGCATCGCCGCCGTCACGACGACGGCGATCAGCAGCTCGACCAGAGTGAAGCCGGATGGCGCGCGTCTGTTCATGGCTAGGGCTGGTAGATGCTGATGGCGAAGGTGTCGCGCGCCGACTCGCTCAAGCCGTTCCGGTCGTAACCCCGGCCGACGCTCACCACGACGACGTGCTTGTAGTAGACGTCCTTGGGTTCGACGTCCCACCAGAACCGATACTCACCGACCGTCAGCGGCGTTGTCGAGTCCCGGGCCACGACGCTGGCGAACGGCAGAGATTGCAGGTACTCGGCGAGCTGTTGCGATGCCACGGCGCGCTCGGTCGCATAGCCCGTGGCGCGCGTGCGGTTCAGGATGTAGCCCGTCGTCGCGGCCATGGCGAGCAGCCCGGTCGACAGGACCACCATCGCGACGATGACTTCGACCAGCGAGAATCCCTCTCGCGCCTGCGGCTTCGTGCCTCTCACTTCACCACCTCCACCTGCCCCAGCGCCCGGACGACCGCGCGCGCGGTGTCCGGCCCGCGCGCGAAGCCCACCGTGAAGCCGGAATAGACCTGTCCGTCCGGTTCCCGCGCGAAGCCCCGCGGCGTGTAGCAGATCCGCTCCTGCTGCTCCGCGGAGAGCAGGACGTCGATCTCGAAATCCTCTGAGAAATCGTACGTCTCCAGCGGGGTCCCCGTCGCATCGCACCCTTCGTAGATGGCGGCCCGGTCCGCAGCCGCATCGAGGTGCAAACTCACCCGCCGGCCTCGTTCGATCGCCGACGCACGCGCCCGCATCGCCAGGAACAGGAACGCGTCCCGCGCGTTCATCGTGCCCCTCCGCGACACGTACCCGTTCGCGCCGTTCACCGCCATCCCCATGAGGATGGCGGCGATCACGATCACGAAGAGAAGCTCGACCATGGTGTAGCCCGGTCGCCGTCCACGCGCGGCCTGTCCGGATCGTCTCACGACGGCACCTCCTCAGCCACCGGCCCGACGCCCGCCCCCGCGTGGAACACCGGATCGGCGGTGGGCGTCGCTTCGAGTCCCTGGGAATCAACGCGTGGAACATACGAATATCGTGCCCGGACTCAACTCGTTGGATCACAACGGCATGGCGGCGCCGCAACCGGCGGCGGCCGACACATTTATTCGCATACTGCTACATTTTTCGCGTTCTGCGACTCCGGTCACCACATCGGGATCCAGGTGCGGCCGGCGGGCGCGAACGGCTGGTCGAGGGCCGACGCGGCGGTGAACGTCCGCCAGAGTGGACAGGCGCGGTACTCGATCCGCGCGGCGTCCTCGAGGCGGGTGGCGGCGTCGCCGGCGACGACGGCGGCGCCGCGGATCACGGCGTCGTCCCGAAGGATCAGCGTCCCGGACACGTGGACCGCACCGAAGAACTGCGCATCGCCGGCGAGAACCAGATCTCCGTCGATGATGAGGAGTCCCTGCCCCGAGCCGCCGGTCATCACGAGGTCGTCCGGGGCGTAGATCACCGGGAAACGACCGCCGCACGGCGTGTCGGGTTCGAGCGGCGCCCCCCAGTTGGCGGCCGCGCTCGTGTCGCACGCGTCGCCGAGGGTCCGCGGCGCCGGCCGCACCGCCCCGTCCACGGTGACATCCGCGATGGCGCGCAGGTCCGCGAGCGACAGCGGGCCGACACGGGAGAGCGGCGCGTCTTCATCCGGTTCCGGTGCCGTCCCGTCCCCGCCCGGGTCGGGGGCGTCGAGGCCCGCCCGCAGGAAGGCGGGGCGATCGGTGCTGCCGAGCGCGCTCGCGAGCGACGCGGCCGCGTCGGCGGGGCAGAGGGCACCGGACCATGGCGGCGGCGGCAGCGTGGCGGCATCGGCGGTGATCTCCGCCTCGGTGTCGATGACCGGCGCTGCGCGGGCGGCGAGGGCGGCGGGAAAGCTGCGCCACAGCTCGTCGACGCCGATGCCGCGGACCAGCGCTGCGGCGGCGGCGCGCGCACCCGTCGAGTCCTCGACGGTGGCCGCCACGAGGTACAGCGGGCCGGCCAGGCGCTCGATGGTGACGCGCCCGGGGGCGCCATCGCCCGCGCCCACCGATCCGGGCACCACCTCCACGACCGTGCCGGTCGGCAGCGTGCGGTGACGGCGGGTGCTCCAGTCGGCCAGCGCCGCCTGGACCGCGGACTCCGCGGCCCACCGCGCCCGGGTCGCCCGCTCGCCGCTGCGCGCGATCCACACCTCCTGCGTGCTGATGAACAGCAGCCCCAGCGACGTGGTCCCGAGAGCCAGCAGGACGAAGACGGCGAGGACGAGGGCGACGCCGGGCCGCATCGGTCTCATGGTCGCACACCCCCGATGCGAGCATTCAGCAAGGGGAAGCGGAACCGGGCGGTCAGGCGCCGGGCGTCGACGTCCCCGCGCCGGGCCTCGGCCCGGACCGCGACGATCCCCTCGACCGCCTGCGGTTCCTCCTCGCCGTCCACCGCCTCCGCATCGAACGCGGGGACGAACATGCTGCGGCGCACGTCCAGCAGTTCGGCCGTGACCGGCTGCCGCCCGCCATCGCCACGGCGGTACCGCAGTGCGCGATCCGCCAGGTGGTAGCTCCCGGTCTCGAAGACCAGGAGCAACGACCCGGCGGTGGGCGGATCGGGGAGCGACAGGGCGTACAGCGTCGTTCCGGCGCGTGCGTCGCACCCGCCGTCCGCGGGCCCGCTTTCGAGGAGCGGCATCGGCCGCGCGCGGCCGATCGCGTCCACGACGACGACGGAATCCTTCTCCGGCTCGGGCACGCGCAGACCGCGGTAGCGCACCAGCGCGGTGCCATCGGATTCGACGGCGCACACGGTGCCGACGCCCCGGTACGCCCGGATCGACACCGAATCCTCCGACACGGCGCGGATGTCCGCGCGCGGATCGAGGAAGCGCAGCTCGTCGCCGAGGACGACGCCCGAGATGCGGAGCGCTTCGCGCGCCCGGACCATCCACGCGTGCCGCCGGGCCACCGCCTGCGCGGCCGAGAACGTGCCGACCAACGCCGAACAGACCAGCCCGGTGAGGACCAGCGCGACCAGGAATCCGGCCAGGGTGTGCCCCGCCCGCGCGTTCACGGCTCCTCCCCGATCGGCCGGAGCGCGGCCGCTCGCAGCGCCTCGAAACTCAGTCGCCGACGACGCGTGCCGTCCCGATACTCGACCTCGAGCACGATTCGCGTCGCACGGCCCGCGGGCCGCACCGTCCAGCGCAGCCGGTGCCCGGGGTGCACCTGCTCACCGGCGACCGGCGCCTCCTCCTGGAGCAGCGAATCGAGAACGGTGCCGGCGAGGCGGATCGCGGTCTCGCGCGCGGCGGCCGCCCCGAGCGTGCGGACCGCGAGCGTCGTCGTCGCCACGGCGCCCAGCACGCCGACGCCGAGCACGACGACGGCGACGAGGACCTCGGTCAGCCCGAGGCCGGGCCGCGCCCCGAACGGCCGCCCGATCACCATACGCGCGGACGCCCGTACGTGGACAATGTGAGCCCGGCCGCCGCGGCGCCCCGCAGTACCCGGAACGTGCGGTTCGCGAGCCGCCCCAGGCCGCGGCCGTCGAACGAGAGCTCGACGCGACCGTCGCCGGAGCCGGTCACCTCCACCCGAACGCCGTACTGCCGGCCGAGGTCCACGGGCACGCCGACCGTGTCGCCGCCGGCGGCCTCGATCCAGAAGCGCGCGGCGGCGACGTCGGCGATCAGCGTCGCACCGCCGCGCGCGATCGCGACCGCCCGGGTCCGTGCGAGGCCGGAGGCCAGCGTATCGCGCGCGCTGCGCACCGCGAGCTCGTCCATCCCACGCCGTAGCGGCGGGTAGGCGAGCCCGGCCAGGATGGCCAGGAGGCTCAGCGTGAACAGCAGCTCGACGAGCGAGAAGCCGGGGGCGGGTCCGCGTTCGAACATGGCGCCACGGTACCCCTCCGACCGGGGCGGCACCATGGCGCGAGGGGACGACTATTCGAGGTTGTAGTCGCGGATCTTGTAGAGCAGCGCACGGGAGCTCAGCTCGAGCAGCTCCGCGGCGCGCGTCTTGTTGCCGCGGGTCCGCTCCAGCGCCTTCGCGATCAGCCGCTTCTCCAGCGCGGCGCCGTGCTTCTTGATCGACAGCTCGTCCGGTGACAGTTCCGGCTCGTCGAGCGGCGGGACCGGCGATGTGATGTGCGGCGGCAGGTCGTCGGGCGCGATCTTCGGCCCGCCGGTCAGCACCATCGCGCGCTCGATCGTGTTCTCGAGCTCGCGGACGTTGCCCGGCCAGCGGTACTCGACGAGCAGCTTCATCGCCGCCGGCTCGACGCCCTGGATGTCGAGGTGCAGCCGCTCGTTGTGCAGCGCGACGAAGTGCTGGACCAGCGGCGGGATCTCCTCCCGGCGCTGGCGGAGCGGGACCAGGTGGATCGGCACGACGGCGATGCGGTAGTAGAGATCGCGCCGGAACCGGTTCTGGCGCATCTCCTCCTCGAAGTCCTTGTTCGTGGCCGCGATGATCCGCACGTCGACGGAGCGCGGCTTGTTCTCGCCGAGCCGCCGGACCTCGCCCTCCTGGAGTGCACGGAGCAGCTTGACCTGGAGCGTCGCCGGCATCTCGCCGATCTCGTCGAGGAACAGCGTGCCGCCCGCGGCCTCTTCGAACAGCCCCTGCCGCTCCCGCTCGGCGCCGGTGAACGCGCCGCGCGCGTAGCCGAACAGCTCCGCCTCCAGCAGCGTCTCCGGGATCGCGCCGCAGTTGAGCGCGACGAACGGGGCGGACGCACGGTCGCTCTCCGCGTGGATCAGGCGGGCGACGACCTCCTTCCCCGTCCCGCTCTCGCCCGTGATCAGCACCGACGACGGGTACGGCGCGACCTTGACGGCGAGCGCGAGCGCCTTCTGCATCGCCGCCGACTTCGCGATCACCTGGCCGAATCGGCGCTCGACGCGCACCTCGTCGCGCAGGCGACGGACCTCGCGGCGCAGCGCCTCGCGCTCCTCCGCCTTCTTGAGCAGCAGCACGAGCTGATCCGCGCTGAAGGGTTTCGAGATGTAGTCGTACGCGCCCTTCTTCATCGCCTCGATCGCGAGGTCCATGCTGCCGTACGCGGTCATCACGACGACGAGCGCCTCGCCGCTCCGGGCGCGGTAGCGCTCCAGGAACTCGATCCCGTTCAGCCGCGGCATCCGTACGTCGCACAGGATGATGTCGGGCCGGACCTCCACCGCGCGCGCCAGACCCTCCTCGCCGTCGCTCGCGACGTGGACATCGTAGCCCTCCTCGCCGAGGATCAGCGAGACCGTCTGCCTGAGACCCGGCTCGTCGTCGATGATGAGAACGGTCATGATTCGTGCGGTTCTAGGGCGGCGACGCGCGCGGCGGGCAGGATGATCGTGAACCGGGCGCCGCCGCCGTCCACGTTCTCCGCCCGGATCGTCCCACCCATGGCATCGATCAGCCGCGCCGAGACGGCGAGTCCGAGACCGGTCCCCTGCCCCGGCGCCTTCGTCGTCACGAACGGCTCGAAAATCTGGTCCAGCAGCTTCGCCGGGATCCCCGGCCCGTTGTCCTGCACCGAAATCTCGACGACCTCGCCCCCGGCGGGGAACGGGTTGTCGCGCGGAATCCGCGGCCGCTGATGGAATCGCCGCCGATGCGAATAGTCGACGTCCGGCGGGTCGTCCTTGCGGCGCGTGCTGGAGGGCCGCACCGGCGCCAGGTGCCGGTGACCGGTCCGCACGATGATGGCCGGTGCCTCGACGCCATCGAGCGCGTCCGCCGCGTTCAACAGCAGGTTGACGACGACCTGCTCGAGCTGGTACGGGTCGGCCTCGATCTGCGGCGGGCTCGCCGCGAGCTCGCAGCCGACCTCAATATGCTGGAACCGCCCCTGCGTCGAAAGGAGCTCGACCGCCCGCGCGGTGACCTCGTTGACCTCGATCGGGTGCACCCGCGCCTCGCGCGGGCGCGCGTAATCCAACAGTCCGCGCACGATGCGATCGATGCGCTGCGCCTCGCGCGTGGCCGCGCCGACCAGCTCCCGCGCCTCCGGATCCGCGCCCCGCTCCAGGATGCCGAGGTAGCCGATGACCGCGCTGAGCGGATTGCCGACCTCGTGCGCGATCCCCGCCGCCAGCCGTCCGACCGACGCCATCTTCTCGACCTGGATCAACTCGTCCCGCGCCTCGGTCAACTGCACGTTCGTCTCCTGGAGCGACCGGACGTTCTCCGCGAGCTGCTCGCGGTGCGCGATGAGCCGCTCCGCCATGCGGTTGACCGCATCCGCCAGACGCGCGGTCTCCGCGCTCCCGTGCGCCGGCAGCCGGTGTCCGTACTCGCCCCCGGCGATCGCCTCCGCGCCCGCGATCATCTCGTCCAGCGGCGCAAGGATCCGGCGCTGTACGAGGAAACGCCCGAACAGCGCGAACACCAACACGTCCGCGACGAGCAGCAGCAGCACGTATCCCAGAGCCGCGCCGGGCGTCGCGAAGCGCGGCAGCAGCAGGATCACGCCGGAGACGGCCACCAGCAGCGCCCCCGCGAAGATGATGGCGAGCGCGACGACCAGCTCGCGCCGCAGTGAGGGAAGCGAGGTCATCCTTGAACCCGTACCGAAGCACGACCATGGACGGTGTCGGGGAGAGGGGGGTCGACGGCGTGGAAGATACGGGGGGCGGGCGGGGGGGACAAGGCGGGGGGCGGGTACAAAAAAGGAGCGTGGCCCGGACGGGCCACGCTC
>DASVDG010000068.1:0-41274 GCA_036381255.1 Longimicrobiales bacterium | reverse complement strand
GCACACGCGGGCGCGGCTCTCCGCCCAGCCGAACGCCGGGCTGCCGCGCGACGTGCACGGCCGCAAGATGTACATGGCGTCGCCGGAGTACATGGCCAAGTTCGCGCAGCGGTTGATCCGGGCGGGCGCGAAATTCGTCGGCGGCTGCTGCGGCACGACGCCGGAGCACATCAAGCGGATCGCCGATGCCGCGCACGCGCTCTCGCCGGGGCGCGCCCGGGTCCGGGTCGCGGTCCCTGAGGCGCCGGCGCCGGCCGCCGAGCCCGTCCCGCTCGCCGAGCGCTCGAGCTGGGGCCGCAAGCTGGCCGCGGGCGAGCTGGTCACGACCGTCGAGATCGTGCCGCCGCGCGGGATCGACCCCTCGAAGATGCTGGCCGGCGTGCGGTTGCTCGCGAAGGCGGGCATCGACGGCGTGAACGTGCCCGACGGGCCGCGCGCGCAGATGCGCATGAGCGCGCTCGCGACGGCGGCGCTGATCGAGCGGGAGGTCGGCATCGAGGCCGTCGTCCACTACTGTTGCCGCGACCGCAACCTGCTCGGCATGCTCTCGGATCTGCTCGGCGCCCACGCGCTCGGGCTGCGCAACCTGCTGATCATCACGGGCGACCCGCCGAAGATGGGCCCGTACCCGGAGGCGACGGCGGTCTTCGACATCGACTCGATCGGCCTCACCAATCTGGTCGGCCGGCTGAACCGCGGCCTCGACCCGGGCGGCAACCCGATCGGTGAGCCGACCCGGTTCGTGATGGGCGTCGGCGCGAACCCCGCCGCGATCGACCCGGACCACGAGCTGCGGCGCTTCTACTGGAAGGTCGAGGCCGGCGCCGAGTACGCGATCACGCAGCCGATCTTCGATGCCGACCAGCTCATCGCGTTCCTGGAGGAGATCGACCGGCGCGGGATCCGCATCCCGATCGTCGCCGGGATCTGGCCGCTCGTCTCCGCCCGCAACGCCGAGTTCCTCGCCAACGAGGTCCCCGGCGTCGTCGTCCCGCCCGACGTCGTCGAGCGCATGCGCCGCGCGAGCGGGAAGGGGAAGGAGCACGCGCTCGAGGAGGGGATCGCGATCGCCCGCGAGCTGTTCGCCCGCGTCCGGCCGTACGTGCAGGGGATCCAGGTCAGCGCCCCGTTCGGCCGCGTCCCCTTCGCGCTCCAGGTGTTCCGCGACATCGAGGGGATCGATCCGGATGTGGCGGCCGAAGTCGAGCACGCCGGCGCAGATCCCGGATCCGGATGAGCGCGACGCCCCGGTCGGGCGTGGGCGCGGGCCGGCGCTGGCGCGCGCACGCGATGAGCGCGCCCCGCTACGCCCCCGCACCGCCACCCATTTGCTTACACCTGAGTGCGCCCCGCTACGCCCACTCACCGACGCTCACGGACTTACACCCGAGCGCGCCTCGCCACGCCCACGCACGGACGACGATGTGCCTACGCCTGCGCGCGCCCTTGCCGCTTCGCCTCCTCCTCCCGCCGCAGCCGGTTCACCAGCCGATGGCTCCGCCGCGTCGTCTCGGGCTCGCGGAACCCTGCACCCATGCGCAGCACGAGCTCGACGGCCGTCGGCAGGTCCATGCGGTGACCGGGCGAGACGTAGACCGGCTTGACGCGGTCCCGAGTGCGCACCGCCATCCCGACGACCTCATCGTCCACCACGATCTCCGCCGTCGCGCCGCGCTCCTTGCCCAGCGGCGCGTGCGTCCCCACCAGCAACGACTTCGCGCAGCCGACGGCCGGCACGTCGAAGAGGAGCCCGCCGTGGCAGGCGAGGCCGAAGCGGCGGGGGTGGGCGATGCCGTGGCCGTCGAAGATCACCGCGTCCGGCCGGTGGCGGAGCCGCTCCCACGCCGCGGCAAGCGGCGGCAGCTCCCGGAACGAGAGGTACCCGGGGACGTAGGGGAAGCTCACGTCGACGACGGCCGTCGCCTCCTCGACGGTTTCGAGCGCGTCGGCGTCGAGCGTCACGATCCCGGCGTAGCCCCGGTCGCTCTTCCACCGGATCGAGAGGTCGGCGCCGGCGACGCGGCGCGGCGCGAACCCGGCCGGCGGCGTGAGCACGAGCCGCTCGCGCAGCCGCGCCTGGATCTCGCGCGCCTCGGCGATGGAGACGTCCCAGCGGTGCAGGTGGCGGAGTTTCATCGGGGTCGCGATCGCAAGTGTATGGCTCTGCCCGCGTGCGCGGGCCGGCCGAGCGCCGGGGGCCGCCGTACGCGGGCCTCGTCGCCCCGCCCGTGTGGGCGGGCCGCCCCCAACCTCGCGGCCGCCGGTCTACCCGTCAACCGGGCAGGGCGTTACTATCCCGTGCGCGCTCCGCTCCTGCGCGGCCGGCCCGGAGCGGCCCGCCGCGACGGGGCCCGGGCCGCCTCGCGCCGCGACGGCGCACCGTCGCCCGGCGGTCGGTCGACTGCGGTGCGCGAACGCGTGCACACCCCTGAACGCACCGGGAAAATGCTCGAGATCCGCTTCGCCAAGGGCCACGCGCTGGGAAACGACTACATCGTCCTCGATGCCGCCGACCTCGACGGGCCGCCGGACCCGGCGCACGTCCGGGCGCTGTGCGACCGGCATTTCGGCGTCGGCTCGGACGGCGTGCTCGTGGGCGACGCGAGCGGCACGGCCGCGCCGGCGGAATTCCGCCTTCGCATCTTCAATCCGGACGGCACCGAGGCCGAGAAGAGCGGGAACGGGCTGCGCATCTTCGGCGCGTACCTCCACGGCCGCGGGCGGGTCGCCGGCGAGCCGTTCGTGGTGCGGTTGGCCCGCGACGCCGTGCGCATGCAGGTGCTGGGCGCGGAGCCCGGCGGCGCGCTGCGGCTCGTGGTGGACATGGGCCGCGCATCGTTCCGGGGCGCGGACGTCGGGTTCGCGCCGGAGCCCGGCGACGCGTTCGGCCACGTGCTCGACCTCGGCGACGGTCTCTCCGCTCGCGTGAACCCGGTCTCCATGGGCAATCCGCACTGCGTGGTCTTCGTGGACCGGCTCGAGCGGGACGACTTCCTGCGCCGCGCCCCGCGGCTCGCCACCCACGCCGCCTTCACCGCGGGGACGAACGTCCAGTTCGCCCGGCCGGTCGGCCGCCGCGCGCTGGAGGCGTGGATCTGGGAGCGCGGCGCGGGCGAGACGCTCGCGTCGGGCTCGAGTGCGTGCGCCGCCGCCGCGGCGGCGGCGCGCCTCCGCCTGGTCGACGGGCCCGACGTCACCGTGCACATGCCCGGCGGCGACATCGGCGTGGTCCTCGAGCAGGACGGGATGGTCCGCCTCGAAGGCCCCGCGCAGATCGTCTACCACGGCGTCGTACGGGCGGAGGTCGCGTCCGGGTGGGCGGCCGCGGGCGCGGACGGCGCCGACGCGGCGAACCGGGCGCGGCGCGGGACGGAGTCCGCGCCCGCCGGCTGACCGTGATCCCTGAGCCCGGATCCCCGACCCCCCGCGGACTTGCCGGTCCGCCCCGCGCCGCCCTACCTTCCGACGTTTCCTGCCAACCTCATCTACGGAGTTTCGGACCATGCATCTTCGAGCATCATGGTGGGTGCTTGCGGCCGTGACGACGATGGGGTGCGCGACGGCGGCGTCGCAGACCGTTCCCGCGCCCGAGCCGGGCGCGGGACCGGAGCAGGTCGCGACGAAGTCCGCCGCCCTCGCGCCCGACCCCTTCGTCTCGACGTACGAGCCGCTCCCCTCCCGGACCACGCTCATCCGCAACGCGACCATCCTGACGGCCGCGGGGCCGATGCTGCGCAATGCGTCGATCCTGCTGCGCGACGGGAAGATCGCGGCGGTCGGACAGGACATCGACGCGCCGGCCGATGCGGTCGTGGTCGACGGGACCGGGAAGTGGGTCACGCCCGGGATCATCGACACGCACTCGCACCTCGGCGTCTACCCGTCGCCGGGCGTGGACGCGCTCTCGGACGGCAACGAGATGACGAGCCCGAACACCGCCGAGGTCTGGGCCGAGCACTCGATCTGGCCGCAGGACCCGCAGTTCGCGCTCGCGCTCGCCGGCGGCGTCACGTCCATGCAGATCCTGCCCGGCTCCGCCAACCTGTTCGGCGGGCGCGGCGTGACGATCAAGAACGTGCCGTCCCGCACGTCCCAGGGGATGAAGTTCCCCGGCGCGCCGCACGGGCTGAAAATGGCGTGCGGCGAGAACCCGTCACGCGTCTACGGTGGCCGCGGCCGCTCGCCGATGACCGGGATGGGCAACGTCGCCGGGTACCGCGAGGCGTGGATCCGCGCGGCGCGCTACCGCGACGAGTGGGAGCGCTGGGCGGCGAACGGCGCCGACCCGGCCAGGAAGCCGCAGCGCGACCTCCAGCTCGAGACGCTGGCCGGCGTGCTCGAGGGCGAGATCCTGGTGCACAACCACTGCTACCGCGCCGACGAGATGGCGGTGATGATCGACATCGCCAAGGAGTTCGGCTACGAGATCTCGTCGTTCCATCACGCGGTCGAGGCGTACAAGATCCGCGACCTGCTGGCCGAGGAGGGGATCTGCGCCAGCATGTGGGCCGACTGGTGGGGCTTCAAGATGGAGGCGTACGACGGCATCGAGCAGAACATCGCCCTCGTCGACGAGGCGGGCGCCTGCGCGATCGTCCACTCGGACGACGCGTCGGGGATCCAGCGGCTGAACCAGGAGGCGGCGAAGGTCATCCAGGCGGCGAACGAGATGGGGATGGACGTGACCCGTGAGGATGCGATCCGCTGGATCACGATCAACCCCGCGAAGGCGCTCGGCATCGATCAGTGGACCGGCTCGCTCGAGCCGGGGAAGATGGCGGACGTCGTGCTCTGGTCCGGCGATCCGTTCAGCGTCTACACGAGGGCGGAGAAGGTCTTCATCGACGGCGCGCTGGTCTACGACCGGAACGATCCGTCGCGCCAGCCGACGAGCGACTTCATGCTCGGCAACGGGGAGAGGAAGGTGGTCTCATGAGGCGCGCGAGCACGCTGCTGGCCGCCGCGCTGCTCGCGGGCGCGGGTGCGGCGCCGGCCCAGACGGTCGCCATCACGAACGCCCGCGTGCACACCATGGCGGGCCCGGTCCTCGAGCGCGGCACGGTCGTCCTCCGCGACGGGCGGATCGCCGCGGTCGGCGCCGATGTCGCGATCCCGGCGGGCGCCCGCGTCATCGACGCGACGGGCAAGGTCGTCACGCCCGGGTTCCTCGACTCGGCGACACAGCTCGGTCTGATCGAGGTCGGCGCCGTCGACGGCACGCGCGACATGCGCGTCGAGAACGACCACATCACCGCGGCGTTCAATCCGGCCGACGGGTTGAACCCGCAGTCGTCGCCGATCGCGGTGACGCGCGTGGAGGGGATCACCCGCGCCGTCGTCGCGCCGTCGCCCGGCGCTTCGCTGATCGCGGGGCAGGCGGTCCTCATTGACCTGGGCGCGGAGACGCCCGCGGGGATGGTCCGGGCGAGCCCGGTCGGGATGTTCGCCGCGCTGGGCGAGTCCGGCGCGCGCATGGCCGGCGGCGCTCGTGCCGCGGCGATCCTCCGCCTGCGCGAGATCTTCCAGGACGTCCGCGACTACGCGGCGCACCGCGAGGCCTGGGCCAGCGCGCGTCGCCGCGACTATGCGCTGAGCCGCCTCGACCTCGAGGCGCTCGTCCCCGTGGCGCGGGGCGAGGTGCCGCTGGTGCTGAACGTCGATCGCGCGAGCGACATCCTGGTCGCGCTCCGGCTCGGCAGGGAGCTCGGCGTCCGGCTCATCCTGACCAGCGTCGCCGAGGGGTGGAAGGTCGCCGACGCGATCGCCGCGGCCGGCGTGCCCGTCGTGATCAACCCGCTGGTGAACCTGCCGAGCCGCTTCGAGCAGCTCGGCGCGACGCTCGAGAACGCCGCCCGCCTCGAGGCCGCGGGCGTGACCGTCGCCTTCGGCACCTTCGATGCGCACAACTCGCGCAACCTGAAGCAGGCGGCGGGGAACGCCGTCGCGTACGGCATGCCGCACGAGGCCGCGCTGCGTGCGGTCACGGTCAACCCGGCCCGGATCTGGGGCGTGGCCGACCGCTACGGCACGCTCGAGGTCGGCAAGGACGCCGACGTCGTGGTCTGGTCCGGCGACCCGTTCGAGCTGACCACGACCGTGGAGCACGTCTTCATCCGCGGCCGCGAGGTCCCGAAGGACAACCGGCAGCGCGAGCTGTTCGAGCGCTACCGGACGGTCGGCGGCGCGATGCCGGCGGCGTATCGGCACTGAGGACCGGACGGATGCCCCCGGGCCGGCTCCGGGGGCGCCTCGAATCCACGACGCCCCGCCGCGGACCTTACCTCGTCCGCGGCGGGGCGGGCTTCATCGTGGAGGCCTCTGCGTTCGCGACGGGGATCCCCGGGTGCGCGGTGTGAGTCACTGCATCCGCCGCTCGGCTGCGAACGTCCTTTGCCGCCCCGCAGTCGGCCACCCTCGATCGACCCGCGGCCCCGCCGCCCGAGGTGGCCCGATCGCCGGATTTTCGCTAAAATACCCTCGCGCCCGCGCCCGCGCGCGCGCAAACCCGGCGGCCGACGATGGAACGGCCGCAAGCACGCCCGTTTGCACGGCACCACACCCCTCTTTCGGGGTAGAATACGACCCGCCCCCGCGGGCGGGATTTTTTGCGATTTCTCCGAATCAGGACGATGCCGATGTCCACGCCCGATCACAGAGAAGAGAAAGTCCTGCCGCGCCTCATCGAGGACGAGATCCGGGATTCCTTCCTGAACTACTCGATGAGCGTGATCGTGCAGCGGGCGCTGCCGGACGTGCGCGACGGGCTGAAGCCCGTGCACCGGCGCATCCTCTTCGCGATGCAGGACCTCGGGCTCGGGCCGACGCGGCCGTACAAGAAGAGCGCGACCGTCGTCGGTGAGGTGCTCGGGAAGTGGCACCCGCACGGCGACATGGCGGTCTACGACTCGCTCGTGCGGATGGCCCAGGACTTCTCGCTGCGCTACCCGCTCGTCGATGGGCAGGGCAACTTCGGCTCGATCGACGGCGACAGCGCGGCGGCGTACCGCTACACGGAGGCGCGGCTGACCCGCGTCGCCACCGAGCTGCTCGCGGACATCGACAAGGAGACGGTCGACTTCGCGCCCAACTTCGATGACCGCCTCGAGGAGCCGAAGGTGCTCCCGGCCAAGGTGCCGAACCTGCTGGTCAACGGCAGCTCCGGGATCGCCGTCGGGATGGCGACGAACATCCCGCCGCACAACCTGCGCGAGGTCGTGGACGCCTGTATCCACCTGATCGACCATCCGGACGCCGAGGTCCGGGACCTGATGCGCTTCATCAAGGGGCCGGACTTCCCGACCGGCGGCTTCGTGCACGGCCGCGAGGGGATCCGCGCCGCGTACGAGACCGGCCGCGGCCGCATCGTCATGCGCGCCCGCGCCGAGATCGAGGACGACGGCGCCAAGCCGCGCATCATCGTCACCGAGATCCCGTTCATGGTCAACAAGTCCCGGATGATCGAGCAGATCGCCGAGCTCGTCCGGGAGAAGAAGGTCACCGACATCACCGACCTGCGCGACGAGTCGGACCGGGACGGGATCCGCGTGGTCATCGAGCTGAAGCGCGACGCGATCCCGCAGATCGTGCTGAACCAGCTCTTCAAGCACACGCAGATGCAGTCGACCTTCGGCGTGATCCTCCTCGCGCTCGTCCCGGGCGAGAAGCTGGGCGAGGGGCAGGGCGGGATCCCGAAGGTGCTGAACCTGAAGCAGCTGATCCAGCACTTCGTCGACCACCGCCACGAGGTCGTCGTCCGCCGCACCGAGCACGACCTGGCCGAGGCGCTCGAGCGCGAGCACATCCTCGAAGGCCTCAAGATCGCCGTCGACAACATCGATGAGGTCGTCGAGCTGATCAAGCAGTCGCCGGACACGGAGACGGCGAGCACCCGGCTCCAGGAGCGCTTCGGCCTCTCGGATCGGCAGGCGAAGGCGATCCTCGACATGCGCCTCGCCCGCCTGACCGGCCTCGAGATCGAGAAGCTCGAGCAGGAGCTGGCCGAGGTCCGCGCGCTCGTCGCCCGGCTCAAGGAGATCCTGGCAAGCCGCGAGCTGCGCTTCGAGATCATCAAGGAGGAGCTGCGCGAGGTCGCGAAGACCTACGGCGACGAGCGGCGCACCGAGATCGTCGGCGACAGCACCGAGCTCTCGATCGAAGACCTCGTCCCCGACGAGGAGATGGTCATCACGGTCTCCCACGCCGGCTATATCAAGCGCCTGCCGGTGGACACCTACCGTGCGCAGCGCCGCGGCGGCCGCGGGCTCATGGGGATGGAGACGAAGGAGGAGGACTGGGTCGAGCACCTCTTTCTCGCCCGGACCCACGACTACATCATGTTCTTCACCCGTCAGGGCCACTGCTACTGGCTCAAGGTGTACGACATCCCGCAGGCCGGGCGCGCCGCGCGGGGGAAGCCCGTCGTCAACCTGCTCCGGCTCCGAGAGGACGAGCAGATCGCCGCTCTCGTGCCCGTCCGCGACTTCCGCGACGACCAGTACCTGATGTTCGCCACCCGCAACGGGACGGTGAAGAAGACCGCGCTCAGCGCGTACTCGCACGTCCGCGTCGTCGGCGTCAACGCGATCAACATCGAGGACGGCGACGAGCTGATCGACGTCCAGATCACCGAGGGCGACGACGAGGTCATCCTCGCCACGCGCGAGGGGAAGGCGATCCGTTTCCACGAATCCGATGTCCGCCGGATGGGGCGCGCCACCACCGGCGTCCGCGGCGTCACGCTCCAGGACGGCGACCGCGTCATCGGCATGGTCGTCGTGCGCAAGAGCACCGCGGAGGACGCCACGCTCCTCGTCGTCAGCGAGAACGGCGCCGGCAAGCGCAGCCGCATCGAGGACTACCGCCTCCAGCACCGCGGCGGGAAGGGCGTGATCAACTTCCGGATCACCGAGCGCACCGGGAAGGTCATCGCGATCAAGGAAGTCCTCCCCGACGACGAGCTCATGCTGATCACCCGCAACGGCGTGGTGAACCGCCAGGCCGTCAGGGAGATCCGCGTGATCGGCCGCGCCACCCAGGGCGTCCGGCTCATGACGCTCGACGCCGGCGACTCCGTCGTCGACGTCGCCCGCCTCGTCTCCGAGGACGTGAACGGCAACGGACACGACGCGTCGAGCCCCGACGACGGCGGTGACGACGAATCCCGCCTCGCACCCGCCGGCGGCGCGCCGTCGTTCGACGAGGAGGTCGGCGGGTGAGCCCGCTCGTCGAGCCGGCCGACATCCGCGACGCCGCGGAGCGCCTGCGCGGCATCGCCGTCCGCACGCCGCTGCTGCCCGCCGACTGGCTCTCCGAAGCCGTCGGCGCGGAAGTGCGCCTCAAGTGCGAGAACCTGCAACGCGCCGGCGCCTTCAAGATCCGCGGCGCCTACACCATGGTCTCCCGCCTCCCCGAAGAGGCCCGCCGCCGCGGCGTCATCACCTACTCCTCCGGCAACCACGCCCAGGCCGTCGCCCTCGCCGCCCGGACGTTCGGCATCCCCGCCGTCGTCGTCATGCCGACCACCGCGCCGGACGTCAAGCGCGACGGCGCCCGACGGCTCGGCGCCGAAGTCGTCTTCGAGGGCACCACCTCCATTGAACGCCAGCGCCGCGCCGAGGCGATCGCCGAAGAGCGCGGGCTCGTCATCGTCCCGCCGTTCGACCACCCGGACATCATCGCCGGGCAGGGCACCGCCGGCCTCGAAATCCTCGAGGACTGGCCCGAGGTCGACGCCGTCCTCGTCCCCGTGGGCGGCGGCGGGCTGCTCTCCGGCATCGCCGCGTGGATCAAACGCGCACGACCGGAGTGCCGCGTCATCGGCGTCGAACCCGTCGGCGCCGACGCCATGCGCAGATCGATCGAGGCCGGATCGGCCACCACCATCGACGTCCGGCCCAGCATCGCCGACGGGCTCCTCCCCGTCCGCCCCGGCGACCTCACGTTCGCCCACGCCCGCGACCTCGTCGACGACATCGTCACCGTCGAGGACGACGCCATCGCCGAGGCCGCGCGCCGCCTCATCACCGGCTCGCGGCTCCTCGTCGAGTTCTCCGGAGCCGCGACCACGGCCGCGCTGCTGTCCGGGCACGGGCCGCGTGACGCGCGCCGCATCGCCGTCGTCCTCTCCGGTGGCAACCTCGATCCGTCGCGCGCTGCGGCGGTCCTGTCCGGGGCGTAGACGGGCCAGTGTGGGGCGCGAGTGCCGCGCCCGTTTCGGGGGTACGCGGAAAAACGATGCAAAAACGCGCAATTACGCGTGACGAATCGCTGGCGCTGGTTTTGCATCGCGTGCCGGGGCCATGACGCAATCGATGGAAGACGCGACCATATTCGTCGTCGATGATGACCCGGCGCTGCTGCGCGGCCTCGACATCGCGCTGCAAGGGCGGGGGTACGCCGTGCGGACGGCGCCGAGCGGCCAGGAGCTGCTGACGCTGCTGGAATCGGAGCGTCCGGACCTGCTGGTGATGGACGTGATGATGCCGGGGATGTCGGGGCTGGAGGTGTTGCGGCACCTGCGCGAGGACGAGCGTTGGGCGGAGCTGCCGGTGATGATGGTGACGGCGTTCCCGCATGCGGACGTGAAGGAGGAGGCGTGGCAGCGGGGCGCGGGCGACGTGATGTCGAAGCCGTTCCGCCTGGAGGAGCTGCTGGAGCGGATCGAGCGGCGGCTGGGGCGGCGCGGGGCGGAGGGGGGCTGACGGCCGGACGGGGGCGGCGGTACCGCGTGGCGGGGGTGTCCCGGTCCGATCCGGGGATGGGCGGGCCGCGGTCGAGGCGTGGTGTGGGGGTGGGGACGAAGCGGGGATCGAGATGGCGCGAGACGGGCGCACCGGGTTGCCGGTGCGCCCGTCTCGCGTTTAGCTTTCGGGCCCGGCGCCGAGCTCGCGCAGGCGTTCTGTGCACTCCTGGATGATCGGCTCGCGGATGCGGTGGCTGCGTTCGTAGTCGAGGATGGCGCGGAGCCGATCGGCCTCGGGGTCGGCCTCACCGATCCAGGCGAGGATGTCGTCGGTGCGGAGTCCGTCGTAGCCGAGGAACGGTTCGGCGCCGGGCGTCGGGCGGCCGGGTGTGTGGTCCGGGTCGTCGGCGAGGTGCTCGGGGAGCCCGGCGTTGCGGCGGGAGGCGGCGGCTTCGCCGCCGATCCCGACGTCGGCGCCGGCGGGGGAGGGCGGCATGTCCGGGGGGGCGGCGTCGTAGAAATCGAAGTCCGGGTCCCGCTCTTCGGGTGCGAATTCTCTGCGGTCGGTCATGATCGGTCTCCGGGCGTCGTCGTTCGGGCTCCGGGGGCGCAAGAGTCGCGCCGCGTGCGGGTCATCTCGTGAGCTCTGGAGGATCCATGAAAATTCGTGCAATCGTTCCGTTGCTGTGTGTCCTGGGCGCGGGGTGCGCCGCGGCGTCTTCGGAGTTCGTGGCGCCGGCGCCCGTGGCGTCCGGCCCGACGCGGCTGATCCTGTTCATCGGGGACGGCGTCGGGGCGAGCTACTGGACTGCCGCGCGATTCGCCTCGGACGCGCTCGCGGTGGAGTCGTTCCGCGTCGTGGGGCTCGTGGACACGCGCAGCGCGTCGCACAAGGTGACGGACAGTGCGGCGGGCGCGACGGTCTACGCGACGGGCGTGCGCACGTACAACGGCGCGATCGGCGTGGGGCCGGACACGCTCCCGCGCCGGACGGTGCTGGAGGTGGCCGAGGAGCGGGGGCTGGCGACGGGGCTGGTGGCGACGTCGACGGTGACGCACGCTACGCCGGGGTCGTTCGCGGCGCACGTGAAGAGTCGTCGCATGGAGCCGGAGATCGCGCGGCAGATGGCGCGGCAGGGGATCGAGGTGATCCTGGGCGGCGGCCGGCAGTTCTTCGACGGCAGTGCGGAGGGCGCGAGCGATCTGCTGCCGGAGCTGACGCGGCGCTACAGCTACATCGAGACGGCGGAAGCGCTGCGATCGCTCCGTGGGGATACGGTGGACGCGCTGCTCGGGCTGTTCGCGCCGAGCGGGATGGACCGTGCGATCGACGGCCGGACGCCGACGCTCGAGGAGATGACGCGGACGGCGCTGGAGGTGCTCGACCGCGATCCGGACGGGTTCTTCCTGATGGTCGAGGGATCGCAGCCGGACTGGCGCGGCCACGCCAACGAGCCGTTGGAGGCGGTGACCGCGGAGATGCTCGACTACGACCGTGCGATCGGCGCGGCGCTGGAGTATCAGGCGCGGCACCCGGAGACGCTGATCGTCGTCGTGGCGGACCACGAGACCGGCGGGCTGGCGATTCAGGGCGGAGAGAGCGGCGAGCTGGTCGCGCGGTACACGACGGACTACCACACGGCGCAGATGATCCCGCTCTTCGCGCGGGGGCCGGGCGCAGAGCGGTTCGGCGGGCTGATCACGAACGAGCGCGTCGGGCAGCTGCTGCTGGAGGCGGTCCGGGGCGCGCTGCCGCGGGAGCGCGTCGCCACGCCCTGACGGCACCGGTCTTGACGTGTGTGGCGGTCATGAGACCGCTCGTGGCCGTCACGTCGACGCTCGTACCCGAGGCGGGGCCGTACCAGCGGCCGGAGATCGCGCTGTACGCGATCTACGTGCGGGTGCTCGAGCGGATCGGCCTGGCGTCGCTGCTGGTCACGCCGGTGCATACGTTCCGGTCGTTGCCGTCGCTCCTGGACCAGTGTGATGGCCTGGTCCTGACGGGCGGCGAGGACGTGGACCCGGGGTTGTACGGCGAGGCGCCGATCCCGGAGCTCGGCCTGGTGAACCGGCCGCGGGACCGGATGGAGCTCGCTGCGCTGAAGCTTGCGCTGAAGCGGCGCATGCCGATCCTGGCGATCTGCCGGGGGTGCCAGCTGGTGAACGTCTGCTTCGGCGGGACGCTGTACCAGGACCTCGCGACGCAGCGACCGGGCACGGAGCTGATGCACCAGCAGGTCGAGGCGTGGGAGCGGCGGACGCACCGGGCGCGGATCCGGGCGGGATCCCGGCTGGCCCGGATCGTGGAGTGCGAGGACCTGCTGATCAACTCCTTTCATCACCAGGGGATCAAGGATTTGGGCACGGGGCTCGACATCGTGGCGGTGGCCGACGACGGGACCGTCGAGGCGGTCGAGGCCCGGGACTACCCGTGGCTCATCGGCGTCCAGTGGCACCCGGAGCGTTACGAGGCGACCGCGCCGGCGCGGGATCCCGACCGCCGGCTGATGGGCGCGTTTCGGGACGCGGTCCATCGGCATTCCCGGGGACGGGGCGGGCCGCCGGCGGCGCCGCGGGTGGCGTGATGCCGGGGCTGACGGATGTGCCGGGGATCCGCGTCGGGCACGCGACCGACGTGGAGGCGGCGACCGGGTGTACGGTCGTTCTCGGTCCCTTCCGCGCGGCGTGCGACGTCCGTGGCCTCGCGACCGGAACGCGGGAGATCGAGACGCTGGCGTCGACGCACCTCGTCCCGCGCGCCGACGCGATCCTCCTGACCGGCGGATCGGCGTACGGGCTGGAGGCTGCCGCCGGCGTCATGCAGTGGCTCGAGGAGCGCGGCGCCGGCTTCGACGCGGGCGTGGCGCGCGTGCCGATCGTCCCCGCCGCCGTGATCTTCGATCTCGGCGTCGGCCGGGTCGATCGGCGGCCCGACGCGGCGATGGGCCGTGCCGCGTGCGACGCCGCCAGCGATGGCCCCGTCGCCGAGGGGCGCACGGGCGCGGGCACCGGCGCCACCGTCGGGAAGCTGCGCGGGCTGGCCGGCGCGATGCCGGGCGGCGTCGGCACCTGGTCCGTCGCCGGGCCGGGCTGCACCGTCGGGGCGCTCGCCGTCGTCAACGCCATGGGCGACGTGCTCGGCGCCGACGGCCGGATCGTGGCGGGCGCCCGGGACGACGAGGGGCGGTTCATCGGCACGGAGCGGGCGATCCGCGAGGGCGCGCTCTCCGGCCGGGTCGACGCCTCCGCGTTCGGCGTCGAACCCGGCCAGAACACGACGCTGGCGGTCGTCGCGACGGACGCGCCGCTCGGGCGCACGGCGCTCGAGGCGGTCGCGCGCATGGCCGCCCTCGGCGTTGCCCGGCGCATCTCCCCGGTGCACACCACGTTCGACGGCGACGTGACGTTCGCGGTCTCCACGGCGCTCGAGGCGCGCGAGCCGAGCCCCGCGCTGCTGCTGACGCTCGGCGTGCTGGCCGCGCACGCGCTGGAACGCGCGATCGAGCGGGCCGTCGCCCGGTGAGGCCGCCGCGCGGGGTGCCGTGGGAGGCTCCGTGCGGCGAAGCCGGGTGTTGCCCGCCGCGTGAGGCCGCCGCGTAGCGAAGCAGCGCATGGCCGCAGCATAAGGCCGCAGCGCGGGCCGTATGGACCGGGCGCGACGCACACGGGTAGCCGACCGGGGCCGGTCGCGCCGATGATGGTGGGCGCCGTGTGATGGAGCCGGCGCAACCAAACCCGAAGGACTCGACGAGCGGATGAGAAGGCTGATCCTCTTCGACATCGATGGAACCCTCCTCAGCACGAACGGCGCCGCGAAACGGGCGTTCCACCGGGCGCTGCTCGAGGTCTACGGCACGACCGGCCCGATCGCGACTCACCCGTTCGATGGCAAGACCGACCCGCAGATCGCCCGGGAGCTGCTGCGTGCGGCGGGGCTGACCGATAGCCAGATCGACCGGGCGCTCGAGGACCTCTGGCGGAGCTATCTGCGCGAGCTCGCCAGCGAGCTCGCGCGCCCGGGTCACGAGACCACGCTCCTGCCTGGCGTGCGGGAGGTCCTCGACGCCCTCGACGATCGCGGCGATGCGGCGGTCGGGCTCCTGACCGGAAACGTCGAGCGGGGCGCGGCGCTGAAGCTGGCATCGGTCGGTCTCGACGGGCGTTTCGCGTTCGGCGCCTACGGCTCCGACCACGAGCGCAGGGACGCACTCCCCGCCATCGCCGTGAGGCGCGCGCGAGAGCACGTGCACCGGGAGTTCCGCGGGAAGGAGATCGTCGTGATCGGGGACACCCCGTTCGATGTGACCTGCGGTCGGGAGCTCGGCGTGTGTGCCATCGGCGTGGCCACCGGCCGGCACGATCGGGCCGCACTCGAGGCTGCCGGCGCCGACGCCGTCATCGCGGACCTCTCCGACACCGACGGGGTCCTCGATCTCATCCTCGGCGCCTGACCGCCGGCCGCCGTCGGTGACCGGCGGCTCGCGCTCGTGGCGAGTCGTCGCGCCACGCTCCGATCGGCGCCCCGACAGCGCCCGATCGGCGATCGCGCCGCTCTAGTCCTTCAGCAGCTCGACCCCGCCCGGCGTCGGCATCACCTTCACATCCCGGATCACGACCGCCGTGGCCGGGACCACCAGCCCGGCGCGCTCCAGCCGGTTCGCCTGCTCGTCGGGCGGCAGGAGCGCCACCCGCCCCACCACCCGGACGTCGTCCCCGGTCTCGATCCGTGGCATCGGGTCGGTCCCGGCGCCCACGAACACGATATTGTCCCGCAGGTCGCGGACCCAGAACCCGGAGTTCGACGCCTCCCCGACCACCGTGCCGTCCACCGCGACCATGCGTCCGAGGTCGTCCGTGGCATCCGGCAGCAGCCGGTGCAACTCGACGATCGACTCGTTCCCGCCGGGCGGCGCGAGCTCCGCCGCGAGCTGCGCGGAGGTCACGGAGGCCGGCACGCCCGCACCCACGCCCATCAACTCCGCCACCCCCCAGCCGAACAACCCGAGCGCCACGATCCCGATGAACCACGTCCAGCCCGCACCCTCCGGTTCCGTTTCAGCGTGCACCTTGGATCCCGCTCCTTTCTGCACCGTTCTCCGATCACGAGCGGGATCGCTCCCGTCCACCACACCCGTCCCCCACCGTGCACCCGGGCCCGCGGACGCCCGGGTCGATCCGCTGCCTCCGATCCCGGCTACGCCCCCCGCTCGCGCGATCCCGCGCCGCCATCGCGCCGACGGGGCGCAAAGAACCGGACCTCGTCCTCTCGCCGACGCCGGGCCCGCGACGCCTCTCGTCGCTCGCGGCCCGTACGACCCCACGTCGGCGCCCCGCGCCGCGCCGGGGGCAGGCCCCCGCGCGTCGCCAGGTTCTTCACATCCGCCGACGTGATCGCGTCCACGAGCACCTTCTCATCCGCCTCGTCCAGACGGACGAAGCCGATCGGGATCAGGATGTGACGGCGCTCCCGATCCAACCCCAGCGCCTCCTCGTCCACGGCGCAGTCCAGGTAGCGGACCTTCATCGCCTCGGTGTCCACCACCAGCTCGCGCACGCTCCCCACCCCACGCCCGTCCGCCGCGAGCACCTCCCACCCCCGCGGATCCGGCTCCTCGTCCGCCACGTCGAATCCCTCCAGCTCGCCCAGGCTCGCCAGACGCTCCCGCTCGGCGGCGGCGACGCCCGTCGGAAGCTCCGCACGCTCCGCTCCACCCCGCCCGTTGCCGGGCACCCCCGCGTACGCCGCCTCCACGCGCGCCTCGTACTCCGCCGTCACCGCCCCCGCCTCCCCGGGATACTCCGGGACCGCCTCGAGCTGCTCCCTCGTCATCCCCGGCACCCACACCAGCTCCGCTTCCGCGTCCACACGCGCCCGCCCCAGCGGCACCAGCACGTGCCCGCCCGCCGCCACGTCCACGTCCAGGTACGCGATGGTCCCGTCCTCCGCGATCAACAGGTCCGCCACCGCCCCGACCACGTCCTCGTCCGCCATCGTCCGCACCTCCCAGCCGCGAACGTCGAACGCGCCCTCCGGAAACGTGTAGCTCTGGTCCGTCGACAGGGGCGTGAGTCCCATGACCCTCTCCCTTCCGCTGACACCGCCGCGTTCCCCGGGGCCGCGGCCATCGGTGCGTCGGCCGGCCCGCGCCTCGCCGCGGCACCCTCGCACCCCCGGAGCGTAAACATTTGACGCAAGGCGCGTTCCCGGCCGGCGGCGCGCACGGCCGCACCGGCGCCCGCGCCCGGGGCAAGGGCTTGCAACCCGGAGCGCGTTCCGCCATCTTAGTTTGGAAGCCCAAGGGAAAGCGAGCCTAAATCCTTTCAACACAAGGAGTTGCAAGGTGGCTGTCCAGAAGGGGGCGGGCGCCGGGTCGAACCTGCGTGCCTTCTACATCATCCTGGCGCTGGTCGCGATCGGCGGGCTCGCCGCGCTCGGCTACGCGGTCATGCGTCGCGGCGCGCCGACCACGGAGCTGGTCGAGCTGGCGGGCGTGGACGATCCGCAGACGCTCTATCGGATGGCGAAGCCGGAGGTGCTGGGGGATCCGAGCACGCCGGTGAAGATCGTGGAGTTCGGGGATTACCAGTGTCCGGGGTGCCGGGGCTTCGCGACGCAGGTCAAGCCGGTGCTGAAGGCGCGGTACGTGGACACGGGGAAGGCGCACTTCGTGTACTACGACTTCCCGTTGACGGAGGTTCACCCGCACGCGGTGGTCGCGGCGCGTGCGGCGCGTTGCGCGGCGGACCAGGGCAAGTTCTGGGAGTACCACGACCTGGTGTTCGCGCGGCAGGCGTCGTGGGCGTACTCGCGGAGCGTGCCGGTGGGTGTGTTCACGGATTACGCCGAGGAGCTGGGATTGGATGGCGGTGCGTTCGAGGCGTGCCTGGAGAGTGACGCGCACGCGGACGTCGTGACGGCGAACCGGCGCCTGGGCGAGGCGCTGGGCGTGCGGGCGACGCCGACGCTCATCATCAACAACCGGCGGGTGGCAAACCCGGGTGACCTGGAGGCGATCGCCGAGGTGATCGAGGAGAGCATCCGGGAGGACGGCGCTTGAGCGCGACGGCGCCGATGGAAGCGCGGACGGCGGAGCCCGGCGTCGGAGCGGCGCCGGTGAACCGGATGGCGATCGCGGTGCTGTCGCTGGTGGGCGTGTTCATCTCCACGTACCTGTTGCTACACAAGCTGGGCGTGGTGGGGACGCTGGTGTGCGGCACCGGGAGTTGCGAGACGGTGCAGGCGTCGCCGTGGGCGGTGTTTCTGGGTGTGCCGGTCCCGGCGTGGGGGGTGGCGGGGTACGGGGTGCTGCTGGCGGCGTCGTTCGCCGGCCTGCGTCCGGCGCTGTGGGGCAGCCGGCGGCTGGGGCTGTTGCTGGTCGTGCTGGGGGCGGGCGCCTTCGGATTTTCCGCCTATCTGACGGCGATCGAGGCGTTCGTGATTCACGCGTGGTGCCGCTGGTGCGTGGCATCGGCGGTAGTGGCGACGCTCGTCTTCATTTTTTCACTGGGCGAAGTGGTACGACCCGGGAGTCGGTGAGCGAATGGCGAACAGCGATCGGGTACCCGTACGCATGGTGTTCGCGGACCGGGGCTCGTTTCACGATGTGACGGTGCACCTGCCGGCGGAGGTGCTGAGCCGGTACGAGCGATTGATCGACGCGTTGCGGGATGAGCCGGCGATCACGGGGGAGATCTTCGTGGACGCGCAGCGGCTGGTCGCGGCGTACGTGGTCGAGGGGGAGGACGCGGAGTAGCGGTCCGTTCGGGGGCGGCCCGCCGTGTCAGCGCGGGTCCGCCCCGTTCTTCCGTCGAAACGCCTGCTCGAGTAGTGCGCTCCATTCCTCGAAGCTCTTCAGCCCCACCACGACCGTTTCCTGATCAATGACGAACGTCGGCGTTCCATTGACGCGTGCGGACGCCGCGAAGACGATGTCCTCCAGGAGCAGGGAGGCGACGCCGTCGCCGAGGAGGCAGGCCTCGAAGGGTTCGACGGGGATGTCGGCCTCGCGGGCGTAGCGCACGAAGACGGCGTGCGGATCGTCGGCCGCGGACCATTCGTCCTGGTTGGCGAAGAGTCGGTCGTGGAAGCTCCAGAACCCGTCGGCCACGCCGCCGGCGCAGAGTGCGGCCTCGGCGGCGGCCCAGGCCCTGGGGTGCAGGGATGGGATCGGCAGGTTGACGAAGACCCATTGCACCTTGCCCGACTGCACGAATGCGCTGTCGAGTCGGGGGAGCACGTCGCGCGAGAAGCGGGCGCAGTACGGGCACTGGAAGTCGGCGATCTCGAGGACGAGGACGGGCGCATCTTCGTGGCCCTTGGCGCGGCTGGCGGCGGCGCGCTCGACGATGTCGAGGTCCTGTGCGTCGACGGTCCGCGCGAAGCCGAGCATGGCGCCCGTGAGGGCGAGGGCTGCGGCGAGCCGGCTCGCCCGTGGCTTCCGATCGATGCACATCCTTCTGCCACTCATCTTCCTGCGTGTCCTCACCCGGTCCGGCGGCCGCGTTCCGCGGCCACGCCGGCGGCGCGCGATGCGCGCTCGAGCGTCCACTCCTCTACCGGCGTGGGCGGCCATGCGTTCCGCCGGGCGTGCTGCAGGATTCGCTCCGCTTCCACCCGGGCCGACGTTGCAGTCGGCGCGTCGACCCAGCCGTGGTCGACCGCGGTGCGGAACTCGTCCTCGTCGAGCAGGACGGGCGCGCGCCCGGGCTCCAGCCAGACGTCAAGGAAGAGGTCGGTCGTCTCCCACGTGTCGTCGTCCAGGAACCGGACGGGCGTCAGGATGTTCGCGTAGTAGCCCGTGAAGGTGCCGTCGGCGAGGTGGAATCGGCCGATGTCGTGCCAGGCGCCGGGGAACGTGAACCAGACGACGGGCGCGCCGTCTTCGAGGACGACTCGACCGTCCACGACGACGGGGCGCCGGAGCGGCGTGCGGTCGTTGAGCGTGACCACGACATCGGCCGTCCGCCGCACCAGGCGCTGGACGAAGATGTCCGTCCGGTCCGGCGGCCGGTGATAGTGGATCCGGACGTCGGTCACGGTCGGCCGTAGAACCCGCGGCCGGCGGCGGCGCGCTCCTTCAGCAGCGCCGAGGGCTGGAACCGCACGCCCATGCTGCGTTCGTACGCCTCGAGCGTCTCGACGATCCGGTCGAGGCCGATCGCGTCGGCGTAGCGCAACAGCCCGCCGCGGAACGGCGGGAAACCGGTCCCGGTGATCATGGCGAGGTCGACGGCGCCGGGGTCGTCGACGATGCCGTCCTCGAGCGCGCGCGCGGCCTCGTTGACCATGACCAGTACGCAGCGCTCGCGGACGACATCCCCGGCGATCGCGCGTCGCTCGGCGGATACGGTCCCGGCGAGCTCCGCGTACAGCGTCTCGTCGGGTCCCTGCTCTCTGTCGTTCTCGTAGCGGTAGAATCCGCGGCCTCCCTTCCGGCCGAGGCGGGCCGTCTCGGCGAGCTTGACCAGGGCCGGGGCGGGGAGGAGCCGGTCGCCGAACGCCTCGTAGAGGATCGCGGCCACGTGTCGGGAAACGTCGAGTCCGACCTCGTCGAGCAGGCGGAACGGCCCCATCGGCATGCCGAACTCGAGCATCGCGCGGTCGACGTCCTCGATGCGCGCGCCCTCGGCGAGGAGCCAGCCCGCTTCGTTCAGGTACGGCGCGAGCAGGCGGTTGACCAGGAAGCCCGGGCCGTCGTTGACGAGGACGGGCGTCTTGTCCAGCCGGCGAGCGAGGGCGAAGGCGGTGGCCAGCGTCCCGTCGGACGTCGCCGCGCCGCGCACGATCTCGACCAGCGGCATGCGGTGGACGGGGTTGAAGAAGTGCATGCCGCAGACGTTCTCCGGCCGATCGAGGCCATTCGCCATCTCGGTGATGGAGAGCGCGGAGGTGTTGGAGGCGAGGATGGCGTCGGCGCGGACGCGGGACTCGACCTCGCGCAGCACCTGCTGTTTCACGTCCATCCGTTCGACGACCGCCTCGATCACGACGTCGGTCGCGCCGAACCCGGCGTAGTCGAGGGTCGGCGCAATGCGATCCATGCCGTGATCGGCGTCCCGTCGCTGGAGGCGACCGCGCCGCACGGCCCGGTCGAAGATCTCGCGCGCGTGGCGCAGTCCGAGCGCGATCGCTTCGGATCGGATGTCCTTCAGTCGGACCGGGATCCCGCGGTAGGCGAGGAGCTGGGCGATGCCGCCGCCCATGACCCCGGCGCCGAGGACGCCCACCCGCTCGACCTGCCGCGGCTCCGCCGCCGGCGCCGCCTTCTTCGCCCGCTCCATCAGGAAGAAGACGTGGATCAGGCTCTTGCAGACATCCGAGACGGCCAGGTGCCCCACCGTTCGGGCCTCGAGGGCGAAGGCGGCGTCGAGGGGGAGCGAGAGTGTCCTGGCGAGCACGTCGAGCGCGGCGAGCGGGGCGGGGTACTGACCCTTCGTCTCGCGGAGCACCTGCTTGCGCGCCTGCCAGAGGAGCAACCGGCGGCCCGGCGCGGTTTCCTCGAGGAGGCGCGCGCCCAGCCGTTTGCGCGCCCGCGCGCGTTTGGGACCGCGGTCGATGCGCTCCCACGCGAAACGACGCGTCCGCTCCACCAGGATCGCGGGCGGCACGACCTCGTCCACGAGCCCGATCCGGCGCGCGCGCCGGGCCGAGATCGGCTTGCCGGTAACGATCATCTCGACCGCCGCACGCAACCCCACCAGGCGCGGGAGCCGGGTCGTGCCGCCCCAGCCGGGGATGATGCCGAGGCGGACCTCCGGGAAGCCGATCCGGGTCTCCGGCCGGTCGCTGGCGATGCGGTAGGCACACGCGAGTGCGAGCTCCACGCCGCCGCCGAGGCAGGTCCCGTCGATCGCGGCCACGCTCGGGATCGGCAGCCGCTCGAGCCGCCGGAACACCTCCTGCCCCGCACGCGAGCCGGCCTCGGCGTCGCCCGGGTCGGTGACGCCCGCGATCTCCTCGACGTCCGCGCCCGCGATGAAGGAGCCGGGCTTCGCACTCCTCACGACGAGGGCTTTCACCCGGCCCGTACGCGCGCCCTCCTCCACCTCGCCGAGCAGCCGGTCCAGGCGCAGCATCACTTCCGAGGACAGGACGTTGACCCGGGCATCGGGCCTGTCGAAAACGAGCCAGGCGACGCCGTCGCCGTCCACGTCCAGCGTCAGCGCCGCCTGCGCCTCCATAGTCTCCCGCGTCGTTGCCATCGCCGCCGCGCTCCGCCCCGGGGTCCGTATTCGCGACGCGGCCGGTCCGAAGATCGGACCGGCCGCGTCCCCTCCCTACACGCTCGAGACGACGCCGGGATCAGAGCTTCCTGCGGACCTCGGCGTTCTCGCGCGAGAGCTTGATCTGCACCGGCTCGCCCCGCTTCACCTCGACCGGGATGTTCCAGTACAACTCGGTGTACGGGAGGTCGTATCGGGCGTGCACCCACCACGTGCCGGGCTTCACCGGAACGCGTGTCACGCCGGTCGCGCCCGTCGTGTCCACGACGATCTCGCGCTTCGTCTGCTCGATCAACGCGGCGAAGATCGAGTCGACCGAGGCGAAGGCCTCGTCGGCCCACTCATCCCGGCGCAGCTTCACCTGCTGCGACTGCGTCACGAGCTCCTTCTGGAGCCGGTCGAACCGCTCGAACGCGGCATCGTTCCGCCGTTTCAGTTGCTGTTCCTGCGGCTCCAGCGCGCTGAACTCCGCGAACAGGCGCCGGTACTCCGGCTGGGCGCGACTCATCCCCTGCATCCGGTCGCTGATCTGCTTCAGGCTGTCGCGCACCGTGATCCACCGACTCTCAGCCGTCTTCCACTCCGCCTGCGCCTGCGCGACCGCCTCCTGGAGCCGGATCAGCGTGTCCGGGATCGGCGGCTCGGGCTCGGGATACGCCTCGGCGAGCGAGTCGAATACCTGGTCACGGTCGAACGGGAGGAGCTGGACCACCAGGTCCTGGAGCGCGATCGCCTCACCGCTCTCCACGTTCGTGGTCTCGGCCTGGACGATGACCTCGCCGCTCCCGCACGCGCCGAGCAGCGCAGCCCCGAAACCCGTCACGAGGACCCACAGCAGTCGTTTCATCGACTTCTCTCCGGAAGATGAGGGTGGTGAATATCAAGCATACTAAGGGGTTGCCGCTCGTTTTTCAAGCGTCGGCGAGGCGCGAACGTCAGCTGGGGCCGAGGCTCGCGGACGCGGTCGCGCCGAGCGCCGCGGCGGCGCGGCGGAGCCGCGACGGCGTGAGCGCGTCGATCCGGAGGGCCGGAGCTTCGGCCGGCCGGTCGAAGAAGAGCTGGAGCGCGGCGTCGAGGGCACGCGCTTCGGGCGCGGCGAGTTCGAGCAGGCGCTCGCCGCGGTACCGGCGGAGCAGCGCTTCGAATCGCGCATCGGGGAGCGGCGCGTCGGCGGCCGCGCGGACGAGGGCGAGCGCCTCCGCCTCACGGCGCGGCGCGGTGGCCGGATCCGTGACGAGGGAGACCGTGAGCCAGCCGCCGTCGCCGTGGCGTTCGATCGACGTCGCGACGTCGAAGATGTCCGGCCGCGCGGGCGCCGGCGAGAGCGCTTCGCGGATGTGGTAGCCGAGCAGGCGCAGGGCCTCGATGTCCGCGTCCGCCGGGAACGGGAACGCCAGCATGACCCAGGTCGTGACCGTGGAGCTCGGCACGTGGACGTGCCCCTCGCCGTCGCCGCGCGTGGGCGCGGGCACGAGGAGCGGGAGCCGGTCGGCGCCGGTGAACGCGGTCAGGACCCGGGCGGCCTCGGCCGCCGTCACCGGACCGGCGACGGCGGCGGTGGCGCGGGTCGGTCGGAACCGCGCCCGGCGGATCCGCTGGACGTCGGCCTCCGTGAGTTCGGCGACGGCTTCGGCGCGGCCGCACGGCGGCCGGGCCCAGCGATGGCCGGCGCCGAACAGCGCGTGGGCGAGGGCCGCGCGCACACCGCTCGTGAACGGATCCTGCGCTTCGAGGGAGCGGAGCAGCGCGGCCTTCGCGCGGTCGACCGCCTCCGGCGTGGGGTCCCGCTCGAACAGGGCATCGACGAAGAGGAGCGTGCCGAGCCTCCAGGTCGAGGGCGGCAGCGACAGGGTGAGCGCGGTCGCCGCGGCGAAGCATTCGAGGCGGACCCGCCCGCCGAGGGCGTCGAGCTGCGCGCGGACCTGCTCGACGGCGGCGAGCGCGGCGAGGCGCGTCAGGCCGGCCTCGGAGTCCAGCTCCCAGGGACTCCCGGAATTCAGCACGATCGCGACGCCGACGGCGACCGCGTCGGGCTCTTCGAGGACGGCGAGGCGGGACTGCGCGCCGGCATCCGTCGCGAGGAGAAGGAGCGCGGCGGCGGCGCGGCGCGCGTGTCCGAGCACGCACGCCGACCGGCGAAACGGCCTCACGGCGCCACCTCCACCACCGCGGGCGGCCCGTGCACGAGCGCGAGCAGTGCGGCGCGAACCTGGCCGGCGTCGACCCGGCGGAGCGCGTCGAGGAATGCGGCCGCGGCGTGGGGATCGCCCGTCCGCTCGGTGAACCGCCCGAGGAGCGTCGCCAGGCCGTGGGGCGTGCGGGCATCGAAGACCAGCTCGTGCCGGAGGGAGCGCCGCGCGTCGAGCACATCCTCCGCACGCACCTGTTCGGCCGTTTGCTCGATCGCACGGCGCAGCGTCTGCGCGGGCGCGGTTCCCGTCTCGCTGCCGGGGAGCGCGGAGCCGACCACGACGAAGCCGAGCCGGTCGCGCGACCACCACAACTCGGCGCGGGCTCGGCTCAGGCCGCTTCCGGCGAGGCGGCGCGTCACCAGCGTCGACGCCACGGCGAGCACGGCGGGGTCGTGCCCTTCGACCGACCAGCCGATGCCGGCCCAGCGCGCGACCGCCTGCGGCGGAGGCGCCGAATCCGCGGGTATCGATGGGGCCGGCAGGGGAGGGGGCGCCGCCGGGGCAGGCCAGTCCGTGAACGCCGCGGCCGCGGCATCCAGCGACACGGCGCCGACGACGACGACCGTCATGCGGTCGGGCACGAAGTACCGTCGCCGGAACCCTTCGAGATCGGCGGCGGTCCATTGGTCGAGGCGGCGGGATGCGGCGCTCGTGTCGGCCGTCGAAAAGAGCGCGGCCAGGAGACCGGTCCGCACGCGCGCGCCCGGCAGTTCGAGCGCCGCAAGGGCGTCCCTCGCGACCCGAGCCCGCGCAACCGCGACCTCCCGAGGGTCACCCACCGGCCGCGTGACCGCACGCCGCAGCAGCGCGACCATCGCCTCGAAGCTCGCCCGCGGGCCGACGATCGCGTAGACCGCGTGCCCGGGCGCACGCTCGAGCTCGATCCGCGCGCCGATCGCCGTGGCCGAGCCTTCCAGTTCCTCGCGCACCAGCTCCTGGAGCAGCCGGGTCGCGCCCCTCAGCCCGGGCGGTTCCTCCGTCGGAACCGACAGCCGCATGGCGACGAGCGAAGGCGCGACCATCGACCGGTACACCACGCGCGGCCCGCCGCGCGGCGTCACCACCTCGACAGGCCCGAGTCCCGCGCCGTCCACCCCCGACCACGCCGGCGGCACCACGAGCGCCGCCCAGAGCAGTGCCGTCCAACCCATCATTCGACCGCCCAACAAAAAAGCGCCCTCGAGGGGCGCCCATTTTCATCGTAGCGAGATCCCGCTCGATCGCGGGGGTCAGTCCTTGCCCGCGTCGAAGAAGTAATTGCTCGGATTCGTCGGGACGCCGTTCTTCAGCACCTCGTAGTGCAGATGCGGTGCCGACGCGAGGCCGGTCGCCCCGACCTCCCCGATCTTCTGCCAGCGCTCGACCCGCTGGCCCCGGCTGACCGTCGGGCGCTTCAACATGTGCGCGTACCGGGTCACCAGCCCGTGACCGTGGTCGATCTCGACCATCCAGCCGTAGTCGCCGTTGCGCCCCGCGTACGTCACCCGCCCCTTCGCCGCCGCAAGGACCGGCGTGCCCGCGGCGGCCGCGATGTCGACCCCCTCGTGCGGCCGCGCCCGATTCAGGATCGGGTGCCAGCGGTTCCTCGAGAACGAGCTCGAGAGATACCCCGTCGTCGGCCGGATCGACGGGGTCGCAGCCAGGCGCTCCCGCTCCTCCGCGAGCGCGTCCGTGGCCTCCGTCCAGCTCCGCGCCAGCAGCTCCGCGCGGCGGATCATCGCATTCAAGTCGTATGCCGTCGAGAACGCCAGCTCACCCTTCTCCGGCGAGATCTTGTAGAGCTCGCTCCCCGTCAGCGTCGCCGTGCCCGGACCACCGACGCCCGCCATCCGGACATCGTCGTCGATCGGCTCGAGCCCGGCCAGGAGTCGGTACTGCTCGTCCTTCTCCGACAGGTTCTGTAGCGTGCTCTCCAGCGTGGCCAGTCGGTTCCGGATAGTCTGGACCTCGGCCGTCAGCAACGCGTTCTCCCGCTCGAGCCGGTCCGCCCGCATTCGCTGACCCTGACGCACGAAAAATCCCACTGCCAGTGCCGTGAGCACCAACAGCAGGATCGATCCGCCTACGATCGTGTTGCGAACCAGCTCGCGCGACAGCTGGAACTGACGCACCGGGGCCTGGTCGTCGGAAAGAATCAGCAGCGTCCAGCGCCGTCGAGCCATGATGCCCTCAGGATGGTGAAGCTGTGGCTCCGCTCGGAGGCAGAGATCCTTCAGTCGGACCGTCCTCCCTCAACCACGACGGAAAATGGGGATGCGGCCCGCCACGTTAATTCCGATAATCGGCAGGTGTCAAGAGAGAAAAAGCCGGAACTCCCACGGGCAAACCGCGTTCCGGCGGGCCGGAAATCCGCAACTCACGGGCCGACAATGGGTTGGACGAAATCGAGGCGCGGCCGTCACGGCCGCGCCTCGATACTTTGTTGCCGACAGAGATACTTTGTTTACGACCGCTCCTTCGGGAACAGCACCTCGCCCCGGGTCACGCGGCGGCCGGTCAGGTCGAGCCCGACCAGCGCATCGAGGTGGGGCGGCGAGTCGAGGCCGAACCGGCCCGCCAGGTCGGCCATCTTGCGCGGCATGAACGGCGAGAGCAGCGACGCGAGCGCGGTGACGGCGCGGGCGAGGGAAGCCAGCGTCGCGTCGAGCGCCTCCGCCTGCTGCGGGTCGCGCGCCTGGTTCCACGGGGCCCGTTCTTCGATGAAGCCGTTCGCCGCGTCGGCCAGCTCCAGGGCTGCAGCGGCCCCGTGGTGCAGGAGGTTGGCGTCCATGGCGGTCCGGTATCGGGCGAGGGCGTCGGCGATGCGCGCGTCCAGGTCGGTCGGTTCACCGGCCGGGGTCACGCCATCGCGGTACCGCTCGATCATGGAGAGCGCCCGGTTCGCGAGGTTGCCGAGGTTGTTGGCGAGGTCCGCGGTGTAGCGATCGTCGAAGCGGTCCCAGGAGAACTCGCCGTCGCCGTTCCAAGGGATCTCGCGGAGCAGGTAGTAGCGGAGCGCGTCGGCGCCGTGGCGCTCGATCGCGGCGTCCAGCGTGACGGCGACGCCCTCGGACTTGGACAGCTTGCGCTCGCCGATCGTGATGAACCCGTGCGCCCAGACGGTGCGTGGCAGCTCGATCCCCGCGCTCATCAGCATCGCCGGCCAGTAGATGCAGTGGAAGCGCGTGATGTCCTTGCCGACGACGTGGTAATCCGCCGGCCAGTGCTCCCGGTACGACGGGTCGGGGAACCCGACGGCGGAGAGGTAGTTCGTCAGCGCGTCGATCCAGACGTACACCGTGTGCTCGGGGTCGCCGGGCCAGGGGACGCCCCACGGCAGCCGGGCGCGGGAGACGGAGATGTCCTCCAGCCCGCCCTCGATCACGCGGCGGATCTCGTTGCGCCGGATCTCCGGCTGCACGAACTCCGGCCGCTCGTCCAGGAGGCGGAGGAGCGGTTCTTGATAGCGCGAGAGTCGGAAGAACCAGTTCTCCTCCTCCATCCACACCACCTCGCGGGTGGGGTGGATCGGGCAGCGAAACGCGGGGCCGCTGTCGTCGCCGGCGGCCTCGATCAGCTCATCCTCGCGCTTGAACGCCTCGCAACCGACGCAGTAGTAGCCGGCGTACGCGCCCCTGTAGAGGTCGCCGGCGGCCTCCATGCGCCGGATCATCTCGACGACCGCGCGATGGTGCCGCGGCTCGGTGGTCCGGATGAAATCGTCGTTGCTGATCCCGAGGTCGTCCCACGCGGCGCGGAAGAGATCCGCGATCCGGTCCACCCACTCCTGCGGCGAGATGCCTTCCTTCTCGGCGCTCTGGAGCACCTTGAGGCCGTGCTCGTCCATCCCGATGACGAACCGGACCCGCTCACCCTTCAACCGGCGGTAGCGGGCCATGGCATCCGCGCCGATCTTCTCCAACGCATGGCCCATGTGCGGCGGGCCGTTCGCGTAGTCGATCGCCGTGGTAATGTAGACTTCGTGACTGCTCACCTCTTCCGCCCCTGCTCCCGGTTTCTGTCCTCGGTGCCGTCGGCGTGCGCCGCGCGCGCGACATCGTCCTTGAGCTCCGCCAGCTCGACGGTCCGGCGGCTGCCGTCCTCCGCCTTCAGCAGGACGCGCTCGCGCCAGATGTCCACGCTGACGACCTTCTCCCGGCCGTGCGACGTGACCAGCGTCTTCCCCTCGCGTGGGAATTTCTTGCGCGCCTGCACGTACGCCTCGTGCTCGTAGGTGAGGCAGCACATCAGCCGGCCGCAGCACCCGGAGATCTGCGCCGGGTTCAGCGACAGCCGCTGATCCTTCGCGAGCTGGAGGCTGACCGGCTTGATCTCGCGCAGCCACGTCGAGCAGCACAGTTCGCGGCCGCACCGGCCGACGCCGCCGAGCAGCGCGGCCTCGTCGCGCACGCCGATCTGCTTCAGCTCGATGCGGGTCCGGAACGTCCGTGCCAGGTCCCGGACCAGCTCGCGGAAGTCGACCCGCCGCTCCGCCGTGAAGTAAATCGTCAGCTTGTTACGGTCGAACTGCCACTCGGCCTCGGTGACCTTCATTTTGAGGCCGAACTTGAGAACCCGCTCGCGGGTGATCCGGCGCACGCGGTCCTCGTCGTCCCGCAGCATGCGCAGCCGCTCGATCTCCTCCGGATGCGCCGCGCGGACGACGCGCCGCTCGGGGACAGGCGCCGCGCACCCGGTCGTGCAGCCGCTGCACTTCCGCTCGGCGATGGCGCCGCTCGCCGTGACGCGGCCCAGGTCCTCGCCGCGGTCGGCCTCGACCAGCACGTATTCGCTCAGCCGGATCGGCTCGCCGTTCGCGAGGAAGTAGTCCCGGCGGTTCCCCTTGAAGCTGACTTCCACGATCTGGGCCAAGGTCGGCCCTCCTTCCCGTCTCTTCTACGTGACCGCGTCGGGGAGAGTGGACGCGGCGCGGGCGCTCACGCCCCCGCCGAGACGGCTCGCCACTCGCCCATGCGCCCGTACTTCTCCAGCCGCTGCCGCATGAGCTCGTCCACGGACAGCGCCCGCAACTCGCCGAGGTGCCGGCCGAGCGATTCGCGCAACGCCGTCGCCGCTGCGTCCCAGTCGGACTGGGCGCCGCCGACCGGCTCCGGCACGACATCGTCGATCACGCCGAGCGTCCGCAGGTCGGCCGCGGTCAGCTTCAACGCCGACGCGGCCTTGTCCTTCGCCTCGTTCGTCTTCCAGAGGATCGCGGCGCAACCCTCCGGCGAGATCACGCTGTAGATCGCGTTCTCGAACATCAGGATGCGGTCCGTCACGCCCAGCGCCAGCGCGCCGCCGCTGCCGCCCTCGCCGATCACGACCGACAGCGTCGGCACGCGAAGTCGCGCCATCTCCCGCAGGTTGCGCGCGATCGCCTCCGCCTGGCCCCGCTCCTCTGCGCCGATCCCCGGGTACGCGCCCGGCGTGTCGATCAGCGTGATCACCGGGTGCCCGAACTTCTCGGCGAGCTGCATGAGCCTCAGCGCCTTGCGGTACCCCTCGGGGTGCGGCATCCCGAAGTTGCGCTGGAGGTTCTCCTTCATGTCGCGCCCCTTCTGGTGCCCGATGAGCATGACCGTCCGGCCGTCGAGGCGGGCCCAGCCGCCGATGATCGCCGCGTCGTCACGGAACGAGCGGTCGCCGTGCAGCTCGACGAAGTCCGTGAACGTCCGCGCGATGTAGTCGAGCGTGTACGGGCGCCGCGGATGCCGGGCGAGCTGCACTCGCTCGATCGGCGACAGCGCCCGGTACGTCTCGTCCCTCAGCTGCTCGAGCTTCCGTTCCAAGGTCGCGATCTCGTCCGCCACGTTCAGCCCGCGCTGTCTCGCGAGCTCCTGAAGTCGCTCGATCTGCTCCTCGAGCTCCCTGATCCCCTTCTCGAAATCCAGTTGTGGGGCGCTCATCCTCCGCCGCTCCTCACGTCTTCACCAGTCTCACGTGGTCCACCCCGAAGAGCGCGCGCAGTTCCTCCACCAACGACTCGCTCGGCGTGACCGTGATGCTCCGCGAGCGGAATCTCCGCTCGCCCCCTCCGTTCCGCCCGTTCCCGCCGCGATCGGCGCCGTTCGTCTGCGCGGCCGCCCCGTCCGCGCCGACGGCCGGCGCCGCCGGGAGCCAGCGCACGTACAGCGGCGCCTCGCCCGGGCTCGCCCGAAACGCCCGCGTCGCCGCGGCGACCGCATCCGCCGCGGCGACGCCCGGCGAGAGCCGGACTTCAACCGCGATCGCGTCCGTCTTCCGGATGTCCGCCAACGGCACGACGTCGTCCAGGAAGATCGGCGGGTCGTCCTCGTCCCGGTCTCGGCCCGAGACGCTCCCCCAGACCACGACGGCCGCGTCCTGCACCAGCAGGTGCCGGCAGCGCTCCCACGCCTCGCCGAACGCCAGCACGCTCGCCGTGCCGTGGAAGTCCTCGACCGTGATCCGGCCCCATTCGTTGCCGTTCCGCCGCGAGATCTGCCGGCTCACCGACGTGACCACGCAGGCCAGCTCGACCTTCTGGTCCCGGAAATCCTTCAGGTTGCCCGTGTGGACGTGCTCGAAGACGCGCACCTCCTCACGGAACTTGTCCAGCGGGTGGCCACTGATGAAGAAGCCCAGGATCTCTTTCTCCCTGGCGAGCCGTTCCGCCTCGGGCCACGGCTCGACGTCCGGCAGCTTCGGCTCCGGCCGCATCTCGGCGGCATCCGACTCCGCTCCGCCGTCGAACGCGTCGAACAGCGACGCCTGACCCGATTCCCGCTCCGCGGCGCGAAGCTGCGCCTCGCGGACCGCATCCTCGAGCCCTTCCAGCAACTGCGCCCGGTGCGGCGCGCCGGACGGCAGCCGCGTGGCCAGCGAATCGCAGGCGCCCGCCAGGACCAGCGCCTCCAACGTGCGCTTCCCCGCCGCGCGCAGGTCGACCCGGTCCGCCAGGTCGAAGAGGGAACGGAACGCTCCTTCCGCCGTCCGCGCCTCCAGGATCGAGCGGACCGCGCCTTCGCCCACCCCCCGCACCGCGCCCAACCCGAAGCGGATCTGGTGATCCGAGACCGCCGTGAACTTCCAGCCGGACTCGTTCACGTCCGGCGGAAGCACCTCGATCCCGCCGGCACGCTCCGGGATGTAGCGGCCCAGCTCCCGGCACTCCCCGATATACTTCACCACTTCATCGGTTTTGTCCACCACGGACGACAGCAGCGCCGCCATGAACTCCGCCGGGTAGTGCCGCTTCAGCCACGCCGTCTGGTAGCTGAGCAGCCCGTACGCGACGCTGTGCGAACGGTTGAAGCCGTAACGGCCGAACGTCTCGATCTGCTCGCCGATCTCCTTCGCCGTCCGCTCGTCCACGCCGTTCGCGACCGCGCGCTCGACGAACTTGCCGATCTCCTTCCGGATCAGCTCCGCATCCTTCTTCCCCACGGCCTTCCGCATCACGTCCGCTTCCGCCAGCGTGAAGCCCGCCAGCACCTGCGCGATGCGCATCACCTGCTCCTGGTAGGTGATGACGCCGTACGTCGACTCCAGCACGTCCTCGAGCTTCGGGTGCGGGTACCGCACCGGCTCCCGGCCCAGCTTGCGGCGGATGTAGACGTCCGTCATCCCGCTGTCCAGCGGGCCCGGCCGGATCAGCGCGTTCGTCGCGACCAGGTCCTCGAAACGGTCGCAGCGCATCGCCCGCAGCTTGTCCGTCGCCAGCGCCGATTCGAACTGGAACACGCCCGTCGTCCCGCCCCGCGCCAGCATCTCGTAGACCGACGCGTCGTCCAGCGGCACGTCCTCGATCCGCTCGTATTCCTCGCCCGTGACGGGATGCCGCAGCGCGCCGTGGCGCTCCCGGATCCAGCGCACGGCGTCGTGGATCACCGTGAGCGTCTTCAGGCCGAGGAAGTCCATCTTGAGCATCCCGGCCTGCTCGAGCGCGATCATGTCCCATTGGGTCACGATCACGCTCTCGTCGCCGGTGCCGCCGGAGCCGCGCGTCGACTGCGTGCAGACGGGGACGTAGTGGTGCAGCGGGCCCGGCGCGATGACGACGCCGGCCGCGTGCACGCTGGCGTGGCGGGACAGCCCTTCGAGCACCTTGGCGTAGTCGAAGAGCTGGCGGATCCGCTGGTCGTCGCGGTAGAGGTCGCGCAGCTCGGGGATCTGCTCGACGGCCTCGGCCACGGAGAGCGAGTGGGCGGGCGAGTTGGGCACCAGCTTCGCGAGCCGGTCGGTCTCGGCGGGCTCGAAGCCGAGCACGCGGCCGACGTCCTTGATGACCGCGCGCGACTTCATGGTGCCGAACGTGATGATCTGGCCGACCGACTCCTTGCCGTACTTCTGGCGGACGTACTCGATGACCTCGCCGCGGCGTTCGTAGCAGAAGTCGATGTCGATGTCGGGCATCGACACGCGGTCGGGGTTCAGGAAGCGCTCGAAGAGGAGGTCGAACTTCAGCGGGTCGACGTCGGTGATGCCGATGACGTAGGCGACGAGCGAGCCCGCGGCCGAGCCGCGCCCCGGCCCGACCGGGATCCCGTTGCTCTTCGCCCAGTTGATGAAGTCCTGGGTGATGAGGAAGTACCCGGCGTAGTCGGCGCGCTCGTTGCTGATGACGCTGAGCTCGTACTCGAGGCGCTCCTCGATCTCGGTCGGCAGCGGGTCGCCGAAGCGTTCGCGGGCGCGGTCGAAGGCGAGCCGACGCAGCAGCGATTTCTCGTCGGGCACGCCCTCGGGGAGAGGGAAATTCGGGACGTAGTAGCGTTTCTCGAAGGAGACGTCGACGGCGTCGGCGATCGCGAGCGAGTTCTCCAGCACATCGGGCCGGCCGGGGAAGCGGGCGGCCATCTCGTCGGCGGACTTGAAGTACAGCCCGCCGTCGTAGCGCATGCGGTTCGGGTCCTCGCGGTCCTTGCCGAGGCCGATGCAGAGGAGCACGTCGTGGGCGTCGTGGTCCTCGGCGCGCAGGAAGTGCGCGTCGTTCGTCGCGACGACGGGGAGGCGGAGCTCGTCGGCGAGGCGGAAGACGCGCTCGTTCAGCGTGTCCTGCCCCTCGCTGTCGTGGGCCTGGACCTCGAGGTAGTAGCGGCCGTCGAACACCTCGGCGTACCAGGCGGCGACCTCGCGGGCCTGGTCCCAGCGGTCCTCGAGCAGGTGCTGCGCCACCTCGCCGGCGAGACACGCGGACGTGACGATCACGCCGTCGGCGTGCGCGCGCAGCACCTCGCGGTCGATGCGCGGCCGGTGGTAGAAGCCCTCCATGTACCCGATGGAGGTCAGCTTCACGAGGTTGCGGTAGCCCTCCCGGTCGCGGGCGAGGAGGACGAGGTGGTAGTACGGGCGGGCGCCTTTCGGCGTCGCGCGGTCGCGCCGGTCGCCGGGCGCGACGTACGCCTCCATCCCGAGGATCGGCTTGACCGGCGTCTTGCGCGCCTGCTGGTAGAACTCCCACGCGCCGTACATGCAGCCGTGGTCGGTCAGCGCGAGGGCGGGCATCTCGTAATCGGCGGCGCGGCGGATCAGGTCGCCGATGCGGTTGGCCCCGTCCAGCAGCGAGTACTCGCTGTGCGTGTGGAGATGGACGAACGACATGCCGCTACGACCCGCACGCGAACGAGTCGAGGATGGTCTCGAGCTGGAGCACGTACTCGTACTTGTCCCGCGAGGGCGCGTAGAGGAACGCGTCCAGCAGGTACGTCCGGCCCTGGGCCGGGCACACGACCGCGCGGCTCAGGAACGGCCCGGCCATCGGGAACGTCGGGTCCGTGCCGAGCCATACGCCCTGCACCTCGATCGAGCCGTCTCCGTAGCCTTCGAGCGGGCGCGTCCGCAGCGCCTCGCGATCGACCTCCTGCCCCCATTCGTAGACGCCGGCACCGAGGCTGTCGCGCCAGGCGACGAGCTCGTCCGCCGTGAGCGGCGCCGCGCCCTCGCGCCACGTCACCAGGATCGAGCGGTCGAGTGCGCCCCGGTTCGGGTTCGCGTTGATGAACCGGTACGCCGCGCCCAGCCGGCCGCTCGTGTAGACGTTCGGCAGCAGCAGCTCGAAGCCGGCCGTCTCGCGCAGCGAGTCGCGCAGCAGCGTGTCCGCGCCGCTCACGAACATCCGCCGGACCACGTCGCGACGGAACCGCTCGTCGAAGAACTCGTGGAGTCGCGGCAGCAGCTCGACCACGGTCTCCGCCATCCCCTCTTCCGGGAGGACCAGCGCCGTGACCCTCTGGCCGCGCGCCCAGACGTCGTCTTTCTCCAGAATCGCCGGCAGCGTCGACGCCGCCGCCTCGGCCGGCACGGCCGGCGCGACCCACGGGTCGTCCGCCTGGCCGATCACCAGCACCTGCTTCCACTCGCGCAGCTTGCCCCAGGTCGGGTCCGCGGGCGATACGTGGGTCAGTTCGAACGTCCGCTCGTTCCGCACGGTGAAGGTCAGCGGCTCCATGACCGTGTGCATGGTGTCGCCCACGGCGGCCCAGAGCGAGTCCGGGGCGACCACGATGATGCTGTTGTTGTCGCCGTACGCGACCGGCGACCGGGTATTGCAACCGGTCCCGGCCGCCGCGGCGACGGCGATGCAGGCAAGAATGGTCGAACGCATTGCAGTACAAAGAGTTGTAGAAATGGAGCCTGCCGGCACCCTTCAAGTTAACGGCGCGGTCGGGCTCCGGCAACGGAACTCCACGGCGTTTGCCCGGCGCCCGGTTCGATTCTACTCTTGTGCTTCGACACGGATCCGGGGACCGGGGGAGGGGTTGACGATCCCACACGCGAGGGAGAAGCTGGGCGCCTGGCGGGCGGCGCGACGGATGACGGGGCGCATGCTGCTGGCGCTGGACTACGATGGCACGCTGGTGCCGATCGCGCCGAGGCCGGAGGCGGCGGCGCTGTCGGCCGCGACGCGGTCGGTGCTCGCGCGGCTGGCGGCGCGGCCGGACACGGACGTGGCGGTGGTGAGCGGTCGGGCGCTGGAGGACGTGCGCGCGCGGGTCGGGCTGGAGGGCGTGTACTACGCGGGCAACCACGGCCTGGAGATCGAAGGGCCGGGCGTGCAGCGGGTGCACGCGGACGCGGCGGCGGCGCGGCCGCGGATCGAGGCGTGCGTGGCCGAGCTGCGTCGTGCGCTGGCGGGCGTCGAAGGGGTCGTGCTCGAGGACAAGGGGATCACGCTGAGCGTGCATTATCGTCTCGTGACTTCGGCAGAGGAAGCGGCGCGCGTGCGGGAGCTGACCCGGGCGGCCTGCGGCGGCCGCGAAGGGGTGCGCATCACGGAGGGGAAGCGCGTGGTCGAGGTCCGGCCCGATGTGGACTGGGACAAGGGGCATGCGACACGGTTCCTGGTGCAGTCGCTCGAGCTGGAGGCGCTGCCCCGGGCGCCCGTGGTCTTCATCGGCGACGACCTGACGGACGAGGACGCGTTCCGGGCGCTGCGCGGCCGGGGCGACGGCGTGCTCGTGGCCGCGGCCGCGCCGGCCGACACCGCCGCGACGGCGATCGTGCGTGCGCCGGAGGAAGTGGCGACGCTGCTCGAGGCGCTGGCCGAGCCCGAAGGGGCGGGCGCGACGTGAGGCGGCTGCTCACGCTCGTCGCCCTGGTCGCGCTCGCCGTCGCGCTGCGCGAGCTGGCGGTGCCGGCCTCGCAGTCCGTGCGGGCGGCGATGCTGCTGGGCTTCCTCCTGCTCGCCTCCTACCAGGCGGGCGGCGCGGCCGCCTCGATCGGACTCCCGCGGGTCACCGGCTACGTCCTGGTCGGGATCGTCGTCGGCCCGTTCGCCCTCGGCGTCCTGAGCCCGTCCATGGTCGCCGGGCTGCGCACGATCGACGAACTCGCCCTCGCGCTCATCGCCCTGACCGCCGGCGGCGAGCTGAAGATCGGCGAGCTGCGCCGCTCGCTGCGCAGCATCGTCGGGGTGACGCTCGGCGTGTACGCCGTCGTGGTCGTGGGGATGTTCGTGGTGGTGCTCGCCGTGCGGCCGCTGATCCCCGGGCTCGCTGCGCTGCCGCCGGAGTTCGCGGCCGCGATCGCGCTGCTGCTCGGGATCTGGGCCGCGAACTCGTCGCCGGACGCGACCATCGCGGTCATCAACGAGACCGGCGCCGAAGGCAATCTCACGGAGACGATCCTCGGCGTCACGATCCTGAAGGACGTGCTGGTCATCATCACGCTGGCGGCGGCGATCGGGTTCGCGCGGCCGCTGGTCGATCCCGCGGCGTCTTTCGATGCCGCCCTGTTCGGCCGCGTCGCGTGGGAGGTCGGCGGCGCCCTCGCCGTCGGCGCCGCGGCCGGCTTCGGCTTCGCCGTCTACCTCGAGCGCATCGGCGCGCGCAGCGTGATGGCCACGCTCGTCTTCACCTACATCCTGACGCTCCTCGCGAGCGGTCTCCACGTCGAACTGCTGCTCACCGCCGTCAGCGCCGGGTTCGTCATCGAGAACGGCTCCAAGGCCGGCGACGAGCTGATCCATGCGATCGAGGCGAACGCGCTGGTCATCTTCGCGATCTTCTTCGCACTCGCCGGCGCCGGGCTCGACCTCGACGCGCTGGCCACGTTCTGGGCCGCCGCCGTCGCCATCGTCCTCGTCCGCGGCGCCCTGACCTGGTTGGGCGCGCGACTCGGCAGCGCCGCCGTGGCGGGGCCGCCGGTCACCCGGCGTCTCGCCTGGCAGGGGCTCATCTCCCAGGCCGGCGTGACGCTCGGGCTCGCGCTGCTCGTCGGACGGGAGTTCCCCGACTGGGGCGATACGTTCGTCGCCATCGCGACGGCGGTCATCATCTTCCACCTGCTGATCGGCCCGGTGCTGCTGAAGCTCGCGCTCGTCCGCTCCGGCGAGGCGCGGGCGGCCGGCGCGGCGGCGCGCGGCGCGGGCCGCACCGCACGGGCGCGCACACCGTGATGCGGCCGCACCGTCGCCCGGCCGTCGGACGCGTCGCGCGCCGCGGCACGTGGGGTGCAACCCGCGGCCGATGGATCGGTCGTCCCCGGCAGGGGTAGATTCAGCCGTCGACCCGGTTCCACCTGCACGGTCCGAATGCGCATCGTCCCGACTCTCCGATTCCTCGCCCTGGCGGTCGCCCTCGCGGCGGCCGGCTGCTCCGCCGGCACCGGCGGCCCCGCCGTCGGCGGCGGCGGCGTGCGCCGCGCGGCGCTCGCCCGCATCATCGTTGACAACCGCACCGACCGCACGCTCGACGTGGCGTTCCGGTCGGCGGCCGAGCCGGGTCGCGAGGTCGTCGTGGGCGACGTCGCCGCCGGCGCCAGAGCCACGGTGGCGCCCGTGCTGGCCGGCGAGCCGATCGTCCTCATCGCGCGCACCGCCGCAGGCCACGAATTCCGCCTCGCCGCCCGGTCCTTCGAGATCGGCGCCGAATGGACGTGGATCATCCCGGAGGACGCGGCGTTCGAGCCGCCGGTACCCCGTCCGCCCATGCCGCTTCCGGAGGACCGGCCGTGAGCGCCCGTGAGGCGTGCGGCTGCCCGATGGGCCCGCCCGCCCCCGGCGACCCCCGACGCGGCAGCGCCGCAGACCGTGCCGTCGCGGGAGATCACGGGCACGACCATGGCCACGGGCACGACCATGGCCACGGCCACGGGCACGGGCACGCCCACGCGCTCGATCTGCGGCGCGGGCGCGGGAAGAAGGGGCTCAAGATCGTCCTCGCGATGACCGGCATCTTCATGGTCGTCGAGTTCGTCGGCGGGTGGCTCGCCAACTCGCTCGCGCTCATGGCCGATGCCGGCCACATGCTCACCGACGTCGGCGCGCTCGCCCTGTCGCTCTTCGCCATCTGGTTCGCCCAGCGGCCGGCGACGCCCGAGAAGACCTACGGGTACCTGCGGTGGGAGATCCTGGCCGCGCTGCTCAACGGCGCGACGCTCATCGTCCTCTCGCTCTTCATCTTTTACGAGGCGTTCCGACGCTTTCGCTCGCCCGCCGCCGTCGAGGGCGAGCTCATGCTCGGCGTCGCCGTCGGCGGCCTCCTCGTCAACGTGGCCGCGGCGCTGATCCTCCACCGCGCCGCCGGGCACAGCCTCAACGTCCGCGGCGCCTATCTCCACGTGCTCGGCGACCTGCTCGGCTCCGTCGGGGCGATCGCCGCCGCCAGCGTCATCGTGACCACCGGGTGGACGCCCGCCGACCCGCTGATCTCCGTCGTCGTCGGCGGGCTGATCCTCTTCAGCAGCTGGAAGCTCGTCAGGGAGTCCGTCGACGTCCTCCTCGAGGCCGTCCCGCCCCACATCGACCTGGCCGAGGTCCGAGAGGCGATCGACGCCATCCCTGGCGTCGACGAGGTCCACGATCTCCACGTCTGGACCGTGACCAGCGGGTACTTCGCCATGAGCGGCCACGCTGTCGTCGAGGACCCCGCCCAGCACCAGCGCGTCCTCGAGGAGATCCACGGCCGGCTCGCCGAACGGTTCGGGATCCGCCACATCACTGTGCAACTCGAGCGGGAGTCCGCCTTCCGCCACGAGATCGACCACCTCTGAGCCGCATGCCCGAGCCGATCTCCGTCCGGACCCACGAACGCGAACAGCTCCTCGACATCACCCCCGAGGTCCGCGCCCGCGTGCGGGAAAGCGGCGTCCGGGACGGCATCGCCTGCCTCTGGAGCCTCCACACCACCTGCGCCCTCACCGTCAACGAAGGCGCCGACCCCGACGTCGCCCGCGACCTCGTCGTCGCCCTGCGCTCCCTCGCGCCCCGCCGCGGCGACTACCTCCACGCCGAAGGCAACAGCGACTCCCACGTCAAGACCTCGCTCTTCGGCCCCGGCATCACGCTCCTCGTCGAAAACGGCGACCTCCTGCTCGGCACCTGGCAGCGCGTGTTCCTCGCCGAGTGGGACGGACCGCGCACGCGTCGCATCGCCGTGCGCGTGGTTCCGGGCGTGTGATCCCCGCTCCGGCCGACTGTTCGGCTCCGGGATCGCTCGATCGGCGCCGACACGGCGATCTTCAGCGTGATCGAAGCCGTCATGTTGCGCCCGCTACCGGTCGACCGGCCGGAAGAGCTGATCGCGCTGGCGGCCGCCCACTCCGAGTCCGTGGACCCACTGTTCTCGTACTCCGCATACCGGCGGTTCGCGAGCGAGCGTGCACACGGCGTCGAGGCGACCGCGGCCTCCGCTGCCAACCGCGATGCAGTCACGATCGATGGCCCGCCGGAGCCGGTCGATTGCAAATGAGTCTCCGGAATTTACTTCGAAATGCTGGGCGTCCGGGCGTCGGTCGGGCGGACGCTGCTGCCCTCTGACGATCGGCCGCCGGCTGGCGAACGGGTCGCCGTGCTGAGCGACGCGAACTGGACCCGGCGATTCGGGCGCGACCCGTCGGTCATCGACCGCATTCGCCGCCACTCGCGTCCTCTCCAGCATGCTTTGGGGGATCAGCGCCACCGATCCCCGGTGACCTTCACCGTCGTGCTTCCGGTGCTCGGCGGCGTCGCGCTCCTGACCAGCTACATGCCCGCCCGTCGCGCAACCAAGCTGGATCCGGCGATCACGCTCCGGGCGGAGTGATGGCGAGCACCGGTTCAACGCCGCGCGATGCGTCGGTTCCTCGATGCCCGCGGGCGCGCGGGTGAACCGACCAAGAAGCCGCTCCCGCTCCCGGGCTCTGGCCCCCGGCCGCAACGACCCGGGCCAACGCCGCAATGATTCGGGCCCCAGCCACAATGATCCGGGCCCCAGCCACAATGATCCGGGCTCCCGCCGCAATGACCGGGCCCCGGGCGCAACGACCCGGGCCCCGCATACTTGAGATCAAGGCTCCATTCCGTTATTTTTCAAGGCTGTACCGGGCCCGGGGATGGGCCCGATCTTTTTGTCGGAACGAGAAGGGGACGGCCGCGACGAAGCCGCCGCGAGGACGATATGATCCGCAACATCGCCATCATCGCACACGTCGACCACGGCAAGACCACGCTGGTGGACCAGATGCTCCGGCAGGCCGGGGCGTTTCGGGAGAACCAAGTGGTGCAGGAGCGGGTCATGGACTCGAACCCACTGGAGCGGGAGCGAGGGATCACGATCCTGTCGAAGAACACGTCGGTCCGGTGGGGCGACCACAAGATCAACATCGTGGACACGCCGGGGCACGCGGACTTCGGCGGCGAGGTCGAGCGCATCCTGCGGATGGTGGACGGGGTGCTGCTGCTGGTGGACGCCTTCGAGGGCCCGATGCCGCAGACGCGGTTCGTGACGCGGAAGGCGCTCGCGCTGGGGCTCTCGCCGATCGTCGTCATCAACAAGGTGGACCGGGCGGACGCGGAGCCGCTGCGGGTGCACGAGGAGGTGCTGGAGCTCTTCCTGGAGCTCGAGGCGGGCGAGGCGCAGCTCGATGCGCCGTTCCTGTACGCGTCGGCGCGCGAGGGCTACGCCGTGCGGGATCTGGGCGACGAGCGGCGGAACCTGACGCCCCTATTCGAGACGATCCTCGCGGCGGTGCCGGCGCCGCCCGGCGATGCGGCGGGCCCGTTCCAGATGCTGGTGTCGACGATCGACCACTCGCCGTACCTGGGGCGGCTGGCGATCGGCCGGATCGAGCGCGGGACGGTGCGGGTGGGTGATGCCGTCGCGCTGCTGAGCCCCCGCGGTGACGTGGCGGGGGTGGACGCGGAGGAGGGCGGGGGAGAGGCCGCGGGCCGGCAGGGGCGGGTGGCTCGCCTGTACACCTTCGAGGGCCTCCAGCGCGTGGAGGTGGAAGAGGCCGCGGCCGGGGAGATCGTGGCGCTCGCCGGGCTCGAGGGCGTGGAGATCGGCGCGACGGTGGCGGACGCGGCGCGCCCGGAGGCGCTGGAGGGCATTGCGGTCGAGGAGCCGACGGTCTCGGTGGACTTCAGCGTCAACACGTCGCCCTTCGCGGGCCGGGAGGGCAAGTACGTGACGAGCCGGCAGGTGCGCGAGCGCCTGTTCCGCGAGCTCGAGCGCAACGTCGCACTGCGCGTGGAGGAGACGGACTCGCCGGACACGCTGACGGTCTCGGGCCGTGGGGAGCTACACCTCGCGATCCTGATGGAGACCATGCGGCGGGAGGGCTACGAGTTCGCGGTCTCCCGCCCGCGGGTGATCACGCGGCGAGGGCCGGCCGGCGAGCTGCTCGAGCCCTACGAGGAGGTCACGATCGACGTGCCCGAGTCGTACATCGGCGTGGTGATCGAGAAGCTGGGGCAGCGCAAGGGCGAGATGCTGGAGATGCGGGGCGCGGGCACGCGCGCGGCGGGCATGGTCCGGCTCG